>JBBRLM010000013.1:0-124292 GCA_038231335.1 Mycobacteriales bacterium
CGTCGAGCACCTGGCGGCGGCTGGTCACCGATCCACTCTCGGGCGGGATCCTCGACTACGGCACCACCCGCTACCGGCCCCCACCGGATATGGCCGAACGGGTGATCACCAGAAGCCAGTACTGCCAGTTCCCGGGCTGCCGGGTGCCCGCACACCGCTGCGACCTCGACCACAATCAACCGTTCGACCCCGGGAACGACACCGGCCCTACCAGCGACGCCAACCTCGGCCCGAAATGCCGTCCGCATCACCGGTTGAAGGGCCTGCGGGGCTGGAACGTGCACCAGTACGCGGACGGGTCCATCGAGTGGATCACCTCGACCGGGCACCGATATCTCGTCGAACCACCACCACTGACCGAACCCCGCGTCCCCGCCGTCACCGACGACGGACCACCACCGTTCTGAGCCGACGTTTGGCGGTCGCGTGATGTCCGTCAGTCATGGATCACGGCGACTCCGCGTCGCTCGAGGTCGGCGAGGGCGTCCTTCATCGCCTGTTGCTGCACGGGGGTGTGGCCCGTCCAGCCCTCGAGCTTGCCGACGATGCGGACGGGCTCGTTGGTCCGGTAGGAGCGGGTGGGATTGCCGGGGAGCCTCTTGTCGGTGACGTTGGGGTCGTCCTCGAGGATGCCTGTGGGTTCGACGATGTAGATACGCCCGGGACCCTCACCGCGGGCCATCTCGGCGCCCCAGGCTGCGGCGTCGAGCGTCTCGGTCACGTAGACGTGGTTCATGACCCGCCCTGCCTCGTAGTTCGAGAGCTGGCCGGGTAGCAGCATGTCACCGATCGTGAGGTCTGCCTTGGTCCCGTGCAGCAGGGCCCCCGACTCGTGAACCTCGAACGGCGTCGGCCCACTCGTCATGCTCTGTCCTCTCGTCATGAACAACTCCCAGTCGTCGTCCGATCCGTTTGTGGGAGTGATCCTCCGACGCGGGGGAGGGCTTGCCGCAAGCCCCATGCCGCGCTATAAATTGATCACGGCGGAGATGCGGGATGATCCTGTCGGCGATGTGCTGCTCAGCCCTTGTCCACGGTCCGCGCGACCCAGGTGGCCACCAGGTCCGGCGTTTCTCACGGGCGGGCCTCAGGGTTCGCGTCGGCTTTTCAGGGTGACAACCAGGCGCCCTGATCAGCGCATGGCGGACCAGCAGCGTCAGCTGACGCCGGTCAGACGTCGTCGTGGAGTTCGATCACCGGCCGCTCGGCGAGAAGATCGCCGAGCGTGCTGGGGGCCTTCCGCAGGTTCTCCATGTGGACGTCGACGGCCTCCTGCGACTCGTAGAACTCCACCACCCGGAACGTGTCGGGCTGGTCGCGCAGGCTGACGAGCTTGTAGAGCAGCGTTCCCGGCTCGGACCGGAGCACCCGCTCGGCGGCGGCCGGGAAGCCTGACGCGAACTGCGCACCCAGGCCGGGCTTGAACGTGAGCGTGGCGATGATGGTGATCACGAAACCCGACCCTACCGCTCAGGCCCCGACAGCTCGTCGGTGAGCAGGGCGACCAGCGCTTCGAGCTGGATGTCCGCCGACGATCCGACCTCCTCGTCCGAGCCGTCGAGGGCCTGGGCGGCGAGGCCGGCCTTGCTGTCGATCAGCCCGGCGATCCGGGCGTCGATCGTCTGCGCGGCGATGATGCGCCACGCGGTGACGGGCTCGGTCTGACCGATGCGGTGGCTACGGTCGATGGCCTGGGTCTGCTCCGCTGCGGTCCAGGACAGCTCGGCGAGCACGATGTTGGAGGCGACCTGCAGGTTGATGCCGACGCCGGCCGCCGTCAGCGAGCAGACCGCGACGGAGACACCCGGGTCGTTGACGAAGGCGTCGATGTTGCGCTGCCGCACCGTGGACGTCTGGTCGCCGCGGATCGACGAGAACCGCACCCCCGCACCGGTGAACGTCTCCTCCGCGGTGTCCATCACGTCGACGTGCTTGGCGAAGAAGACCACCTTGCCGGCACTGCGCGCGAGCTGGGCGGCGTAGTCGGCGGCGAGGCCGGCCTTCGCCTGGCCGATCTTCCGCATCATCGTGAACACGTTGTCGCCCGACTTGGCCTCGGCCGCGTCCTTCTGCTCCCACCTGGCCACCTGGCGCACGAGGTCGTGGTCGATGCCCTCGACGACGGCCCCGGAACGCCGGTTCTCCAGCGCGGTCTCGTAGCGGGCCACCATCCGGCGGGCGAGGTCGCGCTCGGCCGCGCGGATCGACCGGCCGGCCGGCCCGTCCAGCTCGACGGGGAGGTCGGCGATGCGCCGCGCCGGGATGTCGGCGGCCACGTCGACCTTGCGACGGCGGACGATGCCCATGTCCACGACGCTCTGGCGGGCCGCGGCGTAGAAGCCCGGGTCGGCGGGGGTCAGGCCCGTCTCGGTGAGGGCGTCCATCAAGGCGACGAGCGGCTTGGAATCGTCGATCCACCCGAGGAACTGCCAGATGGCGAGGAAGTCCTCGATGTCGTTGATCAGCGGGGTACCGGTCAGGGCCATCAGCAGCGGGCGCGCGGTGAACGACCGGATGCGCTGCGAGAGCTCCAGCACGTGCTGCGAGCGCTGGGAGGCCTTGTTCTTGATGAAGTGCGCCTCGTCGACCACCATCCCGCGGAAGCCGAAGTCGCCGAGCCACCCCACGTGCCGGTCGAGCACCTCGTAGTTGACGACGACGATGTCGGCGAAGCCGTCGACGGAGTCACCGTTGCCGTGGATCACGGTGGCCGAGCGCCGCGGCGTCCACAGCCCGGCCTCGCGCAGCCAGTTCGTCTTGACGACGTTGGGCACGACGACGAGCAGCGGGTAGGCACCTGCAGCCTCCGCGGCGAGCAGCGCCTGGGCCGTCTTGCCCAGGCCCGGCTCGTCGGCGAGCAGGAAGGTGCGGTGGCCGGCGGTGGCCGCGGCGACCAGCTGGGCCTGGTGCGGCATGAGCTCCAGGGCGCCCCGCGGCCTCTGGAAGGACGGCGCGGGCAGCTTCATGCACGCCGAGGCCCCGCTGCCGGCGCGCTCGAACGACCGCAGCAGCGGGCCGAGCAGTTCCCAGCCGGCCAGCGGTGTCGGACGGGGCGCACTGGGTCGGGCGGCCGAGAAGTCGGGGGCGAGGAAGGGGTTCGCCAGCTGCCGGGAGACGACCGACTGCGGCACCACCCGGGGCTTCGCAGGGGCGGCCGGAAGCTCCACCTGCGGAGCCTCGTCGACCTCCGGCTCGGGGGCCGGCTCGAGTCCTGCGGTCCGCAGCATCTCCCGCTTGAGCGACCTCGCCTCGTCGGAGACGACGGCGTCGTCGTCGAGCAGGGCCAGAAGACCCGGATCGCGGACGGCCGTCATCGCCAGGGTCGTCGCGATGCCGTCGAGGCGCTTGAGCTGCTCGTCGCGGCGACGGTCGTTGCTGACCTCCGCACGGACCCGCGCGCGCTCCTCGCGCAGCAGCAGGGCGACGACCTGGAACTTCGTGCGGGTGGTGGCCGTCATCCGGCCGTTGCGCAGGGCGGACTCGACCTCCCGGATGGTGCGCGCCAGCACCGCCATGACGTCCACGGGGCCGCCGTCACCGCCACCGTTGCCGCCGCGGCCGCGGCCGCCGCGCCGTCGGTCCGGCGGGGCGCTACGGCGAGCCCTCGACTGGGGCTGGCCTCGTCGAGCCACGTACTCCTCCTCCTGGATGCGGATCAGGACCGCAGTAGCGGCCCGACACGCACGGTGGTGCGGTGGTGATGCGACCTGGCCCAGGGATCTGGGGGAGATCGCCGCCGCGGGGCCGAACAGGCCGCACGCGGGAAGGATGGTCCGGATCTCGTGTGCATCCTAGCGTGATCCGACCGGTCACCGCTCGTGCAGGTCGCCAGGTGGCACGCTGTGCTGATGACCGAGGCGGGCGCATGACCGAGGAGGCGTTCCCGGAGCCGGCGACGCGCCGGGGTTCCAACCTGCCGCGGGTCGGCGACTACAACCAGGTCGTCGTCATGGAGGCGATCCGGCGGCACGGGGCCGGGGTGAGCCGGGTGGAGATCTCCGCGGCCACCGGCCTGTCGCCGCAGACGGTCTCCAACATCTCCCGGCGGCTGATCGAGCACGGGCTCGTCGTGGAGGCCGGCAAGCAGGTCGCGGGCCCGGGGAAGCCGCGGACGCTGCTGCGCCCGGCTCCCGGGGGCCGTTACGCGGTCGGGGTGCACATCGACCCGGCGATCATGACGTTCGTCGTGCTCGACCTGACGGGCACCGTCGTCGCCCGCTCCGACCGGCCCTTCCCCGTCGACGCCGAGCCCGAGCGTGTGCTCGCGGAGGTCACCGCCGAGGTCGACGGGCTGGTGGACGCCTCGGGGGTGCCCCGGGACCGCGTGGCCGGGCTCGGGGTCGCCGCCCCCGGCCCGGTCGACGGGGCGGCGGGCGCGGTCGTGGATCCGCCCAACCTGCCACGGTGGCGGCGGGTCGGCGTCCGCGACGCGCTGGCGCGGGCCACGGGCTGGCCGGTGCACCTGGACAAGGACGTGGTCGCGGCCGCCGTCGCGGAGTCGTGGGCCGGCGGGGTGAGTGGCCCGTGCGTGTTCGTCTACATCGGGGTGGGCGTCGGGGCCGGGCTGGTGCTGGGCGGCGAGGTCGTGCGCGGCTCGTCGGGCAACGCGGGGGAGATGGGCCGGCTCCGCGCCGGGGCCGCCGGTCCGCCCTGCACGTGCGGCACCGGCTGCGACGATTTCGTGTTCTCGGTGCCGTGCCTGGTGGGTGCCGCGGAGGCGGCCGGGCTGGGCCGCTGGGCCGCCTCCGACGCGCCGTCGTTCGACCGGGCCGTCACCGACGTGTGCCGGCTCGCGGCCGAGGGTTCGGCCGAGGCGCTGAGGGTGGTCGACCGCGCCGTCGAACGCGTGGGCGCGTCGGTGTGCGGGATCGTGGACCTGCTCGACCTCGAGCAGGTCGTGTTCGGCGGCCCGCTGTGGGGGCGCCTCGGCCCGCGGTTGCTGCACGTCGTGCCGCGGGTGCTGGAGCGGTACTCCGTGGCGGCGTCGGTCCACCCGGTCGCGGTCGGGGGCAGCCGGGTCGGGGTGGACGTGGCCGCGGTCGGGGCCGCCTGCCTGGTTCTCGACGCCGCCTTCAGCCCTCGCTCCGCCACACTCCTGCTGCGCGCCTGACGGGTCCCGCGGCGGCGCGCCGATCCTTGACCGAGTTAATCCATTTGATGTACAAACCAGGCACGGGTCGGCGTCGATCCGGAGCAGAGGAGTGCCCGTGCACGACGACACACCCCAGGTGGAGATGCGCATCGAGCGCTTCGTCCGCGAGCGCCTCACCCCTGCGGTCTACCGGCGCCGCACGCCGCTGACCGTTGCGGCCTGGGCGGCGCCGGGGGAGCCCGTGCCGTTCGCGACGGCCGTCGCGCAGGAGTTCACGCCCATCGCGCCGGGTCAGGACTGGGGGCGCCCCTGGGGGACCACCTGGTTCCACGTCACGGGTGAGGTGCCGGACAACGAGCCCGGGGTGACGGCCGAGATCGCCGTCGAACTCGGCTGGACCGCCGCACAGCCCGGCTTCCAGGCCGAGGCCACGGCCTACCGGCCCGACGGGACGATCGTGAAGGGCCTGCACCCGCGCAGCCGGCAGGTGCTCGCCGAGCCGGGCCCGGTGGAGCTGTGGCTGGAGGCGTCGTCGAACCCGGACATCGGCCAGCACTGGAGCTTCGCCCCGACCCCGTTCGGTGACCCGGCCACGGCCGGCGACGTGCCGCTCTACCGGTTCGGCGGCGTCGACGCCGCGGCGCTGGACGTCGAGGTGTGGGAGCTGCAGCAGGACGTCTGGACGTTGCGGGGACTCCTGGCCGAGCTGCCCGCGGACCTCCCGCGGCGCGCGGAGATCCTGCGCGCGCTGGAGGACATGGTCGACGCCGTCGACCCGTGGGACGTCGCCGGCACCGCCGCGGACGGCCGCGCCGCCCTCACCGAGGTGCTGGCCCGGCCGGCGTACGCGAGCGCGCACCGGGTGCTCGCCACCGGGCACGCCCACATCGACTCGGCCTGGCTGTGGCCCACGCGCGAGACGGTGCGCAAGTGCGCCCGCACCTTCTCCGGCGTGCTGGCGCTGATGGACGCCGATCCACACCTGACGTTCGCCTGCTCGTCCGCACAGCAGTACGCGTGGGTGCGCGACGCCTACCCGGAGCTGTTCGAGCGGATCCGCGCGCGGGTGGCCGAGGGCCGGTTCGTGCCGGTCGGGGGCATGTGGGTGGAGTCGGACACGAACATGCCGGGCGGCGAGGCGCTGGCGCGGCAGTTCGTGGCGGGCAAGAAGTTCTTCGCGGCTGAGTTCGGCGTGGAGCCGCTCGACGTGTGGCTGCCCGACTCCTTCGGCTACTCCGCCGCCCTGCCGCAGATCGCGGCCGCGGCGGGGTCGCGCTGGTTCCTCACCCAGAAGACCTCCTGGAACGAGATCAACCGGATGCCGCACCACACGTTCTCCTGGGAGGGCATCGACGGCACGCGACTGTTCACGCACTTCCCGCCGGTGGACACCTACAACGCCGAGCTGTCGGGCCGCGAGCTCGCCCGCGCCGAGCGCCAGTACGCCGAGAAGGGCCGGGCCACGCGGTCGCTGGTGCCGTTCGGCTGGGGTGACGGCGGGGGCGGCCCGACGCGCGAGATGCTCGCGGCGGCGCGCCGCACGCGGTCGCTGGAGGGCTCGCCGCAGGTGGAGCTGGGCAGCCCGGCCGACTTCTTCCGCGCCGCCGAGGCCGAGTACCCGCACCCGCCGGTGTGGTCGGGCGAGCTGTACCTGGAGTTCCACCGGGGTACCTACACCTCGCAGGCGCGGACGAAGCGCGGCAACCGGCGCAACGAGCACCTGCTGCGCGAGGCGGAGCTGTGGGCCACCGCCGCGCACGTGCAGCGCGGCGAGCCCTACCCCTACGACCTGCTGGAACGGCTCTGGCAACGGGTGCTGCTGCTGCAGTTCCACGACATCCTGCCCGGCTCGTCGATCGCCTGGGTGCACCGCGAGGCCGAGCAGGCGCACGCCGAGATCGCCGCGGAACTCGAGGGTGTGATCGCCTCGGCGCTCACCACCCTCGCCGGCCCGGGTGAGGTGCCGCTGGTCTTCAACGCCGCCCCGCACCCCCGCGACGGCGTGCCGGCCCTCGGGGCGGCGACCCCGGCCACCTCCGACGGTGTCACCGCCGCGACCACGGCCGAGGGCATCGTGCTCGACAACGGGCTCGTCCGCGTGGTCGTCGACGGCGACGGGCTGCTCGCGTCGGTCCGCGACCTGGTGGCCGACCGCGAGGTCCTCGCCTCGCCCGGCGGGCTGCTGCAGCTCCACCGCGACACCCCCAACCAGTGGGACGCCTGGGACATCGACGCCCACTACCGCCGCTCGGCCACCGACCTCCGCGACGCCGAGTCGGTCGACGTCGTGGAGGAGACGCCGCAGCGCGCGACGGTGCGGGTGCGCCGCCGGTTCGGCGCGTCCACGGTGGAGCAGACGTTCGCACTGGCCGCGGGGCAGCGCCGGGTCGACGTCGGCACGCGGGTGGACTGGCACGAGCGGCAGCGGCTGCTCAAACTGGCCTTCCCGATCGACGTGCACGCCGATCGGGCCTCCTCGGAGATCCAGTTCGGGCACGTGCAGCGGCCGATCCACACCAACACCTCGTGGGACAGGGCGCGCTTCGAGACCTGCGCACACCGCTTCGTCCATGTCACGGAGACCGGCTACGGCGCCGCCGTGACCAACGACTCCACCTACGGCCACGACATCACGCGCACCCTCCGTGAGGGGGGCGGAACCTCCACGACCGTGCGGTTGTCGCTGCTGCGCGCCCCGCTCTACCCCGACCCGGAGAGCGACCAGGGCGAGCACGAGCTGCACTGCGCCCTGGTGGTCGGCGCGACGATCGGCGACGCGGTGCGGGAGGGCTACCGGATCAACCTGCCGGTCCGCTCGCGTGCGGGCGCCGGACCCGTCGAGCCGCTGGTGACCGTCGACGACCCCGCCGTCGTCGTCGAGGCCGTCAAGCTCGCGGAGGACCGCAGCGGCGACGTCGTCATGCGGCTCTACGAGGCCCACGGCAGCCGGGTGCGCACCCGGCTGCGCACGGCGTTCGAAGCGGCCGAGGTGACCGAGACCGACCTGCTGGAGCGCCCGCTCGCCGAACCCCGGGCACTGGGCGAGGACGCAGCCCTAGAGCTGAGGCCGTTCCAGATCGTCACCCTGCGGGTGAGCAGGTCGTGATGCGACGGATCGCTGCGATGGCCGTCGTCGCGGCCCTGGCACTGAGCGGCTGTGCCGCACCCGCCACCGACGCCGCCGCCCTGAGCGTGTGGATCCCCACCGACTCCACCGGGAAGGCAGCGGCCTTCGTCGACAGCTACAACGCGAGCCATCCCGGCCAGCAGGTGACGCTGCGCCAGATCCCGTTCGGCAACTACGACAACGCCCTCGGCCAGGCCTTCAGTGCAGGCAAGGGCCCTGATGTCGCCAAGATCAACGGCACGACCTTCCCGTCGCTCGCCTCGAAGGGCTACCTGCAGCCGATCGTGCCGATCGTCGGGGACACGGGCCAACTCGCCACCAGCAACTTCTACCCACAGCTCTATCGCGCGGGGGAGTACGACGGGAAGCAGCTCGCACTGCCGATCGACACCGGCACCCGGGTACTGCAGTACAACAAGAAGCTGCTGGCGAAGGCGGGCGTCGCGCCCTTCGGCGAGACCGCGACCTACCCGGAGATCCTGGCGGCCGCGCAGAAGGTCCGCGCCCTGGGGCGCGACTACCAGGGATTCTGCTACGTCGGCGGCGACAAGTGGTACACCGTGAACTCCAACGCCGGGCCGTTCGTGATCCAGTCGGGCGGTACGTTCCTGAGCCCGGACGAGAAACGGGCCACGCTCGACACGCCCCAGGCCGTGGCGGGCTTCGAGTTCTTCGCGTCCCTGGCGGCCACGGGCAACAAGTCCAACCTGGTGTCGACGGCGTCGGCGCCGTGCGTCGAGGCCTTCGGTGCCGGCACCGTCGGCATGCAGTTCGACGGGTTCTGGGACATCCCGACCGCGAAGCAGATCACCGGCGACTTCGAGCTCGGCCAGACACTGCCGACCGCGCAGACCACCTACTCCACGACGGGAGGCTGGGTGCTCGGCGTGCCGAACTACGTGCCACCGGCGAAGTTCGACGCGGTGAAGCAGTTCGTCAACGCGATGTACGAGCCGGCCGACCTCGTCCGGTTCACGTCGCTGATGCCCGCGACGCTGTCCGGGCGCGACGCGGCCACCACGCTCAAGGCCCCGCAGTACGACATCTACTGGAAGATCCTCGCCGAGAACGCCGACAACCCCATCCCCCTCAACGCCGATCTCATCGCGCAGGCGACCCTGCTCACCTCCACGATGCAGACGATCATCCTGGGCGACAAGCCCACCGCCGTCGCACTGGCCGAAGCCGACACGGCCCTCGACGCCACGCTCGGGAAGTAGGGACATGGCTGTCGTCTCCGACCAGGTCCGGACCCCGACGGCGCCGGCCGCAGTCCGCGGTGCGCCGTACGTGTGGCTCGTGCCCGCGTTCGCCCTTCTCGTGTTCGTCGTCGGCTACCCGATCGTCGAGAACATCGGGTCGAGCGTCACGACGTCGGTGGCCGGCACCGAGCGGTTCGTCGGGCTCCAGCAGTACGGCGCCCTGCTCACCGACCCGACGTTCTACCGCGCGGTCTGGCTCACCGTCCTCTGGACGGTCGGGGTCACGGTGCTGCAGTTCCTGCTCGGCCTGGCCACCGCTTTGGCCGCCGACCGCGCCACCTGGTTCGTGCGCTGGGTCCGGCCGGTCCTGATCATCCCGTGGGTGCTGCCCGGCGTGGTGGCCGCCAACGTCTGGGTGGTGTTCTACAACGAGAACGGCCTGGTCAACGACCTGCTGTCGGTGGTGGGCCTCGACTCGGACCGCGCCTGGCTCGCCGACACGGCCACGTCGCTGCCGGCCGTGATCGTCGCCGCGGCGTGGAAGGGCTTCCCGTTCTACTTCCTGCTCCTGCTGGCCGGTCTGCAGTCCGTGCCGAAGGAGACCCGGGAGGCCGCGACGATCGACGGCGCCGGCCCGTTCCAGACGTTGACGCGGGTGGTGCTGCCGCAGATGAAGACGATCATCGTCACCAGCCTGGCGCTCGGCGTCATCGCGACGTCGAACTACTTCGACGGCATCTACCTCATGACGGCGGGCGGGCCCGCCGACTCCACCCTGACGCTGCCGGTCTGGGTGTACAACACCGCCTTCTCGCAGTTCGACCTCGCGAAGGCCTCGGCCCTGTCGGTGATCATCCTGCTGCTGGTCCTCGTCCCGGTGATCGTCAACCAGGTGCGCCGGGGTGTGCGGTGAAGTGGGGCGCGAACGTCGTGCTCGCCGTGATCGTCCTGGTGGTGGCGGTCCCGTTCGCGTGGGTGGTGCTGGCCTCGTTCCGGCAGTCGGACGTGCTCACCGGCGGTGTGTCGGACCTCGGGTTCGGCAACTACCTGACGGTGCTCTCGGGCAGCCTGCCCCGCGACTTCCTCAACAGCCTCGTGGCGTGCGGGGTCGCCGCCGCCCTGTCCGTCGGGGTCGCCGCGCCGGCCGCCTACGCGTTCTCGCGGTTCCGCTTCCCGGGCCGCGACCTGCTGTTCTGGCTGCTGCTGGTCGTGCAGGTGGTGCCGGCGGTGTCGCTGGTGGTCCCGCTGTACAAGCTGTGGTCGCAGCTCGACCTGTTCAACACCATCATCGGCCTCGCGATCGCCTACGCGGGGCTGAACACCGCGGTCTGCCTCCTGCTGCTCAAGGGCTTCCTCGACGACCTCCCGCGCGAGCTCGACGAGGCTGCGGCCATCGACGGGTGCAGCCCGTTCGTCACGTTCCGGCGGGTGATCCTGCCGCTGCTGGCCCCGGCGCTGACCTCGGCCGGGATCTTCGTCGTCGTCACGACGTGGCAGGAGTACGTCATCGCGTCGTCGTTGATGAACGAGCCGACCGCGTTCACCGCGACGGTGGGCCTGCAGAACCTGGTCGGCCAGTTCTCCACCGACTACGGCGGCATCATGGCCGGGTCGGTGCTGACGGCGCTCCCGGTGATCATGGTGTTCGCGATCTTCCAGAGGCAGTTCGTGCAGACCGTCACCGGGGGGCTGAAGGGCTGACGGGGCGGCGTCGCCTAGCGTGGGCAGGCGGACACCCGACCCCGAACGGGAGCGAGCAACGTGCTGAAAGGCTTCAAGGACTTCCTGCTGCGCGGGAACGTCGTCGACCTGGCGGTCGCGGTCGTGGTGGGTGCGGCCTTCACCGCCGTGGTCACCGCGTTCACCAACGCATTCCTCAAACCGCTGATCCAGCTGGTCTCCGGCGGCGGCGAGTTCGCCGGGAAGATCGTGGTCCACGACGTGCAGTTCGACTACGCCACCTTCATCAACGCGGTGATCACGTTCGTGCTCACCGCCGCGGTCATCTACTTCCTCGTGGTCTACCCGCTGAACTGGCTGCAGGAGCGCCGCCGCCGCGGCGAGGACGTGGGTGGCGCCGAGCCGACCGACGCCGAGGTGCTCACGGAGATCCGCGACCTGCTGCGCGAGCTGGTCGTCGCCTCCTCCGGAGGGGTTGCGTCGTCCGCCACCCGGACGGACGTGTTCCCGGCGCACCCGCGTCATTCCGCCGATCCTGCGGGCGTGCCGAGCCGTGGAGGGCACGGCTGACGGTCGGCTGCGGCGGCCGGGAACTCCGGACGCCCCGGCGGCGACTCCTGTCGTGTGGGAGTGGACGCGGCATCGGCATCGGTCAGGACGGGCACGACCGTCGAGCTCGCGATCGGGGGCATGACCTGCGCGGCGTGCGTGGGCCGGGTCGAACGCAAGCTCGGGAAGCTCGACGGTGTGCTGGCCACGGTCAACCTCGCCACCGAACGTGCCACCGTCACCCACCCCGCCGGGCTCCCTGTCGACGCGCTCGTCGACGCCGTCGAGAAGGCGGGCTACACCGCGCACCCGGTCCGGGCCGGCCAGGAGGCGCCCCGCTCCGACCACCGCGCCGTGGACCGCCTTCGGCTGCGGCTCGCGGTGGCCCTGCTGCTGTTCGTCCCGCTCGCCGACCTGTCTGTGGCACAGTCCCTGGTGCCGTCGCTGCGGTTCCCGGGCTGGCAGCTCGTGCTGTCGGTGCTCGCGTTGCCCGTCGTCGGCTGGGCGGCGTGGCCGTTCCACCGGGCGGCGCTGAACGGGCTGCGGCACGGCACGTCGACGATGGACACGCTGGTGTCGCTGGGCATCGTGGCGGCCTCGGGTTGGTCGCTGTGGACGCTCGCCACCACCGGCGGGGTGCCCGACACCGCCACCGGCTGGGACGCGGTGCTGCACCCGACCGGCCCGCTCTACCTCGAGGTGGCGGCCGGGGTCACCACGTTCCAGCTGGCCGGGCGCTACTTCGAGGCCCGCGCCCGGCGCGCCGCGGGCGGGGCGATGCGGGCGCTGGGCCGGCTGCGCGCCCCGGACGTCGCCGTGCTGCGGCGTGGCGTCGAGCACCGGGTGCCGCTGGCGCATCTGCGTGTCGACGACCTGTTCGTGGTGCGGCCGGGCGAGCGGATCGCCGCCGACGGCACGGTCACCTCCGGCGCCGCAGCGGTGGACGCGAGCGCGATGACCGGTGAGCCCGTCCCCGCCGAGGTCGGGGAGGGCGACGCCGTCACGGGCGGCACGATCGCCGTCGGCGGCACCCTGACCGTGCGGGCGGACCAGGTCGGCGACGCCACCCGGCTGTCGCGGATGCTGCGCGCCGTCGAGAACGCGCAGGTGGCGAAATCGGCGACCCAGCGGCTGGTGGACCGGGTCTCCGCGGTGTTCGTGCCGGCGGTGCTGCTGCTGGCGCTGGCCACGGCGGGCGGCGGCCTGCTGCTGGGGCTCACCGCGGCCGACGCCGTCGCCCGCGCGGTGGCCGTACTCGTCATCGCGTGCCCGTGCGCGCTGGGCCTGGCCACCCCGACCGCGCTGATGGTGGCCACCGGCCGCGGCGCCGAGTTGGGCATCTTCGTCACCGGCTTCCGCGCACTGGAGACGGTGCGTGCCGCCGACATCGTGGTGCTGGACAAGACGGGGACGCTGACGGCGGGACGGATGACGGTCACGGATGTGCGGGCCGAGGGGATGGACGCCGGGGAGCTGCTGCGCCTCGCCGCGGCCGTCGAGCGGTCGTCGGAACACCCCATCGCCACGGCGATCGTGGAACGCGCCGTGGACGACCTGCCCGAGGTCACCGGCTTCCGCGCCCTGACCGGCCTGGGCGCCCGTGGCACGGTCGACGGGCGGGAGGTGCTGATCGGGAGGCCCGAACTGTTCGCCGACGTCACGGTGCAGGCGGAGTGGGAGGCTGCGGGCGCCACGGTCGTCGCGGTCGGGATCGACGGGCGCGCGGCCGGGCTCATCGCTCTCACCGACCCGCTGCGCCCCGGCGCGGTCGACGCCGTCGCGGCCCTGCGGGCCATGGGGATGCGGCCGGTACTGCTCACCGGCGACGGGGCGGCCGCGGCGGGTGCGGTGGCCGCCGCCACCGGCATCGACGAGGTGCACGCCGGCGCACTGCCCGAGGACAAGATCGCGCTCGTCCGGGCACTCCAGGCCGACGGGCACACCGTCGCCGTCGTCGGGGACGGGATCAACGACGCCGCCGCGCTCGCCGCCGCCGACCTCGGCATCGCCGTCGGGTCCGGCACCGACGTCGCCCTGGAGGCCGCCGATCTCGTGCTCGTCCGCGACGACCTGACGGTGCTGCCCACCGCGGTCCGGCTGGCCCGCGCCACGGTCGCCACGGTGCGGGGCAACCTGCTGTGGGCGTTCGGCTACAACCTCGCCGCCGTGCCCCTGGCCATGGCCGGGCTGCTCAACCCGCTGGTGGCCGGGGGAGCGATGGCCTTCTCGTCGTTGCTCGTGGTGTCCAACAGCCTGCGGTTGCGCAACCACGAGCGTGCCCGTCAGGATCTCTCCGACCCCGCCATCCGCGCCAGCATCGCGTTGTAGGCCTCGAGATCGGCCTCGCCGTCGGCGTCGGCGCGGCGGTCGTGGCGGGCCGCCTCGCGTGCGTCGTCGCGGCTCCAGCGGGTGAGCAGCACCAGGATGACCAGCAGCATCGGGGCCTCGCCCGCCGCCCAGGCGATGCCGCCGCCGGTGTGCTGGTCGTCGAGCAGGTCGGCCATCCACGGCAGCGCGAGCAGCCGGTAGAAGTCGCCGCCGAGCAGCGTGGAGCTGCTCATCACGACCACCCCGAAGAACGCGTGGAACGGCATCGCCGCCAGCAGCACGGCGAGCCTGCCGATGTGCGGCAGCCGGGTCGGCGCCGGGTCCACCCCGATCAGCGGCCAGAAGAACAGGTAGCCGATCACGAGGAAGTGCAGGTTCATCAGCTGGTGCGCCCAGTGGTAGCGCAGCGCGATGTCGAACAGGCCGGTCAGGTACAGGGCGTAGAACGAGCCGACGAACAGCGCCAGCACCACCAGGGGGTGCAGGACGATCCGCAGCACGCGCGAGTTGATGCCGGTGACGATCCACTCGCGCAGGCCAGGGGGATGGCCGCGACCGGCCGGTGGGAGGGCCCGCAGCGCGAGCGTCACCGGTCCGCCCATGGCCAGCAGCACCGGCACCAGCATGTTCACGATCATGTGGCTGATCATGTGCAGGCTGAAGACCCCGGCCGAGTACGGCCCGAGCCCGGACGAGGTGACCACCAGCAGCGTGGCGCACCCGAGGAGCCAGGCGGTGGTGCGGCCGCGGGCCCACGCGTCGCCGCGCCGGGTCAGCCGGCGTACCCCGAGCAGGTAGACGACGGCCAGCACGACCGCGCTCGATCCGAAGATGATGTTGAGCCGCCAGTCGACCAGCAGGCCCAGTGCAGTTGCCGGTTCGGGGAGGTCGAAGCCGATCAGCGACTCCGCGGCGCTGTCGGAGACCTGCGCGAAGTGCGGGGGCAGCCAGCGCTCCAGCACGACGGCCAGCACGGCCGCCACCGCGAACCCGGCGACCAGTACCCCGGCGGCGCGGCCGGGGCGGGAGTGCCACAGCAGCAGGCCGGTCACCCCCGCGGCCGCGAGCACCGCGAGCCGGGCGATCGCGACGACGCCCCAGGGGGTGCCGAGCGGATCCCGCCCGATCCAGAGCATCGCCAGTACCAGCCCGGGCACGAGCAGCACGGGCGTGGCGACCGTCGCGAGCCTCCCGGCGCGGCGCAGCACGAGGTCCCGATGGGGGCCGCCGCGGCGCAGGTGGCAGAGCACCGCGACGAGCACACCGAGCCCGGTGCAGGTGGCGACCTCCTGCAGGATCACGGCGTCGGTGGCCCAGTCGTGCCCGGCGCCGTTCGCGGCCTGGCCCACCACCGCGGGTGCGATCAGGCAGACCACCGCGACCACGCCGAGCAGCGGCGTGGTCCACCAGCGCAGGGCCAGGAGCCCGCCGATGCCGACGACCAGCAGGCCGGCCCCGCACAACAGCCACGCCAGCGGCTCCTGCAGCGTGGTGAACAGGGTCCACCAGTCCCCGTGCAGGACCGTTGTGCCACCGGTGCCTGTCAGGTCGCCGGCGAGTGCGGGGGCCAGCAGCAGGGCCGCGAGGCCGGCCAGCAGCGCGCCCCGGCCGCCGCGGCGCGCGGCCAGGTACCCGTCGACGTCGAGGGTGCCGCCGGGCTGCGGCGGCGCGACGAACGCGGCGAACAGCAGCGAACCCGCGGCCAGCGCACCGCCGAGCTCCGCCGCGGCGCGCAGCGCGGTGACGAGTACGCGGGCGACCGTGCCCGGCTGGGGCAGGCCGAGCCGGGCGTAGTACCCCGCGTCCAGCAACGACAGCGCGCAGGCCACGACGACACCCGCCGTCCCCAGCAGGAGGAGAACGGCCCCGGCCGGGGGCCGGCGGGCCGGTGTTCCGATCATCGATCGCCTTCTGTCCGTCCGTCGTCGGGCCCGGGTGGTCCCCGACTCCAGTGGTCGTCGCGGAAGCCGCCCCGGTTCCCGCGAACGGATGTGTGCCACGCTGCCCACAGTCGGACGAAGGGCGAGCGATGGACGAGCACGTGCTGACGGCGACCCGCCGGTCGCTGCACGCGGTGGCCGAGCAGTTGCTGGCCGGGCCGCAGTACCGGGAGAACAGCACCATCCGGCTGCGGGCGTCGCCGGGCGGGTTCGCGCAGGTGCAGGGCCCGATACACGTGGACGGCACCCACCTGGTCGCAGGGGGCCGGCGCGTGCCGCTGACCGGTTCGATCAGTGCCGTCGCCGCGGCCGCGGGCCTGGTGGCGGGCGTGCCCGACGGTCTCTATGGCGACCACGCCGTCTGGGCCGACGACGAGGACCTCGCCGTCGACCCGGACGGGGCGCGGCTGCTGGCCGACTGGTTCGACCGCGGCGACGCCGGCCTGCGCGCGTTCGCCGGCGGCGGAGAGCCCGTGATCTGGCCCGAGCACTTCGACCTCGCCGTCACCCTGGACGAGGTCAACTACGGCGTCTCACCCGGCGACGCCGGCCACCAGGGGCCCTACGCCTACGTCGGCCCGTGGACACCCCGCGAGGGCCCGTTCTGGAACGCGTCGTTCGGTGCCCTCCGCGCCGCCGCGGAGCTGCCCGACGCCGCGGCCGTCGCGGCGTTCTTCACCGCGGGTCGGGAGGCGGCGGGTTGAGCCGGCCGGTCACGGCGGACGCGACCGCGTCCCCGAGCTCGACCGGGTGCCCCTGCGTGCACTCCACCCGGACCTCCACCGCGGCGCCGCAGCCGGAGTGCGTCAGCCGGATCGGGCCGCCCGGCACGTCGTCGCGATAGGTGTCGCCCCACTGCATCAGGGCGACCACCAGCGGGAACAGGTCGCGGCCCTTCGCGGTGAGCACGTACTCGTTGCGGGTGCGACTGCCCGGCTCGCGGTAGGGCTCCAGCCGCAGCACCCCGACCTCCACCAGCTGCCTGAGCCGGGTGGCCGCCGCGGCCTCGGTGATGCCCGCCCGGCGCGCCAGGTCGTCGAACCGGCGTCCGCCGTAGAACGCCTCGCGCACCAGCGTCATCGCCGAGCGGGTGCCGACGACCTCCAGCGTCCGTTCGAGGGAGCACCCGCCGGTGGCGCTCCAGCTGTCCCGGTCGGCCAGAGGTCCGGCGAGGGTCATCGCGTCGGGTGTCGGTGGCATCGCCCGATCCTACGCTGACTTGTGTTCGCTTGAGTCAGTCCGTACCGTCTGGCTTCAGTCAGCTGAAGTCAGAACCGGAGGCCGTCATGGTGAGCGTCCCGGCGGCCCCACGCCCCACCCTGGTGTTGGTCATCGTCTCGGCGGCGGCGTTCCTGTCGAGCCTCGACCTGTTCATCGTCAACATCGCCTTCCCCGCGATCCGTGCCGACTTCCCCGGCACCGACCTCGGCCAGATGTCGTGGATCCTCAACGGCTACACCGTCGTCTTCGCGGCGTTCCTCGCGCTCGCCGGGCGGCTGGCCGACCGCTACGGGCACAAGCGCGTGTTCCTCGTCGGGCTGGCGATCTTCACAATCGCGTCGGCGGCGTGTGCGGCCGGGCCGTCGGTCGGGGCGATCGTCGCGGCCCGGGTCGTCCAGGCCGTCGGCGCCGCGCTCGTGATGCCGACGTCGCTGTCGCTGCTGCTCACCGCGTTCCCGCCGGAGCGCCGGACCCAGGCCGTCGGCACGTGGGCGTCCATCGGCGCCGTCGCGGCCGCGCTCGGGCCGCCCGTCGGCGGCTTCCTCGTGCAACTGTCCTGGCACTGGGTGTTCCTCGTCAACGTCCCCGTCGGGGTGATCGCCCTGGTCGCGGGCGCACGGGTGCTGCGGGAGTCGGACGTCACGCGGACCGGGGTGCCCGACCTCGTGGGTGCGTTGGGCCTGATCGTCGGGGTCGGGGCGCTGGCCTGGGCGTTCGTCCGGGCCCCCGATGTCGGCTGGGCCGCCCCCGAGGTGCTCGGCGCGCTGGCCGCGGCCGTCGTCGGGATCGTCTGGGTCGTGTGGCGGTCGCGCCGGCACCCGGTGCCCGCGTTGGACCTGACGGTCCTGAAGGTCCCGCGATCGCGCTGTCCGGGCTGGCGATGCTCGTGTTCATGGTCGGGTTCGCAGCCATGCTCGTGGTCAACGTGCTGTTCCTGACCGGGACGTGGGGCTACTCGACCCAGCGCGCCGGGCTCGCGCTCGCCACCGGCCCGCTCGTCGTGGTGATCGTGTCCCGGGTGGCAGGCCGGTTCAGCTCGCGGTTCGGCATCGGCCCGGTCGCCGCCGCCGGCGGCCTGTCGTTCGCGCTCGGCACCCTGTGGTGGCTGCTGCGCCTGGACGCCACCCCCGCCTACCTCGCCGGGATGCTGCCCGGCTACCTCTGCACCGGGCTCGGGGTGGGCCTCATCCTGCCCACCCTGTCGTCCGCGGTCGGCAGGTCGCTGCCCGCCCACCAGTGGGGATCGGGCTCGTCGCTGATCAACACCGCCCGCCAGGTCGGGTCCGTGCTCGGCGTCGCCGTGCTCGTCTCGATCATCGGGGCCACCACGACCGGCCGACCACAGGATCTGCCGCTGGTGCGCCACGGCTGGATGCTGCTCGTGGGCGCCGGTGTCGCCACGGCGGTCGTCGCCCTGGGGCTGGCGATGGTCGAACGGCGCCACCGGTCGGCGCCGGTCTCGCCCCGGGAAAGGGTGAGGCCGGCGGCCGGCCGCTGACGGCGTCGCTGGTGCTCAGGCGTCCTGGGGCTGGGGCACGATGCGGATGTAGGGCCGCGGGGACTTCCAGCCGTCCGGGTAGATCGTCTTCGCCTCGTCGTCGGACACCGACCCGGCGATGATCACGTCGTCACCCTGCTTCCAGTTCGCCGGCGTGGCGACGCGGTGCTTCGCGGTGAGCTGCAGCGAGTCGATCACGCGCAGCACCTCGTCGAAGTTGCGGCCGGTGGTCATCGGGTAGACGAGCACGAGCTTGATCTTCTTGTCCGGTCCGATGACGAACACGTTGCGCACGGTGGCGTTCTGTGCCGCCGTCCGCTGCGTGGGGTCGCCGGAGACGTCGGCCGGGAGCATCCCGTAGAGCTTGGAGACGACGAAGTCGGAGTCGCCGATCAACGGGTAGTTCGGGGCGGTGCCCTGGGTCTCGGCGATGTCGCTGGCCCACTTCTCGTGGTTGTCGAGCGGATCGACCGACAGGCCGATCAGCTTGACGCCGCGGCGGTCGAACTCGTGCTTGTTGTTCGCGAGGTAGCCCAGCTCGGTGGTGCAGACCGGGGTGAAGTCGCGGGGGTGGGAGAAGAGGACGGCCCACGAGTCGCCGATCCAGTCGTGGAACTTCACGGTGCCCTCGGTGGTGTCCACCTCGAAGTCGGGTGCGGTGTCGCCGATCTGCAGAGTCACGCTGGTTCTCCTCGTTGTTGTGGTGCGTAGGTTCGGTGCCGGAGCCGGGACGGCTGGGCACAGCGCGGCCGCGGGGCGGCCGGTAGGGAGACGGTCGCGCTACGCGGCCGGACGACTGAACTCGTCGAAGTGGGTGACGCGACGGCTCGGCCAGAAGGCCTCCAGCGTCACAAGCATCACGGATCGATTCTGGACGACGGTGGGGTGGGACCGGAAGGGGGGTCCTCCGACCGTCGGGCGTTGGCCTCGATGGCGTCGGTGACGTAGCAGGTGTAGCCGGGACCGATGTCCTCCCACACCGAGGTGTCCTCTGACGCCAGGTAGGCGGCAGCGACCTCACGGTGCCGGGAGGGCGGGCAGGGGTGGAACCACCGTTCGAGGTGCCGGCGGTGGGCCTCGGCCGCGTCCATCGCGCGTTCGCCCGTCGCCGGCTCGTTGCAGCGCAGCGCGTCGGCGAAGGACTCGATCACGGCGGCGGCCTCGGCCTGGATCGCGATCCAGTCCTCGACGGTGTGGGCCGCACCGCGGCGACGGGTTCCCGGTTCCGTCTCGGCGAACAGGTCGGCGAACCGGTCGTTGCCGAAGATCGCGAGCTGCTGCTCGGGTGTCAACGCGATGCCGAGGCGCCGTGCCTCGATCTCCTGCTCCACGGCCGCGAGGAGGTTCTCGGTGCGGTGCAGCCGCTGGCGCAGGAGACGGTGCTGGCGGCGAAGGTGGTCGTCGGCGGGAGCACCGGACAGCACGGCGGCGATGTCGGGGAGGGCGAACCCGAGCTCGCGGTAGAACAGGATCTGCCGCAACCGGTCCAGGTCCGTCTCGCCGTAGCGCCGGTGCCCGGCGCTGCTGCGCCCGGCCGGGCACAGCAGCCCGATCCGGTCGTAGTGGTGCAGGGTCCGGACGGTGACGCCGGAGAGCCGGGCGACCTCGCCGATCGAGTACCCGGCCATGGTGAGATCCTCCCGCATCCGGTGGCCGTACGGCCCGCGCTTTCGGCGCCGCGATGGTGCAGGCGAGCACGCCGACGTGGAGGAGGCACGCCGTACCGCGAGCCCGGTGGTGGGGTCGATCGGTCGCAGGATTCAACCAGTCAGACCCCTCAAGTACGTTGCGCTGCAACGATTTGACGAGTAGTCGAACGCATATCGACATTCGATGCGCTCTCCGATGAGGTCGGCTGCGGACGGGTTCGATCAGCTGGAGCGGATCGCGACCTGGGAGAAGGTCATCGCGTGGCGTCTCCATCCAGATCCGGGTCATCGTCCCCCTCGACAGCCTGCGCGGCGACAGCGACGAGCCGGCCGAGCTGGCTGGGTACGGGCCAATCACTGCCGCTCAGGCCAGGGAACTCGCCGCGGATCCCACGAGCACGTGGCGGCGGTTGGTCACCGACCCCCTCTCGGGCGGGATACTCGACTACGGCACCCCCAGGTACAGGCCACCAGAGGACGGCTCCATCGAGTGGATCACCCCGAGCGGACACGAGTACCACGTCGAGCCACCGCCGCTGACCGAACCCCGCGTCCCCATCACCACTGACGATGGACCGCCACCGTTCTGATCTCCCCGGGCACCACGCCTCGAGGTGGCCGTCCGGCTCGTGATCGTTGCAGTCCGCACCGGAGCGTCCTCAATGGGGCGTTGAGGTGCCGCTCGCGGCGATCACTGCCACTCGTGATCGCCGTCGGTCGCACGGGGCGGCCCTTGGGTTCACGACGCTGACGTGCGGCCAGCCGCGTCGTCCCACTCAGCGCCGGCGATGCCGGGTCGTGGCACGGCGGTGCGCCTCCACCAGCAGGTCCCGGACCACTGCGGCCGACTGCTCGATCGGGCTGACCACGCTCACCCACGCCTGCCGCCCGTACGTCGGGTGGGGGAGCGGCACGTCGGAGAAGCGGTAGTCGGGATGGTGCTCGGCGAGCTGCGCGGGCGCGTAGCCGAGCAGCTGCTCGAACCGCTCCCGCCCGACCTCGACGTTGACGCGGAACACGCCGTCGCGGTCGAGGTCGGACGCGGTGTCGAAGCCGGGGTAGTCCTTCGTGACGATGGTGGCGAACGGGATCCGCCGGTCCTCCTCGCGATCGTCCGGGTCGTGGAAGAAGAATGTGTCGCCCCAGGCCACCGGGGGCGCCCCGCTGCCCTCGCCGATGGTGTCGGCCCGGGTCCCGGGCAGTGTCCGCACCAGCGCGATCAGTTCGTCCGCCGTCATGAGCCCGACGGTAGGACCTGACGTTGCGTCAGGATCAACCCCCGAGGCGATCACACACCGAGGCGCACGACGGCGACGTCACCGGCGGCGACGGAGTGCACCGTGGCTACGGATCGGTCGGTCAGCAGGTCGTGGCCGCTGCGCTCCAGTCGGGCCTCGCCGGCCGCGCCCGCGGGGTGCTCGTGACGTCGGTGGTGCTGGCCATCCCGCAGTACCTGCTGCCGGCCTGCTTCGGGCTCACTCCCTGCTCGCCGACCTGGAACGCTCACGAGTTCCGGTGGTGGCGTGCGGCCGCCCGCCGGCGGGCCGGTCCATCCCGTACGTCGCCGCCGACGACCGCGGCGGCGCGCGCGTGGCCACCGAGCGGCTGCTCGCGGTGGCCGGCGACGTCGACGCCCTGTCCGTGGCCTCGGACATGCTGGCCCGGCTGGTCGTCGGCGAGACCGTGGAGCCGGTGGAGCTCCCCACCGAGCTGGTGGTCCGCGGGTCGGCTTAGATTCCGCGGTGTGAAGTTGCACGAGGAGGACGTACGCGTACCCGCGCCGGAGGGCGACATCCGCACGATCGTGATCAGCCCGGCGGGCGCGGGCCCGCGGCCCGCGGTGTTGCTCTACACCGACATCTTCCAGCTGACGGAGTCCACGTTGCGGACCGCGCGACGGCTGGCGTCCGTCGGATTCCTGGTGTGCGTGCCGGAGATCTACCCGCACGGTGAGCTGGCCGGGGTCGCCCTGGAGTTCGACGACGCCGGCAAGCAGGCCGGTCTCGCGGGCGCCGCGACCACGACCACCGCGCAGTTCGACGCCGACCGGGTCGCCGTGCTCGACCACCTGGAACGCCGCCCCGACGTCGCGCGGCTGTTCGCGGCAGGCTTCTGCATCGGTGGTCACCTGGCGTTCCGCGCGGCGCTGGACCCCCGGGTGGAGGCGACGGTGTGCTTCTACCCGACCGGCCTGCAGGACGGCGCGCTCGGCGCGGACGCCGACGCGGGGTCGCTGGCCCGGGCCGCGGACATCGGCGGCCGGCTCATGGTCGTGTTCGGGTCCCAGGACCCGCATGTGCCCCCCGACGCCCGGCTGCAGGTGGTCTCGGCCCTCTACGCCGCGGGCATGACCGACGTCGAACTGCACGTGTACGCGGGCGGCGAGCACGCGTTCATGCGCGATGTCGGCGCGCGCCACGATCCCGCGCTGAGCGATCTGGCGCTCGGCGAGGCGGTGTCGTTCCTGTCCGGTCGCTGAGGGCCGGGCCCGCCGCGCGTCGGCGCGCGGGTCGGGCGAGACTGGTGAACGAGATCCGACCCGGAGGCCTGGCATGACGTCACTGCGCTCGCTGGTGGCGATCGCCCTCGTGGCGTTCGTCGCCGCCTGTTCGGCACCCGCCGCCTCCGCGACCGGTGCGGCCCCGACCGCGGCCGCTCCGGCGGGCCTGGTCCCGGTGACCGTCACCGTCCCGTCCGGGATGGCCGCCGCCCCGTTCGACGCGCCCCGCCAGGCACTCGTCCCGCCGGGCTGGACGATGTCGGTGTTCGCGCGGGTGCCCTCGGCGCGGCTCGCCGCGTTCGCGCCGGACGGGTCGTTGCTGGTCTCGGTCCCGGCCCAGGGCACCGTGGTCCGCCTGGTCCCTGACGGCCGCGGTACCGCCGGTGTGTCCGTCATGCTGGAAGGGCTGAACCAGCCGCACGGGCTCGCGTTCGCCGGGTCGACGCTCTACGTGGCCCAGAGCGACCGGGTCGACGCCTACGCCTACGCGGCCGGGGCGGCCACCGCGCCGCGGCCGGTGGTGACCGGGCTGCCCGACGCGAAGAGCCCGGACCTGCGCGGCGCCTACGCCCACGCGCTCAAGAGCGTGGCCGTCGGCCCCGACGGCGCGGTGTACGTGTCGGTCGGCTCCACCGGCAACGTCTCCGCGGGCGACCTCACGGCGAACCCGCCCCGCGCGTCGATCCTGCGGATCCCGCCCGGTGGCGGGGCGCCGGCGCCGTTCGCGGTCGGTGTCCGCAACGGCACCGGCCTGGCCGTCGCCCCCGACGGCGCCGTGTGGACGGCGGTGAACAACCGCGACAACGTCGCGTACCCGTTCGACCGCCCCTACGGCGACGCGTCGGGTTCCGCGCAGGGGAAGGTGATCACCGCCTACGTCCGCGACCATCCCGCCGAGGCGCTGGCCCGGCTCACCCCCGGCCGCAACCTGGGCTGGCCCTACTGCAACCCCGACCCCGACGTGCAGCCCGGTGTCGCAGGCAGCCCGCAGAACCCCACCGACGTCCCGTTCACCGACGACGTCCTGCTCAACCCGGGCGGTCGCATGCTCGACTGCGCGGCGCTGCCCCGCGTCGAGGAGACGCTCGGCGGGCACTCGGCACCGTTGGGCCTCTCGTTCGTCGACGGTGGGCTGCCGGGCGCGTACGCCCTCGGTGCCCTCGTCGGCGTGCACGGGTCCTGGGACGCGTCACCGCCCCGTGCGCCCGAGGTGTCGTTCTTCCCGTGGGAGAAGGGCGGGCTCGGCCGTCAGCAGACCCTGGTCGGCGGGTTCCAGGCCGCGGACGGTTCCCGGTGGGGCCGGCCCGTCGCCGCCGTGGCCGGCCCGGACGGCGCGGTCTACATCACCGACGACCAGGCCGGTGCGGTGTACCGGCTGGTACCTGGTCGTTCGTGATGGCGGCCGCGGGACACCGAGACGGCCTCCCGGACGGCGCTCCCGAGCGAGGCGGGGGATCGGCCTGGAGCAGGACGACGGTTCCGTCGTCGGGGGTACGGCGACCCGCGTCGGAGGTGAGTGGTCTGGGGCCGGCGCGTTTCAAGCGACTGTCTTAACGTGGGCGCATGTCCACCGACAGCGCGCAGGCCCCGCTCTACCCGTTCGCCAACCCGACCGCGCTGGAGCCGCCGCCCGAGTGGGCCGAGCTGCGCGACCGCTGCCCGGTCGCGACGGTCCGCATGGCGAGCGGCGACGAGACCCTGCTCATCACCCGGTACGACCACGTCCGGGCGCTGCTGTCGGACCCCCGCTTCTCTCGCGATCTCGTGGCCGACAACGCCGCGAAGGTCTCCACCACCGACGACGACGGCGGCGTCTTCAGCCGTCGCAGTGCGGAGGAGACCGACGACGCCGCGGCCGGATCCATGATGGGCGGCCCGGGCCACACGCGGTGGCGCCGACTGGTCGGCCGGGCGTTCACGGTCAAGCGGGTGCTGGCGCTCAAGCCGCGCATCGAGGAGATCGCGCACGAGCTGATCGACGCGATGGTGGAGTCCGGTGCTCCCGCGGACATCGGTGCGGCGCTGGGCTTCCCGCTGCCGGTGGCCGTCATCTGCGAGCTGATCGGGGTGCCGCGCGAGGACCACGGCCGCTTCGCCCACTGGTCGGACACCATGCTCAACCTGAGCCGCTACAGCCAGGCCGAGGTGGACGCCTCGGGCAAGGAGTTCTCCGCCTACATGGTGGCCCACGTGCAGGCCAAGCGGGCGAGCCCGGGCCACGACCTGCTCTCCGAGCTCGCGGCCGCCGTCGACGCCCAGGACGGCAGCATGTCGGAGACCGAGCTGGTGGTCACCGGGCAGGGCCTGCTCATCGCCGGACACGAGACCACCGCGAACATGATCGGTAAGATGCTCGGCATGCTGCTGTCGCGCCGCGAGCGGTGGGAGACACTGGTGGCCGACCCCTCCCTCGTGCGGTCCACGGTGGAGGAGGCGCTGCGTTTCGACGCCAACCCCGGTTTCGGGATGCCGCGCTACGTCTCCGAGGAGATCGAGCTGGGTGGCACGACGATCCCGGCGGGCACCACCGTGGTGTCCAGCATGGCGTCGGCCAACCGCGACGAGCGCGCGTTCGACGGCGCCGACGACATGGACCTGGGCCGCGCGCCCAACCCGCACCTGGCCTTCGGGGCGGGCCCGCACTCCTGCATCGGCCAGGCGCTGGCCCGTGTCGAGCTGCAGACCGTGCTGGCCACGCTGATCGAGCGGCTGCCGTCGCTCGAGCTGGCGGTGGAGCCGGCGGAGCTGCGCAGCCGGCAGGGTCTCATCGTCGGGGGCATCGAGGAGGTACCCGTGCGATGGTGACCGGTACCCGCGACCGGCTGCTCGACGCCGCCGAGCGCCTCGTCGCCGAGCACGGGCTGGCCGGGGCCACACAGCGCCGTATCGCCGACGCCGCCGGGCAGGCCAACAACTCGGCCGTGGGCTACCACATCGGCGACCGCGGCGAGCTGGTGCGGGCGATCCTCACCCGGCACTTCGAGCCGATGGACGGCCGCCGCCGGGAGATGCGCGAGCACGCCGCCGGAGCCGACGACCTGCGCCACCACGTGGACTGCCTCGTCCGCCCGCTCACCGAGCATCTCGACGAGATCGGCGTCCCGAGCTGGTACGCGCGGTTCGCCGCCCACGTCATCGCGGACCCGGCGCTGCGCGAGCACCTGCTGTGGGAGGTCAGCTCGTCGGAGGTGATGCGGGACATCCTCACGGCCGTGGCCGCGGCGTCCCCGGCCGGGGTGTCGGCG
This sequence comes from Mycobacteriales bacterium, assembly GCA_038231335.1. Taxonomy (GTDB): domain Bacteria; phylum Actinomycetota; class Actinomycetes; order Mycobacteriales; family Pseudonocardiaceae; genus Pseudonocardia. The sequence continues at coordinate 26,032 of JBBRLM010000013.1, forward strand.
TCGGCGATGGCGATCCGCGGCGAGATGGCCCTCTACGCCGTCGTGCACACCTGCGCGGAGCGGGAACGAGCCCTCGCCGTGGGCTCGTCGCCCCACCCGCCGTCCTGGGCGGCGGTGGGCGACGCGCTGGTGGACGCGACGACCGGGATGCTGCTGGCCCCCGGAGGGTCCTAGACCTCCAGGTCCGCGCGCAGCGGGACGCCCCACGAGCCGGTGAGGAACAGCCGCGGGATCATCTCGGTGGCCACGCCGCTGACGATGCGGTCGTAGGCGCCCTCCGCCGCGGGGTGCCGCCGGTCGGCGTGAGCGGCACGGCACAAGCGTTGTACCGGCCGCACCCGTGTTGCGGCGCTTGTGCCGTCCCCACACCGCTGGTGCGGTGGCCAGTGCCCGCAGGGTGTGATCGCAGCGTCGGCAACCCCGTGGAGGCCGTTCAGTCGCCGAACCAGCCCACCGTTGCTCGGACGGTCGTTCGCTCCCGGACTGGCGGGTCGTTTGGCTTTTGGTCTGACCGATATTACCATCGAGCATAGTTCGACGAAGGGACCTCGATGGATCTCGCCGACTCACCGGAGGAGGCCGCGTTCCGCGCGCGCGTGCGGGCGTGGCTCGCTGAGGCGCTGCCCACGCTGCCGTGGCCCGAACCGGCCGAGCTCACGGACAAGCTGCCCTTCTGGCGGCAGTGGCAGCGCCTGCTGTTCGAGGCCGGCTACGCCGGGATGTCCTGGCCGCGCGAGTACGGCGGCCAGGGGGCGGACGCGAAGATCCGGGCGGTGTTCTCCGAGGAGGCCGACCGCGCCGGCGCGCCCGAGAAGCTCAACACGGTGGGGGAGGACTTCGCCGGCCCCACGATCGTCGCCTTCGGCACCGACGCGCAGAAGGAGCGGTTCCTGCGTCCGATCCTGACCGGTGACGAGCTGTGGTGCCAGCTGTTCTCCGAGCCGGAGTCCGGCTCCGACCTGGCGTCGCTGCGGACGAAGGCCGTACGCGCCGAGGGCGGCTGGCGCCTGACGGGGCAGAAGATCTGGACCAGCCGCGCGCACTTGTCGGCCAACGGCATCCTGCTCGCCCACACAGGGGGTGGCGAGCGGCACCGGGGCATCACCTACTTCCTGCTGCCCATGGACAGTCCCGGCGTCACCGTCCGGCCGCTGCGCCACATGCTGGGCGAGGCGGAGTTCAACGAGGTGTTCCTCGACGACGTGTTCATCCCGGACGACCTGGTGCTCGGCGAGGTCGACGGCGGCTGGAAGGTCGCGATGGCCACGCTCGGGTTCGAGCGCGTCGGGATCGCCACGGGCCGGGTCAACACCAAGCGTGCGGTGGACGACATCGTGGCCGACGTCCGGAGTCGCACGGGGGACGACGGCCGCCCGTTGGGGGCGGATCCGTTGGTGCGCCAGCAGGTCGCCGATCTCTACGGCCGCGCGCTGGTGCACCACGCGATCGGCCAGCGGGTGCTGACGATCGCTGCCGATGACGGCCCGCCCGGGCCTGTGACGTCGATCGGGAAGCTGTTCTTCTGCCCGCTGGTGGAGGACCTCGCCGACTTCCGGATGTCGCTCGCGCCGCTGAGTGGCCAACTCGCCCTCGACGAGCAGGAGGCGGCCGACGCCCGCTGGACGCGGCTGGCCTACCAGGCCCGCGGCACGGCGATCGCGGGCGGCTCCACGTTCATCCAGCGCAATATCGTGGCCGAGCGGCTGCTAGGGCTGCCCCGCGGATGAGCGTCTCACTCGGCGACGGGAACCGTGATGGCGGTGCGCTCCTCCACGGCCAGCGCGGCGGCGGCGTAGGCGTGCACGTGGCGGGTCATCCGGCGGGTGGCCGCCTCGGGGTCCTTCTCCCGGATGGCCCGGGTGACGGACCTGTGCGCGCGGACGGTGATGGCGCGGACCTCGTCGTTCACGAAGCCCTCGTTGTGGGTGACGGTGTAGATGGCCCGCGACAGCGCGATCATGATGCCGGTCAGGATCTCATTGTGGCCGGCCGTGGCCACGCCGATGTGCCAGTCGAGGTTGGCCTGCAGGAACTGCTCCAGGCTGCCGCCCTCGGCGATCGCCACGTTGGCCGCATCCAGCCGTGCCAGGTCGCCCGGCATCCGGTTGAGCGCCGCGAGCCGGGCGCAGGTGGGCTCGATCGCCTCGCGGGTCTCGTGCACCGAAGCGAGCCGGATCTGACGGCCGCGGATGAGCAGCTCCAGGGAGTTGGCCACCGACTCCTCGCCCGGCTGCTGCACGAACGCGCCGCCGGCCCGGCCGGCCTTGATGCGGATCAGGCCCTGGACCTCGAGCACGCGCAACGCCTCGCGCACCGTGGTGCGGCTCATCCGGGTCTGCACGACGAGCTCGCGCTCGGGCGGGAGCAGGGTGCCTTCCGGGTAGTCGCCGGAGAGGATGCGCTCGCGCAGCTCGTTGGCGAGCACGTCCGAGGCCTTCGGCACCTCCATCGGCGAGAGCCTGATCGCCGATCTGTCCGCTGTCATACTTCTCCCCACACTCTGGTCCAAAGGTCCGACCCAAAATAGCAGGGAGCATGACATGCGGTGGGAACTGTCGGACGAGCAGGCCGATTTCCGGTCGGTCCTGCGCGACTGGCTGGCGCAGCGCTGCCCGGCGTCGACCCTGCGGGGTTGGCTCGACGCCGGCGACCCCTCCGACTTCGAGCGGCAGTTCACCGCCGAGGGCTGGGCGGCGGTCGGGTCGCCCGAGGACCTGGGCGGGCAGGGCGGTGGGCTCGTCGAGCTGGCCCTGGCCGCGGAGGAGCTGGGACGGGCGGCGGCGCCGTCGTCGGCGTGGCTGGGGTCGGTGCTGGCCGTCCCCGGGCTGGTCGAGGCGCCCGACGCGGCGAAAGCCCTGCTCACGGACGGTGTCGTCACCGTGCTCGCCGTGCCGTCCGGGGCGGTCCCGGGGGCTGTCGTGGGCGCTTCCGGGATCACCGGCACGGTCGCGTCCGTGCTGGGCGCCGACCGCGCCCGCCGGCTACTGGTCCCGGTGGACGGCGCGCTCGTGCTCGTCGACGTCGACGCTCCGGGCGTCGAGATCCGGCCGCGGGTGCTGACCGACCGCACCCGCACCGCCGCGGACATCGTGTTCAGCGGGGCTGCCGGCACGCCGGTGGGTGACGCCTCCGTGCTGGAGCAGGTAGCGCTGCGGGCGGCGGTCCTGGTGTCCGCCGACGCCCTCGGCGTCACCGAGCGGATGCTGGAGATGGCGGTGGAGTACGCCAAGCAGCGCCAGCAGTTCGGCGTGCCGATCGGGTCGTTCCAGGCCGTGAAGCACGCGGCCGCCCAGATGCTGGTGCAGGTGGAGTCGGCACGCTCGATCGTCTACCTCGCAGCCGCATCGGTGGAGTCCGGGCATCCCGACGCGCACCTGCACGCCGCGGCCGCGAAGGCGCAGGTCACGGCCGGTGCGGCGGACGCCGCCGACGCGGCACTGACCATCCACGGCGCCATCGGCTACACGTGGGAGCACGACCTGCAGCTCTACTACAAGCGGGCCAAGCTCGACCGGGTCCTGTTCGGGGCGCCGAGCGCCTGGAACGAGCGCATGGCGGAGGCGCTCCACCTGGTGTGATTTGGTCAGTCCTTTGTTACGGTGGACCCGTGGACTTCGAGCTGACGGACGACCAGGCGACCATCCGCAAGGCGGTGGCCGAGCTCGCGGGGAAGTTCGACGACCGCTACTGGATGGAGAAGGACCGGGACCACGAGTTCCCCACCGAGTTCTACGACACCCTCGCCACCGGGGGCTGGCTCGGCGTCACCACCCCGGAGGAGTACGGCGGCCACGGGCTCGGCATCACCGAGGCGTCAATCATCCTGGAGGAGGTGTCGCGCTCGGGCGGGGGCATGAACGCGGCCAGCTCGATCCACATGTCGATCTTCGGCATGCATCCCGTGATCCTGCACGGGTCCGAGGAGCTCAAGGCGCGCACGCTGCCGCGCATCGTCGACGGCAGCCTGCACGTCTGCTTCGGCGTCACCGAGCCGGGTGCGGGGCTGGACACCACGAAGATCACCACATTCGCGAAGCGCGTGGGCGACGAGTACATCGTCAACGGCCGCAAGGTGTGGATCTCCAAAGCGCAGGAGTCGGAGAAGATCCTGCTGCTGACGCGCACCACGAAGTTCGAGGACAGCGCGAAGAAGACCGACGGCATGACGCTGTTCTTCACCGACCTCGACCGGGCGCACGTCGACATCCGCCCGATCGCGAAGATGGGGCGCAACGCCGTCTCGTCCAACGAGCTGTTCATCGACGACCTGCGCATCCCCGTGGAGGACCGCGTCGGCGAGGAGGGCCAGGGCTTCCGCTACATCCTCGACGGCCTCAACCCGGAGCGGATGCTCATCGCCGCCGAAGCGCTGGGCCTGGGCCGGGTCGCGCTGGACACCGCGGTCAAGTACGGCAACGAGCGCGAGGTGTTCGGCCGTCCGATCGGGATGAACCAGGGCCTGCAGTTCCCGCTGGCCGACTCACTCGCCCGCCTCGACGCCGCCGAGCTGACGCTGCGCAAGGCCACGTGGCTCTACGACCAGGGCAAACCCTGCGGCCGGGAGGCCAACACGGCCAAGTACCTGTGTGCCGACGCCGGTTTCGAGGCCGCTGATCGGGCGTTGCAGACGCACGGCGGGATGGGGTACTCCGAGGAGTACAACGTGGCCCGCTACTTCCGGGAGGCCCGGCTGCTGAAGATCGCGCCGTTGTCGCAGGAGATGGTGCTGAACTACCTGGGCTCGCACGTACTGGGCCTGCCGAGGAGCTACTAGTGAACCCGTTCTCCCTGGACGGCCGCACGGCGCTGGTCACCGGGGCGGGAAGCGGGATCGGCGCCGCCGTCGCGTCCGCGTTCGCTTCGGCCGGCGCCGCCGTCCTCGTCACGGATCTGGACCCAGCCGCCGCGGAGGTCGTCGCGAAGCAGATCGTCGCAGCCGGGGGCACGGCGGAGAGCCGCGAGCTCGACGTCCGTGACCGGGCCATGGCCGACGCCGCCGCGGCGCAGGCGGCGCAGCTCGGCGGTGGCACGCTCAACATCCTGGTCAACAACGCCGGCGCGATCTCGCCGGCGATGTTCCCGAAGCTCACCGAGGACGCGTTCCGGCTGGTCGTGGAGATCCACCTGATGGGTTCGTTCACGTGTTCGCAGGCGGTGTTGCCGTTCCTCCCGCAGGACGGCACGGGCCGGATCGTCAACGTCACCTCCGCCGCGGGGCTGGTCGGCACGATCGGGCAGGCCAACTACGGGGCGGCCAAGGCCGGGATCATCGGGCTGACCAAGTCGCTGGCCCGCGAGCTGGCCCGCAAGCAGATCACCGTCAACGCACTGGCCCCGCTCGCCGCCACGCCGATGACGCAGGGCATCCGCAGCAACGAGAAGCTCGCCGCGAAGACCCTGGAGCGGATTCCGCTGGGGCGGTGGGCGGAGCCGGCGGAGATCGCATCGAGTTTCGTGTTCTTCGCCTCCGACGCGGCCTCCTACATCACCGGCCAGGTGCTGCCGGTCGACGGCGGGACCGTCATCTGATGCCGGCCGACGCACTCGTTCCCGCGGAGGCCGCGTCGATACCGAACCTGCGCGACCACATCCGGGCCGGCGACGGTGTCTGGTGGAGTCAGGCCGCGGCGGAGGCCACCCCGCTGGTCGACGCGCTGCTCGACCAGGTCGACGGCATCGGGCCGGTGCGCGCGTTCTGCGGGCTGACGTTCAACCGAAGGCTCCGGGAGCTCCCCGCGGAGCTGACGATCACCTCGTACGGCGCCATGGGGGAGCTGCGTCGCGCACCCCGTCTCGAGGTCGTCCCGGGCCACTACTCCGCGCTCCCGCGGCTGTTCGCCGAGCGCCTGCTGCCCGGCGACGTCGGGCTCGTCCAGGTCTCCCCGCCCGGCCCCGACGGCCTCTGCTCGCTCGGGATCGGCGCCGACTACGCCGCCGACGCCGTGACCTACTCCCGCACCCTGATCGCGGAGATCAACCACCGGATGCCCGCCACCCGCGGGACCCCGGGCCTCCCGCTCGACCGGTTCGCCGCCGTCGTCGAGACCGACCGGCCGCTGCCGGCCGCCCCCGACCGCGCACCCGACGACGTCGACGAGGCCATCGCCGCCCACGTCGCGGCCCTCGTGGAGGACGGCGACACGATCCAGCTGGGCGTCGGGGCGCTACCCACCGCGATCCTCGACGGGCTGTCCGGGCACCAGGACCTCGGCGTCCACACTGGGATGATCACCGACGGCGTGCTGCGGCTGGTGGACAAGGGCGTGATCACGGGGCGCCGCAAGGAGATCGACCCCGGGCTCGTCGTCACCGGCGCGGCCATCGGCAGCGCCGACCTGTACGCCCGGATCGGGGAGATCCCCGTCGAGTTCCGAGCGGCGAGCTACACCCACGCGGCCGAGGTGCTGTCCCGGTTCCGGCGGCTCGTCTCGATCAACTCGGCGATCCAGGTGGACCTCACCGGGCAGGTCGGCGCCGAGACCGCCCGCGGCCGCTACCTCGGCGGGATCGGCGGCCAGGCCGACTTCTCCGGCGCGGCGGCCCGCACCGGCGCCCGGTCGATCATCGCGTTGCGCGCCACCGCGGGCGAGGCGTCGACGATCGTCGCGGCCCTCGACGGCGGCACCGTCACCACCGCCCGCGCCGACGTCGACACCGTCGTCACCGAGTACGGCGTCGCGCACCTGCGGGGCTGCCCGCTCTCCCGACGTGCGGAGCGCCTCACGGCGATCGCCGCTCCCCAGCACCGAGAAGCACTCCTGAGAGGAATCACATGACCGGCAGAACGGCGTTCGTCACCGGAGGCGCCCAGGGCATCGGCCGGGGCATCTGCACCACCCTCGGCGCCCAGGGCTTCAAGGTCGCCGTCGTCGACCTCAACCTCGACACCGCGCAGGCCACCGCCGAGTCCATCACCGCGGCCGGGGGCACGGCGCTTGCTGTGCAGGCCGACGTCACCGACACGGGCGCCGTCAACGCCGCGGTCAAGACCGTCACCGACGAGCTCGGCCCGATCGAGGTCGTGGTGAACAACGCCGGCTGGGACGACTTCCTGAACTTCGTCGACACCACCGAGGAGTTCTGGGACCGCATCATCGACATCAACTTCAAGGGGATGCTGCGCGTCACGCACGCCGTGGTGCCCGGGATGATCGAGCGCGGCTGGGGCCGGGTGGTGAACATCGGGTCCGACGCCGGGCGCGTCGGATCGTCGCTGGAGGCGGTGTACTCCGGCGCCAAGGGCGGCACCATCGCGTTCACGAAGACCCTGGCCCGCGAGGTGGCGGCCAAGGGCGTCACCGCCAACACGGTCTGCCCGGGCCCCACCGACACCCCGATGCTGCAGGCGTTCGCGGCGAAGTCCGGCGACGGCGCCAAGGTGCTGGCCGGCATGACCCGCGGCGTCCCGATGCGCCGGCTCGCCCAGCCCGCCGACATCGCCGCGGCCGTCGCCTTCTTCGCCTCCGACGCCACCGGCTACATCACCGGCCAGACGCTGTCCGTCAGCGGCGGCCTGACGATGGCATGAGCCGGCTCGCTCGAACGGCACACCATGGCTGTCGGACGATGATCGAACAGCAATGGCGTGCCGTTCAACCGGGGCCACGACGATGACGGGCGCGGTCACCACCGAGATCCGCGACGGGGTACTGGTCGCCACCCTCGACCGCCGCCCGGCCAACGCGCTCGGGCTCCCGATCATCGAGGGCCTGGAGGGGGTGCTCGACGAGGCCGACCGTCGTCTCGACGTCCGGACGCTCGTGATCACCTCGGCCGTCCCGGGGTTCTTCGCTGCCGGCGCCGACATCAAGCACATGTCCTCGATCGACGCGGAGGGCTTCGCGGCCTACGGCGACCGCCTGCGCAGCGTGCTGGACCGGCTCGCCGGTTCCGGGCGGATCACGATCGCCGCCGTCGAGGGTCGGGCGCTGGGCGGCGGCATGGAGCTGGCGATGGCCTGCACGCTGCGGGTCGCCGGAGCGGACGCGCTGTTCGGCCTCCCGGAGGTCAAGCTCGGCCTGATCCCCGGGGCGGGTGGTACGCAACGGCTGCCGCGGCTGGTCGGGCGCGGACGGGCGCTGGAGATCATGCTCACCGCGCGGGAGGTGGCGGCCGCGGAGGCGGGCGCGATCGGCCTGGTCGACCGGGTCACCGCCGCCGGTGCGGCACTCGGCGGGGCGCTCGCGCTGGCCGCGGAGCTCGCCCCGATGTCACATCCCGCGCTCGGCGCTGTCGTGCGGGCCGTCGACGCGGCGCTCGATATGCCCTTCGACAAGGGGGCCGGCGTCGAGGCCGCCGAGGTGAACGAGCTGTTCGAGAACGGCGAGGGTCGCGAGGGCATCTCCGCGTTCCTGGAGAAGCGCGCCCCGAAGTTCGGCGCGTGAACTCTCTCGGGCTCACGATCTTCAGCGGTGGCCGGGGCGCCGAGCGCTTCCGCCGCGCGGCGGAGATCGCCGCCCTCGCTGAGGACGCCGGGTTCGACGCGGTGTGGACCGGCGAGCTCTACAACCGGTCCGCCACCGTGCCGATGGCGATGCTGGCCGCCGCCACCTCGCGCGTGCGGATCGGCTCCAACATCGCCTACGGCGCCGGACGGTCGCCGCTGATCTGGGCGGCCGAGGCCCGCGACCTCGACGAGCTGTCCGAAGGTCGCGTCGTCCTCGGGCTGGGCAACGGCACCCGCGGGATGCTGGAGAACTGGCTCTCGGTGAGCGGCGACGCCCCGGCCGCCCGCATGGAGGAGCTCGTCGAGGTCCTGCGCAAGCTGTGGCGGCTGCACGAGGGCCCCGTCCACCACGACGGCCGGTTCTACCGCGTACACCTCGCCCCCACCGCGGAGACGCCGGCGCCGTTCCAGGAGCACCTGCCGATCTGGACGGCCGGGGTCAACGCGGGCATGGTCCGCGTCGCGGGGAGGGTGGCCGACGGCCTGGTCGCGCACCCGATGATGACCACGGCCTACCTGGACGAGGTGATCCGCCCCTCGCTGGTCCGAGGTGCGGCGGAGAGCGGCCGAAGCCTGGACGGGTTCGTCGTCAAGGGCATCCGGATGTGCGCGCTCGACGCCGACGAGGAGGCCGCGCGCCGTCGCCTGGCGTTCGCGATAGCGCAGTACGTGCCCGCCCGGACCTACGACCGGCTGATGGCGCTGCACGGCTGGGAGGCTGCGCAGGAGCGGATCCGGATCGCGGCGAAGGAGCGTGACGGCGCCGCGATGGCCGCCGCCGTACCCGACGACATGATCGACGCGATCGGTGTCGCCTGCGCCCCCACCGACCTCGCCGGCCGGGTGGCCGTCCACACGAGGGACTTCGACCACCTCAACCTGGCCGCCCCGGTCTGGGGCCTGTCACCCGGGGACGCCGAAGACGCGACGAGGCAGATCCTCACCGCAATGTCCGCGAGTTCGCCATCTCGCGCACCGACTTCGCCGATCGTGCACGAGAGGACTCCCTGATGCGCCACACCCTCCCCGCGCTGACGACGCTGACGCTGGAGCGCCCCCGCGCCGACGTCGCCGTCCTCACGCTCAACCGCCCCGACCGCTTCAACGCCATGACCGACACGATGTTCGGCGAGCTGGAGGCCGTCGCCCTGGCGCTCGGCCAGGACGACGCGCTGCGCGTGTTGGTCGTGACCGGCGCAGGCAAGGGCTTCTGCGCCGGCTACGACCTGGCCGACGCCGACAAGCTCACCTCGCTCGGCGCCATGGGCATGCTCGACCTGCAGGAACGGGCCGCGCGGGCCCTCGCCGCGGTCCGCACGCTCCGGGTGCCCGTCATCGCGGCGGTGAACGGCCCCGCCGCCGGCGGCGGCCTCGCGTTGGCGCTGGCCGCCGACATCCGCTTAGCCGCGCCGACCGCCACGTTCAACGCGGCCTTCGTCAAGATCGGCCTCTCGGCCGGCGACCTCGGCACGTCGTGGCTGCTCCCGCGGCTCATCGGGCCCGCTGCGGCGGCGGAGTTCTGCTATACCGGAACGACGATGGACGCGACCGCGGCCGAACGCACGGGGCTGGTCAACCGCGTCGTTCGGGCCGGTGACCTGCTGCCCACGGCGCTGGAGACGGCCGGGCTGATCTGCGGTAACTCGCCGGGCGGGGTGCAGCTGTCGAAGCGGGCGCTGCAGGCCAACCAGGAGGTCACCTCCTACGCCGCGGCGTGCGAGCTGGAGAACCGCGGGCAGGCGCTGCTGACCCGCAGCGAGGACATGACCGAGGCGCTGGACGCCGTGCGCTCCCGCCGCGTGCCCCAGTTCACGGGGCGATGAGCATGGACACCCTGGATCTCGACCTGCGCGACGACGGTGTCGCCGTCCTGACCATGAACCGGCCCGACCGCGCCAACTCCCAGACCGTCACGATGTTCGAGGAGTACGCCGAGGCGGCGTTCACGTTGCGCGACTCCGGCGCCCGCGCGCTGGTCGTCCGCGGCGCGGGGGAGAAGGCGTTCTGCGCCGGGTTCGACCTGGCCGAGATCGACGTGATCACGACGATGGGCGTGCGGGAGTTCCTGGCGTTCCAGGAGCTCGCCGCCGGCGGGATCGGGGCGCTGCGGGCGTTGCCGTTCCCGGTGATCGCGGCGATCCACGGCCCGGCGGCCGGTGGCGGGATGTCGCTCGCGCTGGCCGCCGACATCCGCCTCGCCGCGCCCAGCGCCAAGTTCGCGTGCTCGTTCGTGAAGGTCGGCCTGTCGGCGGGGGAGCTGGGCACCTCCTGGACACTCCCGCGGCTCGTCGGGCCCGGACGGGCGGCGGAGATCGCCTTCACCGGGCGCGTCGTCGGAGCGGAAGAGGCGGAGCGGATCGGGCTGGTCAACCGTGTCGTCGACGACCCCGTCGCGGAGGCGTTCACCATCGCGGCCGCGATCGCGGCGAACTCGCCGGGCGGGGTCCGGCTGTCGAAGCGGGCGTTGCAGCGCAACCAGGAGGTGGCCTCGTACGCCGCGGCGTGCGAGCTGGAGAACCGCGGCCAGGCGCTGCTGACCCGCTGCGACGACATGCCCGAAGCGCTCGCCGCGTTCCGCGAGCACCGCGCACCGATCTTCACGGGGAGATAGGGATGTTCGGTCCGAAGGACGACCTGCGCCACCGGCCCGAGCCGGGCGGGCGTATGCGCGACTCCCTGTTCTGGGAGATGATCATGCCGGACGAGCGGCTGGGCCTGCAGATCTACCTGTACCTGACCGACCGCGGCCGCGTCGGCTACGACGTCTGCGTCTGGGGTCCGGATCCCCACCCGCTCGTGCTTGACCTGGGCGGCGGCACCGTGGGTGCCGACATGGACCTCGACGACTTCGCGTTCGAGGGGCTGACCGTGAAGCAGCCCGAGCTGCGTCGCACCGCCGAGGTGTCCTACTCCAGTGAGAACGTGCGGCTCGACTACTCGTTCGAGGCGATCCACGACGCGTTCAGCTACCACGACAACCCCGACGGCCTGCCGTCCTGGTTCGCGGCGAACCGCCTCGAACAGTCGGGCCGGGTCAACGGTTTCCTGGAGTTCGGCGGACGTCGGATCGACTGGGACCGGCGCATGGGCCACCGCGACCACTCCTGGGGCACCCGCGACTGGGCGCTGCCGCACCACTGGAAGTGGGTGGTCGCCTACACCGACTCCGGCCGCGCGGTGAACGGCTGGATCTGGATCGCCCGCGGCGAGTGGGGCTTCGCGGGCTGCGTCGTCCGTGACGGGGTGACGGTCCCGGTCGAGCGCATCGACGCCAAGGCCACCTACGACGACGACATGACCCAGCGGCACCTGGACGCGGTGCTGATCGACGTCGAGGGCGGCCGCACCCACGTCGTCCTCGACCGGTACGGGCTGATCAAGCTCCCGTCGAACGTCAAGGCGGGCACGGAGATCTGGGAGTCCGCCTGCGACGCGACGATCGACGGCGAGCCCGGGGCGGGGCAGTGGGAGACGCACTGGCCCACCGCGTACCTGGCGCACCTGACGTCGTGAGCTTCTCCGGCCCCGACCTGAAGGCGCTGGAGACCTTCCTCGCCGACCGTGGACTGTGCGCGGGCCCGTTGACCGCGACGGCCATCGGCGACGGCCACTCGAATCTCACCGACCTCGTCACCGACGGCAAGACCCGCGTCATCGTGCGACGGCCACCCCCGCCGCCGATCCCGCCCGGCGCACACGACGTGCTGCGCGAGGCCCGCCTGGTGGCCGCGCTGGCCGGCACCGGCGTGCCCGTGCCCGCGGTGCTCGCGACCGCGCAGGCGGGCGAGGTGCTCGACAGCCCCCTGGCCGTCACGAGCTACGTCAAGGGTCCGGTGGTCACCACGTCGACGCCGCCGGCGCTGGCGGGTGAGCGACGGGCGATCGGGGAGTCGCTGGTGGACACCCTCGCCGCGCTGCACGCCGTCGACTGGCGGGCCGCCGGGCTGGGCGATCTCGGCCGGCCGGAAGGATTCAACCGGCGGCACCTGCGGCGGATCCGCGGTCTTGTCGACGACGGGATGTTCGCACCTCTGCATACCTGGCTGGAGGAGAACGCGCCGTCCGAGTCCGGGGCCACGATCGTCCACAACGACTACCGGCTGGGCAACGTCATCCTCGGCGACGGGCCACCCGGCCGCGTCATGGCCGTGCTGGACTGGGAGCTCGCCACGATCGGCGACCCGCTGTTCGACGTCGGCTACCTCCTGGCGTCCTATCCCGAGCCGGGGGAGCCACTGGTGCCGACCGCCGCCCTCGGATCGGCCGTGCTGGAGCCCGGCTGGCCGACCCGCGCCGCGCTGGCCGCCCGCTACGCCGCCGCCACCGGCCGCGACCTCGCGGACCTGCGCTGGTACACGGTCCTGGCCCTGTGGAAGCTGGCCGTGCTGTTCGCCTACAGCCGCCGGCGCGGTGTGGACCCCTACTACGACGACCCCGCGCTGGTGGCGTCCTTCCTCGACGCGGCGGTTATGCGGAGGCATCCGGCACGATGATCACCTTGCCGGACAGGCCACCCGCCTCGGCGTGCCGCAGCGCGGCGGCGGCCTGCGAGAGCGGGTAGGTGCGGTCGACGGGGGCGGTGAGCGAGCCGTCCGCGAGCAGGCCGAACAGCGCGGTGAGGTCCTCGCGCAGCTCGGCGCGGAAGCGCGCGGCGTGGCGGCTGCGGCCGGCCCAGATGTTGAAGAAGTACGCGTGCCGCCGGTTGGGCAGCGCGTTCCACAGCAGCAGCCGCAGGAAGAGGCGCAGGAACGGGATCATCGGGTGTGCAGCGTCGATGACGGTCATGTCCGAGAGGCTGACCAGCGTGCCGCCCGGCGCGAGCAGGCGCCACGAGTCGGTGATGCCGGGCCCACCGACGTTGTCGACCACCGCCGCCACCCCGTCGGGTGCCAGCTCGCGCACGCGGGCGGGCACGTCCTCGGCGCGGTAGTCGATCGGGACCGCGCCCATCTGCCGCAGCCGCTCCTGCTGCCCCGCGCCCGCGGTGCCGATCACCCGGATCCCGGCCCGGACCGCGAGCTGGACCAGCACGGACCCGACGCCACCCGCCGCGGCGAACACCACGATGGTCTGCCCGGGCGCGACCTTCGCGGTGCGGTGCAGCACCCGCCACGCGGTGAGCCCGTTGACGATCACGGTCTCGGCCGCGGTGGCCGACACGCCGTCGGGCACCGGGACGAGGTCGGCGGCGTCGAGCAGCACGTGCTCCGCCCACCCGCCGACCTTCGTCAACGCCGCGACCCGCTGCCCGACCTGCACCGCCGCCCCGTCGCCGACCGCTTCGACGACCCCGACCAGGTCGTACCCGGGTACGAACGGGAACGCGGGCTGGTCGTAGTACTTCCCGCGCCGCATGGATCGCTCCGCGAACGACACCCCGCTCGCCTCCATCCGCACCAGGGCCTGGCCCGGTCCGGGTGCGGCCAGCTCACGGGTACGGGCCTGCAGGGTCTCGGGCTCGCCCACGCCGGGTAGCACCATCTCGACGGTGTCCATCACGCCTCCTGAAAGTATGTCGCTTGTGTTAGAACTTCTAACAAGAGAGTGAAGGTGTTAGGGTTCGGTTGTCAAGGAGGTCGACATGGCGATCCGTCAGAGCCCGATGCGCGCCCGGTTCCGCGAGCAGGTGCGCGAAGACGTCAAAGCGGTCGCGCTCGAGCAGTTGGCCGACGGCGGGGCCGCGGCGATCTCGGTGAACGCGATCGCCAAGCAGCTCGGCGTGTCCGGGCCGGCGCTCTACCGGTACTTCGCGAACCGCGACGAGCTGCTCGGCGAGCTGGTCGTGGACGCGTACCACGACTTCGCCGCGGCACTGGCCACTGAGGTCGAAGGCTCACGCGGCAACCGGCTGCGTGCGCTCGCCACCGCCTGGCGGGGCTTCGCCCTCGCCGAGCCCCATCGCTACCGCCTGTTGTTCGCCCCTCCGCTGCCCGGCTACGACGCCCACAGCGAGCCGCTGGTCGCCGCGTCGCGCCGGGTGATGGACGTCGCGACGGACGTCTTCGGCCCGTCCGACGACGGCGGCACGCGGGTCCTCTCGGCCTGGGCCCGCATCCACGGCGTGATCAGTCTGGAGCTGGGCGGCAACTTCACGTCGATGGGCGTCGACGCCGACGGCGTCTTCCGCCACGAGATCGAGGCTCTCGTCCACGACCTCTGACGCGTGTCAGAGGTCGGACATGTCCAGGGCGAAGCGGAGCGCACGTCGTTGTGGTCGAGGCGTTCCAAGGCGGTGCCCAGCTTGCCCGACGGGACGGTCTCGACGTCGGCGCTGATGCCGTGCCGTCCGCAGAAGCGAGCAGGTCCTGCGTGGAGCGCTGGCCGCCGCTGCCCGCCGAGCTGAGGCTCTTGCGGCCGACGAGCAGGGCGCGCGTCTCGACGGTGGTGCCCGGGCCCACGTCCCAGCGCCGCAGCGGCTCCCAGACCGCGATGTGCGGCGCGCCTTCGGCACCGGGTCACGGATATCGGTGTGAGGCGCCGCCCGCTGGGTACCACCCCTGCATGACGAACACTGCTCTCCCGACGAACGGACCGGTGGCCTGATGGTCCACGTCGTGCGCACCTTCACCGTGACCACCGCGCCCCGGCAGGTGCTGGACTACCTCGCCGACTTCGCCAACGCCACAGCCTGGGACCCGGGCACCGTGTCCTGCACCCGCACCGACAGCGGCCCGGTCCAGGTCGGGGCGGTGTGGCACAACACGTCCAAGATCCTCGGCGTCGAGACCGAGCTGGACTACACACTCGAGCACCTGGACGGCGAGCGCATCGAGCTCGTCGGCAAGAACAAGACGGCCACGGCCCACGACGTGATCACGGTCCGCCCGGACGGCACGGGATCCGAGGTCACCTACGACGCCACCGTCGACCTCCACGGGCTCGCCAAGCTCGGCGCTCCGCTCATGCAGTTGGAGTTCGAGAAGCTCGGCAACGAGACGGTCACCGGCATCCAGCGCGAGTTGGGCTGACAGACCCGTCGTCGTGTGACACTGCCGGGGTGGAGCTCCTCGGCGGCATCGAGCGCCGCGACATCGTCATCGTCGCCTACGACGCAGGCTGGCCACGGCGGTTCGAGGAGGAGCGCGACCGGATCGTTGCCGCACTGGGACTCCGGGCGGTCACCGTGGACCACATCGGCTCCACCTCGGTCCCGGGCCTGGCGGCGAAGCCGATCGTCGACATCGACCTCACCGTGGCCGAGGTCGGTGACGAGGCGGGTTACCTCCCGGACCTTCTGTCCGCCGGTTACGAGCTGCGGGTGCGCGAGCCGGGCCACCGGATGGTGCGGACGCCGGTGAGAGACGTCCACGTGCACGTCACGCCCGCCGGCAGCGACTGGGTGCGTCGGGATCTGCTGTTCCGCGACCGGCTCCGCTGCGACCCTGCCGACAGGGAGGCGTACGCCGCGTTGAAGCGGCAGTTGGCGCAGCGAGACTGGCCGGACATGAACGCCTACGCCGACGCCAAGACCGAGCTCATCCAGGAGATCCTGGGACGCGCGTAGCAAGGCGCACGGCTGCTTATCAGGCCGCGCCGAGGAGGAAGGGCCGCAGCCTGGGTCTTCGGTCAGGGTCGATCCATCCGGGCGGAATGAACTCCGGACGCCCGTCGCTGATCTGGACCTGCCATTCGCTGTGGTGCATCAGCCGGTGGCAGACGCGGCAGAGCATCACGCAATTCTCGACCGACGTCTCGCCCTCGTCCTCCCAGGGGAGCACGTGGTGGATCTCGCACCAGGACGGCGGGCGCCCGCAGCGGGCGCAGCCACGGTCGCGGGCGGCCACGGCCCGCCGAATGCCCTCCGGGATCACCCTCGTCAGGCGACCCACGTCGAGCGGCTGGCCCCGGCCGTTCATCACGATCGGGACGACGCCGGCGTCGCAGGCCAGCATGCGCAGGGACTCGGGGGAGACCGTGCCTCCGAGGTCGAGCATCGCCGACCGCGCGCGGGTCTCAAGATCCTCCAGCCGGATAATCACGCTCAGGTGCGGGCGGCGGCCGCCGCACTCCGGCACGTCGCCATGGTTCAGCACCTGCGTGCAGATGTCGGCGAGCGCCTCCGCCTGACGTTGGGGCGCCGTGCGTTCGTCGTTGCCGGTGACCGGCCTGGAGTGGGCGTCGACGACGGTGGCGACGGCGTCGAACAGGGCGGCGTCGTCGAAGCGGCCGGTGATCCTCCCGCCGGGTGCGCCACGGTGGCGGCGGACGTGGAGCTCGTTGACCGACGGGCGTGGGCGGTCGTCGGGTTCGGCGCCGTCCTCGTCGAGGGCATCGATCAGTGCGGTGCCGACCGAAAGCAGGTGCGATGGCGTGAGATCCGGGATCTGGGCGGCGAGGACGGTCTCGGCCTCCCTCCACGTCGACGGCGACAGCCGCCCGGCGGCGTCGGTGCCGAGTACCTTCGCGACGACCTCCACGTGCCGCGCGCTCGCCCGACCGTCCTCGAACATCGCCGCCGTGGCGGGCAGCCGGGGCGGCAGGACCGCGCCGTCGAGGCCGACGCGGTCGCAGACCTGATCGGCGGCCACGACGAACCGGCGGGCCTCGGCCCACTCGCAGCCCAGAAGATCGGTGAGAGCGGTCGCCGCGTTCTTGTACCCGCGTTCGGTGAAGGCCCCGCGGCGCTGCAGGGTGGCGACGGCGTGGACGGTGAGGCGGTCGAGCCGCCGCCGCGCGCCTTCGCCGACGGTGAGCGCCGAGAGCAGTTCGTTGTCGGCCTCGGCAGCCACCTCGAGGGCGTCGAACGCCTCGGTGAGGAGGCGGCTCGCGGGTGCGAGGCGACTGGTCGACATACCTCCGATTCTACTCGAACGAGCGTTCGCATGTGGGCCGTTCATCGAGGTCAGAATGCCTTCTGTCGCAGCCGACAGCGCGTCGCACAGCACGGAGCAACAGCTCCGCCGTCGACGCCGCGGGAAGATCGGGTCCGACGGGCCGTCGTAGGCGTAGCGCAGCCGAGGACGCCCTGGTGCATCGTGCCGATCAGCGTGCCTTTCCCCGGTGTCGCCCGGTAGGTCATGGGCACCAGGTAGGCGTCGGCCCCGTCGGTAACGATCATCAGCTCGATGCTCCCTAGCCCGACGTTGCTGCGGATGGGAGCCGGGCAGCCACCGCCGGCAGGATGAGGCAGGTCAGCGCAGCCGCGCTCGCGAGTACGAGCCACGGCAGCCACGTCGCCACGGTGAACAGGGCGGTCAGCGCCGGTGCGATGACGCCGGCGATGGTGAACGCGTACTGGAAGGCGGCGAGGTGCCGTCCCCGCGTGGCTCTCGGCGCTGCCGCCTCGGCCAGCGCGTTGGCCCGGCCTCCGAGTACCAGTCCTGCGAGGGCGACCATGACGGCGACGGCGACGAGGTAGGCGGTGACGGCGCCGGTCGGCACCAGGACCGCGCCTGCGCTCAGGGCGCACCAGGCGACGGTGACGACGGCGGCCAGCCGCATCGCGTCCGGGCGGGTGAGACGGCGGGTCAGTCGCAGGGCCGCGGTGCCGGCGACGGAGGTCGACACGGTCACGACGGTGAGCAGGACGCCGGGCAGCCACACCGGACCGTGCAGGAACTGCAGGACGTAGACGGGCATACCGACCAGGAAGACGTCCGTCGACAGCATCAGGAGCATCGTGGCCGCGATCAGCCCCAGGTAGGGACGGTTGCCGAGCACCCCGGAGGGGCCGGTGCCCTGGGTTCGGGGTGGTCGCGTCGGAGCAGAGCCGCCGTGAACCCCAAGGGTGAGCACCACCGCGGCCAGCAGGAGGCAGCCGATGTCGGCGCCGATGACGGCGGTGAAACCCCCAGGACCGGCCAGTCCGAGCACGGCACCGGTCGCGAGGGTGCCGGCGGCGAACGCGGCGCTGCGCACCATCGCGACCAGGGTGAACGGCCGATCCTGCGGCCGTCGCCGTGCACGTCGGCGACGAGCGAGAACAGCGCGCTGTAGAAGCTCTGCTGACCCGCGGCCTGCAGCAGGGCTCCGGCGACGACGACCGCTGCGCCACCGGTGCCGAACCACGGTGCGACGAGGTACCCGACGGATCCGCCCGCCTGGAGCAGTTGCGCGGTGATCACGATTGCCCGTGGTCCCACCCGATCCACCAGCCGGCCCGCGACCGGCGGGACGGCGAGCCCGGCCACGGTTCCCGCTGTGACCACGGCTGCGGCAGTCGTCAGTGGCAGACCGACCACCTGAGTGACGTAGACGAGCGTCAGGGGCAGGAACAGGCCGGCTCCGAAGTTGTCGACACCCAGCGCGAACAGGAGCGCGGTGCGGTTGCCGATCACGTGAGGACACCCTAGGCGAGGTCGTGCCCCTGGTGGATCCGGCGTCCGCGGCGTGGATCTTGGAGGCCACACACATCAGCACCGAGGAGCAACGATGCCCTTCTCCTACGACCCCGAGGTCGGGGCCGGACTCGCCGCGCTGTTCGCCGCCGCCGGCGACGAGCCGCTGCCGCCCGTGGGCGACGTCGCCACCCGGCGGAAGAACGTGGAGGGGTTGCAGACCGCGATCCACGGGCTGTTGCCGATGCTGGCCGACGTCACGATCCGCGACCTCGAGACCACCACCGGGGACGGCGCGACCATCCTCCTGCGCTGGTACGCCAAGGACGGGGCGGCTCCGGGGTCCGCGGTGCTCTACGCGCACGGCGGCGGCATGATCCTGTCCAACGTGCCGATCTACGACGGGACCGGTGGCCCGCTACGTCTCGGCCACGGGGGTGCCGTTCCTGTCGGTGGAGTACCGGTGCGCGCCCGAGTTCCCCGCGCCCGCACCGGTGACCGACTGCTACGCCGGACTGCAGTGGCTCGTGGCGCACGCGGCGGAACTCGGCGTCGACCCGGCCCGGATCGCGATCATGGGTGACAGCGGGGGCGGTGGGGTCGCCGCGAGCCTGGCGATCTACGCACGCGACCACGGCGGCCCGGCGATCGCGAGGCAGATCCGACGGGCTGGGGTGCCCTGCTCGGGGACGCCGTCGGCAGCCCGGACGTCTCGCCGTACGGCGCGGCGGCCCGGCTGGAGGACTTCACCGGCCTGCCGCCCGCCTACATCGAGGTGGGGGAGCTCGACCTCTTCCGCGACGAGGACATCGCCTACGCGCAGCGGCTCGTCGCCGCGGGGATCAGCACGGAGTTGCACGTGCACCCGGACGTGCCGCACGCGTTCGAGGCGCTGGTGCCGACGGCCGCGATCTCGGAGCGTTCGGCGGCCGACCGGCACCGGGTCCTGGGCCGCCTCTGACGCCGACCTTCAGAGGCCCAGGCTCTTCCCGATGATCTCCCGCTGGATCTCGTTCGCGCCGCCGTAGATCGGCGGGGCCAGAGCCCGGCGCACCTGCCCCTCCATGCCGTACTCGCGCGCGTAGCCGTAGCCGCCCATCATCTGCATCGCCTCCAGGGCCGTGTGCTTGGCGACCTCGGTGGTCTTGAGCTTGGCCATCGCGCCCTCGCGGTCGATGAAGGCCTCCTCGCCGGCGTCGATGCGGTCGGCGACGTCGTAGACGAACGCCCTGCAGTACGCGATCTCCGTGGCCAGGTCGGCGATGCGGTGGCGGATGGCCTGGAAGCTGCCGATGGTGCGGCCGAACTGCTCGCGCTGCTTCACGTAGGCGAGCACGTCGTCGAGCGAGCGGCGGGCGGCGCCGAGGCTCATCGCGGCGATGATCAGCCGCTCGACGTTGAGGCCGCGCATGAGCTGCTTCCAGCCGTTGCCCACCTCGCCGACGACGCTGTCTACGGGCAGCCGGACGCCGGTCAGGTAGAGGTCGTTGACGGTGTGGGCCTCCATCGTCTCGATGGGGCGGATCTCCAGTCCGGACGTCTCGCGCGGCAGCATGAACAGCGTCAGGCCCTGGTGCTTCGTGCCGGACGAGTCGGTGCGCGCGAGCAGCAGGATGTGGGTGGCCACGTGCGCCGCGGACGTCCACGTCTTCTGCCCGTCGAGCACGAACGCGTCGCCGTCCCGGGTGGCCTTGAGCCGCACCCCGCCGAGGTCCGAGCCCGCACCGGGCTCGCTCAACGCGATGGCCTCCATGCCGCCGCCCACCAGCGACGCGACGATCGTGCGCTTCTGGTCCTCGGATCCCCAGCGCAGGTAGGTCTGCGCCGCGGTGAGGCCGGTGGCGTAGCCCGTCATCGGGGCGAGCCCGCGGAACGCCTCCTCCAGGAACAGGCACTCGTCGACGAACGACGCGCCCGCGCCGCCGTACTGCTCCGGGAACGAGATGCCCAGCCAGCCCAGCTCTGCGAGCTTCGCCAGCAGCGACGGGCTGTTGGACAGGCGACCGCCGTCGGTGATCGCGTCGCGCTGTGCGAGCGAGCCGCACTCCTTCTCGCAGAACGCGTGGACGGCGGCCGCGAACGCCCGCTGCTCGGCGGTGAACCGCACCTCAGTGGGTGCGGTACTTGGCGAATTCGGGCTTGCGCTTCTCGTTGAACGCCGTGATGCCCTCCTGCGCCTCCTCGGACTCGCCGAACAGCTTGAGCGCGGAGTAGGCCATCTGACCGATCCCGGCGAAGTGCTCGGTGTCGGTGTTGAACGACTGCTTGAGCACCTTGAGCGCGGTGGGGGAGAGCTGCATGATCTCGTCCGCCCAGGCGCGCACCTCGGCCTGCAGTTCGGCGGCCGGCACGACCTTGTTGACCAGGCCCCAGTCCAGCGCCTGCTGCGGTGAGTACTTGCGGCACAGGAACCAGATCTCCCGGGCCCGCTTCTCCCCGATGGCGCGGGCCATCAGCCCGGTGCCGAAACCGGCGTCGAACGAGCCGACGCGGGGTCCGTTCTGGCCGTAGACGGCGGTGTCGGCGGAGATCGTCAGGTCGCACAGCAGGTGCAGCACGTGGCCGCCGCCGATCGCGAAGCCCTTGACCGCGGCGATGACGGGTTTGGGGACGTCGCGGATCACGCGGTGCAGGGCGTCGACCTCGAACAGTCCGCTCTCCGACGGCCCGTAGTCGCCTGACTCCATGCGCTGCTTCTGGTCGCCGCCGGTGCAGAATGCCTTCTCGCCGGCGCCGGTGAGACAGATCGTGCCGACCTGGTCGTCGGCCCAGGCGTACTTGAACGACAGGACGAGCTCGTCGACGGTACGGGCGCGGAAGGCGTTGTAGCGGTCCGGCCGGTTGATCGTGATGGTCGCGAGGCCGCTCTCGACCTCGTAGATGACGTCGGTGAACTCGTCGGGCTTCACTGCGTGGTCCGTCCTCACTGTCGGCGTTCGGTCTGACCTTACGACCGTAAGACCAACAGCGCGATGAGGCAAGGTAACCCCGGCCGGGATCGGGACGAGATCCCGGTGGTGAGCGCCCGGGAGCACCGACCGCATTCGACGGTTCCGGCTGTGCGTCGTCGTTCGTCGGGCGCGCGGCCGAGCTGGCCGTCCTCGCGGAGCTGACCGGGCGCGAGCGACTGGTGACCGTCGTCGGGCCCGGTGGCTGCGGGAAGACCCGCCTGGCCACCGAGTTCCTGCGTGCCGCACGCGCCGCGCTGGCCGCGGTCTCGGTCGTGGACGGGCGCTTCCCGCTGGACGTGGCGCCGTCAGCGGCGACCGGGACGCACTGGAGATCCTCGTCGACCACTCGCTCGTCCAGTTCGACGTCGTCGAGGGCCGCTACGTGCTGCTGGAGATCGTCCGGGAGTACGCGTCGGCGCTGCTGGCGCGCACGGGTGCGGCGGACGTCGTGCACGCCCGGCTGCTGGACTGGGCGGTCACGTTCGCCCGGGAGGCCCGCGACGGCCTGGAGCACGCCGAACCGGACACGGTGCGGCGGGTCGATCTCGGCGATGCCGCCCTGTCCTCCGCGTTGGACCACGCCGTCGACACCGGCCGCGGCCTCGTCGACGCTGCGGGCATCGCGGTGGACCTGGCGTTCGGCTGGTCGTTGCGGGGCCGCTGCACCGACGGGCTGGCCCGGGTGCCATCACGACAACATCAACCGGTTCTGGGATGCCGTCGGCATGCCGGCCGCCACGACGGTGAACGCCGTGAGCGGACCGGCGACGGTCCAGGTCGCCCCCGGCCCGGTGGTTCTCATCGGCAGGTCCGGCTTGCCTGCTCCGGGAGGCCACGCCACTCTGTTCGGGTGAGTGAAGAGACTGTCCATCTGCGCCTCGACGACGCGGGGCTGGCCGTGGATCTCCCACGGCCCCCGCACACCCGCGACGAGGTGCAGCAGGTTCCCTATCGCCCGGTCCAGTTCCGCGACGACGACCTGCCCACCGCACTCGAACGGTCCGCCGCCTGGCTGCGCGCGGCGCAGGGCTGGCTGGGTGAGCCGCTCGACGTGATCGCGGTCCACCTCGACTACGACGACAGCGACGGTGCGCCGTACTACGAGGTCAAGCTGCTCTGCAACGAGGAGGACCTGGCGGGGGCGCCGCTCGCGGTCCGGGGCCGGGCCTGACGCGGTTGCCGATGGACCGGCAGGCGGTGCTCGCGGCCTACGACGAGCAGGTACGGCGGGGGCACACCGACGACGGATGGCGCGGGGTGACCTGGAGCGACCTGTCCGCCGGGCACCGACTTCGCCGGGCTGTGGGGCGGCGGGACGCTGCCCGGACGGCGGGGACGTGGGCTGTTCCGCGCGCTGGTGGCCCACCGCGCGGCCGTGGCGGCCGCCCGGGGCTTCCGCTACCTGCAGGTCGACGCGTCGGCGGACAGCCGCCCGATCCTGGAGCGGCTGGGCTTCGTCGCGCCGGCCGTCACCACGCCCTTCGTCAGGTCACGGTGAAGGTCCGTGACGTGCCGCTGAACGGCGTGACGGCGCCGGTGAGGCCGTTCTTCGCGTCGCCGTGGTGCACGACGCGGTAGGTGCCGGCGGGAGTGTCGGCCGGCACGTCCCACGTGACGGTGGCGGTCGACTCGGCGAGCAGTGTGCGGGCCCACCGGTACGTCGTGGCCCAGTCCCCGTCGTCGGCGTGGCGCACCCAGCCGCCGCCTGCGAAGCGCTGCACCTCGAGGAACGTGCCGCCCCGATGCAGGTCGTTCTTCGGGTGCCCGGTGACGAACACGACCGACACCTGCTGCCCGCGCTGGTAGCCGCCGCGCGGTTCGGTGAGCACCTGCCCGAAGACCCTCAGCGCCGGCGCCGCGTCGGCGACCACGCCGGGCTGGAAGTTGACCAGCTTGCCGGTGAGGTCGCGCGGCACCGGGCCGTGGGCCACCGGCGTGCCGGCGCGCATCGCGGCGGCGAGCCGGGCGAACTCCTGCTGGTAGGCGGGCAGCGTGTAGCGCCCGAACAGCGTGGACCCGCCCTCGTACTGCTGCGAGTCGTACTCCTCCGGTGTGGTGACGTACTGCGCGTAGGCGTTGGAGTAGCCCTGCACCAGCACGTTCTCCAGCGGCACCCCGAGCTCCGCGGCCACCGCGCGCCGGATCCGCAGCCCCGCGACGATGGTGAACTCGGCCGGGCCCCCCACCAGGTGCAGCTGGCCGATCCGCAGGATCTGCAGCGGCAGCACCTCCGGGCACCACGGGTAGGGCTTCATGGCGCCGAACGGCACGGCGACGACCTTCGGGGCCTGCGCGTCGGCGAGCGCCTGCGGGATCGGGGCCTCGGCACCGCCCAGCCACTCGACGAACGGGTTCGCGACGCCCTCGGGCAGCGGGAGGCCCGGGCCGTCCTCGACGCTGCCGGCCAGCATCGACACGCCGATCGCCGCGGTGGACGTGGTGTGCTCGCGGCCGTCGGGGGTGAAGCGGCCGCCGACGGTCACCCTCGACATGTCGACGTAGCAGAACCGGCTGTCCACCCCGCCCGAGATCGATTCGGCGGCCCCGTCGAAGGCGCGGACCGCGGCCCGGAACTGCCGGTCGCCGATGATCCGGGTGTTCTCGAACTCGTCCTCGGTGGGGCCGGATCCGGGCTTCAGGTTCAGGTTGGGCGACATGTCGCCGGAGTTGGTCTGGGAGAACGCGGCGACGAACCCCGGGGCGGCGTCGAGGTAGCGGACGCCCGCCGCGTCGTGCTCCCACGCGTAGGCGGCGTAACCCTTGTTGTCGCCGCTGATCAGGCGGTTCTCGTTGGTCATCGACGTGCCGTGGGTGGAGAACCACGTGATGGCGCCGACGTCCACCCCGCCCCGGGCGAAGCGCACCACCGTCACCGCCGGGTCGATCGAGAGCGGGAAGTACGCCTTGTCCTGCTCCGGGTTGCGCTCGAACGCCACGCGCGACCGGTTCACGCTCGCGTCGGTGAGCTCGGTCCGGCCCAGGCGCAGCGTGCCCGGTGCCAGGTCGTGGTGCGCCGCGGTGATCGCCTCGACGATGCCGTCCACCACCGCCCGGTAGACCGGCTCCTGGAAACCGAGGATCGCGAGATCGTAGGCCGCGTAGTGGGAGTCCCCACCGCAGGCGGCGTGCGTGTGCGTGGCGTTGAGCAGCACGTTCTGCTCGGTGTAGAGGTCGCCGAACGCGGAGCGCAGCGCGGCGATCACGCCCTGGTGAACGGACTGGAACAGCGCGCCCAGGTCCGCGGTGACGAAGGCGACCCGTTTGCCCCCGGAGTCGACCAGGACGAAGGCCCGGGCCCGGGTGCGCAGGTGGATGCCGGCGGTCTGCTGCTGCGGCATCGAGTAGCCCATCATGCCGTTCTCGGCGGCCGGGCCGGTGACGTCGGCGATGCCGCAACCGACCTGGTACTCGCCGGCGGGCTCGGCGGCCGCAGCTGTCTGCTCGCTCAGCACGGCCGCCGCCAGCGGCAGGCTCGCCGCCCCCACCAGCAACTGCCTCCGGTTCACCGGCATGGAACGTCCCCCTCGCGTCGACCGTCGCGGCACGGTACGACGCCCCGCGAGGCCCGGACAGAGCGCTTGGGCTCGGCTGGTGACTGCCTTGAGGGTCTGCGGGTTCCGCCGAAACGGCCCGGGCGGCCGTGGTCCCTCGCGACCGTCCGCTGGTGTCCTCCCACCTCCACGAGACGCTGGTCGAGATGTTCCGTCAGCGGCCCACGCTGGCTGTGGATCTGCTGGTCCACGGCCTCGGGGTCGAGCTGCCGGCGTTCGACCGGGCCGGGGTGGATGCCGGTGAGCTGCCCGAGCTGACGCCCACCGGCCCACCGAGTACCGCGCCGACGCCGTCGTGGTGCTGGGCGCCGAGTCGAGGCCGGTGCTCGCAGTCGTGGTCGAGGTGCAGCTCGGTCGGGACCCGGGGAAGCGGTGGAGCTGGCCGGTGTACGTCACGACGTTGCGGGCCAGGCTGCGGTGCCCCACTGCGCTGCTCGTGGTGTGCGTGGACGAGGCGACAGCGGCGTGGTGCGCCGTTCCGATCGAGCTGGGACACCCTGGCGCGCGGCTGGTGCCTCTGGTGCTGGGACCGAACGAGGTGCCGGTGGTCGGCGCGGCAGAAGCCGGCCGGTCACCGGAACCAGCGGTCGTGTTCGCGATGGCACACGGTGGGGACCCTGATCGAACCGGCGTCCTCGACGTGCTGCCCGGCGCTCTCGCGGCGGTCGATGAATCTCCTGCGTCGCTGTACCTTGACATCGTGCTCGCAGTCTTGCCCGAGGCGGCACGCCGTTACTTGGAGGCACTCATGGCCAGCGGCACCTACGAGTACCAGAGCGACTTCGCCCGCCGGTACTTCTTCGAGGGTGAGGCGACGGCGCTGCTGGCCGTACTCGACGCCCGTGGGGTGGCGGTCGACGACGCCTCCCACGCCCGCATCACCGAATGCTCCGATTCGCAGCAGCTCGACCTGTGGGTGCGCCGGGCCGCCACCGCGGCGTCGGTGCACGAACTGTTCGACTGAGGATCAGACCGTCGGCTCGCCGTACATCTCGCCGAGCGGGTCGTGGATGAACTCGATGCGCGCGCCGTCGGGGTCCTGGGTGTAGATCGACACCTCGGAGTGCACGAAGTACTCGATCTTCCGCTCGTCCAGCCGGGCCCGGATCTCGTGCCACTGCTGCTCGGGCACCGAGATCGCGAGGTGGTGCAGGCCGCCCAGCACCTCCGCGTACGGGCGGGGCTCCACGCCGGGCAGGTCGAAGAAGGCCAGGCAGTTGCCGTTGCCGACATCGAAGAAGAAGTGCGTGGACCCGGCTAGGTCCCGGTTCTCGAACAGCACGGTGACCGGGAAGCCCGCGACGTTCTGGTACCACTCCACGGTGGTCTCGACGTCGCGGCAGATCAGCGCGGTGTGGTGGATGCCGCGCCCGGTGGTGGGCGGGCGGTGGTCGTGGGAGAACAGGAACTCGGCCCGGATCCGGTCGCGGTCCGCGGTCAGGGTCTTCCGCTCGTCCTCGCTGATCAACGATGCCTTGTCCATGGGGATCAGCCTACGAGCCGCCGGGCCAGGCGCGCGATCTGCAGGTCCTCCCGCGCCTCGACCACCACCGTCCGCACCGGGGCGCCCCGGGCGGTGATCTCGGTGTCGCCGGCCGCGTCGGTGTTGCGGGCATCGTCGACCGCCACCCCGAGGAACCCGAGCCCCGCCGCGGCCCGTCCGCGTACCTCCGGTGAGTGCTCGCCGACGCCACCGGTGAACGCGAGCACGTCCAGCCCGCCCGTCGCGGCCGCCATCGCCGCGATCGCGCCGACGAGCCGGTGGGTCACGACGTCGCGGGCGAGGACGGCGTCGGGGTCGTCGCGGGCCTCCACCTCGCGCATGTCGGCGGTCCCGGCCAGGGCCAGCAGCCCCGAGCGCCGCTCCAGCGCCGTCGCGACCTCGTGGGGGGTGAGGTGCTCGTGCTCCTCGAGCCACAGCACCAGCCCGGGGTCGACAGAGCCCGACCGCGTGGCCATCACCAGCCCGTCGAGCGGTGTGAACCCCATGGTCGTGTCGACGCTGCGCCCGCCCAGCACCGCGGCCAGCGACGCCCCCGCGCCCAGGTGGCAGGTGACGATCCGCAGATCTTCGACGGGCCGGCCCACGAGCTGCGCCGCCCGCACCGCACACCAGGCGTGCGACAGGCCGTGGAAGCCGAAGCGGCGGATCGCCCAGCGCTCGCGCCACTCGCGGGGCACGGCGTACGTCGACGCCGCCGCCGGGATCGTGGCGTGGAACGCGGTGTCGAAGCACGCCACCGCGGGCACACCGGGCAGCAGCGCGGTGACGGCGTCGAGGGCGGCGAGGCTCTTCGGCTGGTGCAGCGGGGCAAGGTCGGTGAGCTCCTCCAGCTCCGCCCGCACGCCCGCGTCGACCACGACCGGCCCGGTGAAGCGGGTGCCGCCGTGCACCACCCGGTGACCCACCGCGCCGGGCACCGGCCAGTGGCTCAGCAGCGCCGCCAGGTCGTCGTCCGGGGCCACGTCGGCGTGGCGCACCAGGACGTCGGAGCCGTCGAGCAGGCGCAGTTTCAGGCTCGACGACCCGGCGTTGACGACGAGCACCGTCGTCACGCGGTCCAGGTCCAGCCGGCGACCTCCGGGTCGTCCTCGCCGTGCTCGCGGGTGTACGCGCGGGCGGCGAGGCGGGCGTCGGCCATCTCCTGGCGCAGTACCGCGGCGCTGCTGCCCAGCGTCGGGACGCGGTCGATCACGTCCATCACCAGGCGGAAGCGGTCGAGGTCGTTCATCATCACCATGTCGAACGGCGTGGTGGTGGTGCCTTCCTCCTTGAAGCCGCGCACGTGGATGTTGCGGTGGTTGGTGCGCCGGTAGGTCAGGCGGTGGATCAGCGTCGGGTAGCCGTGGTAGGCGAACACCACCGGCTTGTCGGCGGTGAACAGCGCGTCGAAGTCGCGGTCCGACAGCCCGTGCGGGTGCTCGCTCCCGGGCTCGAGCCGCATCAGGTCCACGACGTTCACCACGCGGACCTTCAGCTCCGGCAGGTGCTCCCGGAGCAGGCCCGCGGCGGCGAGGACCTCCAGGGTGGGCACGTCACCCGCGCAGGCGAGCACCACATCCGGTTCGGAGTCCGTCGTCCCGGCCCAGGGCCAGATCCCGAGCCCGCGTGTGCAGTGGGCGACGGCCTCGTCCATCGTCAGGTAGGTCAGCGCCGGCTGCTTCCCGGCCACGATCACGTTGATGTACTGACGGCTGAGCAGGCAGTGGTCGGCCACCGACAGCAGGGTGTTGGCGTCCGGGGGCAGGTAGACGCGCACCACCGCGGCCTTCTTGTTCACCACGTGGTCGATGAAGCCGGGGTCCTGGTGCGACAGCCCGTTGTGGTCCTGGCGCCAGACGTGGCTGGAGAGCAGGTAGTTCAGCGACGCGATCGGGGCCCGCCATGGGATGCCGTTGGTGGTCTTGAGCCACTTCGCGTGCTGGTTGACCATCGAGTCGACGATGTGGATGAAGGCCTCGTAGCTGGTGAACAGCCCGTGGCGGCCGGTGAGCAGGTAGCCCTCCAGCCAGCCCTGGCACAGGTGCTCCGAGAGCACCTCCATCACGCGGCCGGCCGGTGCGAGATGGTCGTCGCCGGGCCGGATCTCGCCCTCCCAGGCGCGGTCGGTGGTCTCGAAGACCGCCTGCAGCCGGTTGGACGCGGTCTCGTCGGGGCCCATCAGGCGGAACCGGTCGGGGTTGGCGGTGATGACGCCGCGCAGGAAGCCGCCGAGCACCCCGGTCGCGCTGGTGGAGGCGATCCCGGGCCGGTCGACGGTGACGGCGTGGTCACGGAACGGCGGCATCGCGAGGTCACGCAGCAGCAGGCCGCCGTTGGTGTGCGGGTTCGCGCTCATCCGACGGGGGCCGTGCGGGGCCAGCGCCGCAAGCTCGGCGACGAGCCGACCGGTGGTGTCGAACAGCTCCTCGGGCCGGTAGCTGCGCATCCACTCCTCGAGCTGCGCGCGGTGCCCGGCGTTCGTCCGGGTCTCGGCGAGCGGCACCTGGTGCGCCCGCCAGGTGCCCTCGACGGGGAGCCCGTCCACCGTCGCCGGGCCGGTCCAGCCCTTCGGGGTGCGCAGCACGATCATCGGCCAGGCCGGGCGGGCCGTCCGGGCGCCGGACCGGGCCGCGGACTGGACCTCGGCGATGTCGTCGAGCACCGTGTCGAGGGTGGCGGCGAGCTCCTCGTGCACGGCCGCGGGATCGTCGCCGCTCACGAAGTGCGGCGTGTACCCGTAGCCCCGCATCAGGTCTGCGAGTTCCGATTCGGGTATGCGGGCCAGCACCGTCGGATTGGCGATCTTCCAGCCGTTGAGGTGCAGCACCGGCAGCACGGCGCCGTCCGTGGCGGGGTTGAGGAACTTGTTCGAGTGCCAGCTCGCGGCCATCGGGCCGGTCTCGGCCTCCCCGTCGCCGACGACGCACAGCGCCACGAGGTCCGGGTTGTCGAGCACCGCGCCGTAGGCATGCAGCAGGGCGTAGCCGAGCTCGCCGCCCTCGTGGATGGAGCCCGGGGTCTCCGGGGCGACGTGGCTGGGGATGCCACCGGGGAAGGAGAACTGCCGGAACAGCGCGCGCATCCCGTCCTCGTCGCGGCCGATCGCGGCGTACACCTCGCTGTAGGTGCCTTCGAGGTAGGCGTTGGCCACCAGCCCGGGCCCGCCGTGGCCGGGACCGGTCACGTAGATCGCGTTCAGGTCGCGCTCGGCGATGCACCTGTTCATGTGAGCGTAGAGCAGGTTCAGCCCCGGCGTGGTGCCCCAGTGGCCCAGCAGCCGCGGCTTGACGTGCTCGGCGAGCAGCGGCTCGCGCAGCAGGGGGTTGTCGAGCAGGTAGATCTGGCCGACCGACAGGTAGTTGGCCGCGCGCCAGTAGGCGTCGATCAGGGCCAGGTCCGGGCGGGCGCGTACGGGTCGGACCACGGTGGCTCCTCGGGCAGCGGGTGTGCCGGAACCGCGGGAGCGGGCCGGGCGGTGACTCCGCCGCGTGGTCGGGAGAGGGGCCGCCGGCCACGCTACCGCTCGGTGTCGCTCAGCGGTGCGGCAGCAGCGTCGCCGCCGCCGCGGGCAGGCCGCGACGCAGGATCCCGCGCCAGTCCGAATCGCCCCGCACGATCGACGACGCCGTGTTCTTCGCCTGCTCCAGGGTGAAGTGCGGTGGGATCATCAGCTCGGCCGGATCCACCACTGCGTCGATCACGAACGGCCGGTCGGCGGCCAGCGCGGCGTCCCAGGCGGGCTCGACCTGCGCCGGGTCGTCCACCCGCACCCCGCCGAGCCCGAGCGATCGGGCCCACGCCGAGTAGTCGACGTCGGGCACGAGCTGGCTCTCGTCGAACTTCGGGGTGCCCTCTGTGCTGCGCTGCTCCCAGCTGACGAACGACAGGTCGCGGTTGTTGAGCACGAGCAGCGCGAACCGGGGGTCGGCCCACTCGCGCCAGTACTTGGCCACCGTGATCAGCTCGTTCACACCGTTCATCTGCATCGCCCCGTCCCCGAGCAGCGCGAACAGCGGCCGGTCGGGGTGGGCGAACTTGGCGGCGATGCCGTAGGGCAGGCCGCCGCCCATCGACAGCAGCGTGCCGGACAGGCTCGCGAGCATCCCGGGCCGGACGTGCAGGTGGCGGGCGAACCACGCGGTCACCGTGCCGCAGTCGACGGCGAGCATCGCGTCGTCGGGGAGGCGGTCGTCGAGCTCGGTGAGCACGAGCTGGGGGTTGACCGGGTCGGCCTTCTGGTGCGCCACCTGTCGCTGCCCCTTCTCCCACGAGGCGACGTTCTGCGCCACTTCGCCGCGCCAGGCGATCGACGGGTTGTGGTCGCCGAGCAGTTCGGTGAGTGCGCGCAGGGTGGGCGCGGCGTCGCCGGTGAGGTTGACCTCCGTCGGGTAGCGCAGGCCCATCTGCGCGCCGTCGATGTCGATCTGCACCGCGGGCACGCCCTCCGGCGGGTAGAAGTCGCTGTAGGGCATGGCGGAGCCGACGATGAGCAGCCGGTCGCACTCCTGCATGAGCGTCCAGCTCGGGGTGGTGCCGAGCAGCCCGATCGAGCCGGTCACCCACGGTTCGCGCTGGTCCACCACCGGCATCGCCAACAGTGCCGTCGCGATCCCCGCGCCCAGGCGGTCGGCGATCGCGGCCACCTCGGCCTCGGCCCCGTACGCGCCCTGGCCGACGAGCATCGCGACCTTCTCGCCGCCGCGCAGGACGTCGGCGGCGGCCTGCAGGTCCGCGGCCGGCGGCACGGTCGGGCGTGAGCTCGGTGCGTTGGACGTGGCGTAGTGGGCGTGCGCGCGCGGCGGGTCGAGAACGGCCTTCGCGTCCTGGATGTCGTTGGGCACCACGAGGACCGCGACCGTGCGGTGGGCCAGCGCGGTGCGGCACGCGCGGTCGACGAGGTGGCGCACCTGGCTCGGGTCGTCGAGCTGGGCGAGGAAGCCCGCGACGTCCTTGTAGAGCGCGAGGAGGTCGACCTCCTGGTAGTAGCCGCCGCCCTGCGCCGACAACGCCGTGCCCGACGAGCGCCACCACCGGCTGGTGGTCGAGCTTCGCGTCGTAGAGGCCGTTGAGAAGGTGGATCGCCCCGGGCCCGGACGTCACGAGCGCGGCCCCGATGTCGCCGCCGCCGTACTTGACGTGGGCGGCCGCGGCGAACCCCGCGGTCTCCTCGTGGCGGACCTGCACGAACCGGGTGTCGGCACGGCGCTGCAGGGCCGAGGTGAGGCCGTTGATGCCGTCGCCCGGGTAGCCGTAGTAGTGGTGGACGCCCCAGGAGGCCAGCCGGTCGACGAGGTGGTCGGCCACCGTGGAGTGCCGGGGCTCGTCGCCGGTCGTCGGGGTCTGCGGGTTCGTCATGAACCCCGGGTGCCCGCTGGGACGGCGGGTCAACCCGACCCGGGCCGGCGGGCCACCCCCCAGGGAGCCCGCCGGCCGGTGGTCAGAACCAGTTGGCGCGGCCGCCGACCGCGCGTCCCGTCCGGCCGAGGATGAGCAGGACGATGCCGACGATCAGGAGCAGACCGCCGATGTAGTAGAGCAGGCTGATGCCGGCGACGTAGCCGACGATGAGCAGGATCAGTCCGAGAATGATCACGTCAGTCCTCCGGGGGTGGGGGTGGGTCGCGACGGGGTACCCGTTCGGGTGTGGCGGCAATCACGGAGATCGGGGCGGCCGGGACCGGACGTGCCCGTGGCCCGCCCGGGACGCCCGGGCGGGCCACGGTCTGCGTCGACGGACTACTTCCCGAGGACGTCCTTGGCGGCATCCTTGATCTTGTCGCCGGCCTGCTTGACGTGGCCGGACGCCTGGTCGCCCTTGCCCTCCGCTTCGAGACCCTTGTCGTCGGTCGCCTTGCCGACGCCCTCCTTGGCCTTGCCCTTGAGCTCCTCGGCCTTGTGATCGATCTTGTCGCCCATAGCCATGGTGATCACTCCTCACGTGGTGGTGTGGGGGGTGGGTGCCCGGTCGGCGGGGGCGGCAAACCGCCTACAGGGTGACCGGGATCGGGTCGTTCGGCACCAGGGTCGCCACGGAGACATGTGGCCAGGTCAGGCCGTTGAAGTTCAGGAACACCGTCTGGGTGTACTGGATCTGGGTGTACGTCACGTCGATCTGGGTGTCCCCGGTGGTCTCTGCCGTCACACTGACGGCGAAGGCGGCGGCCGGGCCGCCCCCGTTCCCGTCACCCTGGACGATCACCGGATAGCCCGGGCGGCTCGCGGGTACCGTGATCTTCTCCGACACGGTCTCGATCCAGAAGATCGCCGTCATCCGGACGGTGTCGGCGTTCGGTGCCGCCGCGGTCGCGTCGCCCTCCAGGAACGCGATGTTGTCGGTCCCACCACCGAAGAGCGGGGTCGTGGGGCTGGTGTCGATCAGGATGACCGTCGTCGCGGTGATGTTCTGCGCGTCGGCGCGGTTCTTCAGGACGAGGTTCGGGTTGTCGAGGACGGCCTGCGTGATCGTGCCGCCGCTGACGAAGTTCTTCAGGTCCTGAGGTATCCGGAAGGTGCCCGCATCGGTCACGTCCTGGCTGGGGAACCTGATCGGGTTCGTCGGGTTGCCGACCGGGAACGGCGTGATGTCCACGGCGTCGATGCGCGGCCTGCCGTCGGGGGAGGGGAACGATCTTCCCTGCGCGTTGACGGTGGTGCCGTGGGGGATGGACGCCATGCGGGCGAGTGTCGCCTTCTCCTCGGGGGAGGTCGTCGACGGAACGCTCAGCCAGACCCCCGGTTCGAAGTGGATGTCCACCGGCTTGGTGGGGTCGTTGACGTCGCTGATGGTCTGGACGTACGGGACGCCGGCCAGGAACACGTCGCCCTGGACCATGCCGCGGTTCGGGATCGACCCCAGGGGCGGCGAGAACGACAGGAGCTCCTGGGTCAGGTTCAGCTCGAGGATGTTGTCGTCGGGACCGGTGGCCGGGGCAGGCAGCGGGGTCGGGCTGAGGGCGATGTTCTGCGGGCGGAAGATCGTGTTGAAGCCCGTGCCCCGGAACGTGCCTCGGAAGCTCGCGAGCGCGCCCAGATCCGGCCCGGGTGCCGCCGCGACCGCAACAGCCGGCCCCTGGCCGGGCACCGCCGGTACCTCGTGCCAGTGGAAGCCGGCCCGCTGCTCGAGGGGGGATTCGGTGGGAATTGCCTCCGTCATGACTGATCCACATCCTTTTCTGGGGGACTCACGGAGGAGGAGGCGGCCCGTCGCGGACTGATACACCGTCAGGGCACGACCACCGCGCGGGCCGGGCCGGTCGCGTCCAGCGCGCCCGCGAGGTCGTCGAGGCCGAAGCGTTCCCCGACGAGGCGCGACCAGGGCCGCGTGTGCTGCGTGGCCACGAGGAAGGCCAGGATCCGGGGCAACAGCTCGGGCGGATAGCCCGCGGAGCCGACCAGCTTCGCCCGCCCGCCCAGCAGGACCGAGGGGTCGAACGGGGCGGAGGTGCCCGGGAAGAACAGCCCGACCTCGACGAACGTGCCGTGCCGGGCCAGCATCGCGGCCCCTTCGGGCAACAGGGCGGCGACGCGGGCGAAGTCGAGCACGACGTCGGCTCCGCCGTCGGTCAGCTCCCGGACCAGCGCGATGCGCTCCGCGGCGGTCGGCGTCTCGCGCGCGTCGACGGCGGCGTCGGCGCCGAACGCCGTGGCGAGCTCCAGCCGGTCGGCGGCGAGATCCACGGCCACGACACGGGCGGCACCCATGTGGCTGGCCGCGGCCACGGCGGTGAGGCCGAGCCCACCCGCGCCCAGCACCACCACGCGCGAGCCGAACCCCACCCCGCCGGTGATCAGCGCGCTGACCGCGGCGCCCATCGCGCAGTTGACGGGGGCGAGCACGTCGTCGCCCAGGGCGTCGGGCACCCGGAAGACGGGGCGGGTCGCGCCGATCCAGACCTGGTCGGCGAACGTCGAGAAGAAATACGGGAACTCGCCGTAGCGCCGCTGCAGGTTGGGGTCCGGTCCACGGCCGGTGTGTGAGGCCATGACGTGGTGCACCACGCGGTCGCCGATCGCGAGCGGCTGCCCGGCGTCGTCGACCTCGGTGCCCTCGCCCAGCGCGACGATGCGGCCGAAGCCCTCGTGCCCGAAGCCGAGCAGCGACGCGGGCAGGCCGGTGGAGTCGGTGTCGCCGTGCCAGATGTGCAGGTCGCTGCCGCAGACGGTGGCCTGCTCGACCTGCACGACGAGGCCGCCCGGCTCCGGGTCGGGCACGGCGTACTCGGCGATCCGCAGGCCGCCGGGGCGATGCAGCTCCGCGATGCGCCCCTTCATGCGCGCACCGCCCCCTCGGACCGGACAGCACAGCCGTCGGCGTGCAGGGCGTCCGCGAGATCCCCGGGCACGATGTAGGACGTGTACTCGAGGAAGGCCGCGTACCCCTCGGCGCCGTGCTCGCGGCCGATGCCCGAACCCTTCACGCCGCCGTAGGGCGCGGCCGGGCTCAGGCCCGAGCCGTTGATCGCGACCGAGCCGGTGCGCAGCCTGCGCGCGACGGCCAGCGCCCGCACCGGGTCCGCGCCGAACACCGCGCCGTGCAGGCCGTAGGCCGAGTCGTTGGCCAGCGCGACGGCCTCGTCCTCCCCGGTGTAGGTCAGTACCGACAGCACCGGGCCGAAGATCTCCTCGCGGGCGATGCGCATGCTGTTGGCGACGCCCGTGAACACGGCGGGTGTCAGGTAGTAGCCGCGGGGCAGGCCCCCCGGGCGGGTGCCGCCGGTGACGAGCGTGGCTCCCTCGGCGACGCCGGAGGCGATCAGCTCCTCCACCCGCTCGCGCTGCCTCCCCGACACCAGTGGGCCCAGGTCGGTGGCCTCGTCGAGCGGGTCGCCGACCACCAGTGCCTCGGCCGCCAACCCCAGCGCGGCGACGATCTCGTCGGCGCGCGACGCGGGCACCAGCACGCGGGTGATCGCGATGCAGGCCTGACCGGAGTTGAAGAAGTTGCCGTTGACGAGGTGGGGGACGGTGGCGGCAACGTCGGCGTCGTCGAGCACGATCGCGGCGGACTTGCCGCCGAGCTCCAGGCTCTGCCGGGTGAACGCGCGCCCGGCGATCTCGCCGACGCGGTGCCCCACGGCGGTGCTCCCGGTGAACGTGATCTTGTCGACGCGGGGGTCGGCGACCAGGGCCTCGCCGGTGGCCGCACCCCCGGTCACGACGTTGAGCACGCCGGCCGGGATGCCCGCCGCGACGGCGCTCTCGGCGAGCACCCCGGCCTCGAACGGCGTCTCCGGCGCCGGTTTGAGCACCACGGTGCAACCGGCCAGTAGGGCGGGCACCACCTTGTTGACCAGCGCGGCCAGCGGCCCGTTCCACGGCGTGACGGCGGCGACGACCCCGACCGGGCCGCGCTGCACGAGGAACCAGGTGGCGCCGTCGCGGCGCAGGTAGGAGGCCTCGACCTCGCGCGCCCCGGCGACGTAGGCGGTCACCAGCCGGGCGGTGCTCGCGACCATGGCCCGGCTGACGGTGATCGGCGCGCCCATCTGCGCCGTGTGCGAGCGGGCGATCTCCTCGGACCGCCGCTCCAGCTCGGCCGCGAGGCCCTCGACGGCCGCGATCCGTTCCTCGAGGTCCCACCGCGGCCACTCGCCTGCGTCGAAGGCGAGCCGGGCCGAGGTGACGGCGGCGGCCACGGCCGCGTCGTCGGCGGCGAGCGCTCGCCCGACGACCTGCTCGGTGGCCGGGTTCACGACGTCGAAGGGGATGCCGCCGGCCACGCTCCACGCGCCGTCCACGAAGACCTCACTCGGGTGCCACTGCATGGCATGACCTTAGGAGCGCTACAGTCGGCAGTCAACTGTTGACATAAGGAGTGGCATGGCGGACGGCGAGCTGGTCTTCTGGTCGATCAACGTGGACGACGTGCCGCGCGGACGCCGGTTCTTCGCAGGGCTGTTCGGCTGGACCTACTCCACCCCGGGACCCACCGGCACGGTGCTGATCGAGGGCCGGCGGGCGGCCTTCCATCCGCTGCGGCACAAGGACCCACAGGCCGTGTCCCTGCGGGTGGGCGACATGGACGCGACGCTCGCGAGGGTCGCCGAGCTGGGCGGCACCGCCACCGAGCCGCTGGCCACCGGCTACGGGGCGCACAGCGTCCTCACCGCCCCGGGCGGGGTCCGCGCCGCGCTCACCTACGCCGACCCGCCGTCGGAGCCCGTGGTGCGGGCGCGCGGCCACGGCGAGATGGCGGCCTGGCACCTCGTGTCGGCGGATCTCCCGTCGTCGATCGTGTTCCTCGACGGGTTGTTCGGCACGGACGTGGCGGACCGGGTCATCGGGGACCCGGCCGCGGGGAGCTTCACCTTCGAGGTCCGGAACCTGGCTGCGGCACTCGCCACCGTCCGCCGTCTGGGCGGCACCACCGGGGAGCCGACGGGCCGGGAGGCCACGGCGACGGACGACCAGGGCTTCCCGTTCACGCTCTGGCAGCCCCGGAGCTAGCTCGGGCCGCCCACCGCCGCATCGCCTCGACGTCCTCCTCGCCGCCACCGTCGTCGGTGCGCTGGATCAGGCCCACCACCGCGCCGTCGGGGTCGGCGAGATAGCGGATGCGCACGTCGACGCCCGGCCCGGTCACGTAGACGATCTCCTCGCCGACGGGCCGGGCGCCCGCTGCGAGGGCGTCACGGGTGAGCCCGGCGAGATCGTGGCAGCGCAGCAGGAACGCCGATGCCGCCTCGAACCGGTCCGCGGGCACCGGGCGCTCCGCCCCGCCGGGGGAGATCTGCAGCAGTGTGGTGTCGCCCAGCGAGTGCAGCCGCGCGTCGCCCTCGTCGACCACGTCGTCGAGCCCCAGCGCCCCGGCGTAGAAGGCGGAGCTGCGCGCCACGTCGGAGGCGTGCAGCACGATCCGCGACAGGTCCTGCAGCTCCGGCGCCATCGGCCCGGTGTTCGGCAACCCCTGCTCGCCGGCCTCCCAGCGGCGCAG
The DNA here is from genome assembly GCA_038231335.1 of Mycobacteriales bacterium. Taxonomy (GTDB): domain Bacteria; phylum Actinomycetota; class Actinomycetes; order Mycobacteriales; family Pseudonocardiaceae; genus Pseudonocardia. The sequence continues at coordinate 63,673 of JBBRLM010000013.1, forward strand.
GGCCTCGGCGTCGACGGCCAGGGGCGAGCCCGCGTCCCGGAACTGGAAGCCGGTGGGCCGCCCGTCGGGGCCGACGACGTAGATCGCGCGCCCGTGCTCCCCGGCCTCGTCGAGCACCGGCGGGAAGCCTGCCGCGACGAGCCGGGCGCGGGTCGCGTCGAGGTCGTAGGTGCGCAGGACCGGCACGAACAGCGCCGACGTGATCTTTCCCGCGGAGGCGCAGGACAGCGCCGCGGTGCGGGGGTCGGGCTCGGGGACGTCGGGGGTGTCGTACTTCAGCTCGAACGCGATGTCCTCGCCGCACCACAGCATCTGGATGCCCGGGTAGGAGCGCATCACCGGCAGCCCGACGACGTCACGGTAGAAGGCGGTGACGGCCTCGTCCTCGGGGCCGAGCAGCCTCAGGAACTCGGCACAGCACTGGATGTCGCTACGCAAGAACGGTTCTCTCCTCGTGGATGGGGTGCCAGCACGCCGCCGACCGGCCGGAACCGGTGTCGATCAGTGCGGGACCGGTGGCGCACTCGTCGGTGGCGCGGTCGCAGCGGTGCCGGAACGCGCACGCCCCCGGTGGCGGGGCCTGGGTGGGGACGGGGCGGAGCGGCAGCCTGGTCCGCCGGACGGCCGGGTCGACGTCCAGCCGGGCCGACCCCAGCAGTGCCGTGTACGGGTGCTGCGGAGCCGTGAGCACCTGCGACGCGGGCCCGGTCTCGACGATCCGGCCCCGGTACATCACGGCGACGCGGTCGGCGACGAACTGCACCGTGTCCAGGTCGTGGGAGATGAACAGGTAGCTCATCCCCAGCTCGGCCTGCAGGTCCTGCAGCAGCGCGACGATCCCGGCGCGCACCGTGAGGTCGAGCGACGACGTGGGCTCGTCGAGCACGATCAGCGAGGGCCGGGTGACGATGGCCCGCGCGATACCCACGCGCTGCTGCTCGCCGCCCGAGAGCTGGCCGGGGTAGCGCGTGCCCTTGCCCGCACCCAGCCCCACCAGCTCCAACGCCTCGTCGACGCGCTCCCGGACCGTCGTGCGCGAGAGGCCCTGCTGCGTGCACACCAGCGGTTCGGCGACCGACTCCCACACCTCGAGCTGCGGGTCGAGCGACTGGTAGGGCTCCTGGAAGACCACCTGCAGGCGGGCCCGCAGTGGCCGCAGCTGCTTCGGCCGGGCCGCGGCCAGGTCGGTGCCCTCGAAGACGACCGACCCGGCGTCGGGCCGGGTCAGCAGCAGCGCGATCCGGCCGAGCGTCGACTTGCCCGAACCGCTCTCGCCGACGAGACCGACGGTCTCGCGGGGCTCGACGGTGAGCGACGCCCCGGCGACCGCGTGCACGGGCTCGCCGCGGCGGTGGAAGGTCTTGGTGACGCCGGTGATCTCGAGTGTCGGCATCCCGGTCACCGCCCGGCCTCGACGAGCGAGTGGTGGCAGGCCGCGGCCCGCCCCGTGTCCCGCTCGACGAGCTCGGGGCGATGGTCGTGGCACTCGGGCCCCGCCCGCGAGCACAGCGTGGCGAAGTCACAGCCCGCGGCCGCGGCGGCCACCGAGGTGGCCGGCAGCGGCCGCGGCGCGGTGCCCGCCCGGGGCACCGACGCCAGCAGCGCCGCCGTGTAGGGGTGCAGCGGGTGCGGGAAGACCGAAGCCACCGGCCCGGTCTCGACGACGTGCCCCTTGCGCATGACGATCACCTCGTCGCAGTACTGGGCCACGACCGCGAGGTCGTGGGTGACCAGGAGCAGGCTGCGCCCGGCCCCGGTCGTGCGGTCGGCGAGCAGGTCGAGCACCTGGCTCTGGACGGTGACGTCGAGCGCCGTCGTCGGCTCGTCGGCGATCACCAGCTTGGGGTCGAGCAGGGTGCTGAAGCCGAGCACCACGCGTTGTGCCATGCCGCCCGACAGCTGGCCGGCGTGGCCGCGCAGCACCGCCTCGGGATCGGGCAGACCCAGGTCGGCCAGCACGGTGGCGGCCAGCTCCCGGCTCTCGCGGCGACGCTTCGTCCGGCCGTGGGCCCGGAGGAACTGGTGGTACTGCTCGCCGACGGTCAGCACGGGGTGCAGCGCGCCGAAGGGGTTCTGTCCGACGTATCCGATGCCGGAGCCGCGGACCTGCCGCATCTGCTTCGCCGGGGTGGTGAGCAGGTCGAGCCGCCCGTCGAAGCGCAGCGTGTCGGCGGTGACCTCGCCGGGCGGGCGCACCAGCCCGAGCAGGGCTCGCACGATGCTCGACTTGCCCGATCCGCTCTCGCCGACCAGTCCGTAGCTGCGGCCGTGAGCGAGCCCGAAGCTCACGCCGCGGACCGCCTCGAACGAGCCGCCGGGGGACCGGTAGGTGGTGCGGAGGTTCTCGACCTCCATCAGGGACGTGTTCATCGCGCACCCGCCGACCGCTTGCGCCCCGCACGGTCCCGCAGGCCGTCGGCGACGAGGTTGAAGGAGATGATGCAGGCGAACAGGGCCAGGCCCGGGAAGAGCACGGCCCACCACTGTCCCGTGACCAGCTGTCCCGAACCGATGCGGATCATCGCGCCCCAGCTCGGCGTCGGCGGCACGACGCCGACGCCGATGAAGCTCAGCGCGGCCACCACCAGCAGGGCGACGGCCCCGGTCAGTGCGGTCTGCGCGAGGATCAGGCTGCGCATGTTGGGCAGCATGTGCTTCCACATCACGCGCGCAGTGCCGGCGCCGCTCGCGACGGCCGCCTCGATGAACCGGCTCTCGCGCAGGACGATCGCCTGGCTGCGCACGATCCGGATGTAGAACGGGCCGGACACCAGCGCGATGGCGACGGCCACCATGATGAGGCTGTTGTCGGCGATGACCACCAGGGCGATGGTGAGGATCAGCAGCGGCAGGGACTGGAACGCATCGAGCCCCCGCATGATGCGCTCGCTCCAGCGGCTGCGGCTGCTCACCGCGAGGCCGCCGGCGATGCCGAGCACCGACGCGAGTGCGGTGCCGCCCAGCGCCAGCGGCAGGTCGGTGCGGGCGGCCCGCACGGTGCGGGCGAACAGGTCCTGCCCGACCTCGTCGGTGCCGAACCAGTGCGTGCCGTCGGGCGGCTGCGAGATGGCGTCGACGTTGAGGTCGGTGGGGCCGAACCGCAGGGGCAGGAACAGCCCGGCCAGGAACAGCGCGATCAGGATCGTGGCCCCGACCACGAGGCCGGCGGACGACCACCGGCCCAGACGGATGCGCGGTAGCCGGCTCGCCGGCACCGCGGCTGCCTCAAGAGTCGCCAATGGAGATCCTCGGGTCGATGGCCATGGAGAGCAGGTCGAGTGCGATGTAGACGAGCAACGTGACCGTGCCGCTGAACAGCACGAAACCCTGGATCTGCGGGGGGTCGAGGTTCGTCATGCCGGTGACGGCCCACTGGCCGACGCCCTGCCAGTTGAAGATGATCTCGACGATGGCAGCGCCGCCGACCATGGACGCGATGCACGCGGCCACGAACGTGAGGATCGACGTGCGGGCGTCGACCAGCGCGTAGCGCACGACCTGGCGCTCCGGCAGCCCCAGCGCCCTCGCGTACTCGGTGTGGGCGCCGCCGAACGCGTCGCCGACCGTGGCACGGGTGATGCGGGCGAGCACCGCCGAGAGCGGCAGCGCGATCGTCAGCACCGGCAGCACCAGGTGGACGACCGCGTCGCTGAACGTGGCGCCGTCCCCGGCGATGAGGGCGTCGACGGTGTAGAAGCCGGTGACCGTGGGCGGGGTGACGCTCGTGATGCCGAGCCGGCCGGTGGGCGCCGGCGCCCATCCCAGCGTGTAGAACACCACGTAGATGAGCAGGAGCCCGACCAGGAACTCGGGCATGGCCTGCAGAGCGGAGCCGACGGCCCGCACCCCCTGGTCCACGAAGCGGCCGGCGAAGTAGCCGCCGAGCGTGCCCCACGCGATGCCGAGCACCACGGCCAGTACGAGCGCCGGGATCACCAGCTCCAACGTGGCCGGCAGGTGCGAGACCAGGTCGGGCCACACCGGCAGCTGCGTGTAGAACGACAGGCCGAGGTCACCGTGCGCGAGCCGGCCGAGGTAGCGCAGCAGCTGCTCCCAGATCGGCAGGTTCAGGCCCAGCTCGCGGTTGATCTCCGCGACGCGCTCGGCCGTGGCGCCCTGCCCGGCGATGGCCGTGGCGGTGCTCTGGGGGATGAGCGCGATAAGGAAGAAGGAGATCAGCACGATCATCAGCAGGCTGATCGGGATGATGGGCAACCGCCGCACGAGCAGGCGCAGGATCCGCCCGTTCGGCGACCGGTTCGAGGTCTTCATCCGTGCTCCCTCTGTCGGGCGCTCCGTGTTAATGTCTGATGTAACGATAGCGGCTGGTTGTGACGTTGACTACCCCTGATCGGGAACCAGCGCCTGCAGCAGGACGACATCGGTCAGCGCGGTCAGTGTGCCGTTCTGGCCGCGGGGGACGCGGGCGGTGTCCTCGACGCCGAGGTCGTGCGCCGTGCCGAGGTGTCGGGAGCCGTCCACCGAGAACCGCAGGTCGCCTGCCAGCACCACCAGCAGCAGGTCGACGTCGTCGTGGTGCTCCGCCACGGACGCCCCCGCCGGCAGGTGCACCTCGCGCGCGACGTAGCGCCCGAGGGTGGCGGTGCGCACCCGGTAGCCCACGCCGCCGGTGGTCGTCGCCTCCTGCAGCGGCACGTCCTCGCGCGGCAGGAATGTCGGCACCGGGTCCGGCGCGGCCGTGGCCTCCATCGCGAACTCGACGGTGAACCCGGGCGTCAGGACCGTGCCGTGGTGGAACACGCCCTTGGGGTGCAGCGAGAACGTGCCCGGGCCGCAGATGGCCGCGTCGTCGTCGACGAACTGCACCCGGCGCGAGGTCCACTCGTAGAGGACGGTGTCGGTCTTGTTGATGTGGACGTGCGTGCGCACCTTGGGGTGGAACCGCAGCACCCGTACCTGCGCCGTCGGGTAGCTGTAGAGCTTGACCTGCAGCCGGGCCGCGTCGTAGGGGATCTCCCTGCTGTCGTCCCCGGCGGGCACGTTGATCCAGTTCCCCCACCGCTCCCAGGCGTGGACGGTGTGCAGCATCGAGTCGGCGGCGCGGAGCACGGTGTCGGTGTCGGTCGTCATGGTGTCGGCGGTCATTGGTCCTCCGGGGTGGTCGGGATGCGGTGGCCGGTGCGCAGGACGTCGTCGGGGTCCCAGGCGCGCTTGACGGTGACGAGCCGCGCCCAGTGCTCGCGGGTGAACGCGCTCGCCGTGTCGGCGGGGTCGGGCAGCAGGGTGAGCAGGGAGCCGCCGTTGCCGAGACGCCCGACGCCGTCCACCGCGGCCCGGGTCCGGGCGGGGGTGCAGCGCCCGTCGAGGCGGGCGGCCGCGGTGACGCAGAACGCGCTGTCGCGGTGCGAGACGGGGCCCGCGTCCGGGCCGGGATCGGCGATCGCGCCACCCCAGCGCTTGACGTCGACGCAGGCCAGGGGCCCGTGCGAGCCGGCGTCGAGCAGCGCGTCGAGCGTCGCGTCCGCCAGGTCGTCGAGGAGGTGGACGCGCTCGACCGACGCGGTGGGCGGAGGTGGCGGGCCGAACCCGCGCAGCATCGCGGCGAACCCGGTGACGGCCACGCCGTCGACCAGCGGGGGTCCGGCTGCCTCCAGCAGCGGCGCGAGGTGGGCCCGGGCGGCGTCGAGGTCGCCCGTCGCGAACGGGCGCACGGCGAGCACCCGCTGCCCGCGCAGCGGCACGCCGGGCCGGTCGGCCATCTCGACCAGCATCACCGCGGTGTTGAGCTCGCGGGGCTCGGGCCGGTCGCGGAACAGGGTGAACACCGCGGGCGCGCGGTCGGCGGGGTGCAGCGACATCCCGCCCAGCACGGGCCCGACCGCGTGCAGCCGGAAGGTCAGCGACGTGACCACGCCGAAGGCGCCCCCGCCGCCGCGCAGCGCCCAGAACAGGTCCGGGTGCTCGCGTGCCGAGGCGGTGACCACCTGCCCGTCGGCGGTGACGACGCGGGCGGCGAGCAGGTTGTCGGCCCCGAAGCCGTGCAGGCGCGACAGCCAGCCCGCCCCGCCCTGCAACGTGTAGCCCGCGACGCCCACCGAGGACGTACTGCCGCACACCGGCGCGAGGCCGTGCGGTTCGGCGGCGTCGAGGACGTCGCCCCAGGTGGCCCCGCCGCCGACGGTGGCCGTGGCCGCCGCGGCGTCGACGCGCATGCCGGTCACGCCCGCGGTGCGCAGCAGCAGGGCACCCTCGACGTCGTCGACGGCGCCGTGCCCGCTGCCCGCGACGGCCAGCGGCAGCCCCCGTTCGCGGGCGACGCGGACCGCGGCCTGCACGTCGGCCTCGTCCGCCGCCTCGACGACCAGCGCCGGGCGGGGATCGACGGCGCGCTGCCACACCCCCCGGGCGCCGTCGTAGCCCGGATCGCCGGGCCGGTGCACGATGCCCGCCATCCCGGAGGCAGCCAGGGCGCTCACTCGTCCCGCTCGAACAGCAGGGTCTCGCCGATCGAGCCGGCCCGCCAGACGTCCACCGCGGCCCCGGCCAGCTCGTCGAGACCGTCGGTGATCGTGCCGAACACGGTGTTGGGCTGCCAGCCCGTGTCGGGGGACAGCAGCAGGTTGTTGCGGTCGTAGTAGAGCCCGATGTCCATCAGCACCTTCGTACCCTCGGGGTACACCGACGGGTCGGGAAGGCTCGCGACCGGCACCGGCCAGTACACGAGGTCACCGGGGATCGGGGTGATCGTCGTGTTCTCCGGCGGCGGCTCGAACCGACCCGGCGCCAGCGTGTACACCTGGTGACGCGCGTAGCGGGAGTGCGCGATGTCGCCCTCGAACGGCAGCGACGCCCAGATCGCCTCGCAGGTGCGCGGGGCACGCTCGTCGAGCAGCCGGGCCCGTACCACGACGCCGCGTTTGGTGAACGTGACGCGGACCCGGCGACCCATCAGCTGACCTTGAGGTTGTAGGCGATGACGGTGGTGGCCGAGTAGGGGGTCACGCGCTTGTTGATCGCGGTGAACCCGGTGGCCTGACCCAGCATGGCCCACGGCACCTGCTGGGTGACGATGTCGCACGCCGCGGTGAGGCCCTGCTGCCGCGTGGCCTCGTCGACACCGGACCACGCCTTGTCGGTCGCGGCGTCGAACGCCGGGTCGCTGAACGAGCCCGCGTTGTAGGGCGAGCCGGTGACCAGCAGGTTGTGGAACATGTAGCTGGCGTCCCGCACGTAGGGCGAGAACGCCATCATGCCGATCCCGAACTTGCCCGCCGCCTCGTCCGCCGAGAAGGTGTTGTACGAGCTGTAGGGCTTGAGCGTGGCCTCCACGCCGATCGCGGCCAGGTTGCTCTTGATCAGCTCGGGGATCACCGATCCGGCGGGGTAGATCGAGGAGAACCCGATCGTCACCTTCTTCGGTCCCGTCACCTTGGCGACCAGCGCCTTGGCGGCGTCCACCTGCGCGGTCGGCTGCACGTCGTCGGCCGTCTTCGGTGGACCCAGGACCGACGGGATGCAGCTCGTGGCAGGCGTGCCGACCCCGTTGAGCGCCGTGGCGATCACCGAGCTGCGGTCGATCGCCAGGCTGATGGCGCGCCGCAGGTTGATGTCGCCGACCTCCGGGTTGTTGAGCACGAACAGCGCGTACATCCCGAAGCCGGCCGCAGTCTGGATGTAGGGCTGGGCGTTCGCCGAGGCCTTGATCTGGTCGAGGTTCTTGGCCTCGATCGACGGCGCGTAGTCCACCTGGCCGGTGAGCACGGCCTGCAGGCGCGTGCTGGCGTCAGTCATCATGATGAAGGTGACGGTGCTGATCGCGGCCGGACCGCGCCAGTAGTTCGGGTTCGCCGTCATGACGATGCGGCCGGGCAGCTCGGCGGTGCCCACCTGGTAGGGCCCGAACGTGGCGCTGTTCTTCTTCATCCACTCGTAGCCGAAGGGGTCGGCGGCCCCGGCCTTCTCGGTCACGGCCTTCGAGTCGAACATCACCAGCGACGGGATGCCCATGACGTCCTCGAACAGGTGCGAGGGCTTGGTGAGGTGGAACGCCACGGTGTGGTCGTCCACCACCGTGAGCGGGTTCTTCGTGTCCAGGTTGATCAGCGACAGGTTGGTGGCCGCGGTCTTCTTGCGGTCCAGCGCCCGCTTGATCGTCCACGCGACGTCGGCCGAGCTGAACGTGTTGCCCCACTGGCTCTTCACGCCCTGGCGCAGGGCGACCGTCCAGGTCAGCCCGTCGGCGGAGGTCGTCGCGCCCGTGGCCAGCTCGGGACCGATGGGCACCTGGGTGGTCGCGGTGTCCGGGTTCTCCGGCAGGCTGGTGTAGGAGAACAGCGTCCCCGACATCTGGCGCGACAGATAGCCCGCGCTCTGGCCGTCATCGGCGCTCGCCGGGTCCGGGTCGGCGACGGTCGGCAGCACGCCCGTCGCGATCGTCACCGACGACGCCTTCGCGGCGTTCGACGAGCCGCCGCACGCGGCCAGCCCGACGGTGAGCAGTGCTACCGCGGCGACGGCAAATATCTTCCGCCCGCTATCCACGGTAGCCACGTGTCCCGGCGAACAAGCTGCGACGCTCGCCCTCCGGGTCCTCCACCACGGTGCAGGGGTCGTCGAAGATCATGGTCGTCCGCCTCTCCTCGTCGTACCGGGGCCACTCGGGGAGCCCCGCGTGACCGGGATTGCCGTGCGTGGCCATCGCGACGATGGCCTCGTGATAGACCCGGCCCAGGGACTCGGGCGCCTGGCCGTGGAACAGGTGCCGCCACTCCGGGGTGTTGGCCCGGTCGGCGAAGAAGGGGATGTCGTTGCCGTGCTGGGCGCCGACGCGCCCGCCGCCCGCCGGCGGCCGCCAGGCGAACCGGTAGGAGTACGTGGTGCCGCCGTGGGCGCTGTGCGCGTCGGCGGCGTCGGCGGTGGGCACGGCCATGACGAAGTCGGTGGCCGCCGCGGCGAACACGTCGGCGTCGGTGAACTCCCGGCCCGACGCCTCCAGCGAGCGGCGGTACACCGCGGCGATCTCGTCGCGGGAGCGGTCGGTCTGGGAGAAGATCGCCTCCCAGTCGAGCCCCTCGGCCCGGACGCCCATCGACACCGGCTCGGCGCGCAGCTCACCGTTCTCGTCGAACACGATGACGCGGTGCTCCTCGGACATGACGCCGATCATCATGTCCACATCGGACCCCGCCCCGTCGCGCAGCGCGTCGATGGCGCGGCCGGTGAGCAGGTCGCCGTCGGCGACCGGGTCCAGCGGGTGCCCGCCCGCGATCTGGTAGAGCTCCTTGACGATCCGGTTGGGCACGATGAGGCTGCGCGCCGGCGCCGACCGTAGCGCGTCGAGGTCGCCCGGGCGGATGCCGACCTCGCGCAGCACCCGCTGCGCCACCTTCGTCGCCAGGTCCGCGGTGATCGTGCTGTGGCCCGACGCGCTGCTGATCGGCACGGCCCGGTGGAACAGCCCCTTCGCCAGCGGCGACGCCATCAGCGAGCACGTCGTCAGCCCGCCCGCGGAGTGGCCGCCGACCGTCACCCGCGACGGGTCGCCGCCGAACGCCACAATGTTCTCCTGCACCCACTCGAACACGCGGATCACGTCGGTGATGCCGAGGTTGCCGGTGCCGTGCAGACCGTCGAACAGCTCGTCGAGGTAGAGGAAGCCCAGGCCGTTGAGCCGGTGGTGGATGCTGACGAAGATCACGCCGTCGCGGGCGAAGGTGGAGCCGTCGAGATAGTCGGAGTCGGGCGTGCCGAGGAAGTAGCCACCGGAGTGCACGTAGACGAAGACGGGCAGGTTCGCGCCCGGGTCGGCGGCAGGGGTCCACACGTTGAGGAACAGGCAGTCCTCGTCCTGCGGCTGGGGCAGCGGGTAGCGGGTGTCCGCGGTCTCCCGGGACGAGCCCTGCAGTGCGTTGGCCCCGTAGGTGACGCACGGCCGCACGCCGTCCCACGGCACCGGCGGCACCGCCTTCGCGTAGCGCAGCTCGCCGACCGGTGGCGCGGCGTAGGGGACGCCCTTGAACACGGCGATCTCGCCGTCGAGGTAGCCCTGGACACGGCCGGCGGTGGTGGTGACGACGGGGTTCGGCACTTTTATCCGATCTTCATGTTGGACAGCAGCACGCCGTACTGCGACGACGCCACCCTGGTCAGCTTCTTGTTCGCCGCCGCCAGCTGGGCGGTGACCACCACCGGGACGATGGGGGAGGCCTGCTGCATCACGCGGCAGGCGGTGTCGACGTCCGTGGTCTTCGCGGCGCCGTCCGACGAGAGGGCAGCGGCCGCCGCCGTGTCGAACTGCGCGTTGCTCCAGCCGGTGCCGTTGGACGGGGCCGTGGTGGTGGCCAGGTTGACCAGCAGGTAGGCGGCGTCGTTGACGAAGGGTGCGAAGCCGTTGATGCCCACCGAGAACACGCCGTTGCGGAAATCGGCGTTCCAGGTGGTGAAGGAGGTGTAGGGCTTGAGCGTGGCCTGCACGCCGACCGCCTGGAAACCGGCCTGGAGGATCTGGGCGAACGTGTTGCCGGCGTCGGGCAGGTAGCCGATGGTCACCTGGTGCGGGCCGGGCGAGGCCGCGATCAGCGCTCTGGCCTGGGCGATGTCGCCGGCCGCGGGGACGTCGAGCGGCGAGGTTCGCTCGTCCAGCAGGGTCGGCATGCACCCCGTGACCGGTGAGGAGAGGCCCTCGTAGACCTTGTCCGAGATGGTCTGGCGGTCGATCGACAGGCTCAGCGCCCGGCGGACGTTCGGGTCGGCCACCTCGGGGTTCTTGAGGCTGAAGGTCAGCAGCTTCACCTGCAGCGCGTTGGGCTGCGTGTAGGGCACGACGGTCGCGGAGCCGGTCACGGCTTTGAGGTCGGTGCTCGCGAGCCCGGTGGCGAGGTCGACCTGCCCGGAGAGCGCGGCCTGCAGGCGCGTGCTGTCGTCGGCGATGGTGACGATCGTGGCGCGGGAGATCGGCGCCGCGCCGCGCCAGTAGTGGGGATTGGCCGACAGCACGATCTTCTGCGGCAGTTCGCTGGTGGTGACCTCGTAGGCCCCGAACGTGGCGCTGTGGGCGGTGAGCCACTTGTAGCCCCAGGGATCGGCCGGCCCGGCGGCGGCCGTCACGGCCTTCTTGTCCAGGATCCCGAGCCACGGCTGGGCGAACACCTTCTCGAGCACCGAGCTGGGCCGCGTCAGGTGGAACACGACGGTGGCGGGGCCGGTGGCCTCCACCGGCTTCGCGGGGTCGAGCGGCACGGTCTTCGTGAGCAGGTTGGCCGCGATGGCCTGGGAGTTGAACGCCCGCTGGATGGTCCACACCACGTCGTCGGAGGTCAGCGGGTTGCCCGCCTCGCTCTGCGCGTCGCCACGCAGCTGGACGGTCCAGGTGAGGCCGTCGGGCGACAGTGTCGCGGACGTGGCGAGCTCCGGACGGGGGTCCACCAGTGTGGTGGCGTTGTTGGGGTCGGGGGCGTCCTGGCCGTTGTAGCCGAAGAGGGTGCCCGCGATGCTGGTGGTGATCACGGGCGCGAGTTGCTGGCTCGACGCGTCGCGGGGGTCGAGGTCGGTGGTGGCCGGCATGTAGCCCGACGCGATGGTCACCGTCGAGCCGCCGGCCGCAGGGGCCGCCCCCGAGCTGCAGGCGCCCAGCGCCGCGGTGAGCAGGGTGACGGCGACGGCGGCGACGGTGGTGCGGGACCTGATCACGGCTGGCGCCTTCCAGGGGGAGGTCGGACGGGCGGACCAGTGCAACACCCGCGTCAGTAGACTGTCAACAGCTATTTGTCAGATGTATGTTTCGGTGAGAAGTCGAGCGGATACAGGAAGATGCGCTCCCAGCGCTCGACCAGTGACGAGCCGGTGGGTCCGGGCGCCTTCTCCATGCGGGGGTCGGCCTTGGCCGCGGCGAAGGTCCGGTCGACGTGGGCGCGGTCGGCGTGTTCGAGCAGGAGGGCCACGCCGGTGGGCATGTCCTTGTTCTCCGGGTGTGACACGTAGTAGCCGAGCACCGTCATGTGGTCCTCGAAGATCTCGCGGTAGTGGTTCTCCCAACGGTCGACGAGCTCCTCGAGGCGGTCGGGTCGGGCGACGTAGATGCGGAGTTCGCGCAGCGTGGACATGTGCGGAGGGTAACGTGCATACTGTCAGCTGTCGACAGATAGAGGGACGATGCGTGAACTCCAGGGCCCCGCGTACGTGCTGCGCAGGCCGCACTCGGACCTCCTGCCGGCCATGGCCGCCTTCCACCGCGGCGTCGGACTCGCTGTCGTGCGCGACACCGGGCACGGGCAGTTCTTCGCGGCCGGCGACACGTGGGGGATCAAGACGGTGCCGCGTGAGCAGGGGCCGGCCGGCGATGACCGTGACGGCACCGGCGACGGCGAGCTGGTGCCCGTCGTGCACACCCGGGACCTGCCCCGGGCGACGGCGCGGCTGGAGGCGGCCGGGCTGCCGGTGACCGTGTTCGCCTCGGCACTGGTCGGTCCGGTCGTGACCGTACCGGCGCCGGACGGGGGGCTGGTCGGGTTCGCCGGGCGGGCCCCTGACCTGCCGGTACCTGCCGACGGGTTGCCCGACGGTGGGGGAGCGGCACCCGATCTGGCCGGCACCCGGCTCGTGCTGCGCCGCGCCGCCGACCCGGTCCTGGTGACGGAGTTCTACCGCGACGTCCTGGGTCTGCGCGGCCTCGGCGCCTCGGCCGTCGACCTCGGGGACGGCGTGGCCATGGAGGTGTGCTCCGGCGGCCGGGACCGCGGCCCGGTCCGGGCCCGCGACGACGGCCCCGACGGGCTCATGTTGCGGGTCCACGGCATCGCCGGGCTGCTGCGGCGCCTGGAGGGCCGGGGCGTGCGCTGGCTCGAGCCGCCGCACACCTTCCCCACCGGCACGACGGTCGCCTACGTCGCTGATCCCGAGGGCGTGGTGGTGTGTCTCGCCGAGCGGGCGCCCTACGCCGGCAACAGCGAGGACGTGGTCGCGCACGACCGCTGGGCGGCGGCAACGGGTGTAGACACACCGTAATTGTCTGACTTATGGTGAACAGCGATCGGGTGGATGCCCGCTCGCACGTGGCAGGAGGATCATGCGCGGATCGGTCAAGGTGCTGCTCAGCGGGATGTGCGGGGTGCTCGTGCTCGCCGGATGCGGTGCACCGGCGGGGGCGGGTGGGGGAGGGGCGGCCGTCTCCATCGCCGTGCCCACGCTGCCGTCCGGCGTCGACATCGACCCCAAGAACTCCACCGACGGGCAGACGATCGGCACCATCGCCCGCAGCTACTCCGGCACGCTCTTCGGCTACAACGGCTCCGCTTCCGACCCGAACACCGCGACGACGGCGCCGGACCCCCAGCCCGAGCTCGCCACCGCGGCCACGCCCTCGGCGGACGGCCTGACCTGGACCGTCAGCCTGCGCGCCGGCGTCCGCAGTCAGTGGGACAACCCGCTCACCGCGCAGGACGTCGCGTGGTCGTTCGACCGCGTGCTCGCCACGAAGGCCGGCGCGGCGAACCTGCTGGCCCTGATCCACGTCGACACCGCCGAGCCCACCACCGTCCTGGCCGACGACCGGATCGCGATCCACCTGACGACGCCGTCCGTGCTGTTCACGAAGATCCTCTCGGCGCCGTCGCTCGGGGTGCTCGACAAGACGGCCGTCACCGCGCAGGCCGGCCCGGCCGACCCGTGGGGCTACGGGTGGCTGCGCACGCACAGCGCGTCCTTCGGCCCGTACCAGGTGGCCGACGCGGCGCTGCCGGGCCGCGTCACGCTCACGGCGAACCCGCACTACTGGCGGCCGCCGGGCCAGGTCCGCACGGCCACCTTCGTGTCGGTGCAGGAGGAGAGCACCCGGCTGCAGTCCCTGCTGAGCGGCCAGGTCTCCTACGCGTCGCAGCTCAGCTCGGCCAGCGTGCCCAAGGTGAAGTCGGCCCAGGGGGTCACGCCCTACCTGCTCACCAGCTCACCGACGTTCGTGTTCATGCAGTTCGTGCTCGGCAGCCCCCAGGTGGCGAGTGCCGACGTCCGGCGTGCGCTGAGCCTGGCCGCCGACCGCCAGGCGCTGGTCACCGGCGCTCTCGGCGGGTTCGGCTCACCGGTCACGGGCTGCCTGCCCGAGGTGTACGGCGCGCCGAAGACCGACCTCGACGTGCCGGCCGGCCCGTCGGTGGACGCGGCGAAGGCCCTGCTCGCCAAGGCCGGGCCGGTGCCGCCGCTGGTGCTCGGCTACAGCACCACGCTGCCGGGCGGGGGCACGATCCCGCAGATCCTCCAGTCGAACCTGGCCGCCGTCGGCGTCACCGCCACACTCAAGCCCTACACCTCCTACACGACCTTCCTGGCCGACATGAAGGCCGCGAAGTTCGACATCGGGGTCAACGGCCTCGGCCCGTACGTCGTCGACGCGGGCTACGCGCTCAACACGTTCACCAGCACCGCCGCCACGAACTTCGGCGGCTACACGAACCCGGCCTTCGACGCCGCGGTGCGCACAGCGGGCACCACCGCGGGCGGGGCGGGCGCGGCCGCGCTGGCCACGGCCTGCGGGCAGTTCATGCGCGACGTGCCGGCCGCGCCACTGGTCCGCATCGACGGCCTGGCGGGGACGCGGTCGACGATCGCGAGCACCGAGGGCGTCGGCGAGCACCCGCTCGTCTACAAGATGACGCTGGCGGGGTCGTGACCACCGTGCTCACCGCATCACCGGTGGTCCGCACGACCACCGGTGACGTCCGCGGCCGCCGCGACGCCGGGATCGAGACCTACCTCGGCGTGCCCTACGCGGCCCCGCCCGTCGGCCCGCTGCGCTACCGCAAGCCGCGGCGCCACCCCGGCTGGGAGGGCGTGCGCCCGGCCGTCGCGTTCGGGGACGCGCCGGTCCAGCCGGTGTTCGACGACCCGAGCCAGAAGCGCTACGGGGTGTTCGAGGAGACCTCCGAGGACTGCCTGGCACTCAACGTCTGGACGCCCGCGGCCGACCCGGCGGCCCGCCTGCCGGTGATCGTGTTCCTGCACGGCGGCGGGTACATCGGCGGCTCCGGGTCGGTGCCCGTCTACGGCGGGGGTGTGCACGCCCGGGAGGGCGTGGTCTGGGTGACGGTGAACCACCGCCTCGGCGGCCCCGGCTTCATGTACCTCGACGAGCTGTTCCCCGGCCTGGAGGGGACCGGGCACCTCGGAATCTGGGACCAGATGCGGGCGCTCGAATGGCTGCGGGAGAACGTGGCGGGGTTCGGCGGCGACCCCGACCGCATCGCCGTCGCCGGGTCCTCGGCCGGGGCGCTGTCGGTGGCCGCGATGCTGGCCGCGCCCGCGGGGCAGGACCTGTTCCGGCGCGGCCTGATCCTGAGCAGCCGGGCCGGGCACGCCACGTTGGACACCGAGGAGGCCACCGCTGTCGCGCGGGTGTTCCTCGACGACATCGGCGTCGCGCCCGGTGATCTCGACGCGCTGATGGCGGTGCCGGCGCAACGGCTGGCGTTGCATCCACGCCTGGTGTTCGGACCGATGCGCGCGGCGGCCGGGCGGTACCCGGTGGGTGCCGTCGTGGACGGCGACCTGCTCACCGCCCCGGTGATCGACGCGATCCGCGGCGGCGCGGGTGGGCACGTGGACGTCGTCGCGGGCACCACCACCGAGGAGTCGCGCGGCGACGTGCTCGACGAGTACGGGGAGCCGCGACCGGGGGTGTCGCTCGACGCGGCCGCCCGGTTGCCTCCCTGCGCGGATCTGGGGATCTACCACCGCTCCCTCGCCGCCCAGGGGTTGCCGGTCGACGACGCCGAGCTCACCATCGCCGTGGCCAGCGACGACGTGATGGTGCAGCCCACGCTCGCGCTGGCTGCCGCGCGTGCCCGGGCCGGTGGGTCCGGGGCGACGTACGTCTACCGCTTCGGCTGGCGGTCACCCAACGCGGGAGGCCGTACCGGGGCCCACCACGGCCTGCCCAACCCGTTCCTCACCGGCCAGCTCCAGCTCTCGGGCTGGCGCACCTGGCTGGGCCCGAACCCGCCGCTGGACACCGCCGACGCGTTCCGGCGCGCCGCGCAGGCCTTCGCGGCCACCGGAGACCCCAACCACGGGCAGTTGCCCCGCTGGGACCCCTACACCCTGCCGCGGCGCCCGACCCTGTGGCTCGGCGAGGACGTCACCGTCGTCGACGACCCCCAGCGCGAGCGGCGCGAGCTCTGGGCGCCCGTCTACGACCCACAGGAGAGTCCATGACCTGCATGTGCCATCCCCCCGGCCTGCCCGGCGAACCCCGCAGCATCGAGATGGCGGCCCCGCCGACGCTCGCCGCCGACCTCTCCGCGGTCACCGCAGCGGAGTGCGTGGGCGGTGCCGTCGTCGTGCTGCTCGACGAGGGCGGGCACCACATCGCCCGCATCCTCGTCGACGGCACGAAGCCGCCCCTGAAGCAGGTCGAGGCGGCCGTCGCGGCGCTGGACCGCGCCCGTGAGACGCTCGCTCGACTCGTGTCTGTCATCGACTGACAGTTGACTGTTGACAGTTCGCACAGGTAGCGTTCCCGCTGTCAGTCGATACCGAGGAGGACTTGTGAAGGTCACGCCGTACGCGCTCACCTACGCCCCCAACTTCAAGTGGGCGCCGCTGGAGGTTCCCAACTCCGACGGCAAGGCCTGGATCAAGATCCTGGGCAAGGACGAGGAGAGCGGCGCCAAGGCAGCGCTGGTCAAGTACGACGCCGGCTTCTGCCAGGCGGGCGGCACCAGCGAGGTCTACAGCGACTCGATCGTCGTCGACGGTGGGCTCACCCTCGACGGGAAGCGGTTCAACCGCCTCGGCTACTGGTACCGCCCGGCCGGCACGAACTACGGCCCGATCGCCGTCGAGCAGGACACCACGCGGTTCGTCATCACCGGCGGTCGCGACGAGGAGCACTCTGCCGAGGGCATCCACAAGGCCAACGTCGAGGACAACGACGGGTGGGAGGTCTCCGAGCGCGGTTCCGCGTGGTCGGAGAAGACCCTGCGCATCGACGAGAAGGCCGGCCACCTGATCACCTACCAGTCGGCCAACATGTTCACGATGTTCCTGGCGGGCACCAAGTGGGTCCACCCGGACATCGAGGAGGCCTACTGCATCGAGGGTGCGGGCTGGGACTACGTCGGCGAGGTCGACACGTTCGTCCAGCTCAAGCCGGGCACCTACATCTACCGCCGCCCGAACGAGACCTTCCACGGCACGGCCACCACGTTCGACGTGCCGCGGCGGATCTTCGTCAAGTACTACAACAGCGACCTGAAGAAGAAGTTCGCGCGCAGCATCGAGAAGGAGATCGTCCCCGCGTCGATCAGCGAGTGATGCCGTCCCGTCCGTGGGACGGGCTGGTGCCGGCGGCCGACCTCCGCGCCCTCGAGGCGCGGGGTCGGCCGCTGCACCGTTCCCCCCGTTTCACTCGCCGTCCGTGCCTGCTGCTCGTCGACATGACGCGGTCCTACGTCGAGCCGGGCTATCCCCTGACCTGCATCGGCGGCGGGGAGGCTGCGCGAGCCGCGGCGCAGGTGCTCGCGGCTGCCCGGCGGGCCGGTGCGCTGGTGGTGTTCACCCGCTCCGACCTGACCACCCTGGCCCCCGGCGAGGGGTACGGGCACCTGATGGGCACCCCGCCCGGGCGTCCCGACGCCAACGGGATCGCGGACGTTCTCGCACCGGAGCCCGGTGAGGTGGTGCTGGACAAGGCGCGGCCGAGCGCGTTCTTCGGCACGCCCCTCGATGCGTTCCTGACCCAGCGCGGCGTCGACGGCCTGGTGGTCGTCGGCGTCGTCACCAGCGGCTGCGTGCACACCACCGTCGTGGACGCCTACATGCGCAGCTACCCCGTGGTGGTCGTCGAGCAGGCGGTGGCGGACTACAGCGACTTCTCCCACCGCGCGGCGCTGCTGGACATGCACGCGAAGTACGCGGACCTCGCGAGCCTGCAGGAGACCGTTGACGGGGCCTTCCTGTCACCCTAATGTGACGACTGTCAACAGTTGACTGATGGACAGGACACGACGATGCGGCTCAGAACAGCGGTAGCGGTGGTGACGGCGCTGGCGATGGCCGCGGCCGGGTGTGGGTCGGGGGCCTCGGACGCCGCGGCGAAGGACAGCGTCACCGCCGCCATCGCCGCGCCGTTCCGCAGCCTCGACCCCCTCATGGACTCCTCAGCGATCCCGCTGCAGAAGAGCATCTTCGACCAGCTGGTGCAGATCGACGCGAAGGGCGCGGTCCAGCCCGGGCTCGCGCTGAGCTGGACCTCCAACCCCGACGCCACCTCCTGGACGTTCGCGCTGCGCAAGGGCGTCACGTTCCAGGACGGCAGCCCGCTCACCGCCCAGGACGTTGCCTTCAGCATTCAGAAGGTGAAGGACACCCCCACCTCCACCCTCCGCGCCAACACCGCCGCCATCACCACGATCACCGCGGTGGACGACGCCACCGTGCGGTTCGACCTCAACCGGCCCTTCGGCTGGTTCCCCCGTCAGACCAGCGTGTTCTCCGTGGTGCCGAAGGCGAGCTACGACCCCGTGAAGTTCGCGACGGCCCCGATCGGCTCCGGGTCGTACCGCGTGGTGAGCTGGTCGAGCGGCCGCCCGGCGGTGCTGGCCCGCTACGACGCGTACTGGGGCCCGAAGCCGGCGTTCGCGAACGTGACCGTCGCCCCGACACCGGAGGCCGACACGCGGCTGACCGGGCTGCAGTCCGGCGAGTTCGACCTGGCCGCGCTCGAGACGACGCAGGCCGGCACGGTGGGCACCGATCTCACGGTCTCCTCGACGCCGAGCAACTTCGTGGCCTACCTCGGCTTCAACACCACCGTGGCCCCACTGGACAACGTGCTCCTGCGCCAGGCCGTGGACCACGCGATCGACCGCGACGCCATCGTCGCCTCGCTCTACCGGGGCAAGGCGAAACCGGTCGGGCAGATGGTGGCGCCGGTGACGTTCGGCTACGACCCGGCGCTCGCCCCGAGCACCTTCGACCCGGCGCTGGCCCGCACGCTCGTGACGCAGTCGGGCTACACGGGCACGCCGATCCGGCTGGACTACCCCAACGACGGCGAGCTGCAGAGCGTCAACAACCTCGCGCAGGCCGTGCAGAGCCAGCTCAAGGACGTCGGCATCGCCGTCGAGCTCAACGGGCGGCCGTCCACGGCGTTCGTGCCCGACTGGCTGCACAAGAAGCTGCCGGGCGCCTACCTGTTCAGCTGGCGGCCCTCTCTGCTCGACGCCGGTCAGGTGCTGGCCCTGTCGTTCCGGCAGGCGGCGATGGGCTACCCGACCGACCCGACCATGGAGCAGCTCGTCTCCGCCGCCGACGCCGCCACCGACCAGACGAAGCGGGCCGGACTCATCGGGCAGGTGTTCGCCCGCGCCCACGACCAGGCCTACTTCGCCCCCATCTTCGACGACGAGTACACGGTCGGGCTGGACTCCGCGGTGGCCTACACCCCCCGCGCCGACGGCCTGATCATCCCGAGCGAGATCCGCCGGGCCGGGTGAGTACCGCCGCCCGTACGACGCTGCGGCGGGTCGCCCGCGTCGTCGTCACCGTGTTCGGGGTCGTCACCGTCGCGTTCTTCGTGCAGCGCCTCGGCGGCAGCCCGGCGGCCCTGCTGCTGCCCGTCACCGCCACCCCGTCGGATGTGGCCGATCTCGACCACGCGCTGGGCTACGACCGGCCCCTGCTGGTGCAGTACGGCGAGTTCCTCCTGAAGGCCCTGCACGGCGACCTCGGGCAGTCGCTGCGCGAGGGGGTGCCGGCGCTGGGCGTGGTGCTCGACCGGTTCCCCGCCACGGCCCTGCTCGCGGTGGCCGCGTTCGGGTTCGGGGTCGGCACGGCGTTCCTGCTGGTCATCGTGCTGCGGGTGACGGGTTCGGCCCGGCTGCGGTCGGTGGTGGTGTGGCTCGGGCAGCTGCGCCTGGCGACGCCCACGTTCCTGTTCGGCATCCTGCTGGTGCTGGTGTTCTCGGTGTGGTTGCGCGCCCTGCCGTCGGTGGGGGACGGCGGGTTCCGGCACCTGGTGCTGCCCGCGGTCACGCTCGGCACCTTCGAGATCGCCCTCTACGTGCGGCTGCTCGACGCCTCGTTCGGCGAGCAGGAGACCCAGGACTACGTGCGCACCGCGCGGGCCAAAGGCGGCGGCCGCCTGGGGATCGTGCTGCGCCACATGCTGCCCAACGCGCTGCTGCCCGTCGTCACGGTGATGGGGCTGCACCTGGGCTCGCTGCTGTCCGGGGCCGTCGTCATCGAGACGCTGTTCAACTGGCCCGGCGTCGGCTCGCTGGTGATCGAGTCGATCAACGGGCGCGACTTCCCGGTGGTGATCGCCGCGGTGCTCGTGGTGTCGGCGGTGTTCGTCGTGCTCAACGTGCTGGTGGACCTGCTCTACGCGGCCATCGACCCGCGGGTCGGGGCGTCGGCATGACCGCGCTCAGCACCATCCCGGCCCTCGTGCGGACCCCGAGCCGGCGGCCGAGCGCCACGGGTGCGGCCGCAGCGGTGCTCGCCACGCTGGTCGTCGCGTTGGCGGTGGTCTACCCGTTCCTGCCCGGCTACGACCCGCTGGGCCAGGACCTCGCCGGCGCTCTCGCCGTGCCGTTCCACAGCGCCGCGCACCCACTGGGCACCGACGAGCTGGGCCGCGACATGCTCAGCCGCCTCGCACTGGCCACCCGCACCTCGTTGCTGGTGGTGCTCGCCGCGCTCACGCTCAACGTGCTGGTGGGCACGGTGCTCGGGCTCGTCGCGGCGTTCGTCGGCGGCCCGGTCGAGCGGCTCGTCGTGGCGCTGGCCGACCTGCAGCTGTCGTTCCCCCTGATGATCCTGCTCGTCACGGTGGTGGGGGTGCTCGGCCCGAGCACGCTGGTCGTGGTGCTGGTGCTCGGGCTCACCTACTGGATGGGCTACGCCCGGCTGGCCCGCGCGATCGTGCTGTCGCTGCGCGAGCGGCAGTTCGTGCTCGCGTCCTCGACGTTCGGGGCCGGGCCGCTGTGGGTGATGCGCACCCACCTCGTGCCCGCGGTCGTCCCGCTGGTGGCGATCATGGCCGCGTTCGACGTCGGGGTGCTCGTGGTGCTGGAGTCCTCGCTGTCCTACCTCGGCCTGGGCATCCGGCCCCCGACCCCGACGCTGGGCGGCCTCATCGCCGAGGGCCAGCAGTACCTGCAGGACCAGCCGTGGCTCGCGCTGCTGCCCGGCGCCGCACTGTTCCTGGTGGTGGCGAGCGCCCAGCTCGCCAGCCGCCGCTTCACCCACGAGAGCGGAGGCTGAGCCGTGGAGTACCGGACGCTGGGGGACTCCGACCTGCGGGTGTCGCTGGTCGGGTTGGGCTGCAACAACTTCGGCGGGGAGGGCCACTCGAGCGCGGTGGCGGCCTACGGGGCGCTGGACCTCGACGCCACCCGGGCCGTGGTCGACGCGGCGCTCGACGCCGGCGTCACGCTGTTCGACACCGCCGACGTCTACGGGCACGGCGGGTCCGAGCGGTTCCTCGGCACGCTGCTGCACTCCCGCCGCGACCAGGTCGTGATCGCGACGAAGTGGGGGTCCGGGCTGCCCGAGGGCACGGCGTGGGGCCGGCGCGAGTTCGTGCGCGGGGCGGTGGAGGCGAGCCTGCGCCGGCTGCGCACCGACCGGATCGACCTCTACCAGATGCACTGGCCCGACCCCCTGACCCCGATCGGCGAGACCCTCGACGCGCTCGACGAGCTGGTGGCCGAGGGCACGATCCGTCAGCACGGCTCGTCGCACTTCACCGGCGCGGAGATCACCGCGGCCGACGCCTGGTCGCGCTCGCGCGGGCAACGGCCGATGGTGTCGGCCCAGAACCACTACAACCTGCTGCACCGCGACGCGGAGGCCGACGTCCTGCCCGCCTGCGCGGCCACCGGCGTCGGGCTGCTGCCCTACTTCCCGCTGGCCAGCGGGCTGCTGACCGGCAAGTACCGGGCGGCCGGAGCAACCGGGCGCCTGGCGGGCAAGCCCGTCGACGCCGCGACGCTGGCCGAGCTCGACCGCCTGGAGGACTTCGCCCGGGCCCGGTCCCACTCGCTGCTGGAGCTGGCGGTGGCGGGTCTCGCCGCGCGTCCGGAAGTGGCGTCGGTGATCACCGGCGCCACCTCTCCCGCGCAGATCCGGTCCAACGCCGCGGCGGCGGACTGGGTGCTGGGAGCCGACGACCGCGCGGCGCTGTTCACGGAGGTGGCGGCATGACACCCGCCGACGTGCTTCTTCCCGCGGAGGCGGAATCATGACACTGCTCGAGGTGCGCGATCTCGTCGTCGACATCGGCGGGGTCCGGGTGCTCGACGGCATCTCCTTCGACGTCGCCGACGGCGAGGTGCTCGGCGTCGTCGGCGAGTCCGGGTCGGGCAAGAGCGTCACCGCGCTGGCGATCATGGGGTTGCTGCCGCCGACGGCCCGGGTGTCCGGGGAGGTCCGCTTCCGCGGCACCGACCTGCTGACGACGCCCGAGCGGGAGCTCCGCCGGCTGCGCGGCCGCGACGTCGCGATGGTGTTCCAGGACCCGATGACGGCGATGAACCCGGTGCACACCGTGGGCGGTCAGATCGCGGAGATGCTGCGCCTGCACGGCCCCCGCGCGCCGCGCGCCACCGTGCGGGAGCGCGTGGTCGGCCTGCTGGAGAGCGTCCGCGTGCCCGATCCCGCGGCGCGCGCGTCGGCCTACCCCCACCAGTTCTCCGGCGGCATGCTGCAGCGCTCGGTGATCGCGATGGGCATGGCCCACGCCCCCGCCCTGCTCATCGCGGACGAGCCCACCACCGCCCTCGACGTGACCGTGCAGGCCCAGGTGCTCGACGTGCTGCGCGAGCAGCGGGAGACGACCGGGTCGGCGATGATCCTGGTCAGCCACGACCTCGGGGTGATCGCCGCCCAGGCCGACCGGATGGCCGTCATGTACTCCGGGCGGCTGGTGGAGCAGGGGCCCGTTGCCGACGTCTTCGACGCGCCCGCCCATCCGTACACGGCCGGGCTGCTCGCCGCGCTGCTCGACGTGCACGGCCCGCGGCGCCGCGCCTACGCGATCCCCGGCGCGCCGCCGTCCCCGGCCGAGCGGCCGGAGGGCTGCGCGTTCCGTCCGCGCTGCGGGCTGTACGGTGGTGCGGTTGACAACGACGGGGCGGTCGACGGCGGCCGGGCCGCCTGCCGGGAGCCGCTGCCCGTCCTCGCCCTCACCGGGCGCAGCGCCTGCGCGTTCCCGGCCGAGGTGCCCGGCTGGGCCGAGCGCCGGGTGGCCCTGGGCGGTGCCCGGTGACCGGGCTGTCCGCCGGAGCCGTCGGGGCCGCCAGGGCCGCGGAGGTTCGGGCCACGGGAGCCGGCCCGGAGGAGATCCTGCGCGTCGAGGGGCTCACCGTCGAGTTCCCGGCTCCCGCGCGGCGGGGTCACGGACCCGTCCGCGCCGTGGACGGGTTAGATCTCTCGCTGCTGCGCGGCCGCACGCTCGGGCTCGTCGGCGAGTCGGGCTGCGGCAAGACCACGCTGGTGCGCACCGTGCTGGGCCTGCAGCGCCCCACCCGCGGCCGGATACTGATGGAGGGCACCGACCTGACGGCGCTCGGGCGGCGGGCGCGGCGGCCGTGGCAGCCACGCATCCAGGTGGTCTTCCAGGACCCCTACAGCTCGCTCAACCCCCGCCTCGACGTGCACGACCTCGTGGCCGAGCCGCTGCGCGTGCAACGCCGTTACGACCCCGTCCGGGTGGAGGCGCTGCTGCACCAGGTGGGCCTGGGTCGGGTGCCGGCGGGGCGCACCGCGGCCACCCTGTCGGGCGGGCAGCGCCAGCGCGTCGGCATCGCCCGGGCGCTCGCGCTGGAGCCCGACGTGCTCGTGCTCGACGAGCCGGTCTCCGCCCTGGACGTCTCGGTGCGGGCGCAGATCGTCAACCTGCTGCTCGACCTCCAGGCCGACCTCGGCCTGACCTACCTCTTCGTCGCGCACGACCTGGGCGTGGTGCGGCTGGTGTCGGATGCGGTCGCGGTCATGTACCAGGGCCGGATCGTCGAGCAGGGGCCGGCCGAGGAGCTCTTCGCCGCGCCGCGGCACCCGTTCACCCGGGCGCTGCTCGACGCCGTGCCACCGACCCGCCCGGGCGTGCGGCTCCCGGCGCCTCCCGCCGCGCCCGCGGCGCCGTCCGGTCCGGTTGTCGGGTGCGCGTTCCGTGCACGGTGCGTGCGAGCACGGGAACGCTGCGGCACGGAGGTGCCGGAGCTACGGGCGGTCACCCCGCGGTCGGACGTGGCGTGCTGGTACCCGATCGATGCAGCCGACTGAAGGTGTCCGCTGTCGACAGCTGGGTACTATCGGGGCGAATGTCGACCGAAGGGGATTCCGTGGAGATCGATCGTCTGCCGAGCGCGCTGGAGCGCCCGTCGCACACCTTCAGCAGCCGGGCGGTCGACGTCCTGCGCAGCATGGTGCTGCGGGGGCAGCTCGCGTCGGGGGAGCGGCTCAACGAGGTCGAGCTGGCCGGAGCGCTGGGCATCAGCCGTGGCCCCCTGCGGGAGGCGATCCAGCGCCTGATCAGCGAGGGACTGCTCACGGCGATCTCGGGGCGGGGCGCCTTCGTGCGGACGTTCACCCCTGAGTCGCTCGGCGACCTGTACGAGGTGCGGATCGCTCTGGAGGTGCACGCGGTGCGCCTCGCCGCTGCTGCGGCGGGCCAGGACGACATCGCGGAGCTGCGGTCGATGCTGGACCGCACGGGCGAGGCCGTCACCGGGGGCAGCTCGTACCCGGAGGCGCTGGACTTCCACGAGCGCCTCGTCGCCCTGTCGGGCAACTCCGCCCTGCGTGCCGCCGCCACCGAGGTGCACCGGCAGCTCTCCCTGGCCCGTTCGCGGTCCGGTCAGGTGTCCGAACGGGCCCGCGAGGCGCTCGACGAGCACGGCGCCGTGCTCGACCAGGTCGCGCGCGGGGATGCCGACAAGGCCGCGCAGCTCATGACGTCGCACCTGCGGTCCTCCCTGCGCAACGCCCTCGAGGTGCTCAAGAACGACGCCACCGCGGCGGTCTGACGGTCCCACCCGCTGGTTCGACGGGGTGGGTGCCCCGGGCCGGGGCGGCCGGCCATGATCGGCAGTCGGGGACGGGCAACCGTGGTGGACGCGGCTGCGTGTCCCGAGACGACGATCATCCGCGTTCCGCGGAACGCGCCTGTCGTCGAACGGAACCATGAGCGCCCGGTCCTGGCCCGAACGGCCCCCGCTCTGTAATCTGTCGACAGTCAGCGGCTGCGGTGGAGGAACCATGTCCGAGGGTGCCCTGGAGATCGACGACGACATGTACGCCGACGAGGTCGTCGCCGATCCGTACACCTACTACGGACGCCTGCGCGAGCACGCGCCCGTGCACTGGAACGCCCGGTACGGCACGTGGCTCGTCACCCGCCACTCCGACGTCGTGTGGCTGCTGCGCAACCCGGAGCTGTTCTCGTCGCGCTTCTACGCCGACGACCCCCAACCCCCGTCGCCGCCCATCCACGACGGGGACGTGGGCGACCTGAGGTTCGTCTCGGCGTTCCGGTCGCACGAGATGATCCAGAACGACCTGCCCGACCACGGCCGGATGCGCGGGATCTTCCGTCGCTACTTCACGCCCGCCCGGATGGAGGGCTGGCGCGCGATGGTGCGCGGCGCGGTGTCCGACCTGCTCGACGAGGCGCTGGCCGGCGACGTCGTGGATCTGCGCGCCGACGTCGGGTCGGTGCTGCCGCTGCGGGTGATCGCCGAGCTGCTCGGCGTACGGCCGGAGGACCGCGCCGCGCTGAAGGAGCACGCCGACCGGCGCATGCAGTCGGCCCTGAGCCTGGAGCCCGACCGGATGCGGATCGGCGCATCGGGCATCCGCGACACCTCCGGCTACCTGACGGCGATGCTGGACATGCCGTCGGGACGCCCCGAGGAGCTGTTGTCGCTGCTCATCGCGGCCGAGGAGGCCGGCACCTACTCGCGCGACGAGGTGCTGGCCAACGCGCAGATGCTCATCGACGCCGGCCATGAGACCACCATCCAGCTCATCTGCAACGGCGCCCTGGCCTTCCTGCGCCACCCCGACCAGTGGGCCCGGTTCGTCGCGGCGCCGCGCGAGCTGGCGGCGTCGGCGGTGGAGGAGTGCCTGCGTTTCGACCCGCCACTGCCCGCGCCGCGGCGCCTGGCCGCGCAGGACCTCGACCTGCGGGGCGCCGCCATCCGCCGGGGCGAACGCGTCGCGTTCGTCATCGCCGCGGCCAACCGGGACCCGCGGGTCTTCACCGACCCGGACACGTTCGACATCGGACGCAGCCCGAACCGGCACGTCGCGTTCGGGTCGGGCCTGCATGTCTGCCTCGGGCAGCACCTCGCCCGCATCGAGGGTCAGGAGGTGCTGGCGGGGCTCGCCGAGCGCTGGCCGCGGATGCGCTCCGCGGGCGGTCCGGTGGAGTACGCGAAGGTCCGTGGCGTGCGCAGCCTCGTGAGGCTCGACGTCGCCCGCTGACTGTTGACAGCCGACAATTGCGCGGTCAAACTTGGCGAATGCGAGACGGGTACCAGTCACTGGGCTGGTGGATGCGCAGGCCGGCCGGCTTCGGTGCCTACGCGTTGGACGACTACTACACCCGCGTCGTCGGGCTCCCGCTCCTGCGGCAGGGAGGCCTGGCCAGCCTGTTCTGGGCCGGCGAGGACCTCGTCTTCGAGATCAAGACCGGCGACGACCCCGAGCCGGTCGACCCCGCCCCGCTGCTGCCGATCTTCCGCTCCCACGACCTCCCGGCCACGTGCGCCCGCTTCGCCCGCGCCGGGTACGCGCCCGAGAGCGAGGAGACGACCGGGCACGCCACGACGGTCTGGTTCCGCGGCGCGGACCGGATGCTCCTGGGCTTCGAGCAGCGCTCCGAGCGCTCACCCTTCGCCGCGGACGCCGAGGCGCTGCGGCGCCGACGGGCCGGCGCCCCGACCCTCGACGGGTGCGCGCCGCTGGCCCCCGAGCTGCAGTACCTCTCCCGGGTCCGGCGCCGCGTCGCGGACCTGCCCGCCGCGCTGGCCTTCTACCGCGACGTCGTCGGGCTCGACCCGGTCGGCACGGACGGGCCCGCCCAGGTGCTCTCCCTCGGTGACACGGTGTTGCTGGAGCTGGTGTCCGGCGGGGTCGCCCGCCCCGTGCCGGCCGACCGCAGCGAGCTGCCCGACGCCGTCATCAGCCGCATCCACGGCTTCGTCCCCTACGTCGATGGGCTGACCGCCGACGGCGTCACCTGGATCGGGGAGCAGATCCACTACGAGACCGGCTCGAAGCTCGCCTACTTCGCCGACCCCGAGGGGCTGCCGGTCGGCGTCGAGAGCCGGACGCTGTGGGGCAACTACCCCGACGACGTCGAGGCCGAGCGGCGCTGGGCGCTGATCGGCTCATGACGCTGCCCGAGACGGTCGACGTGGTCGTCGTCGGCGGCGGGAACGCCGGGCTCATGGCGGCGCTGGAGGCGGCCGGGGCGGGCGCCGAGGTCCTGGTGCTGCAGAAGCTCCCGGAGGCCGGCGGGAAGTCGTCGCTGGCGATCGGCTCGATCTCGGCGGCGGGCACGAGCCTGCAGCGCGCGCGCGACATCGACGACGACCACGACCGGCACTGGAGCGACCTCCTGGCCCGCATCGCCGCCGGCGGGGTCGAGCCGCTGTCGATGCAGCGCCTCGAGCTGGCCGTGCGGCACGGCGCCGCCGCCGTCGAGCGCCTGGTGGAGCTGGGCGTGCGGTTCACCGGTCCGCACCCGGAGCTGCCCGGCGAGCGGTGGCGGATGCACGTGATCGCCCCGGACGCCCGCGCGCTCGTGACGGCACTGGCGACGGCGGCGACGGCGGCCGGGGTGGAGGTTCGCGGCGACTGGACGGTGGACGAGCTGGTCGTCTCCGACGGGTGCGTGGTCGGGGTGCGCGGGGCCCGCGGGGTGGTCCACGCCCGCCGGGCCGTGGTGCTGGCCAGCGGCGACTTCTCCGCGCCGGGACGGCTCGCCGACGTCGTGCCCGAGGGTTCGCGGTTCGCGTTCCGCCCCTGGGCCTCGGGCGACGGCCAGCTGATGGCCGGCGCGGCCGGGGCCGAGCTCACCCACGTCGACCGGCCGCTGCGCGTGCAGCTGCGCACCACCGGCTGGCCGCACATCGAGCCGAGTGCCGCCCTGTTCACGGCCGGCGCGATACTGGTCGACCGCAGCGGCACGCGCCTGGTGGACGAGCGCGACCAGCCCGCCGCGGCGCTGGCCGCGCGGCACCCGGACGCCGAGGTGTTCCTCGTGGGCGGCGCCGGGGTGCTGGACCGCATCCCCACCGCCGCCGACGACTCCGCCCACGCCCGCGACGCCTGGCTGGGGGGCGGCCTCTACATCGCGACGTTCCCCGGTGTCGCCTACGCCTACGCGGCCGACGTGGTGGCGGCCGGCTACGGCGTGGCCGCCGACTCGCTCGGGGAGGTCGCGTCGCGGCTGGGTCTCGACGCCGCGGGCCTGGCACGCCACGCGCTTGCAGGGCCGTTCCTGGGCGTCGGGCCGTTCCGGGTCGCCGCCATCCTCGGGCGCGCCGGCATCCGCACCGACGATGCGCTGCGGGTGCTCGACGCGGAGGGTGCGCCGATCCCGGGGCTGCTCGCGGCCGGCGCCGCCGCGGGCGTCACCGGGTTCGCGTACGGGCACGGCTACGAGCTCGCCTGGGCGGTGGTCTCCGGCCGCATCGCGGGGGCCACGGCCGCCACGCACGACGAATCACTGGAGTGGGTTTCGTGATTGATATCGGCTTCTGGTTGCCCTCCATCGCACCCCCGCAGGACCTGCCGGCGTTCGCCCGGCGCGCCGAGGAGCTGGGCTACCACTCGGTCTGGGCCAGCGAGGGCCGCCACGGAGACCAGTTCTCGCTGCTCACCGCGTGCGCGCTCGCCACGTCGACGATCAAGCTGGGTACCAACATCGCCAGCGTCTTCACCCGCAGCGTGCCGTTGCTGGGCATGGCCGCGGCCACGGTCGACGCCTTCTCCGGCGGCCGGATGGTGCTGGGGCTGGGCACCGACCACGCCCGGCAGGTGGTGGACATGCACAGCCTGACCTACGACCGCCCGCTGGCCCGCATCCGGGAGGCCGTGCAGGTGATCGAGCAGCTGTTCGCCGAGTCCGTGGTCGACTTCCACGGCGAGGTGCTCACCGTCGACCACTTCGACATGTGGTTCCGGCCCCCGCAGCGCAAGCCGGTGATCTACCTCGGCGGGCTGAACCCGAAGATGCTCGCCACCGCCGGCGCCATCAGCGACGGCGTCATCACGATCAACCGGTGCCTGGACTGGATCCCGAAGGTGCGCGCCATGGTGCGCGAGGGGGCCGAGAAGGCCGGCCGCGACCCCGACTCGGTGACCATCGCCTCGGTGCTCACCTGCGCCGTCGACACTGACCGTGAGCAGGCCCGGGAGAACATGCGCCGCTACGTAACCGTGCCCGCGCGCACCCGGATGCCGCGCTACGCGAAGGTGCGCGAGGAGCAGGGCTTCGGCACCGACTGGGCCGCGATGGTCGACGCGATCGCCACCGGGGACGCCACCCGCGCCGCCGCCTCGGTGAGCGACCGCTACCTGGACGCCTTCTACGTCACCGGCACCCCCGACGAGTGCCGCCGGCGCGTGCAGGACTTCGTCGACGCCGGCGTCGACTTCCCGATCCTCGGCAACGCGGGTCCTCCGGACACCGCGTGGGCGCTGCTCGCCGCGCTGGCACCGACGGGAGTACGCGCATGACCGGCACAGCGGAACCCACCGCGCTGCACCCGTTCCTGGGCCGCGCGTCCCACGAGCTCCTCATCGACGGGCGCTGGCTGCCGGCCGCGTCGGGGGAGACCTTTCCGTCCGTCGACCCGTCCACCGGCGCCACCATCGCGCACCTCGCCGCGGGCGGGGCCGCCGACGTCGATCTCGCGGTGGCCGCGGCGCGACGCGCGTTCGAGGGTCCGTGGGGCGCGGCCACCCCCGTGCAGCGGCAGAACGTGCTGCTGCGCCTCGCGACGCTGCTGGAGGAGAACTACGCGGCGCTGCGCCGGCTGGACGCGATCGACATGGGCAGCCCGGTGGGGCCGAACCTGCTCGCCGCCATCGAGAAGCCCGTGGAGCTGTGCCGCTACTACGCGGGCTGGCCCACGAAGATCTACGGCGAGACCATCCCGAACTCCGCGCCGGGCATGGTCTGCTACACGCTGCGCAAGCCCGTCGGGGTGGTCGGCGCGATCATCCCCTGGAACGGCCCGTTCCAGTCGGCGCTGATGAAGATCGCCCCCGCCCTGGCCACCGGTTGCACGGTGGTACTCAAGCCGTCGGAGCAGGCGTGCCTGTCGGTGCTCATGCTCGGCGAGCTGATCGGGCAGCTCGACCTGCCGCCCGGCGTGGTCAACATCGTCACCGGCGGCCCGGAGGCCGGGGCGGCGCTCGCGCGGCACCGCGGGGTGGACAAGATCGCCTTCACCGGCTCGACGGCCACCGGACGCTCGATCGTCGCCGCGTCCACCGGCAATCTGAAGCGCGTGTCGATGGAGCTGGGCGGCAAGTCGCCGGACGTGGTCTTCGCCGACGCCGACCTCGACCGCGCGGTGCCCGGCGCGGCAATGGGCGTGTTCGGCAGCGCGGGGCAGATGTGCGTGGCCTGCGCGCGGGTGTACGTCGAGCGGCCCGTCTACGAGGAGTTCGTGGAGCGCACGGCCCGGTTCGCCGAGGGCCTCGTGGTCGGCAACAGCCTCGACACCACCACCCAGATCGGCCCGGTGATCTCCGAGGCGCAGCTGGGCAAGGTCACCGGCCACATCGGTGACGCGCTGGAGGCCGGGGCCGCGACCCGCGCCGGGGGCACCCGGCTCATCGACCCCGCCCGCGCAGGCGGCTTCTTCGTCGCGCCCACCGTGCTGACCGACGTGCGCGACGACATGCGGGTCGTACAGGAGGAGATCTTCGGCCCGGTCGCCGCGATCATGCCGTTCGACGACCGCGACGAGGTGGTGCGGCGCGCCAACGCCACCGACTACGGCCTGGCCGGCGCGGTGTGGACACGCGACCTGGCGACGGCACACCACATGGCCGAGCGGCTGCGCACGGGCGTGCTCTGGGTGAACTGCTTCGGGATGTTCGAGCCCGGCGTCCCCTTCGGCGGGATGAAGACGAGCGGGTGGGGCCACGAGTTCGGCCCCCAGTCGCTCGACGAGTACCTGTCGATCACGTCCGTGTGGCTGAGGGTAGGGACTGACGAGGAGGCACGAACGGGTGCCCGCCGCGCGACCGCGCCCGAAGCCTGGCCGGGCGGAGGTCACTGAGACATGCGGCTGGGGCTCTATCCGGCGGGACACGATCCCGAGGACGTGGAGGTGGTGCTCGAGGCCGAGCGCTGTGGCTACGACTCCCTCTGGATCGCCGAGGCCTACGGCCACGACGCCCTGACGCCGATGGCGTGGTGGTCCGCCCGGACGTCGACGATCGGGCTGGGCACCATCGTCGCGGTCGTGGACGGCCGCACCCCGGCCACCACGGCCATGTCGGCCACCACGCTCGACCATCTCTCCGGCGGCCGGTTCACCCTCGGGCTCGGCGTGTCCGGGCCCGCGGTCGTCGAGGGCTGGTACGGCCGCCCGTTCCGCCGCCCGCTCGCCCGCACCCGGGAGTACGTGGAGATCATCCGGGCGATCCACCGCCGGGAGGGCCACGTCGGCCACGACGGGGAGTTCTACACGCTGCCCTACACGGGCGAGGGGGCGATGGGACCCGGTCGCGGGCTCAAGTCGTCGGTGCGGCCGCTGCGGCCGCACCAGCCGATCTTCCTGGCCGCCGAGGGCCCGCGCGCGATCGCCCTCGCCGCCGAGATCGCCGACGGCTGGACGGCGTTCTACGTCTCCCCGGCCGCAGACGCCTACTACCGCAGCCGCCTCGACGAGGGGTTCGCGCGGCGGCCCGGCGGACGCCCCGAGGCCTTCGAGGTGCTCGCCCAGGTACACCTGTCGATCGACGACGACGTGGAGAAGGCGGCCGAGCCGGTGCGGCGCAACATCGCGCTGTTCGTCGGGGGCATGGGGTCGCCGGGCGCGAACTTCCACCACGACACGCTGGCCACCATCGGCTTCGAGGCCGAGTGCGCGACCATCCGCCGGCTGTGGGCCGACGGCGACCGCGACGGGGCTGCGGCGAGCGTGCCGCTGCGGCTGGTGGAGGCGATCGCGCTGGTCGGGCCGCTCGACAAGATCCGCGGCGAGCTGCCCGCATGGCGCGAGTCGTGCATCTCGCTGCTGCTGCCGATGCTGCACGGCACCTGGGACCCGGCCCTCGTCCGTACCGTCGCCGACCTGTTCGCCGAGTAGCGGAGGACCCATGGAGCTCGTCACCTACACGCCGGTCGAGGACCACGTCGTCCGCGTCGAGATGAACCGGCCGGACAAGCGCAACGCGCAGAACGCCGTGATGACCTACGAGATCGACGCCGCTCTGCGCCGCGCCGCCGCCGACGACGACGTGAAGGTGGTGCTGCTCTCGGGCGCCGGCGACCACTTCAACGCCGGCCACGACCAGAAGCAGGACCCGACCGACCACAGCGAGCTCTACGCGCACAACGTCGGCATGTGGTTCGGCTACGACGCCGAGGGCGTCGAGGGGCAGATGGCGCGCAACCGGGAGCTGTACTTCGACACCACATGGCGGTGGCGGAACTTCCCGAAGATCCTGGTGGCTCAGGTGCAGGGCAAGACGATCGGCGGCGGCATGATGCTGCTCTCGGCGTGCGACCTGATCGTGGCCGCCGAGAGCGCCCTGTTCGCCGACCCCACCGTGAACATCGGCATCCCGGGCGTCGAGTACGTCGGGCACCCGTGGGACATGGGGGCCCGCCGGGCCAAGGAGTTCCTGCTCACCGGCGACTTCTTCACCGCGCGCGACCTGCACATCGCGGGCTTCGTCAACCGGGTGGTGCCCGACGCGGAGCTCGCCGGTGCGACGCTCGCGCTGGCGCGGCGCATCGCGGCCAAGCCGGCGCTGGGGCTCAAGCTCGCCAAGGACAGCATCAACCGCATGCAGGAGACGCAGGGCCTGCACGCGCACCTCTCGGCGGCGTTCGCGCTGACCACGATCGGGCAGTACGACCTGGTCGCGCGAGGCGGGCTGGCCCGCAAGCAGGCGACCGACGGCGGACTGTTCACCGCGTCCATGCAGGAACCCACGTGAGGGCCGTCCTGACTCCGGAGCTCGAGGCCTTCCGCGGCGAGGTCCGTGCGTGGATCGCCGCCCACCGCGTCCCGGAGCTGGCCGAGCTGGCCGAACCCCGACACCGCGCGGCGGTCTACAACCTCTCCTACGGCAGCTGGACCGGTGAGTCCGGGCATCTCGGCGACGCCTGGCTGGCGTGGCTGGAGGTCAACCGCGAGCACGGCTACCTGTGCCCGCACTGGCCCGAGGAGGTCGGCGGCCGCGGCTTCGACGCGCTGCGGATGGTCGTGTGGAACGAGGAGCTCGCCGCGGCAGGCATGCCGCGCGCCAACCGGGGGCTGGGCGAGCACCTCGTCGGGCCCGCGGTGATCGTGCACGGCACGCCGGAGCAGAAGCAGTACTTCCTGCCGCGGGTGATCTCCGGCGAGGACACCTACGCGCAGGGTTTCTCCGAGCCCGAGGCCGGCTCGGATCTGGCGTCCCTGCGCACCCGGGGCCGCGTCGAGGGGGACGAGATCGTCGTCGACGGCGAGAAGATCTGGACCTCGCTCGGTCACCTCGGCAACAAGATCTTCCTGCTCTGCCGGACCGGCGCCCCGCGACACCGCGGCATCACCTACGTGATCATGGACCTGCACGACAACGGGATCGTGATGCGCCGCACCCGCCAGCTCACCGGCGAGCACGACTTCACCGAGGAGAGCATCGTCGGCGCCCGCGCGCCGCTGTTCAACGTGATCGGCGGCATCGACCAGGGCTGGCGGGTGGCCATGACGGTGCTCGGCCACGAGCGCGGCCAGATGGCCACCGTTCAGCACCTCGCGATCGCGGCGAAGTTCGAGCAGACGGTGGCGGAGGCCCGGCGCACCGGCCGGCTCGCCGACCCCGTGCTGCGCCGGCGGCTCGTGCGCATGCACGCCCGCATCGAGGCGTTGCGCGCCACGGGCCTGCGGATCCTGGCCGGCACCGCGTTCGAGCGCGACATCGACCGGATCAGTTCCGCGGGCAAGGTCTACCTCTCCGAGCTCGACCAGGAGCTGGCCGCGGTGGCGTTCGACGTCGGGGCGCAGCCGGGCTCGTCCGCCCGCCGGACCCGGTCGACTACGCACTCGACCAGTGGCAGCACGAGCTGCTGCACGCCCGCTGCCTGTCGATCCAGGGCGGCACCAACGAGGTGCAGCGCACCATCCTCGGCGAGCGCGTGCTCGGTCTGCCACGCGAGCCCCGGCCGGTGACGGCGTGACTCTGCCCGCTCCCGCGACGCTGGCGGCCGCGTTCGGGATGGGTGCCGACCAGGAGGCTCTGCGTGCCGCCACCCGCGCCGTGCTGGAGCGGCACGCGCCGCTGACGGTTCCCCGCCGTACCACCGGCGGGCCCGATCCCTGGCTCGCGCTCACCGCGGTCGGGCTGCCCGGCGCGCTGGTGCCTGAGCGGTGGGGCGGGGCAGGGCTCGGCCCGTCGGACGTCGCGGTGGCGCTGGAGGAGGCCGGTCGGGTCCTGCTGCCGGCCCCGCTGCTGTCCACGACGCTCGCCGTCGCCACCCTGCTCGCCCACGCCGACGACGCGCAGGCCGCCCGGGTGCTGCCCGGGGTGGCCGACGGGTCCACGGTCGCGACCGTCGCCCTCGCCGGGCCGGACGGATGGGCCGGGCCGCCCCCCGTAGCCGCCCAGGAGATCACGGGCGGCTGGGCGCTGACCGGCGTCACGACCCTGGTGCTCGACGGCGCCGAGGCCGGCGTGCTGGTCGTGCCCGCCGCCACCCCCGGCGGCACGGCGCTGTTCCTCGTCCACGCCGGGGAGGGGGTCCGGGCGACCGCCATCCCCGCTCTGGACGTGACCCGCCGGTTCGCCGAGGTCCGGTTCACCGCCGCCCCCGCCGAGCGGCTGGGCGACGACACCGGGGACCACGTCACCGGCGACCTACTGGACCTCGCCGTGGTGCTGCTCGCATCCGAGCAGGCGGGCGCGGCCCGGCGGGCGCTGGAGATCAGCGTCGAGCACGCCGGCACGCGCGTGCAGTACGGCCGCGCCATCGGCTCGTTCCAGGCGGTGAAGCACCGGCTCGCCGACATGCTGATCGACGTCGAGTACGCGGCGTCGATGGCCTCCTACGCCTCCTGGGCCGTCACCGGTGGTCGCGACGAGCTGGCCGTGCTGTCGGGCACGCTCGCCGTCACGGTGGCGGAGGCGTCCGTGCGGGTGGCCGAGGGCATGATCCAGATCCTCGGCGGCACCGGCTTCACCTGGGAGCACGTGGCGCACCTGTACTACAAGCGTGCCCTGAGCGACCGGCAGCTCTTCGGCTCCCCGGATGCGCGCCTCGACCGGTCGGCGACCCTGCTGGGCCTCTGACCCAGACCGACCTCGCAGCCCGTCGCGTCACCTCGCAGCCCGCCGGCGCGCTGCGCGGATGCCTACGGGCTGCGAGGTCAGGGGCGGACCGCGGCCTCGGCCACGGCGGAGCGCCGGAGCTTGCCGGACTCGGGGTCGCGGGGCAGCGTGCCGCCCGGGCGGACGTCGAGCGTTCTCGGCACCTTGTACGCCGACAGGTGTTCGCGGCACAGCGCCGTCAGCGCTGCGGCGGTGAGCCGGCGGTCCTCCGTGCAGACCACGGCGTGCACCCGGTGGCCCCAGTCCGGGTCGGGCACCCCGACGACCACGGCGTCGGTCACCGCCGGGTGCCCGAGCAGGACGTTCTCCACCTCGGCGGGGTAGACGTTCTCGCCGCCGGTGATGATCAGGTCGACGCGCCGGTCGGCGACGAACAGGAACCCGTCCGCGCTGAGCCGGCCCAGGTCGCCGAGGCTCTCGAAGCCGTCGGCCCGCCGCGTCCGCGCCGCGGTGCCCAGGTAGGTGTAGGCGGGGCCGGGCCGGTGCGAGCGGAGGAAGATCTCGCCGACCACCCCCGGCGGCACCTCGCGCCCGTTCTCGTCGAGCACGAGGATGTCGGCGCCGACCGGCCGCCCGACGCTGCCGGGGTGGCGCAGCCAGTCGTCGCCGCGGATGAACGTGCTGCCAATGAGCTCCGAGCCGCCGAAGGCCTCGTACACCCGCTCGGCCCCGATCATCTCGATCCAGCCCCGCTTGACCGTGGGCGGGCAGGACGCGCCGGTGTGGAACAGCGCCTCGATGCCGCCCAGGTCACGGGGCCGGGCGGCCTGGGCGTCGAGCAGGCGTTTCATCACCGTCGGCACGGTGGGCAGGAACGACACCCCGTGCCGTTCCACGAGGTCGAGCGCGAGCCGGGCGTCGAACCGCTCCATCACCACGAGCCGGTGGCCCCACAGAAGCCCGCTGTAGGCCAGCGTGCAGGGCGAGTTGTGGAACAGCGGCCCGTTGACGAGCTGCACCATGTCGCGGGTGCGGCCGGTCAGGGCGGCGTCCGGCGCGTCGGCGCTGTCGGTGAACGTTCCGGGGAACGGCGACAGGATGATCTTGGGGTGGCCCGACGAGCCACCGGTCGCGATGGCGAACGAGGCGTCGAGCGGGGGCGGGGGCAGGTCCGGCCCCGCCGGGCGGACGGGCCAGTCGGAGCCCGGCTCGACGACGTGGGTCGGGGCGACGTCCGCCCACTCCGGCACGGCGGCGAGCGCGGCGGGTGCGGCCAGGTGGGTGATCCGGCGCCGCTCGGGGGCCGGCATCGCCGGGTTCAGGGTGAGCGGGCGGGCTCCGAGGTACCAGGCGCCGAACATCGTGGCGAAGTGCTGCCGGCACTTGGGCAGCGCGACGCCGACGAGGTCGCCGGCCCCGACGCCGGCCGCGGCCAGCACGTGCGCGGCGGCGAGCATGTCGTCGGCCAGCGCGAGCCAGGACACCGTGGTCTCCGTGCCGTCCGGAGCCACGAGGACCAGTGCGGTATCCGTCGTGCGCTCGTCGGCGAGGGCGGCGAGACGCGTGACCACCGCCTGGGGTGCGGGCACAGCTACTCCGATCGTCGACTGTTGACAGCAGACTACGATGGCGGCTCGCCGATCGGAAGGGTCTGGATGGACATCGCGGAGACCGAGAACCTCGGCACCGTCAGCCGCACGACGGCGGGCGTGCACAAGCACGTCACGGACCCCGCGGCGGCAGAGGTCCTGCACCGCTACATCCGGGACGTGCACTCACCCGCCATCGCCCGCCGCCCCGGCATCCACGTCTACCGGCACCTCAGCCTCGGCGCGCTGCGCACCGACCTGCTCCCACCGCTGGCCGGCGTGGCCTTCGACGGGCGTGGGAGCGGCCTGCTCACCGGGGTCGGGCACCTCGACTACCGTGACGACGCGGCGCTCGCCGCCTTCCACGCCGAGCCCGCCGGCGCGGCCCGCGAGCACCTGCTGGGCGACATCCGGGTGCTGGGCGGCCCGCCCGGCCGGACCACGACCTACCGCACCTCGCCGGGCCACGGGCACACGTTCGTCGACACCACCGGGGACCCGACGCCGCAGGGCCCCACCGGCGGCCACCGCTACGCGGTCCTCCTGCGCAGGCGTGGACCGGCGGCGCGGTTCGCTGCGGCGGTCCGGGCCACGGCGGCCGCCTGGGCGTCGGTGGGGGGCGTGCGCCGCCTGCGGATGCACCTGTTCGACCCGCCGGACATGGCCGTCGAGAGTGCCAACGGTTACCCGGTGTTCCCCGCGCCGCCGCGGGAGCACTACCAGGCCTGGCTCGACCTGGTGCTCGACGACGACGGCGTCGGCCGCGACCTGACCTGGGGCGACGGCGCCGCCGCCGCGTTCGGCGAGGTGCACGTGCAGGTCGTACCGGTGGTCTACACATTCGTGTGGGCCGGGCGTCCGACCGTCGTCGGGCTGCGGGGCTATCCGGCGTGGGAACTCATCACGCGGCTCGGCGCGGTCAACCAGCAGGATCCCGAGTTGCTCGCCTGGATGTATGGACCGGCGGCCCGCGGCGTGTAATCTGTCGACAGACGACACTATGGCATGACGTGACGGAGGACTGCTCGATGCACCGTGGATACGTGAACGCACCCTGGGGCCAGATCCACTACGCCGAGACCGGTGAGGGCACCCCGGTCGTGCTCTACCCGAACCGTCCGCGGAGCTGGGTGATCTACCGGCGCCTCGCGGAGCTCCTCGGATCCGGTGCGGGTGGGGCCGGGCATCGCGTCGTCATCCTCGACCCGCCCGGCTGCGGCGCGTCCGACGCGCTGCCCGACCCCATCGAGGTCGCCGACCTCACCGCGGCCACCCTCGCGGTCATGGACGGCCTCGGTATCGACCGCGCGCACGTCTCCGGCCACCACACCGGCGCCACGATCGCCGTCGACATGGCCGCGAACCACGCCGACCGCGTCACCTCCATCGCGCCGTGCGGGCTGCTGCTGCTCACCGACGAGGAGAAGGCCGCGCGGCTCGACGGCTCCGCGTTCTCACCCGCCGCGGGCAACCCGCCCCAGCCGGACGGCTCGCACCTCGGCGCGATCACGAAGAAGTTCCCGCCGAAGGCGCCCGAGGACCTGCCCTTCCTCAACGACTGGATCATCGACGGGCTGGTCAGCGAGGTGAACCAGGCGGCGCTGGCCAAGTCGGTCTACCGCTATGACGAGCGGGCCGCGCTGCCCCGGATCGGGGTCCCCACGCTGTTCGTGCAGTCGGTCGGGCCGGGCGAGCCGCCCACCCTGCAGCGCATGGAGCAGGCGCACGCGCTGGTGGCGGGCAGCCGCATCGCGTTCGTCGACGGCGGCGACGTGCACTTCATCCACCACCGCGCCGACGAGCTCGCGCCCCTGCTGCGCGACTTCTTCGCCACCGCCGACCGAAGAGTCGGCGCGATCTCGTGAAGGCCGTACTGCTCGACACCTACGACGCGCCGTTCGTCGTCGCCGACGTCGACCTCGACACTCCGGCCGACGACGAGGTGGAGGTACGCACGGTGGCGGCGGGTGTCTGCCACACCGACCGCACGGTGCGCACCGGTGCCCACCGCACGCCCACGCCGTCGATCATGGGCCACGAGGCGGCCGGCGTGGTCACGGCGGTCGGGGTCGGCGTGCGCGACCTGGAGGTCGGCGACCACGTCGTCGCCTGCCCGTCGTCGTTCTGCGGCACCTGCGAGTGGTGCCTGCGGGGGCTCTCGCACCTGTGCACCGACAAGGGGCACAAACGCCTTCCCGGCCGGCCCGCTCGGGCGACGTGGAACGGCGCGGACGTCCTCGCGCACTCCGGTGTCGGCGGTTACGGCGAGCGGATGCTGCTGCACGAGCGGGCCGCGGTGGCGGTGCCCGCCGAGGTGCCGCTCGACCTCGCCGCACTGCTCGGCTGCGCGGTGCTCACCGGTGTCGGCAGCGTGGTGAACATGGCGCAGGTCCGGCCGGGCCAGACGGTGGCCGTGATCGGCATCGGCGGCGTCGGGCTCAACGTCGTGCAGGGCGCCCGCATCTCGGGGGCGGCCCGGATCATCGCGATCGACCGTGTGCCCGCCAAGCTGGAACGGGCCCGCGCGTTCGGCGCCACCGACGTGGTCGACGGCACCGGGGTCGACATCGCCGACGCCGTGCGCGAGCTCACCGGCGGGGGAGTGGACCACGCCTTCGAGGTGGTCGGCCGCGGTGAGACCATCGAGGCCGCGTTCGGGATGCTGCGACCGCGGGGCACCGCCACCGTCGTGGGTGTCCCTCGGCCGGACACCCGGCTGTCGCTCTCGCCGATGGGCCTGTTCGGGGAACGGCGTCTGCAGGGCGCCACGATGGGCGCGAGCACGGCCCGGCTGCTGATCCCGATGCTGGCGCGGCTCTACCTCGACGGGCGCCTGCTTCTCGACGAGCTGGTGTCGGAGCGCATCGGCCTCGACGACGTCAACGCCGCGCTCGACCATCTCGACGACAGCTCGGGCGCGCGCTCCGTCGTCGTGTTCGGGTAGGGCTGTGGCCGCCGACGTTGTCGCCCCCGCGGAGGCGCAATGACCGACAAGGCCGTCGTGTACACCTCCGCGGTCGGGAAGGTGGTGCCCGCCGGGTACGACCGCGCCGCGATGCTGCCGCAGTGGCCGCGCTGGTCGCTCGGGATCCGGGTGGCGAACCTGCTGTTCGCCTCGGGTACGGGCGGCACCGGCCCGGACGGCACGCTGCGGCACACCGACGATCCCCGGGCGCAGGGTGCGCTCGCGGTGCGGCGGCTGATCACCCTCATGGAGGCGGGCGGGGCCCGCGCGGACGACCTGGTCGGCATCCGCGTCTACGTCGACGACCCGGCGAACGCGGGAGCGCTGCTCGCCGGGGTCGGCGACGTCCTGCGCGAGCGGCTCACGGGCGACTACCCGGCCTTCTCGATGGTGGTCGCCAACACCTCCGACCGGGCCGTGCACGCCGAGATCGAAGCGTTCGCGGCGACGGCGCACGAGAGCGTGCGCTGCGGCGGGGTGCCGCCGCGCTTCGGCTCGGGGACCTGGTCGGAGCCGGCGTGGGACGACCACGCCCACGCCGTGCGGGTGGGCAACCTCTGGTTCCTCTCGGCCCAGCTCCCGCTCGACTCGACCGGCCGGCTCGTCGGGACGACGGCGGCCGGGCAGACCGCGCAGGTGCTCGCGAACCTCGATGCCGTGCTCGCCGACTCCGGCAGGACGGCGTCCGATCTCGTGCGGCTCACCGTCTGGGTCGCCACCCGGGAGGCGCTGGACGCGGTACAGGGCGCGGTCCGTGATCACCTCGCGGCGGCCTTCACCACCGGAGGCGGCCCGGCGACCACGGTGATCGTGGCGCCGCTCGTCGAACCGGGTGCGCTCGTGCAGATGGAGGCCGTGGCCGCCACCGGCGCGCGGCGCGTGGTCGACGCCGCGCTCGCACCACGCCCGGGTGCGCTGTGGCCGGTCGACGCGGTCGCGGTCGTCCTCTCCGCCGAGCAGGACAGCTTCGTGCGCCGCTTCACCTGGCCCGAGCGCCCTCCGGATGTGGCATCGGAGTCGGCGCCCGCACGCCGGCCGCTGGGGGAGATCGTGTTCCTCTCCGCCCGCACCGGGACCGGCACGATGGGCGAGCAGACCCGCCAGGCCCTCGACGGCATGCGCGCGCTGGCCGAGGCGGCCGGCGGCTGCTTCGCCGACCTCGTCCAGTTCGACGTCTACTACGCCCACCGCTCCCTCTACGCCGACTACAACGCGGTCCGCATCGCCTACCTCGAGGAGCACAACCCGGAGTCGGCGTGGTTCGCCGGCAGCGGCCCGCGGGCCGACTCGCCCACACCCGGCTCGCTGATCGAGATCGAGTCGATCGCGGTCATCCAGCGGTGAGCGGCCGGTAGCGCCGACGCTCGATTCCGGGGGGTGCGGTGACCGGCCCGGGCGCCTCAGGCAGGTAGGTCAGCACCACCGTCGACGGGGCCGAGCGCGGCGCGGGCACCCCGCCCTCCACCAGCGCCGGCATGCGGACCACGTGCCCCGCAGCGGTGCCGGCCCGCAGAAGGCGCTCGATGTCGGCGAGGGGCACCGAACCGTCCCAGCGGTCCACGAGGAGCCCGCCGACCTGCTCCGGCGGCGCGCCGTCGGGTGCGGCGCTGAACGCGACGTCGACGTCGTAGAAGGGGCGGATGCGGTCGAACCAGGGCGTGAGGGAGGCCGCGCGGTAGCGCCCGCCCTCCTGCGCGCCGCGGTCGTCGATGCGCCACAGGTTCAGGAACGTGGCGGGGCGGTCAAGGTCGCAGAAGCGCTGCACGTCGCGGTAACCGGGCAGTGCGAGCAGCTGGGGGATGTGCTCCTCGTCCTGCCAACGCCGCCATTCGCGCTCGTGAGGGCCCTGCACGGTGGTCCGCACGGCGTAAACGACGGTCATTCGCCAACTGTAACCTGTGCACTGTTGACAGTTCTCGGTCTGCACCCAAATACTTCGGCGCTACCACCAGGTTCGGGAGCACACGAGTGAGGACACGATGAACAGGTCTCGCCGAGGTACCGTCCGCTGGCTCACCCCGGTCCTCCTGGCCGCCGCGTTGGCCCTGGCCGCCTGTGGCGGTGCAGGCAGCGCGGACGCCAAGCCCACGTCGATCACGGTTGCGATCGAGCAGAACGTCGACACCATGGACGGGCTCGTGGGCAATTCCGCGCCGGTCAACCAGATCATCGGCGCCGCACTGGTCAAGGTGGGCCTCGACGGCAGCGCGGCGCCCGACCTGGCCGCATCCTGGACATCGTCGGCCGACGCGACGACGTGGACCTTCACCCTGAAGCCCGGCCTGAAGTTCAGCGACGGCACGCCGCTCACGGCCGATGACGTCGTGTTCAGCTACGAGACCGTGCTCAAGAACCCCAAGTCGCTGCAGGGCGTCTACGTCTCGGCGGTGGCGTCGGTGGTCGCCAAGGGCCCCGGTACCGCGGTGTTCACGATGAAGTCGCCCAACGCCACCTGGCCGCGCGTCGCGACGAACCTGCCCATCGTGCCCAGGGCCGAGTACAACCCCACGACGTTCGCGACGAAGCCGATCGGGGCCGGGCCCTACACCGTGGTGTCGTTCAACGGCACCGACACGATGAAGGTGGCGGCCAACCCCCACTACTACGCCGGGCCGCGCGCCATCGCCGAGGCCACCGTCCAGTACGTCCCGGACGAGACCACCCGGCTCAACGGCCTGCAGTCGGGCCAGTTCGACGCGGCCGTGCTGACCGGCAACAACGTCGACGTCGCGAA
Source organism: Mycobacteriales bacterium (assembly GCA_038231335.1). GTDB lineage: Bacteria > Actinomycetota > Actinomycetes > Mycobacteriales > Pseudonocardiaceae > Pseudonocardia. The sequence goes on from JBBRLM010000013.1 coordinate 106,424, forward strand.
GTCCGCCGGCCTGGCGAGCGAGAGCGTCACCGGCTCCAAGGTGATCTACCTGGGCTACGACTCGGGCAGTGGCCCGATGGCAAACGAGAAGCTCCGTCAGGCGATCTCCTACGGCATCGACCGCTCCGCACTGGTCAAGTCGATCATGCTCGGCTACGGCGAGCCGGTGGACCAGATGATCTCCTCGACCACGTTCGGCTACGACAAGAACGCGCTGGTCCCCGCCCAGGACGTGGCCAAGGCCAAGCAGATGGTGGCCGCGTCCGGGTACGCGGGCGAGGAGATCCCGCTGCGCTACCCGACCGGTTACGTCCCGGCGCCGTCGGACCTGTCGCAGGCCGTGGCCAACTACCTCACCCAGATCGGGATCAAGGTCAAGCTCGCCCCGCAGGACGCCAGCGCGTTCCTCACCGACTGGCTGGGCAAGAAGCTGGGCCCGATCTGGCTGTTCTCCGCCCAGACGGTCACGCTCGAGGGCGCCGGCACGTTCAAGTACGTCGACGTCGCGCTGAACACGGCCAAGGACTCGCCCCTGCCTGCGCTCTACGACACCATGCTCGGCGAGAGCGACGACGCGCAGCGGGCGGCCACCATGGCGCAGATGAACCAGATCCGCACCGAGCGTGCGTACTACACGCCGCTGTTCGTGCAGAACTTCGTCTACGTGCACAGCACGAAGTTCGCGCTGCCGAAGCCGCCGCCCAACGGCTACCTCAACCCCGCGTACTTCACGGCGAGCTAGGGCCCCGGGGATGGTCCGCTTCCTGAGCCGCCGCGTGCTGCGGGCGCTCGTCAGCCTGCTCGGCGTGCTGACCATCGTCTTCTTCATCGTGCGCATCAACGGCAGCCCGGCGGTGCTGTTGCTGGGCCCGGACGCCTCCGCGGAGGCCGTCGCGGACCTCGACCGGGCGCTCGGGCTCGACCGGTCGCTACCGGTGCAGTACCTGAGCTTCCTGCGCTCGACGGCCGTCGGGGACTTCGGCGAGTCGCTGAACTTCAACCGGCCTGCCCTGGGCCTGATCCTGGCCCGGCTGCCCGACACGCTGCTGCTGGCCGTGAGCGCCTTCGCCTTCGGGCTGGTGGTGGCGTTCGGGCTGGCGGTGGTCGCGGAGCTGTGGGGCAACCGGACGTTCCGCGACGCGCTGCTGTGGATCGGCGCGGTCGTGCAGGCGGTCCCGACGTTCCTGCTCGGGATCGTGCTGATCCTGGTGTTCGCCGTGACCCTGCGGCTGCTGCCGGCCCTGGGCGCCGGTAGTGCGACGTCGCTGATCCTGCCCGCGGTGACGCTCGGATGCTTCGAGGTGGCGCTCTACGTCCGGCTGTTCAGCGTCGCCATCGCCGAGCAGGTCGGGCAGGACTACGTGCGCACGGCCTACGCCAAGGGCCGCACGAAGCTGCAGGTCACCCTCGGCCACGTGCTGCCCAACGCGGTCCTGCCGGTGGTGACGGTGGCCGGCATCAACCTCGGCCAACTGATCGGCGGCACCGTCGTGGTCGAGACCGTCTTCAACTGGCCGGGCGCGGGCAGCCTGATCTACCAGGGCGTCACCGGCCGCGACTACCCGATCGTGCAGGCCGGGGTCGTCGTGGTCGCCACGCTGTTCATCCTGATCAACCTGGGAGTCGACATGCTCTACGCCGTCCTCGATCCCCGCGTGCGCCTGTCATGACGGCGCGTCCGGCCTTCTCGGTGCTGCTGGCCTCGGCGATGCTGCTGGTCGTCGGGGTGCTGGTGGTGGTCGTGCCGTTCCTGCCCCACTACGACACGGCGACGCAGGACCTCGCAGCGGCGCAGATCCGCCCGTTCACCGACGGGGCGCACCTGCTGGGCCCACACCCCTTGGGCACCGACTCGCTGGGCCGCGACGTGCTGAGCCGGCTCGCGCTGGCCGGTCGGGTGTCGATCCTGATCGCCGTCGGCGTGGTGCTGCTCAACCTCGTCATCGGTGTGGTGCTCGGGCTGCTCGCCGGCTACTTCGGCGGCGTCTTCGACCACGTGATCATGGGGGTGGCCGACATCCAGCTGACGATCCCGGTGCTGCTGCTGCTCATCGCGATCATCGCCGCGGCAGGCCCGAGCATCCCGGTCCTCGTGATCACCCTGGGCGTCACGTTCTGGGTGCGCTACGGGCGGGTGTCGCGGGTGATCGCGGCGTCGCTGCGGGAACGCGACTTCGTGTCGGCGTCGGTCACCTTCGGGGCGGCCGACGTGTGGATCCTGGGCCGCCACCTGCTGCCGACCGTCGTCCCGCAGCTGGTGGTGCTGGGCACCTTCGACATCGGGGTGATCATCACGGCCGAGGCGTCGCTGTCCTACCTCGGGCTCGGCGTGCAGCCGCCGACGCCGAGCTGGGGCGGCATGATCGCCGACGGCCAGCGGTTCCTGCAGACCAACATCGCGCTGTGCCTCGTGCCGGCGGTCGTGGTGTTCCTGCTGCTGGGAGGGCTGGCCATCCTGGGCCAGCACTACACGAGCGGGCGCGCCGGCGTCGCGCCGACGGGGCGGGTCGGTTGATGGCGCAGGAGGGGCCGTTGCTGGCGGTGCGCGACCTCGTCGTCGAGTTCGCCGGCCCCGCCGGCCCGCTGCGCGTCGTCGACGGGGTGAGCCTGAAGCTGCACCCCGACGAGGTGCTCGCGATCGTCGGTGAGTCCGGATCGGGCAAGAGCGTCACGATGCTGGCCGTGATGGGGCTGTTGCCCGCCGGCGCGCGGATCACCGGCGGCCGTGTGGAGTTCCGCGGCCGCGACATCACCCACCTGCCCCGCCCCGAGCGCCGCTCGCTGATGGGCCGGGAGATGTCGATGATCTTCCAGGACCCGATGACGTCGATGAACCCGGTGCGCACGATCGGGCGGCAGGTCGCGGAGATGGTGCGCCAGCACGACCGGACCCTGTCCCGCGCGGCGGTGCGGGCCCGTGTCGTCGAGCTGCTGGAGATGGTGCGCATCCCCGACGCGGCGGGCCGCTACCGCTCCTACCCCCACGAGTTCTCCGGCGGCATGCGGCAGCGGGTGATGATCGCGATGGCGGTGGCGCACGACCCGGCCCTGCTCATCGCGGACGAGCCGACCACCGCCCTCGACGTCACGATCCAGGCGCAGGTGCTGCGCGTGCTGAGCCGCATCCGCGACCGGAGCCGCGCGTCGATGGTCCTGATCACCCACGACCTCGGGCTCGTCGCCGAGTTCAGCGACCGCGTCGTCGTCCTCTACGGGGGCCGGGTGATGGAGACGGGCCCGGTCGGGCGCATCTTCGCCGAGCCCCGGCACCCCTACACGGTGGGCCTGCTCGCGAGCTCGCTGCGCCTCGACACCCCCGTGGGGGACGCGTACGCCATCCCCGGGCAGCCGCCCCGGCCCGACCAGCGCCCGGAGGGCTGCGTCTTCCGGCCCCGGTGCGGGCTGGGGGAGGGGCGCGCCGACTGCGGCGCGGTCGTCCCGGTTCCCGGGCCGGTCGGTGCCGGCCACGAGGCCGCGTGCCACCACCACGACCTGGTCGCCGCGTGGTCGGCGCCGGTCGCTCTTCCCGGCCCCGCGGAGGTGGCCCGGTGACCGGCCCGGTGCTCGTCGTCGACGACCTCCATGTCCACTTCAAGCGGCGGGGAAGGCCGCAGGTGAAGGCCGTCGACGGCGTGTCGTTCGCGGTGCACCACGGCGAGACGCTCGGCCTGGTCGGCGAGTCGGGCTGCGGCAAGACCACCCTCACCCGCGCACTGCTCGGGCTGGTCCGGCCCACGTCCGGGCGGGTGCTGCTGCAGGGCCGCGACGTCGGGCGGCTGAGCCGCCGCGGCCGTCGCCCGTTCCGGCCCGCCATGCAGGTGGTCTTCCAGGATCCCTACTCGGCGCTCAACCCGAGGATGACCGTGCGGGAGCTGGTCGGTGAGCCGCTGCGGGTCCAGGGCCGCCACGACCGCCGCCGGGTCGACGACCTGCTCTGCGACGTCGGGCTCGACCCCGCCGTGGGCGACCGGCATCCGGCCACCTTCTCAGGTGGTCAGCGCCAGCGCATCGGGATCGCCCGTGCCCTCGCGCTGGACCCCGAGCTCCTCGTCCTGGACGAACCGGTGTCCGCGCTCGACGTGTCGGTGCAGGCCCAGGTGATCAACCTGCTGCGCCGGCTGCAGCGCGAGCGCGGGCTCACCTACCTGTTCATCGCCCACGATCTCGCCGTGGTGCGGCACATGTCGCACCAGGTGGCGGTGATGTACCTCGGCCGGATCGCCGAGCACGGTCCGCGCGACGAGGTGTTCGGCGCCCCGCGCCACCCCTACACGCGCTCGCTGCTCGCGGCCGTGCCGATCGCCGATCCCGCGGCCCGCGACCGCGCGCGGGACCGGCTGATCGTCGGCGGGGACCTGCCCGACCCGGCGCACCCGCCGTCGGGCTGCCGGTTCCGCACGCGCTGCCCCGACGTCCGGCCCTCGTGCGCGGAGTCCGAACCCGGGCCCGCCGAACACCTGTTCGCGGGTGACCACCGCGCCGCCTGCTTCTTCCCGGAGGTGAGCCCGTGAGCCCGACGGTCGAGCTCTACTCGCCCGAGTCCTTCGCCGATCCGTACGCCTACCACGGGCGGCTGCGCGAGACCGACCCGGTGCACTGGTATCCGCCCGAGGACGCCGAGCTCGTCGCGGTCACCGACGCGGTGCACGTCGAGGAGTTCATCCAGATGGACCCGCCGGAACACACCGGCAGGCGGGCCGCGGTGTCGCCGCGGTTCGCGCCGTCGGTGCTGGAGCGGTGGCGGCTGGTCGTCCGGCAGATCATCGGTGACCTCCGGCGCAACGGTTCCCCCGAGGGCCCGTCCTCCCGTGCCGGGCACGGCCACGTACGTGCCCGTCCCGCGGGTGCGGAGTGTGATGTCGCTGCTGATCACCTGGGGTCGTTGACCCTGTACCGTCAGCCGTCTACTGTCAACAGGCGACAGTTTGAGAAGGAGGCAACGGTGGCGTCGGTGGACATGGAGAACCGGGCGACGGTCTCGCGCACGACCTGCGGGTGGCGCAAGGCCGGACTGGACCGGGACGCGGTGCGCCGCTACTGGCGTGACGTGCACAGCCCCGCGATCGCGCGGCGGGCGGGCGTGCACTGGTACCGCCACAGCCCGTTCGACGCCGTCGACACCGGGTTGTTCGCACACCTGGAGGGCATCGAGCTCGCCGCCCCCGCGGACGCCCAGCTGATGTGGCAGTCCGACGTCGTCTACCTGGACGAGGACGCCGTGGCGACGTTCGTGCACTCGCCCGACGACCCGCAGGTCACGGCCCTGCTGCTGGCCGACATCGAGATGATCGTCGACAGGAGCACCACCTACCGCACGGTCGGGGAGAACGCGCGGACCTACGTCGACTCCACCGAGGGCGTGCCCACCGGCCCCGTCGCCCACCCCACCTACGGCCTGTTCTTCCGGGCCCGCGGGGAGCAGGAACCGTTCCGGACGGCGCTGCGGTCGCTCGCCGAGCGCTGGGGCAGCCACCGCGGTGTGCTGCGGCTGCGGCTGGACCTGTTCGACGTGCCCGACATGGAGGCCGAGCGCCGCGCCGGCTACCCGGTCAAGACCCACCCGGCCGAGCAGCAGTACCAGGCGTGGATCGAGCTGGTGCTCACCGATTCGGCCGTGGCCGCCGAGCTGACGGCCGACGGGCTCGCCGAGCAGGTCGCCACGCTGCACGCCTACCCGGTGCCGGCGGTCTACACGTTCGTCCACGACGGCGACCCGACGCTGATCGGGCTGCGCGGGTTCGCCGCGCAGGAGGCCATCGACGGCCTGGGGGCCGAGCACGCCCGCGACCCCCGGCTGCTGGAGTGGATGTACGGGAAGGTCACTGCGTCATGATCGCGACCAACGCCACGGCACCGATCCCGGCCGCGCCACCGGTCGGGGAGCACTCGTCATGACTGCCACCGTCACCACCGCCACGGTCTCCGAGCGGCTCGTCTCCTTCGTCCGCTCCCATCTGGACGGGGGCGTGCCCGAGGAGGCCCGCCACGAGGCCCGCCGGCTGGTGCTCAACCAGCTCAAGGCCTCGGTCGGCGCGCTGGAGCACCCCGCCGTCCGGATCCTGCGCGACTGGCAGTCGGGCGGGCGGAAGGCGCACGTCCTCTGGGCGGGCACCGAGACCAGCCCCGAGCACGCCGCCATGGTCAACGGCGCGCTGTTCGAGGTGCTCGACTTCCACGACACGTACATCCCCACCTACCTGCACGCCGTCTCCGGCGTGCTGCCCGCGGCCCTCGCCGCCGCCGAGGCGGGCGACCACCCCGGCCACAAGCTGGTCACGGCGCTGGCGCTGGGCATCGAGGTGGAGCTGGCGGTCGCCACCATCCTCATGCCGACCGGGTACTTCCGCGGTTTCGTGCCGCTGGGCCTGGTCGGCGGCGTCGGGGCGGCCGTCGCGTGCTCGATCCTCGGCGGCCTCGACGACGTCGGCATGCGCAACGCGCTCGGTCTGGCCATGAGCACGGCGGGCGGCACCTACGAGACCGTCGGCAGCATGGGCCTGGCCTGGGTCACCGCGGCCAACGCCCGCAACGGCCTCGACGCCTACCAGCTCGCCCGCCGCGGCTTCGACGCTCCCGCCACCGCGTTCGAGGGCGACAAGGGGATGCTCGCCAGCTACAGCGACGAGCCCGCCACCAAGATCGACGAGGTGCTGGCCACGCTCGGCACCGAGTGGCGCATCCACGGCCAGAGCTACAAGACGATGCCGACGGAGACGATCACCCACGCGCCGGTGGAGGTGGTGCTGGCCCTGCGCGAACGCGCCGCCGGTCGTGAGCTCGCGGGGCTGCGGTTCGGCGTCTCGCCCATCGTCGTCACGATCGCCGACGAACGGTTCGAGCGCTACGGGACGCCCACCAGCGACCTGGAGGCGCGCTTCGACCTGCGGCACTGCGTCGCGGCGGCCTGGCACCACGGCCGGTTCACCCTGGCCGAGATGCAGGAGCCCGTCTACACCGACGTCGGCGTGCTCGACCTGCGCGGCCGCGTGGAGCTGGTGCCCGACGAGTCCCGGGCCACGTTCGACGGCTGCTGGGGCGAGGCGCGCTTCACCGACGGCACCACCGAGCGCATCGACGTCCCCGCGTTCCGCGGCACGCCGCAGAACCCGCTGACCGACGCCGAGCTCACCGCACTGTTCGTCTCGGCGGCCGACGGGGTGCTGCCGCCTGACCGGGCCCGGGGGATCGCCGAGGCGACGCTGAAGCTCGACCGGACCCCGGTCCGGGAGTTCGTGGAGACCCTGCGGAGCGACTCGTGAGCATCGCCGACGCACTCTCCTACGCGGAGGCGACATGAGTACCGTCGAACTCGCCGACGGCGCCACCCTCTGGTACCGCCGCACCGGCTCCGGCGCCCCGCTGCTGCACCTGCACGGCTCGGCGTTCGGGCACCGCAACTTCGAGCGCCTCACGCCGCTGATGGAGCCGCACGTCGAGGTGATCGACCTCGACCTGCCCGGCTACGGCGAGAGCCACGGCGGTCCGACGGGCCAGGACTTCGACGCCTTCGCCGACCAGGTCGCGGCGTTCATCCGCGCCATCGGACTGTCCCGGGCAGACATTCACGGCACGTCGTTCGGCGCCATGATCGGGCTGACCCTGGCCGCGCGGCACCCGGAGCTGGTCCGGCGGCTCGTGCTGTCGTGCTTCGTCGCCCGCTATGACAACGCCGCGCGGATGATGCGCTCCACGTGGAAGCGCGCGGCCCGCGACAGCGGCATGGAGGCCGTGGCCGACCTGACGTCGGTGGCCGGGTTCGCCCGCGCCTACTACGACCGCGACGAGTGCCGGGCGCAGCTCGAGTCGATGCGCGAGGCGTTCCGCAACACCCGGCCCGAGGCGTTCATCGCCGCGACCGAGACGATCGAGCGGGCCGACCTGAGCCCGCTCGTGGAGCGGGTCACCGCGCCGGTGCTGCTGCTGGCCGGCGACGAGGACGACATGACCCCGTTCGACCCCGCCCCCAGCGGTGTCGGCATGTCCGAGATCGCACTGCATCTACAGAAGAGCGGGATGGGCGGGCGCTCGCACGTGCTGCCCGACTGCGGCCACTACCTGGTCATCGAGGCGGCGCCCGCCGCGGCGGAGCTGATCGTGGAGTTCCTGCGATGAGTCTTCTCCGCGAACGCATCGCGGCGGGTCAGCCGCCGCTGCTGCTCGTCGGCGCCCCCAACGCGCTGACCGCGCGGGTGGTGGAGGAGGCCGGGTTCGAGGCCGTCTACCTCTCCGGCGCGGGCATCGCCAACACCTTCCTCGGGGCGCCCGACATCGGGCTGTTCGGGCTGGCGGAGCTGCGCGACCACGTCGCCGCCGTCCGGGACGCCGTCGACCTGCCGTTGGTGGTCGACATCGACACCGGGTTCGGCAACGCTCTGGGCGTGCAGCGGACGGTGCGGGAGCTGGCGCGGGCCGGGGCGGACGCGCTGCAGCTGGAGGACCAGGTGGCGCCCAAGCGGTGCGGGCACTTCGCGGGCAAGGCGGTGATCCCGGTCTCGGAGATGGTCGGGAAGATCCACGCCGCGCTCGACGCCGCGGGCACCGGCGGGCCGCTGCTCATCGCGCGCACGGACGCCCGGGCGGTGGAGGGTCTCGACGCGGCGTGCGAGCGGGCCCTGCGCTACCGGGAGGCCGGCGCGGACGTCGTGTTCGTGGAGGCACCGCGCACCCGCGCGGAGATGGCCGAGATCCCGCGCCGGGTGCCCGGCCCGCACGTCGCCAACATGGTCGAGGGCGGCCTGACACCGGTGCTGCCGCTGGCCGAGCTGGGGGAGCTGGGGTTCTCGATCGCGCTGTACGCCAACACCGCGATGCGCGCCGCCGTCGCCGGGATGCAACCGGTGCTGCGGCACCTGCGCGAACACGGCGACACCCGGGGCCTCGACGACCGGATCATCAGCTGGGCGGAGCGCCAGTCGCTGGTGCGCAAGCCCGCCTACGACGCGCTCGACGCCAAGTACGCCGCCACCGAACGAGAGGACGACGCCCATGACTGAGCCCTACGACCTGCGTCTGCACGGCGGGAGCGTGTGCCTGCCCGGTTCCGGGCTGACCGGCGTCGACGTCGCGGTGCGCGGCGGGCGGATCGCCGCGCTGCTCGATCCGGCCGATCCCGCGGGGGCCACCCGCACGCTGGACGTCACCGGCCGCTGGGTGCTGCCCGGCGTGATCGACGCCCACGTGCACCTGGGGCAGGACCTGTCGGTGCCGAGGACCGTGGAGGACGCGGACCTGGAGACGGCGTCGGCGGCCGCGGGCGGCGTCACGTCGATGATCGCCTACCTGATGAGCCCCCGTCCCTACGACGAGCTCTTCCCCGCCGCGCGCGACCTGATGGCCGAGCACGCGCACACGGACTTCGGGTTCCACTTCTGCGTGGTCACGCCCGAGCACATCGCGCAGGTCAAGCACTACGCCGCGGACCTGGGCGTCTCCAGCTTCAAGGTGTTCATGAACTTCCGCGGCAAGGAGGGCGCCTACCTGGGCCTGCCGGGCAACGACGACTCGTTCCTCTACGACGCTCTCGCCGCGGCCGCCGACTCGGGCTCGATGATCGCCCAGCACGCGGAGAACATCGAACTGATCTGGCGGCTGCGTGAGCAGATCGGGCAGGACCCCGAAGCCGGCCTCGACGTCTGGAACGACACCCGGCCGCCGTTCGTCGAGGCCGAGGCGGAGGCGCGCGCCACCTACCTGGCGAGCGTGCTGGGCGCGTCGTCGTATGCGGTGCACGTGTCGTCGGCCGAGGCGCTCGGTGCGCTGGATCGCCAGCGCACCGCCTACCCGGACGTCTTCGTCGAGACCTGCCCGCACTACCTCACGCTGGACATCACGTCCGGACTGGGCCCGCGCGGCAAGGTCAACCCGCCGCTGCGGCAGCCGTCGGACCGGGCGGCGCTGTGGGCCGCGGTGGCCGACGGCCGGGTCGACGTGATCGGCTCCGACCACGTGCCGCGGCACTTCTCGGCGAAGGACAAGGACCTGTGGAGCGCCTCGGCCGGGTTCCCCGGCACCGGCACCCTGCTGCCGCTGCTGCTGACCGAGGCCCGCCGTCGTGGGGTGCCGGTGGAGCGGGTGGCGGACCTGGTCGCGACCCGGCCGGCGCAGCTGTTCGGGCTCGCGCCGCGCAAGGGTGCGATCGCGATCGGCGCCGACGCCGACCTGGTGGTGATCGACCCGACCGGCAGCACGGAGGTCCGGGCCGAGACCCAGCACTCCGGCGCCCGCTACTCGGTGTGGGAGGGCGTGACGGCCGACGTCGCTGTCCAGCACACGATCCTGCGCGGTCAGCTCGCGGTCGAGGACGGGGCGCTGCGCGACGTGACGGCGCAGTACCTGCCGCGCCACCGCAGCGGCCGGGCGGCCCTGGACGAGCTGGGGGCCCGGTGACCGCACCGTGGGACGGCGTCATCTCCGCCGAGGACGTCGCACGCTACGACGCCGCCGGGTTCGGGCGTCCCGCCGGCACCGGGCTGCGCCCGGCGCTGTTGGTGATCGACGTGCAGTACCGCACGATCGGCCACACTCCCAAGCCGTTCCTGGAGTCGGTGGAGACCGAGTACCGCACGAGCTGCGGGCAGGCCGGCTGGGACGCCGTGCCGCACATCGCACGGCTGGTCAAGGCGTTCCGGGCCGCGGACCTGTCCGTGCTCTACCCGCACGTCGCGCCCAAGGTCGGCTTCGACGCCGGCGCGCTCGGCGCCAAGGTCCCGGCGATCATGGACATCCCCGCGGCGGGGTACGCGTTCGTCGACGACATCGCGCCGCTGGAGGGGGAGGTGCTGCTGCCCAAGCGACACCCCAGCGCGTTCTTCGCCACCCCGCTGGTCAGCTACCTCATCGAGCGGCGGATCGACTCGCTGGTGGTCACCGGGGCCACGACCAGCGGTTGCGTGCGGTCGTCGGTGGTGGACGCGTTCGCCTACAACTACCGGGTGACCGTGCCCCACGACGCCGTGTACGACCGTTCGGCCACCGTGCACGCGGTGAACCTCTTCGACATGGCGCAGAAGTACGCCGACGTCGTGTCCACCGACGACGCGATCGCGAGGCTGCCGTGACGGGGTCGCACGGGCGGCGGAGCCGCGTCACCTACGGCGTGGTGGTCCTGGACGCCGACCACAGCGTGGACACCGTCGACGGGGCGCCCTTCGACCCGCCCGACGGCCTGCGCGACTTCTACGGCCACCCCGACACCTGGCCGGGCGACGTGCTGTTCGCCGTGCCGGCGGGCGTGACCGCCGGGGTGGCGGCGTCCGGCGACGAGGACGCCATGCGCGTCGTCGCCGACGCCGTGCGACGCCTCGACGGCCGCTGCGACGTGATCGTCGGCGGCTGCGGATTCTTCTCCGGCGCGTGGGCCCACCTGGATCCGGCGCCGCGCACGCCCACGTTGCTGAGCGGTTTCGACCTGCTCGACGACGCCCTGCGTGCCACGGCCGCCCCGGTGGCCGTCCTGAGCTTCTCCGACGGACCTGCCCAGCGGGTACTCGCCGGCCATCCCGCCGCCGACCGGATCCGTGTCGTCGGCATCTCGCCGGCCGGGGACTGGCCGCTGATCGGCCGCCCGGACTGGGCCACGGCGCCGGCGTGGACGCGCGAGGGCGTGGAGGCCGGGCTGCGCGAGGTGCTGGCCCGTGAGCTTGCGCCACACGGGCTGCTGGACGGGGTGGGAGCGCTCGTCGTCGAGTGCACCATCGTGCCGCAGTTCCGCGCGGTGCTCCGCGAGTTCACCCCGGTGCCGGTCTTCGACGTCGGCACCACCGCGGTCGCCCTGCTCGCCTGATCCGCCACCCATCACCGCCTGAGGAGATCCACCGTGCCACCGGCCCCGCCCACCCACGACCAGAGCGCGCGCCTCGACTTCTTCGAGGGCGCCCGGTCGTTCACCTACCGCGAGATCGTCGCCCCGCTGCTGGCCGAGTACCCGGCGCGCGCCGCCGCGGCCTCGACATCGCCGATGACGAAGGAGGAGGCGGGGGAGCTCTACACCGCCGACCCGCGCTATCTCTTCGCGTGCGGGATCCAGCGCAACGCCCAGCGGATGACGTGGCGGACGGCCGCGGAGTCGGTGGACCGCTCCGAGGATCTCCCGGCCTCCGCGGGGCCGGGTCTCGAACTCGACCCCGACCTGGAGCTGCCCGCCTGGTACACCCGTCACGACCGCGAGGGTCGCGACGACATCCACCTCGTGCCCGGCGGCTACTGGGGCGACGACCGCGTCGGCGCCGTCTACGACCGGGGCGGCGCCGCCTACCGGCTGGCCTGGCGGGCCGGCTACGACGCCCGGCCCGGGGCGCTGCACGCGTTCGTCGAGAAGACCGGCAGGGGTGCGTCGCGCGTACTCGATCTCGGCTGCTCCTTCGGCGGGTTGACCCGCGTCGCCCGGGCGGCGCTGCCCGACGCCGAGATCACCGGCATCGACCTCTCGGCGCCCGCACTGACCTACGCCCACCACCTGGGGCCCGACTCCATCACCTACTCCCAGCGCGACGCCGAGCACACCGGCTACGCCGACGGCTCGTTCGACCTGGTCACGGCGTTCCTGCTGATGCACGAGGTGCCCGACGACGTCCGTGCGTCGATCATCGCGGAGGCGTTCCGGCTGCTCGCCCCCGGCGGGCGGATCGCGTTCCTCGACATCCCGCCCTACTCCGCGCTCGACCCGGCGCGGGCGTGGTTCGAGAGCTTCGACGGCCGCGGCAACGGCGAGAACTACTGGGAGTGCTTCCTCGCGAGCGACTTCCCCGCGCTGCTGGCCTCGGTCGGGTTCGTCGACGTGGAGGACGGCGCACTCGACTTCGACGACCCCGGGTACTGGGGCTCCTCGGCGTTGTGGCGCGAGGGCTCGTTCGACGCCGTGCACCGCTGGGTGACGACCGCGGTGAAGCCGTGAGCACTCGTGGCGATGTGGTGATCGACGGCGTCTACCGCGCCCTGCCCGACGAGGTCAGCGACCGGTTGCTGGCCCTGGTCACGGCCCTGGCCGCCGAGGTCTGGACCACCCGCGACCGGCTGCGGCTCGTGGAGTCGGCGCTGGCCCGCTCCGGGGTGGAGCTCGACGTCGACGGCATCCGCGACACCCCCGAGCAGCTCGACGCCATGCGCGCGGACCGGGACGCGTTCGTCGCCCGGGTCCTCGGCCCCGTCGCCGCACCGGCCCCGCCGCCCCCTGTCCCCGAATCGACCGGGTGACGGTCCTGGTCGTCTCCTGCGGCGGCACCATCTCCTCGGTGCCGTCCGCGGGCGGCGCGACGCCGACCCTCACCGCGGCCGACCTGGCCGCCGGCCTGGGCGCCGCGGGGATCGATGCCGGCGTCGAGGCGATCACCCACACCACCGTGGTGTCGGCGCACGGCACGCTCGCCGATGTCGTCGCGCTGCACCGGATGCTCACCGCCCGCGGCGCCGGGTTCGAGGGCATCGTCGTCAGCCAGGGCACCGACGCGCTGGAGGAGGTGGCGTTCGCCCTCGACCTGCTGTGGAACTCCGACGTCCCGGTGGTGGTCACCGGGGCGATGCGCCACTCCGGCCTCCCGGGTGCCGACGGGCCGGCCAACCTCGCCGCGGCGGTCGCCGTCGCCCGGTCGTCGCAGGCCCACGGGCTGGGCGTGCTCGTCGTCGCGTCCGACGAGATCCACGCGGCGCGCTTCGTACGCAAGACCCACACGACCTCGGTGGCGACGTTCGGGTCGCCGTCGGTCGGGCCCGTCGGGTACGTCGTCGAGGGCCGGCCCCGGATCCTCCTGACACCCACCCGCCGCGCGACCCTGCCGCCCGCCGAACCGGCCCCCGTCGCCCTGCTCACCGCCACCCTCGGCGACGACGGCCGGCTGCTGGGCTGCCTGGTCGACGCCGGATACCGGGGGCTGGTGGTCGAGGCGTTCGGGGGCGGGCACCTGCCACCGTCCTGGTTGCCGGGCCTCGACGCCCTCGTCACGCGGATGCCGGTGGTGCTCGCCTCCCGCACCGGAGCCGGCGACATGCTGCGCACCACCTACGCCTTCCCCGGAGCGGAGACCGATCTGCTGGCCCGCGGCCTCGTCTGCGCCGGCCTCCTCGACGGCCCGAAGGCCCGCGTCCTGCTCGCCCTGGCGCTGGGTGCGGGGGCGCCGGTGGCGCCGACCCTCGCGGCCCACACGTGAAAAGCAGTGGGGAACTGCCCCGGTTCGAGGCCGACAGCGCGGTCCGGTTCTTCGCCCGGCACCTGCACCCGGTGCTCCCCGCGGCCGGTGCTCAGAGCGTGACCAGCTCCGGGCGGTAGTCGCGCAGCACCTCGTCGTGGGAGGGGGCGCCGCTGGTGGCGAAGCGCGCCGGGTCGACGGTGTCGAACACCTCGCCCTGGCGCGCCGACTCGTGGAACACCCGGGTGGTCCGCGGGATGCGGGCCCGCTCGTAGGCGGCGATGGCCTCGTCGGGGGTGTCCAGCTCGGTGAAGGTCCGGGTCAGGATCGCGGCGTCCTCGATGGCCATCGCCGCTCCCAGCCCCAGGAAGGGCAGCATCGGGTGGGCGGCGTCGCCCAGCAGCGCCACCGGCCCACGGCTCCAGCTCGTCAGCGGTGGGCGCTGGAACACCCCCCACCGCGCGAGGGAGTCCTCGGGGGCCCGTTCCATCAGGGCGAGCACATCGGGGTGCCAGCCCGGGAACGCGGCCAGCAGGTCGGCGCGGGTGGCGGGGTGGCTCCAGCCCTCGTCGGCCCAGCGGTCGGTGGTGGACAGGGCCACGCAGTTGAGCACGGTGCCGCCGGCCACGCGGTAGCGGTTGAAGGTCGCGCCGCGCCCGACGTAGACCGCAGCCGGTCCGGCGCCGATGAACGGGATGCCGAGGGCGGCGGGAAGCAGGAAGCGGTAGGCCACGCGACCGGTGAACACCGGTGCCGAGGTGCTCTCTCCCGCCCAGGCGCACGGCAGCGCTGTCGCCTCGCCGAACAGGCTCGCCCTGACCGCCGACCGCACGCCGTCCGCACCGATCACCACGTCACCGTGGACCGTGGAGCCGTCGGCGAGGCGCACGGACGCGCCGGATCCGACACCGACGACCTGCTGTCCGAGCCGGACCGTCCCGGGGGAGACCGCCTCCACGTGCCGGGCCAGCAACGAATGCAGTTCGGCCCGCAGCATGTGGCCCTTGGCCAGCCGGGCCGGCGGCCCGGCCGGGGCCCGGCCCTCGACGAGCACCTCGCCGGTGGCGAAGTGCAGGGTCGGGAACGCGGGCGTGCGGGCGATGGTCGCCTCCACGTCGTCGGCCACGCCGAGCAGGTCGAGGCTGCGCATCGCGCCGGGGGAGAGGGTGAGCCCGGCGCCCACCTCCTTCAGCGCGGCGGCGCGTTCCAGCACCACCACGTCGAACCCGGCCCGCACCAGCCCCAGTGCCGCGGCGAGACCGCCGATGCCGGCCCCGGCCACCACCACGCGCGTTCGCCCGTCCATCAGACCCGCTCCCAAGGAACTGCAGAAGTAACGCGGTGACCAGAGCTGTGTATACATCAGAGACATGTTCCCGGCACGGAAGCGGGTGGGCCGCTACTCGCCCATGTGTTCCAGAACGCGCGCGGTGAACTCGTCGGGCATCCGCGTCGCGACGTGGCCGGGGACCGGGACGGTGACGACCCGCGTGCCGGGGACGTCGGCGAACTCCACCGGCTCCGTGACGGTCATCCGGGCGCCCTCGGGCCGCAGCAGCAGCACGTCACAGCCGGTGTCCACCAGCTGTTCGATGCCGGCGCGGGAGTCGTAGCGCAGCGACGCGGGGTAGGCCGTGGCGTAGCCGTCGAGGTTGGTCAGCACGTCGCCGACGGCCTCGGTGAGGTCGCGGGGTGAGTCCGTGCCGTAGAGCCCGGTGTTCTTGTCCCACAGTGCCCGTAGGTGGCCCCCGTGGGCGTCCGGGACGATCGGCGGTGCCCACGTCGCGGCCCGGTGCTCGGCGCGTGCGGCGTCGAAGATCTCGGGGGACGACAGCACCGCCCGCGCGCACCCGGCCTGCAACGCGAGCTCGGTGCCCAGGTCGGAGCCGGTCTTGAGCCCGACGGGCACGAACTCCCCGATCCCGAGCGCGCGCGCCGCCTCGAGCAGCCGGGCGGCGAACTCGTCCAGCGATCGGTGGCCGTCGGGTGGTCCGTCGGAGCCGCCGTAGCCCGGCGTGTCGAACGCGACCGCGCGCACCCGCTCGCCGAGCAGCGGCAGCACCCGGCGGTAGACCGCCGACGTCCGTGGTGACTCGTGCAGCAGTACCACCCACGGCCCGCGCTCGCCGGCGCGACGGTGGTGGACCTGCCCCCAGTGGCCATCCGTGTATCCCTTGAGCACCCCGCAAGCCTATATATCAGAGGTATCATCGGCGAATGTCGTCGAGCATCACCCACCGCCTCGCGGACCGCGCCGAGGACGACGTCCTGATCGTCACCGCCGACGGGACCGGCCGTTCCGCGCGGCAGTGCCGTGACGAGGTGGGCCGCCGCGCCGCCGCTCTGGCCGCGCTCGGGGTCCGGCCCGGGGACCGGGTGGCCACCCTGCAGGCACTGCACCCCGAGGCCCTGCTGACGTGGTGGGCGATCGACCGGCTCGGCGCCCGGTTCCTGCCGCTCAACCCGCTGTGGACCCCGCGGCTGGTCGGCCGCGTCGTGCGCGACCGCGGCCCAGTGCTGGTGGTGGCCGACGACGCGCTGCGCGGTCTGGCCACCGATGTCCCGGTGGTCGCCACGGCCGACCTCGACCGGGCCTGCGCCACGATTCCGCCGCACGTCCCCCACGGCGACCTCGACGACTGCGCCATCGTCCACAACTCCGGCCTGCCCGGCATCCACCACGGCGTGCGGACGTCGGCGCGGCTGCTGCAGGTGATGTCGACGAACATGGCGTCGACCCAAGGCTCCCGCGTCCTGGTGGCCGCCCCCACGTGCTTCACCGGCGTGCTGCTCACCGTGTACGGCGCGATCGCGAGCGGGGGATCGGTGGCGCTGCTGCCCGGGCTCACCGCCGAGACGTTCTGGCCGGCGATCCGCCGCGCCGGCGTCACGGCGGCGAGCATGCTCAACCCGACGGTCGGCGACCTGCTGGCACAGCCCGCCTCTGCTGCCGACCGTGACCATCCGCTGCAGATCGTCGGCGCCCCGCCCGGCGCGCCCGAGCTCAACGCGCAGGCGGTCGAGCGGTTCGGCATCGCGTGGAACTGCGGCCTGGGCAAGACGGAGGTCTGCGGGGCGGTGGTCAGCGACCGCAATCCCGCACCGGGGCTGGGCGTCGGCCGGGTCCGCGCGCCGTTCGTCGGCAGGGTGGTCGACCCCGACGGTGCCGAGGTGGGCGTCGACGAGCCGGGCGAGCTGGTCCTGCGCTGCACCGTGACCGGCGGCCTCCCGCCCGGCTACGCCGACGACGACGCCGCGAGCGCCCACCTGTGGCGCGACGGTTGGATGCACACCGGCTGGCACGTGCGGCTCGATGCGGCGGGCTACGTCCACACCGTCGGCGACGCGTCGATTCACCCGATCGTCGTCAAGCGCGCGGGCTACATGTTCGCCGCCGACCTGGAGGCGGAGATCGTCGAGCTGGGCACCGGAGTCACCGCCGCGCGGATCGGGACCCGCCCAGGCGCGGACGACCGCGCGGACCCGGTGGTGACGGCCCACGTCGAGGGCTCCGACATCGACGCCACCACCCTGCGCGCGGAGCTGGCCGCCGGCCTGCCCCAGCACCTGGTGCCCGACGAACTGACGGTCGGCGGGACGGGTTAACGCCAAAGCCGTTCAGTTAGCCGGTCTGGCTTTCGGTCAAGGATCCTTGTTCGGCGTGTCGGTGCTGAACGTGGGAGCGGAGCTCCGGTAGGAGAGGTCGTCCTCCAAGACAGCCTCGATCTACCGGGAGCTCCGCTGAGCAC
>JBBRLM010000014.1:0-123957 GCA_038231335.1 Mycobacteriales bacterium
GGCGACCAGCGGCACAGCGACCAGCGGCACAGCGACCAGCGGCACAGCGACCAGCGGCACAGCGACCAGCGGCACAGCGACCAGCGGCACGGCGAGCAACGGCACGGCGAGCAACGGCACGGCGAGCAACGGGGAAGCCGGGTTCGGCGGGGACCCCACGGCCACGGACCCGCACGGCATTTCGCCCTGGCGCGGCTGGACCGACGAATCGCCGATCGGACACCTCCTGGCGCAGTCCCTGCGGTCCGGGGGAACCGGCTCGGGAGCTGTCACGCCCCCGTCGCGCATCGATGTCACACCGCCCGCTCTTCCCGCAGGGGGAACCGAACCCGGTGGACGCCGAACGAGCCGGCGCGAGCAGCGCAGGTACCCCGACGCGGTGGCCGACCCGTGGTCCACAGGCTCGTGGTCGACCGGCCACTGGGCCCGTGAGGGCGAACCTGCGGTCCCGGGCCCGGTGGCCGCTTCCGATGTGGCGGCCGGCGATCCTCCACCCGCTGTTTCCGGGCGCGCCGGCCGCCGGCGGCGGCCGGATGTCGTCGACGAGGCTGCGGGGACGTCAGCTCAGGAACCGCTGACCGGATCGCTCCCTGGTCGGCAGGACCCGGTCGCGGCTGATGGTCCGTCGCGGTGGTACGACCGGTACGAGCAGAGCAGGACTGCACGAACCCCCTCCGTCGATGCCGAGCAGAAGGCCGTCGAACGGGTGGAGGCGGCCGCCGATGCCGCCGTCGAGCCCGGCTCGGGGAGCTGGCTGCATAACGCGCTCGCGGAGCTCGACCGCGCCTGGGGGTCGACGACCACCGCGGGGGTGGACCACCGGCGGCCGGAGCCGGGTCCCGAGGCCGAGGGCTGCGTCGTGGTCATCGATCTGGCGCGGGACGGTCGGCGCTTCGCCGGACGCCGCGCGGGGGGTGTCGTGCGGGCACTCGCCGATCGGCTCGGCGACCGCCTCCCGTCCGGCGCACGGGTGCGCCACGACGACGGCGACGCCCTGGCGGTCGTCCTGCCCGGCTGGAGCCGCTCCCCGGCCACCGAGTGGATGCACCGCACACTGCCCGGCCTGTTCGAGGACTTCGTCCCCGACGAGGACATGCCCGGCACCCAGCTGCGTGCCGCTGTCCACGACGCCGACGGGCCGGTCGGCGCACAACTTCTGCAGCGGCTGGACCGCCCGCGGCGGCGGCGCGCCCCCGGGGACGCCTTGAGCACCGGGCCGCTGTGGGGAAGCCTGCCGGCCGAAGCCGTCGCCACAGCCGCGTCCCCCGCCGGTGGGGGCCGTCGGCACCGGCGCGACGCGGAGGAGCCGTCCGAACCGGCCGCCACCAGCCAGGACGTGCTGCAGGACGCCCCGTCACCCGCAGGTCGCAGCGCACAGCCCGACTCCACCGACGGGCTGGGGCTGGCCGATCTCCTCGCCGGCGCGCTGGCCGCCTACCGCGGCATCTGAGCGCGGTCGGGTCCGGCGGGATCTGTCGGGCCCGGAACGGGTCGGCCGGGATCACCCGGGGCCGCGTTAGGGTGGGTCGCGCCGTCACCCACGAGGTGATCACCGTTCACGACCGGAGCTGCATGTGACGAGCCGGAGCCGCGACACCGCGCCCGAGCCGGACCCCGAGCTGACCGCACTGACCGCGCTGTACGCGCGGCACGCCCCGGATCTACCGGGCAGCCCGGACGACCAACACCCGATCCTGGAGGAAGCCGCCCGCGGCCACCTCCGGCTCGCGGGGCACCGGGCGGGCGAACCGCTCGTCCGGGTGCGGGACACCGAGGAGGGGCGCGTCGTCGAGATCGTCACCGACGACATGCCGTTCCTCGTCGGCGCACTGCTCGCCGGGATCGCGCGGGCGGGCGGCGAGGTGCGGCGGGTGCTGCACCCCATCGTCGTGGTCCGCCGGGCCGCGGACGGCAAGCTCGCCGAGATCCTCACCTCGGCCGACGCCGCGGCGCCTCCCGCCGACGCGCTCGCCGAGTCCTGGATCCAGCTCGTCCTGGCGCCGTCGGCCACGCCCGTGGCGCAGATCGAGCGGGAGCTCGGCGCGGTGCTGGAGGCGGTCCGGGAGGTCGTCGAGGACAGTGGCCCGATGGCGGCGCGTGCCGAGGAACTGGCCGCCGAGCTGCCCAGCTCGCCCGTCGCCCCCGACGGCACCCACGCCTCCGACGTCTCGTCGCTGCTGCGCTGGCTCGCCGACGGTCATTTCACGTTCCTGGGCTACCGGCACTACACCGTCGACGGCGCGGGGCTACGGGCCGAGCCCGACTCCGGCCTGGGCGTGCTGCGGCCCGACTCCGACGTCGCCAGCACCTTCGCACCACACGTCGACCCACCGGACGCCGGCTCAGGACGCACCGCCGACTCCCCGCACGACCTGCTCGTGATGACCCGCGCCAACGCGCCGAGCCCGCTCAAGCCGGTGCACCCGTACTACCTCGCGATCGGCACCGTCGACGCCGAGGGACGGCTCACCGGGGAGCACCGCTTCCTGGGCACGCTCACGGTGCCCGCGCTCTACGAGAGCGTGCTCGACATCCCCGTGGTCGAGCGCCGGGTGCGCGACGCGATCCACCGCGCCGGGTTCCCGCTGGACTCGTACTCGGGCCAGCAGATGCTCGAGGTGATCTCCGGGCTGCCCCGCGAGGAGCTGTTCAGTGCGAGCGAGCAGCGCCTGCACGACACCGCCGTCGGGGTGCTGGCCGTCGGCGCGCACCGGTCGGTGCGGCTGTTCGTGCGGCCGGATCCCTATCGCCGCTTCCTGTCGTGCCTGGTCTACCTGCCGCGTGACCGCTACACGACGTCGTCGCGGCTCGCGATGGCCGACGTGCTGCAGCGCCGTCTCGGCGGGACGTCGGTCGACTACACCGCACGGGTCACGGAGTCCCAGCTCGCGCTCGTGCACTTCACGGTGCACACGCCGCCCGACGCCGTCGGCTACCCGGGTGTCGACGTGCCCGCGCTGCAGGACGAGCTCACCGCCGCCATCCGTACCTGGGACGACCGGCTGCTGTCGGCGCCCGACTCCGGGACTTTCGCGGCGCAGGTGCCGGGTATCCCGGAGGAGTACAAGGCCGTCTCCGACCCCGAGCAGGCCGTCGAGGACCTGCGCCGGATCGTCGCACTCGGTGACCCGGGTGACTTCGCGGTCCGGACCCGCGCGTCGCAGAACAGCGCGGCCGACCGCCGCTTCACGCTGTATCTCTCCGGCGCGCCCGCCACGCTCACCTCGGTGCTGCCGGTCCTGCAGCAGTTGGGTGTCGACGTGCTCGACGAGCGGCCGTCGGAGTTCGTCCGGGTCGACGGGCTGCGCGTCTACGTCTACGACTTCGGGCTGCGGCTCGACGAGGCCACCAGCAACGCGGTCTACGCGCGCCTGGAGGCCGACGTCGAGGCCGGGTTCTGCTCCGCGTTCAGTGCCGCCTGGCGTGGCGACGCGGAGACCGACCGGTTCTCCGCGCTCGTGCTGCGGGCCGGCCTGCCCTGGCGGGAGGTGGCGGTGCTGCGTGCCTACGCCCGTTACGCCCGCCAGCTCGGCAGCCCCTACGGCGTGCAGTACATGGCCGAGACGCTGCTCGGGCAGCCCGGCGTCGCGCGTGGGCTGATGGCGCTGTTCCGGGCGCGGTTCGACCCGGAACTGACGGACCGCGAGACCGCGATCGAGGCCGCGCTGCAGGATCTACGCGCCCGGATCGATGCCGTCACCGGCCTGGACGCCGACCGCATCCTGCGCGGCTACCTCGCGATGATCACCGCGACGCTGCGCACCAACTGGTTCCGCGACCGCTCGTTCTTCTCGTTCAAGCTCGACCCGTCGCAGGTACCGGACATGCCTGCGCCGAAGCCGAAGTTCGAGATCTTCGTGTACTCGCCGCGGGTGGAGGGCGTGCACCTGCGGTTCGGAGCCGTCGCGCGGGGTGGTCTGCGTTGGTCGGACCGCCCGCAGGACTTCCGCACCGAGATCCTCGGGCTGGTGAAGGCCCAGGCCGTGAAGAACGCGGTGATCGTGCCGGTCGGAGCGAAGGGCGGCTTCTTCGTCCGCGCCGCCCAGCCGGACGCGGCCGAGGTCGAGGCCTGCTACCGGATGTTCATCTCGGGCCTGCTCGACGTCACCGACAACCTGGTGGACGGGGCCACCGTGCCGCCGCCGGACGTCGTGCGTCACGACGGCGACGATTCCTACCTGGTGGTGGCGGCCGACAAGGGCACCGCGAAGTTCTCCGACACCGCCAACGACGTGGCCGCGTCCTACGGGTTCTGGCTGGGCGACGCGTTCGCGTCCGGCGGGTCGGTCGGCTACGACCACAAAGCCATGGGCATCACCGCGAAGGGCGCGTGGGAGAGCGTCAAGCGGCATTTCCGCGAGCTCGGGGTGGACACCCAGGCCGAGGAGTTCACGGTCGTCGGCGTGGGCGACATGTCCGGCGACGTGTTCGGCAACGGGATGCTGCTCTCCCCCCACATCCGGCTGCTCGCGGCGTTCGACCACCGGCACGTGTTCGTCGACCCGACGCCCGACGCGGCCACGGGCTTCGCCGAGCGCGAGCGGGTGTTCGCCCTGCCCCGTTCGTCCTGGGACGACTACGACCGCGCGTTGATCAGCGCTGGTGGCGGGGTCTGGCCGCGCACGGCGAAGTCGGTGCCGGTGGGCCCGGAGATGCGCGCGGCGCTCGGACTGGCCGACGATGTGACGAAGCTCAGCCCGCCCGACCTGATCGCCGCGATCCTGCGGGCGCCGGCCGACCTGCTGTGGAACGGCGGCATCGGCACGTACGTCAAGGCGTCGGACGAGTCGCACGCCGAAGCGGGCGACAAGGCCAACGACAACGTCCGGGCCGACGGCCGCGAGCTGCGCGTCAGGGTGGTGGGGGAGGGCGGCAACCTGGGCCTGACCCAGAAGGGCCGCATCGAGTTCGCCCGGGCCGGCGGCAAGATCAACACCGACGCGATCGACAACTCGGCGGGCGTGGACTGCTCCGACCACGAGGTCAACATCAAGATCCTGCTCGACAGGCTCGTCGCCGCCGGGGAGCTGGACCGTACGGCGCGCAATGCCGTGCTCGTCGAGATGACCGACGAGGTCGGGACGCTCGTGCTGGCCGACAACACCGACCAGAACGCCGTGCTCGGGGTGGCCCGGGCGCACGCGGCCGACATGGTCAATGTGCACGCCCGGCTCACCACCGACCTCTCCGTGCGGCACGGACTCGACCGCGAGCTCGACGTGCTGCCCACCGAGGCCGGGTTCGCGGCGCTGGAGGCGGCCGGCAACGGGCTGACCAGCCCGGAGCTGTCCACCCTGCTCGCGCACACCAAGCTGGATCTCACCGCGCAGGTGCTGGCCACCGACCTGCCCGACGCGGCGGCGTTCGCGGGCCGGCTGCCGCAGTACTTCCCGCGCGCGATGCGGGAGCGGTTCCCCGCCGCGATCGCCGGGCACCCGCTGCGCCGGGAGATCGTCACGACGCTGCTGGTCAACGAGATGGTCGACGGCGCAGGCATGACGTTCGCGTTCCGGCTCGGCGAGGAGCTCTCGGCGAGTGCCACCGACGCGGTGCGTGCCTACGCCGTCACCACTGCGGTGTTCGACCTGCCGCAGCTGTGGGCCGAGCTCCGCGACCCGGCCATCCCGGTGGCCGTGGCCGACATGATCGCGCTGGAGTCGCGGCGGCTGCTCGATCGCGCGTCGCGCTGGTTCCTCACCACCCGGCCCCAACCGCTGGCCGTGGGCGCCACCGTCTCCCGGTTCGCCGAGCCGGTGCGGTCGTTGCGTGCGCAGCTGCCCACGTTGCTGCGTGGTCGTGAGGGTGAGGCCGTGCAGTCGCGGGCGGCGGAGCTGGCGAAGGCCGGCGTCGGCCCCGACTGCTCGCAGCGGTGCGCCGCGCTGATGTACGGCTACGGGCTCCTCGACGTCGTCGAGCTGACCGAGCTGGCCGAGCGCGACCGTGAGCCGCGTGATCCCGCCGAGGTGGCGGCGCTGTACTACGGCATGTCCGAGCACCTGGGCGTCGATCTCGCCCTGACCTCGGTCACGGCGTTGGAGCGCGGCGACCGCTGGCATGCGCTGGCCCGTCTCGCGCTGCGTGACGACCTCTACGGCTCGCTGCGCGCCATCACCCTCGACGCCCTGCGCGAGTCGGTGCCGGGCACGCCGGTGGACGACGCGATCGAGGCGTGGGAGCAGGCCAACGCGTCGCGGCTGGTGCGGGCACGTGCGGCCCTGCACGAGGTGGGCACGGCGGGTCAGCTGGACCTGGCCACCCTCTCGGTGGTCTCGCGCCAGCTCCGCGGCCTGGCGCGCTGATCCGATGGCCCGCTTCGTCAGCCACGTTCCGTTGCGGTGGACCGACCAGGACGCCTACCGGCATCTCAACCACGCCCGCGCGGTGACGTTGCTGGAGGAGGCCCGGATCGACCTGTTCTTCGCCGCCGCCGCCGACAGCGGCGTCGGCGGGTTCGCCACCGGCCTGCTGGTGGTGGAGCTGGGCGTGCGCTACCGGCGTCAGATCTCCTACCGGCCCGAGCCGCTGCTGGTGGAGATGTGGGTGGACCAGGTGCGGGCAGCGTCGTTCCGCATCTCCTACGCCCTGCACGACGGCTCGTCGGAGACTGATCCGGTCGCGATCGAGGCCACCACCGGGATGGCCCTGTTCGATCTCGAGGGCCAGCGGCCGCGGCGGATCACCGGCGACGAGCGGGCCTTCCTGGAGAAGTGGGCGGACCCATCATGATCCTGCCGGCCACCACCACGGCACCGATTCCAGCCGCATCTCCGGTCGAGGAGCATTCGGCATGACCCTCTACGTCCCCGACGCCGACGAGCGCGGCGATCTCGGCTCGTTCGTCGGCCGGGTGGTGCGCCTGGACCAGACGGCCACGGTCCGGCTGGTGGCCTCGGGTGCGACGGTCACGGCGTGGGCCACCACCCCGTTCGAGGTGCTCGCCACCCGTTCGGTGCACGGCACCCTCGACGCCGGCGACGTCACCACACCGGCGTCTGTGCTGCTCACGGCCCTGACGGTGGACCGTTCGGAGGCGATCGACCCCGGCCTGGGCGGATTGTGGGCCGGCCCGCTCCCGCCGTCGGACGGGTGGAAGCCGGTGGACGACGTGCCGGCCGCCGAGCTGGACGCCCTCACCGAGCGCGGACTGGCCGTGGCCCGGGAGAACGCCGGGCCGATGGGCCCGCCCGCGTCGCTGCTGGACCAGACGGTGCTCACGGTCACCGATGCTTCCGGTGGGGCGACGGCGGTGAAGGTGCCGCTGCGGTGCCTGTTCGCGCTCTCGGGAATGGGCTTCTCGGGCGCCGGGCCGGAGGACGACACCGTGCGGGTCTCGGCCACCGGATCGTGGATGCGCCTCGACGCCCGCTACGGCGCGGTGGCGCGCCGCCGCCTCACGGCTCTACCACTGCTCGCGCTCTGAACGGTTGCCGAGTGCTGCGCGACCGGTGAGGCGGCCGGGACCGGTGCCGTGATGGTGGCCGGCACGGAAGGTCGTGCGCGGATATCGCTGCCCTGGCAACGATTTCCGCGCACGGGCGGCGGAGCCGCCTACGCCAGCCAGGCCGCCGTGTCCGGTGGGAGCAGATCGTCGTCGAGGGGGCGGCTGGACAGCAGCAGGTCGCCGGGCGGCAGCGGCACCGCAGCATCAGATGTGTTCAGCGCGCACACCAGCGTGGACCCGGTTCGACGGAACGCCAGGCAGCCCGCGGGTGCGCCGAACCACTCGACGCCCGTGCCCGAGAAGCCGGGATGGGTGCGGCGCAGCTCGACGGCCCGGCGCAGCAGGGACAGGGTGGAACGGGTGTCCTCCAGCTGCTCGGCGACGGTGAGGCGGCCGTACTCCGGCGGTATCGGCAACCACGGCACGCCGGAGGTGAACCCGTAGCCCGGTGCGCCGCCCTCCCACGGCACGGGCACCCGGAAGGTGTCGCGGCCCCGCTGGGTGTGCCCCGAGCGCTCCCACTGGGGATCCTGGAGCGCCTCGTCCGGGAGATCGGCGTCGGGCAGGCCGAGCTCCTCGCCGTTGTAGACGAAGACGGTGCCCGGTAGCGCCAAGGTGAGAAGGGCCAAGGCCCGGGCGCGCCACGTCCCCTGCTCCCCGCCCCCGTAGCGGGTGACGGGTCGGGAGACGTCGTGGCTGCTCAGGGCCCAGGTCGGGGTGGCGGACACCGCGGCGGTGGACGCGATGGAGTGCTCGACGGCCTGCCGCACGGCGGAGGCCGTGAACGGGGCGTGCAGCAAGCGGAAGTCGAACCCCAGGTGCAGCTCGTCCGGGCGCAGATAGCGGCCGAAGCGGGCGTTGTCCTGCACGGAGATCTCGCCGACGGTGACGCGGCCGGGGTAGTGGTCGACGACGGCGCGGATCATGCGGTGCACGTCGTGCACGCCCTCGTGGTCGAAGCGGGGGTCGCCGTCGCGGCCGCCGGTGAGCAACCCGGTGCGGACCGCGGCCACCGAATCGGGCAGGCCCTCGGGCTTGCTCATGCCGTGGGCGACATCGATGCGGAACCCGTCGACGCCCCGGTCGAGCCAGAACCGCAGCGTCTTCTCCAGGTCGGCCCACACCTCCGGGTTGGTCCAGTTGAGGTCGGGCTGCTCGGTGGCGAAGAGATGCAGGTACCACTCGTCGTCCTGGATGCGGGTCCAGGCGGGCCCCCCGAACACGCTCGACCAGTTGTTCGGGGGCGCCGCGCCGTCCGGACCACGGCCGGGGCGGAAGTGGTAGCGGGCCCGCTCGGGGCTGCCGGGGGCGGCGTCGAGGGCGGCCCGGAACCACTCGTGCTGGTCGGAGGTGTGGTTGGGTACGAGGTCGACGAGGACCCGCAGGCCGTGTCCGTGGGCGGCCGCCACGAGCCGGTCGAAGGCGGCGAGGTCGCCGAACACCGGGTCGACGTCACGGGGGTCGGCCACGTCGTAACCGTGGTCGGCCATCGGCGAGGCGTAGAAGGGGGTCAGCCAGAGCGCGTCGACGCCGAGCAGTTCCAGGTAGCCCAGACGCGAGCGGACGCCGTCGAGGTCACCGACGCCGTCGCCGTCGGAGTCGGAGAAGCTGCGCACGTAGACCTGGTAGACCACCGCCCCGCGCCACCACGTCACCTGCTGATACTGCCAAAAGCGGAGCCCGGTCAGAAGTCGGAGTTGACCATGCTGACCGCTGCGTACTGCAGGTACTGCCACAACTGCGCACGGTGAGCGTCGTCGAGGCCCGCCTCGTCGACGGCCACGCGCATCGCGGCGAGCCAGGCGTCGCGCTCGATCGGGCCGACCTTGAACGGGGCGTGCCGCATCCGCAGCCGCGGGTGGCCGCGCTCGTCGAAGTAGGTGCGCGGGCCGCCCCAGTACTGCTCGAGGAACAGGCGCAGGCGATCCTCGGCCGGACCGAGGTCCTCCTCCGGGTAGAGCGGGCGGAGCACCTCGTCCTGCGCCACCTGCTCGTAGAAGCGGGAGACGATCTTGTCGAAGACCGGTGCACCGCCGACCTCGGCGTAGAAGTTCTGGGGCTCACTCATGTCGCCATCCTATTTCGCGAGGTGGGGCCCGTGTTGGGCAGCAGGCCCGGCCGGGGCACGCCGGCGTCGTCGAACGCGTCGGAGATGGCGGCGTTCAGTGCGCGCTGCACGGCGAACTGCTTGCCGGGGTTGACGCGCACGGTCAGGCGCAGCGTCACGCCCTCCGGCCCGACCCGCTCGACGCCGAGCACCTCGAGCGGCTCCAGCACGTCGACGGCGAGGTCCTGCTCGGCGAGCCGCTCGGTGGCGGTGCGCCCGGCCAGCGCGATGGCGTCGGCGACGTCGGCCTGGTGGGCGACGGGCAGGTCCACCACGGCCACGGCGTAGCCCTGGCTCTTGTTGCCCACCCGCAGGATCTCGCCGTTGCGGACGTACCAGACCGTGCCGTTGACGTCGCGCAGCGTGGTGATCCGCAGGCCGACGGCCTCGACCACACCGCTGGCCTCTCCGAGATCGACGATGTCGCCCACGCCGTACTGGTCCTCGAGCAGCATGAACATGCCGGAGAGGAAGTCCCGCACCAGGTTCTGCGCGCCGAACCCAACCGCGACGCCGACGATGCCGGCGGAGGCGAGGATCGGCGCGAGATCGACGCCGAACTCGGCAAGGATCATGATCGCGGCGATCACGAGGATCACCGTGGAGCTGACCGAGCGCAGCACCGAACCGATGGTGCGGGCGCGCTGCGTGCTGCGGGCCGTGGGCGGTGTGCTGGTGGTGGCCGGCAGCCGTGGGGCGCGGCTCATCAGGCGCGACACCCGGTTGCTGGTGGCCCCGTCGACGATCCGTTTGATCACGCGGTGCAGCGCGTACCGGGCGACGACGGCGAGCACGATGATGAAGACGATGGCCATCGTCGACGACACGATGCTGTCGGCCGAGCGCGCCAGGAAGTCGTTGTTGGTCAGCCGGTAGAACGTGGCGCACCACGAGCCGGCGTCGGCCACGCACTGTGGCTGGCTGGGGAAGAGGGCGGTCACTCGATCTCCAGTCCGGTGTGGGCGGCCAGGAACGCCAGCTGGTCCACCGAGAGGCACACGGTGCGGGCCACGGAACGGGCGCCGTGCCCGACGTCGGTCTCGCGGCGGATCAGGACGGGCAGGTCACCAGTGGTGGCGTGCTGCAGCGCCGCACACATCTTGCGGGCGTGCAGGGGGTCGACCCGGGTGTCGGACTCGAAGACCGTGAACAGCACCGCCGGGTAGGCGGTTCCCGGGTGCACGTGATGGTACGGGGAGTAGGACAGCAGCCAGCCGAGCTCCTCGGGGTCGTCGGCGGTGCCGTACTCGTCGTTCCAGGTCCGGCCGATGGAGAACTCCTCGTAGCGCACCATGTCCAGCAGCGGCGCCGAGCAGACGACGGCGCGGTAGAGCCAGGGGCGCTGGGTCAGCGCCGCCCCGACGAGCAGTCCGCCGTTGGAACCGCCGAGGATCGACAGCTGCGCGCGCGTGGTGGTGCCCGCGTCGATCAGGGCCTGCGCGGCGGCGTGCAGGTCGTCGAACACGTTCTGCTTGTTGCCGCGGTTGCCGGCGAGGTGCCAGGCGTCGCCCTCCTCGCCGCCGCCACGGAGCGAGACCACGACGTAGCTGCCGCCGGCTGCGACCCAGGCCAGTGCGGACGCGGTGTAGCCGGGCTCGCGGGAGATCCCGAAGCCGCCGTAGCCGGTGACGAGGGTGGGACGGGGGCCGTGGTTCTCCGGGGAGAGGACGAACATCCGCACGATGGTGCCGTCGGCCGAGGTGAACTCCCGCTGCTCGCTGCGCACGGCCGGCACCTCGACGGCGCCGGGGGCGGTGGCCTCGAGCACGGTGGCGCCGTTCTCGTAGCGGTGCAGCTGGGCGGGGGTGACGAAGTCGGTCCAGCCGATCCAGAGCCGCCCGGCCTGCTCGGGGGTGTCGCGGTCGGCCACCGACAGCCCGGTGAGCGAGCCCGGGCCGGGCAGCGGGACGGTGCCGCGCGGCGCCCCGTCGGCCACGGCGTGCAGGGCGAGCTCGGCGACGGCGTGCCGGCTGCGGAGCAGGACGAGCAGCGTCTCCCCGCCCGGCTGCTCCAGGCGCCGCACGGCGTCGAGCACCGAGCCTGCGTCCTCGGCCACCAGCTCCCGCCAGTGCTCGCGTCCCGGGTTGTCCGGCTCGGTGACCATGAGGCGCCACCGCGGCGCGCCGTCGGTGGTGAGGACGTAGAGCAGGCCGTCGCGGTCGACCCAGGCACGGGCCTGCACGTCGTCGGCCTGGGCCAGCACGGGGACGAGCGTGCCGTCGCCGTCGAGGTCGGCGATCCACATGCTGTCGCGGCGGGCCGTGCCGATGTTGCCGGTGACGATCAGCCAGCGGCCGTCGCGGGAGACCTGGACGCCGTAGTAGGTATGTAAGTCATACAGCCCCGGGGCCTGGACGAGCACGTCGTCGGGGCTGCCGATGCGGTGGCGCCACACCCGCCGGTGGAAGGCCTGGCTGCCGTCGGGGGCCTCGTCCTCGTCGACCATGCGGACGTAGAAGAACTCGTCACCCCCGGGCACCCACGCCACCGACGAGTAGCGGCAGCGGTCGATCGGGGGCTCGACGTCCTCACCGGTGGTGACGTCGAGGACGTGCAGCACGGAGTGCTCGTCGCCGCCCGCCGAGAGTTGGTAGGCCAGCCGCCGGCCCTCGAGATCGGGCACCCAGGCGTCGAGCGTGGTGAGGCCGGTGGGGTCGATCGTCATCGGGTCGAGCAGCACGCGTTCGGTTTCGGGTGCTCCACCATTTTCTGCGACGAGCACCACCGCGAACTGCTGGCCGGGCTCGCGGCGCGTGCAGAACCGGCGGCCGGCCCGCCACAGCGGCGCCGACACCGAGCCGGCCGAGAGCAGTTCCTCCAGGTGGGCGGCGAGTTTCTCCCGGCCGGGAAGGGCTTGCAGTTGCGCCGTGGCCAGCCTGTCCTGCTCCGCCGACCAGGCACGCGTGCGGGGGTCCTCGGGGTCCTCCAGCCAGCGGTAGGGATCCGCGACCGCGTGGCCGTGCAGGTTCTCGACGAGATCGAGCCGTTCGGCGTCGGGGTATCGCTGGGTCACGCGGACCGAGGCTAGTTCACCCGACCCGGTGGCCCGCGGCCCGTGTCCACCTGCGGTGATCACGGGCAGATGGTGGTGCGCGGGCCGTCCCGGGCGACCGTCCGCCCGTGATCACGGCCGGTGGGCGACGACGTGTGCCGGGGGGTGGGTGCCCTCCGGAACGGTGGGGCAGGGCTCCGGCGCGCCGAAGGTGGTGCGGACCGGGAGGACGCCCGCCCAACACCCGTCGCCGGGCAGGTCTCTCTCGTCGTCCACGGGCGGGCCGGTGCGGACCTTCACGCTGGCCTCGGCGAGGTCCAGCGCGAACACGGCCGTCGCGGCCAGCTCGCGGGCGTCGGGCTGCCGGGTGTGCTCCCACGAGCCGGGGGCGAGCTGTTCGGTGACGGCGGCCAGCGCCGCCCACCGCTCGCCGGTGTCGGTGACGCGGCGCGCGGTGCCGTGCACGACGGCGCTGCGGTAGTTCATCGAGTGGTGGAACGCCGAGCGCGCGTAGACGACGCCGTCGAGATGGGTGACGGTGAGGCAGACGGGCGCGTCGTCGGCGATCCGCAGGTAGCCCGCACCGGTGGAACCGTGCACGTAGACGGTGTCGTCGATACGGCCGTAGCCCGTCGGCAGCACGATCGGGGCGCCGTCGCGGACGAGCCCGAGATGGCAGACCAGCCCCGCGTCGAGCACGGCGTACAGGTCGGCGCGGTCGGTGCGGGCCCGTTCGCGGGAGCGGGTGACGGTGCTGCGGGGCGTGGGGGAGAGGCTCACGTCTCCAGCATGATCTGCGAAGTGGCATCGTGACAGGGCCACTTCCGATCGATCCTGGAAGGCCACTCGTGGATCTCCCACCCCTGCTGCTCGACCGCGACGACGCGCGCCCCCTCGCGGCCCAACTCGCCGACGCGTTGCGCGCCGCCACCGCGGGTGGCGCGTTCCGGGCGGGGGACCGGCTGCCCTCGACGCGCGCGCTGGCGACGACCCTGCAGGTCAGCCGTACCGTCACCGCCGCCGCGTACGACCAGTTGCTCGCCGAGGGATGGGCGGTGGGCCGGCGCGGGGCGGGCACGTTCGTGGTGGGCACGCCGGCCGGGACACGCGCGACGGCGCCGGGCCCGTCCACGCCACCTCCGCGCCGAGCTCCCACCGAGATCAACCTCTTCGCCGGCACTCCGTGCGTCGAGGTGCTCGACGCGTCGGCCTGGCGCCGGGCCTGGCGCGCCGCGGCCGACAACCAGCCCGACGCGGAGCCGGACCCGGTGGGGCTCCCGGCGTTCCGGGCCGCGGTGGTCGAGCACCTGCTGCGCCACCGCGGGCTGCTGGCCGGTCCCGAGGACGTCCTCGCCACCGGCGGCAGCACGGGTGCCGTGGCCGAGCTCGCGCGGACACTGCCCGCCGGCGCGCGGGTGGCCGTGGAGGAGCCCGGTTACCAGCGGGCCGTGGCGGCGCTGCGGGCGGCCGGGCTCGTCGTCGTGCCGGTGCCGGTGGACGCCTCTGGCCTGGTGGTCGACGCCCTGCCGGCCGGGCTCGTCGCCGTCTACGTCACGCCCGCGCACCAGTACCCGATGGGCGCGCGGCTGCCCGCCGCTCGGCGGGTCGCGCTGGTCGATCGGGCGCGGGCCGAGGGGTTCCTCGTGATCGAGGACGACTACGACGGCGAGTTGCGCTACGACGTTGCCCCGCTGCCACTGCTCGCCGCGCTCGGACCCGACGTGGTCGTGCACCTCGGCACGGCCAGCAAGCTGCTCACCCCCACGCTCGGTGCCGGCTGGATGGTGGCACCGCCTGCCGTGCGGGCGGCCGTGCTGGACCTTCGCGACCGCACCGGCACGCGTCCCGCCCGCGCGGGGCACCGGGTGTTCACCGCGTTCGCCGCCCACGGCGACCTCGCCCGGCACCTGCGGCGGCTCCGCCGCGAGCTCGCGTCCCGGCGGGCCGCGGTCGCCGCGGCCGCCGGCCGGGCCGTCGTCGGGGACCAGGCCGGCGCGCACCTGGTGGTACCGCTGCGCGACGCGGCGTCGGAGCGGGCGGTGATCGCGGCGGCCGGTCGCCGCGGCGTGGCCCTGGACGGCCTGGCCCGCCACCACCTCGGCCTGCCCGGCGCGCACGGCATCCTGCTCGGCTACGCGGGCCCGTCGCGGTCGGACCTCGACCGCGCCCTGCCCGTCGTCACCGCAGCTCTTGCGCTGGCACCGCGGTGATCGGCGTCTGCGGTCCAGGACGTGCACCGGTGCAGCTCCTGAACCGCAGACAGCGATCATGTGGCGGGGGCTGCGCCGGTCGTGCGCGGATAACACTGTTCCCGCAGTGATTTCCGCGCACGGGCGGCGTCAGCCGCTCTCTGCCAGGAACGACGTGATGGAGCGGCGGAGGCCGGGCTCGTCGAGGCCGCGCAGGGCGTCGTGGTCCGCGCGGGAGCCGTAGCGGCGCAGTTCCGACGGCCCCACCCCCAGCCCGAGGACCCGGTGCCGGACGTCCTGCAGCGCGCGGTCGACCTCCGGGGTCGAGGTGTCGCGCAGGTAGGGCTCCACCAGCACGACGTCCGGCTCGGTCAGCGTCGCGCGCAGCGTCTCTGCGTCGAAGGGGCGGACGGTGGCGGCGTAGAGCACCGTGACGTCGAGGCCCTCGGTGGCGGCCAGGGTGCGGTCGGCCATCGGGCCCACGGCCACCACAGTGCCGCGTGAGCCGCGGCGCAGCACCGCCATCCGGCCGTCCTCCCCGGCGTGTGGATGCGCGTTGGAGTCCGCGGACAGCCGCACGTAGACCCGCCCGTCTGCGTGCGCGGCCGCCCGCAGCAGGGACTCGGCCTCGTCGGGGTGGCCGGGGACGTGCACCGTCCAGCCGTCGAGCGTGTCGAGCAGGGCGACGTCGCGGGGGCCCATGTGCGTCTCGCCGCCCTCCGGCCAGTCGTACGAGCCTCCCGCACTGACCAGGACAGCGCCGACGTCCTGGTGCCCGAGATCGAGTTTCACCTGCTCGAACGGCCGCTCGATGAGGAACGGGGCGAACGTGTGCACGATCGGGCGCAGACCGGTGAGGGCGAGCCCGCCGGCGACGCCGACGAGCAGCTGCTCGCGGATACCCACGTTGATCACACGGTCGGCCACGGGCCCCGGGTCGATGCCGGTGACATTGAGGTAGGCAGCCCCGATCTCGGCGAGCACGGCCACGAGCCGGTCGTCGTCACCGAGGAGCTTCGGGAGCAGGTCGTAGAAGCGTTCACGCTGGTCCATCAGGAGTCCTTCCGCTCGACGTGGGCGACGACGACGTGCGGGCTGTCGCCACGTTCGGTGAGGGCGCGTTCGAGGGCGTCGTGGTCGCGGCCGTCCACGTCGGAGGCGGACCAGCCCTCCACCGTGAACCGCTGCGCGATCCCGCCGGGCCAGCCCAGCGACGCCGACGAGTTGTCGATCACGACGGCGGTGAGCCCACCGAGTCCGGCCCGGCCGGCGTACTGGATGGCCTCGGCGTTGCTGCCCTCCTCCAGTTCGGCGTCGCCGAGGAGTACCACCGTGCGCGCGTCGGAACCTCGCAGACGCCGGCCCAGCGCGGTACCGACGGCGAGCCCGAGGCCGTGCCCCAGAGAGCCGGCCCCGATCTCGACGCCCGGCACGAGCGTGCGGTCGGGATGGTGGCCGAGGATCGAGTCCGGCCCGCCGAATCCACGCAGGTCGTCTTCCGTGAGGTGGCCCTTCGCGGCCAGCACGGCGTAGTAGGCCATCGGGCCGTGGCCCTTGGAGAGCAGGAACCGGTCGTGCCCGGGCCGCAGCACACGGTCGTACAACACCCAGATCGCGTCGAGGGTGGACGTGGCGCTGGCGCCGTGCTTCTCGTCGCCGGTCATGAGCGTCATCAGGCCGGGCAGATCGTCGTAGCCGAGGGTGGTGGTCGGGGTCATGCCACCACCCTGCAAGCTGAACCCGACTTCAGGTCAACCCGCCGCGAGCTCCTCGATCACCGGCAGCGCCGCCATGAGCACGGCCCGTGCGTCCGGGGAGAGCCCGGCGATGCGTGAGGCGAGCAGCCCCGTCCCCAGCTCCCGGACGCCGTGCAGTGCCGCCTCGCCCTCCGGGCTCAGGCTGACCCGGATGGCGCGGTGGTCGTCGGGGTCGGTGCTGCGCACGATCAGGCCGCGTTCCTCGAGGCAGTCGACGAGCCGGGACGTGGTCGGCGCGCTGATTCCCGCGCGTTCGGCCAGCGCCCCCACCCGCATCGGACCGTCGGTCTGCAGCACGGCCAGCGTCGCGAGTCGGCTCGGCGTCATACCGTCGAGCTTGCTCTGGGCGCTGGCCCCGCGCGCCATCCGCCCGGCCGCGATCCGCAGCCGTCCCGCGATCTCGGCCACGGTCGTCGTGGCCTCGGCGGTACTCATCCCGGGTCAGATCGTCGTCTGGGCGTGGGCGGGACGACGGTCGATCGCCGGTGCTCCCAGCTGCAGGTCCACCCGTGACGGCGCGCCGGCCGGCAGCTCCACCTGCACCGCGGCGGGCGCGTGCGTGGTGGCGACCACCGTGTAGCGGCCCGGGGCGAGCCCGGTCAGTTCGTAGCGGCCGTTGCCGTCCGTGGTGCCCATCGCGACGACGTCGCCCCGCTCGTCGGACGCGGTGACGGTGGCTCCGGTGAGTGCGACCCCGTCCGGCCCGCTGACGACGCCGACGAGCCCGCCGACGGAGGGCTCCAGGGCGAGGTCGAGCGTCGCCGCCGTGTCGGGGATGACCTGCAACCCGGTGGCGGTCGGCTGGTGGCCGGGCAGGCTCGCGGTGATCGTCGTGGCGCCCAGCGGCAGGCCCAGCAGCTGGAACGTGCCGTCGGTGCCGCTGCGGGCGCTGCCGACCACGCGTCCGGTGGCGTCGGTGGCCATGACGACCGCGCCGGACAGCGGAGCCCGTCCGCTGCGGACGGCGCCGGACACGACGCCGTGGCCGTTGAGCGCGAAGTCGTGGACGGCGCCCGTGCCGTTGAGCGTGACGGCGGTGACGTCCGGGCGGAAGCCCGGTGAGCTGGCCACCGCGGTGTAGGTGCCGGGGGGCAGGTCGCGCAGGGCGTAGCGACCGCCGGGCTCGGCGACGGCGCGGGCCACCTGCCGGCCGAACTGGTCGGTGACGGTGATGACGCCGTCGAGCACAGCCGATCCCGATGCGGTGCGCACGGCCCCGAGCAACTCGCCGACACCGGCGCGACGGGGGCCGTGGCGCTCGACGTCCTTCTCGAAGTCGTTCGTCACCAACTCGGCGGGACCGAAACCGCCCTCGCCCGCGACGGCGGCGAGCTCGCCCCCGAGCGACTCGTGGGAGGCGGAGCCACTGCCCCGGCGCGACCCGGCGAACCACGACGCGACGGCCGCGACGAGGCAGGCCGCGACGGCGAACCAGAAGGCCGCGGTCAGACCGTCGGCGAACGGGCCCGAGATCAGGTTCGGGAAGAAGCTACGACCGGTCAGGAACGAGGCCTGGTCGGCCGGCAGCGAGCCCAGCACGTTGCCTAGAAGTTGCTGGATCGGGTTGAAACCGAGGAAGGCCGCGAAGAGCACGGCCACCGGCGGCAGGGCCGCGACGGCACTCGCGTTGGCGGCTGGCACGCCGTGCTGCAGCAGCCCGGCTTCCATCACCGATGGCAGGTTCTTCGACAGCCCCAGGATCATCAGGCTGAAGAAGAAGCCGATCGACAGCACCATCGCGGAGTTCTGGAACGTCGCGGTCATGCCGGCGCCCGCGCCGCGGGCGTTGGCGGGCAGGCTGTTCATGACGTCGGCGCGGTTGGGCGAGGAGAACAGGCCCATGCCGACGCCGTTGAGCAGCAGGATCGCTGCGAAGGCCCAGTAGTTGAAGTTGATCGGCAGGACCAGCAGCAGCGCGAAACTGGCGGCGGACAGCACCATGCCGACGGTGGAGAACCAGCGGGCGCCGAACCTGTCCGACAACACCCCCGACACGGGCGCCGCGACGAGGAAGCCGACCGTCAGCGGCAACATGTAGATGCCGGCCCACAGCGGGGTCTGCTCGAACGAGTAGCCGTGCTGGGGCAGCCAGATGCCCTGCAACCAGATGATCAGCACGAACTGCAGCCCGCCGCGGCCGAGCGAGGCCAGCAGGTTGGCGATGTTGCCGAGCGTGAAGGCCCGGTTCCGGAACAGGGAGAGTGTGAAGAGCGGGTTCGCGACCTTGGTCTCGATGATGCCGAACGCGATCAGGACGACGATGCCGCCGATGACGCAGGAGAGCACGAGCGGGCTGCCCCAGCCCATGACGCTGTCGCCGTAGGGCTGGATGCCGTAGGTGATGCCGACGAGCAGTGCGATGAGGCCGACGGCGAAGGTGATGTTGCCCCACCAGTCCATCCTGGCGGGCTGGCGCACACCGTTGTCGCGCAGCTTGAAGTAGCCCCAGATCGTGCCGAAGACGCCGAACGGGACCGACACGAGGAAGACGAGCTTCCAGTCGACCGGGCCGAGCAGCCCGCCGATGACGAGGCCGAGGAACGAGCCGGCGATGGCCGCCACCGAGTTGATGCCCAGGGCCATGCCGCGCTGGTGCACCGGGAACGCGTCGGTGAGGATCGCGCTCGAGTTGGCCATGATGAACGCGCCGCCGACGCCCTGCACGATGCGCCAGCTGATCAGCCACCACGCCGCCGCGTCACCGGTCTGCCAGGTGACGGCCAGGAAGATCGACGCGATCGTGAAGATCACGAAGCCGAGGTTGTACATCCGGACGCGGCCGTACATGTCGCCCAGGCGTCCGAAGCCGACCACCAGCACCGCGGTGACGACCAGGAACCCCATGATCATCCACAGCAGGTAGCCGGTGTTGCCCGCGCCCAGGGGATCGATGTTGATCCCGCGGAAGATGTCGGGCAGCGCGATGAGCACGATCGACGAGTTGATCGTGGCCATGAGCAGGCCGAGCGTGGTGTTCGACAGCGCGATCCACTTGTAGTTCGACCCCGGTTCGGGTGGTGCGTTCCGCACCGGCTTGTCGAGGACCGCCATCTCCCACTCCCATCACAAGAACTTAGTTGTCTTATGCTAAACACTCACCCCGTCGGAGGGGAAGTCGGGGGGCGAATCGTTACGGAGAGGCGCTCGCCACACCCGTCGGTGCGGGGTCGTCGCTCGCTGGTGTGGTGGGGCGGGGCGCCGTGACGGGCAGGTCGGCCGCCGCCGGGAAGCCAGGTGTCGCGGGCGACGTGGCCCGCGTGCTTACGGACGTGATGGTCGAAGGTTCGGGACCGGGTGCCGGCTGGTGTGCGGTGCCCGGTCCCGAAGCGGTGATCTTCTTCCGCGTCGGCGCGGTTGATCGCTGTCCAGGGCGCACAGCCGTGGCCACGGCAGTTCCGCGTCCCGAAACGTCGATCATGAAGGAGGTTCTGATGGTCGGCTCCGTGAGTCCGTCGGGGTGCAGGTCCCGCGTGACGCAGTGATCGCGACCGGCACAACGTGATGAAGGTGTCCGCCGGCCTGGTGTTGCGTGTGAGGTGATCATCGATGAGGGCAGCGGCGGTCACCGGCGGCGTGGCAGTCTCGGAGAGCGCCGCGGTCGAACGGCACACCATGGGTCCCGGCGACCCGCACAGCAATCATGTGCCGTTCGGCCGCCGAACAGCTGAGCTCCGCCGCCTACGCCACGTCAATGGCTCGGGCCCCGTGGTGCGGGCGCCCTGGTGGGAGACGCTCAGCCCTGGTGCGGGTAGCCCGACGCCGTGGCCGCCACGAAGGTCTCCTTGATCGTCCGTGGGCTCACCCACCGCAGCAGGTTGTAGATCGAGCCGGCCTTGTCGTTGGTGCCGCTCGCGCGTCCGCCGCCGAACGGCTGCTGGCCGACGACGGCGCCGGTGGGCTTGTCGTTGACGTAGAAGTTGCCCGCGGCGAACCGCAGCGCCTCCGACGCCCGCGCCACCGCGGCGCGGTCCTGCGCGATGATCGAGCCGGTCAGACCGTACGGGGCACCCCGGTCCACCTGGGTCAGCATCGCGTCGAAGTCGCCGTCGTCGTACACGTGCACGGCCAGCAACGGGCCGAAGTACTCGGTGCGGAACACCTCGTGGGTGGGGTCCGAGCCGACGACGACGGTGGGGCGCACGAAGTACCCCTGCTCGTCGCTCGCGGTACCGCCGGCGATCACGTCCAGCTCGGCCTTGGCCATCGCCTGAGCGGCCGCGACCTTGTCGTAGGAGCGGCGGTCGATCACCGCACCCATGAAGTTCGAGAAGTCGGCGACGTCGCCCATCGAGAGGGCGTCGACCTCGGAGGCGAGGTCGTCGCGCAGCCGCGTCCACACCGAGCGCGGCACGAACGCACGCGAGGCCGCCGAGCACTTCTGCCCCTGGTACTCGAACGCGCCGCGCACGAGTGCCGTCCGCAGCACGTCGACGTCGGCGGAGGGGTGGGCGAGCACGAAGTCCTTGCCGCCGGTCTCACCGACCAGTCGCGGGTACGTCGCGTAGTTCCCGATGTTGGCGCCGACCTGGCCCCACAGGTGCTGGAACGTGGCCGAGCTGCCGGTGAAGTGGATGCCCGCGAGCGCGGGGTCGGCGAGCAGTACCTCGGAGACCTCGCGGCCGTCGCCGGTGAGCAGGTTGATCACACCGGGCGGCATGCCCGCCTCCTCCAGCAGTGCCATCGTCAGGTGCGCGGCGAGGCCCTGGGTGGGGGAGGGCTTCCAGATGACGGTGTTGCCCATCAGGGCGGGCGCGGTGGGGAGGTTGGCGGCGATGGCAGTGAAGTTGAACGGAGTGATCGTGTAGACGAAGCCCTCGAGCGGCCGGTAGTCGAGCCGGTTCCACACTCCCGGTCCGCTGACCGGCTGGTTGTCGTGGATCTGGCGCGCGAACGCGACGTTGAACCGCCAGAAGTCGGCCAGCTCGCACGCGGCGTCGATCTCGGCCTGGTAGCAGGTCTTGGACTGGCCCAGCATCGTCGCGGCGTTGATCCGGTGCCGCCACGGGCCGGTGAGCAGGTCGGCGGCGCGCAGCAGGACGGCGGCGCGCTCGTCGAAGGGGAGGTCGCGCCACATCGGGGCGGCCCGCAGCGCGGCCTCGACGGCGGCCTTGGCGTCCTCGTGGCCGGCGTTGGCGGTGACGCCCAGGACGTGGCGGTGGTCGTGCGGCGCGACGACGTCGATCCGCGTCCCGCCCGCCATGTGCCGACGGCCGTCGATCGTGACGGTCAGCTCGTGCTGCTGTCCACCGACCTCGACGAGCGCCGCCTCCAGGCCGGTCCGTTCCGGGGAGCCGGGGGCGTAGTCGCGGACCGGCTCATTGCGCGGCGTCGGGGTGCGGGTGAGGGCGTCCATGGGAGCACCGTAGGAAGTGTGGCCGGGTCGCGATTCGTCGGATCAGCACACGTTCTGCCGACCCGGTTGTCCGATCCGACTAGGTGCGGGCGCGTGGTGATCTCCGTGTGCCGCACCTCGTGGTCCCGGCCGGGGCGCCGGCGTGCGGGTGGCACCGATCATCCGCCGGCCCGGTCGGGCGTGATCGCCGCGTGTCGCACCGGCCGGCCCCGAACCGGGCCGTGAGGTGCGGGCTGCGGCGATCATGAGGGGCGGGTGCCGCGGGTCACCGCGAGCAACTGCAGGTGGTGCACCAGCCGGGCGTGGGGGTCGTCGAGGCGCAGGTCGGCCACCGCTGTCGCGCGGCGGATGCGGTAGCGCAGCGTGTTCGGGTGGACGGTCAGGCGCTCCGCTGCGGCCCGCACGTCGCCCATCGCGTCCAACCAGGCCAGCACGGACGGCACGAGGTCGCCGCCGTGGTCGCGGTCGTACTCGACGAGCCGGACGACAGCCGGGTCGCGCAGGTCGGGGTTCTCCTCCAGCAGGGCCAGGGTGCGTCCGAGCAGCACTTCCGCCCGCAGGTCGCCGATCAGGGCGACGTCGGTGTCGGCAGGCATCGCGTCGAGGACGCGGTCGGCCTCGGCCCGGGACGCGGGCACGCCGGCCAGGCCGGTCCCGGCCGATCCGACGCCCGCCTGCACCCGCAGCCCGGTGCGACGCAGCGTGACGGCGACGACCTCGGCGCACATCGCGGTCAGGGCCCGTTCGGTGCGCTCGGCCGGGACACCGGGCAGCACCGCGTAGACCCGCCCGCCGAGCGCGGCGGTCAGTGCGGAGCGGCGGTAGCCGGCGGCGTGCACGGAGACGACGTCGGTCAGCTCGGTGACGGTCAGCTGGTGCGTGACCCCGTCGGTGCTGTCCCGCGCCTCCGCGGGACGGAGTGCGTCGGCGGTGCTGTCCCGCGCCTCCGCGGGACGGACTGCGCCCGCTCGGACCGCGAACACGGCGACCACCGCGGGTGCGTGTTCGTCGAGGCCGAACGCGGCGGCGACGAGATCGGGGCTGGTACGCCCGTCGAGGAGGCCGGCGACCAGGTCGCGGCCCCACCCCGGCGCCGTGCGGCGGCGCCGGACGAGGTGTCCCGCGGCCACCCGTGCCGCCCCGACCAGCACCTCGGCCGACCGTTCCGACAGCGGCACCGCCCCCTCCTGCACCCAGATCGTGCCCAGTTGCCGGGCACCCGCGTGGATGCCGATCGCGAGGCGGCGGCGGATCCCGAGTTCCTCGTGCTCGTCGACGGCGACGACGTCCTCACTCTCCCGCAGCCGGTCGAACACGCCCCACTCGCGCAGCATTCGCAGGTAGTCGGCCGGGCCCTGCCAGCCCAGGATGGAGAGCCGGCGCAGCTCGTCCACCTGGGCGTCGTCACCGTCGGAGCGGGAGTAGGCGAGCATCCGGCTGCCGGTGTCCTCGATGCTGACGATGCCGCGAGTGAGCAGGGCCGTGGTCTGGGCCAGGGCGAAGAGGTCGTCCGGTCCGTCGTCGACGTCGCCCGTGTCGAGCACGGCCCTGGCCAGGGACTCCAGCCGTTCCCACCGCACGTCGGAGCGCACGCCGAGCAGCGCGACACCGGCCACGACGGCGTCCGCGCGGAGCGGGTCGGCGTCCTTGATCGCGACGGCGGTGGCCCCGCCCGCTGCAGCCCGGCGCAGGGCCCACACCGCGTCGCGGCCGCGGGCGCCGATGACCAGCACCAGGTGACCGGGGTGCTCGTCGGTCTCGTCGTCGGGATCGACGATGGAGAGCCCCGTGATCGGCAGG
This sequence comes from Mycobacteriales bacterium, assembly GCA_038231335.1. Lineage (GTDB taxonomy): Bacteria > Actinomycetota > Actinomycetes > Mycobacteriales > Pseudonocardiaceae > Pseudonocardia. The sequence continues at coordinate 23,640 of JBBRLM010000014.1, forward strand.
TCCAGGCCGCCCGGGGCGCAGACCACGTCGACGAGCGGGTCGCCGACGGCCGCGAGCAACCGGCGCAGGGTGGGTTCCACGGCGACTCCTCGTCGATCCGGACGACGTGCTGCCGCTGACGTTAGCCGGTCGGACAAGCCGCCGGGACGGGCCGGCGACCTACCGTTCTCCCCATGTTCTCCTCGACTCTCCACGCCGCCGCCCGCTCGCGGATCTTCCGGTCCCTGGTCGAGTCGGGGCCGTTCGACCCGCTCGTGGACCGGTTCGTGGCCGGCACGTCCGATGGCGACGTACTGGCGGTCGCGCGGCATCTTGCCGTCGACCGGCTGGTGACCATCGACCACCTCGGCGAGGACACCACCGACCGTGAGCAGGCCGACGCCACCGTCGCCGCCTACGTGACGCTGCTGGGGCGGCTCGGCGACCTCGCACCGCGCGTCGAGGTGTCGGTGAAGCTCTCCGCGCTCGGTCAGAGCCTCGCCGCCGACGCCGACAAGATCGCGCTGGAGTCCGCGCGCGAGATCTGTGCCGCGGCGGCCGCGGCCGGCACGACGGTGACCGTCGACATGGAGGACCACACCACCACCGACCGGACGCTCGAGACCGTCCGCGAGCTGCGCGTCGACTTCCCGTGGGTCGGCGCGGTACTGCAGTCGCAGTTGCGCCGGACCGAGGGCGACTGTCGCGACCTGGCCGGGGTGGGCTCGCGGGTGCGACTGTGCAAGGGCGCGTACGCGGAGCCGGCGTCGGTGGCGTTCGGGAGCCGGGCTGATGTCGATCTGTCCTACGTCCGCTGCCTGAAGGTGCTGATGGCGGGCGGGGGGCTGCCGATGGTGGCGACGCACGACCCGCGACTCGTCGACATCGCCCGGCACCTCGGGCGTGCGCGGCCCTACGAGCTGCAGATGCTGCACGGCGTGCGTCCCGACGCCCAGGTGGCGCTCGCCGCCGAGGGGGAGTCGCTGCGCGTCTACCTGCCCTACGGCACCGAGTGGTTCGGCTACTTCATGCGCCGCCTCGGTGAGCGCCCCGCCAACCTGGCCTTCTTCGCCCGTTCCCTGCTCACGCGGGGCTGAGCTCGAACACCGCGACCTCGGCCGAGGCCGCAGCGAACTCCTCCGCGGTGCCTGCGGCGACCAGCCCGAGCCGGACGAAGAAGAACACCCCGCCCGGGACCTCGGTGGGGAAGGCCGTCATCACGGCCCGTCGCTCGGCGGGGTCGGTGACCTCCCGCAGGGCCACGGTACTGCGCCGGCGGCCCTTCGCCAGCTCGCCCGACCCGGCGGCGCGGACGTTGCGGGCCCAGTCGCCCTGCGGCAGCCCGGCCACGACGTAGCGCCGGCCGTCGACGGTCAGCGGCGAGACGGGCGTCGAACGCGGCGCACCCGAGACGCGGCCCGGCACCGTCAGGACGTGGATCGTCCCGAGCGGGAGCCCGAGTCGTGCCACGCCCTTGACCAGCCGGTTCGCCGGACGCAGCCAGCCGGGGAGTGTTCCTCTCGCCATGGGAAACCTTTCGAGAGTCGAAGTATCCTTACTCAGGCTAGACTCCTTCGAGTGTCGAAGCAATTGGCGGTCGAGCGGGCGGCGAAGGCGGCGCAGGAGTTCGGGGCGGCCACCGACGCCGTCGACGAGGCCGCGTCCGTCGCGTTCGGGGTGAACCGGACCGACCTGCGGATCGTCGGTGTCGTGCACGACCGCGGACCGCTGACCGCCGGACAGGTGGCCGCCGCGGTGGATCTGAGCCCCGCCGCGGCCACCACCGCGATCCAGCGTCTCGTGGCGCGCGGGCACCTCACCCGTCAGGTCGACGCGGGCGACCGCAGGCGGGCTGTCGTCGCGCTGACCGGCCCGGCTCTGCACCTCGTCGACCGCGTCTACGGGCCGGTGGGCGAGAGCGGTGTCGCCGAGCTCCACGCCTGGTCGGAGGCGGAGCTGGCCCTGATCGCCGACTTCCTGGAGCGCGGCCGCCGTCTGCAACTGGAACAGGCCGCGCGTATCCGGGGGCTGGCGCCTCAGGCGTTGCCGTAGACCTTCACCGGCTCCACCAGCACCGCGACCCGGCCCTCGTCGAGCATGGCCTTGTCGTAGGCGTCCCAGTCGTCGTGGGTGCCGCCGGCGGCGGTGAACACCGCACGCAGGAGCAGGCGCAGGGACTCGGGGTCGGTGTCGCCCGGCCCGACCAGCTCGCTCGGGCCGTCGACGGCCGCCCACCGCCAGCCCGCGCGCCACAGGATGGAGGTGGCCGGGCGGGCTCGCAGGTTGCGCAGCTTCACCGGTCCGTAGGTGACGTAGGCGACGACCGGCGTGCCGGACACCGGGTGGTCCAGCACCCCGGCGTTGACGAGCGACGTGTGCGGGGTGCCGTCGGCGCGGACGACGGAGACGCCGGCCAGCCCGGAGTCCTGCGCGACGATGCGGCGGACGGGATCGAGGTCCATGCCCCCACCGTAGGCGTCACGCGATCCTTCGCACCCCCGCGTCACTGCTCAGGAACACCCCGCGCAGCCCGATCTCCGCGGTGTGGCAGACGCGCACGAGCGCGGCCGACCACTCCCGGTCGCGCGGAGTCGGTTCCGCGGGGCCGCGGCGTTCGAGGGTGAGGATCACCGAGCCGGGCCCGAGATCGGTGGTGAGATCGCCACGCAGCCCGCGCAGCACCTCGGTGAGGCCGCGGAGCAGGTGGGGCAGCGGACGGTGCGGAATGTCCGACACCGGCATCACGACGGGCGTCTGCCGCCCGTCGCCGTCGACGAACATGAGCCAGAGCTGGCGGTCGACGCAGGCCACCCCGACGAGCGCGCTGACGCGGGCCAGCACATCGGCGTCGGTGAGGAGGGTGGGGGCGTCGGTGGGGTTCGGAATCGTCATGCCGGAAGGGTCGCGCGCACGTGCGTCCGCCCGTGGGCGTTTCGCACAACCTGTGGACAACTAGCGGACGGGGGTTCCCCAGTCCGTGGACTCCCGCAGCGGGCGCTTGAGGATCTTACCCCCCGGGTTGCGGGGCAACGGCTGGTCGCTGACGGCGAAGAACTGGGGCACCTTGAAGTCGGCCAGGCGCTCGCGCAGGTACTCCACCACCGGTTTCGCGTCGAACGTCGTGCCCGGCATGGGCACGATCACCGCGCCCACCTTCTCACCCATGACGTCGTCGGGTACCGCCACGACGGCGGCGTCGGCCACGCCCGGGGCGCCGGCCAGCGCGTTCTCCACCTCCACGCAGTACACGTTCTCGCCGCCGCGGTTGATCATGTCCTTGGCGCGGTCGACGACGCGGACGATGCCGTCGTCGACGCGGGCGAGGTCACCGGTGTGCAGCCAGCCGTCGACGAAGGTGGCCGCGGTGGCGTCGGGCTTGTTCCAGTAGCCCAGCACGACGTTCGGAGCGCGGACCAGCAGCTCGCCCACGCCACTGGCCGGGTCCACGGCGTCGAGGGCCAGGTCGACGACGGGCGCGGCGAAGCCCACGGAGTCGGCGTCGGACGCGGCCCAGGCGTGCGGCAGGAAGGTGGCGATCGAGCAGGTCTCGGTGAGGCCGAACCCGTTGCCGACGGTGGCGGACGGGAAGGCGGCGGTGATCCGGGCGACGAGCGACGGCGCGATGGGGGCGCCGCCGTAGGTGATGCGCCGGACGTGGCCCAGGTCGAGCGTCGCGAGGTCGGGGTGGGCGAGCGCCAGCGCGTAGATGGCCGGGACGCTCACGAGGGTGTCGATGCGTTCGTCGGCGATCGTGCGCAGGAACGCCCGGACGTCGAACGCGGGCAGCACGACGGTGGTGCCACCGAGAGCGAGCTGGACGAGCAGCTGACTGTTGCACCCGGTGACGTGGAACAGCGGCACCGACACGAGGTTGCGCACGGACGGCCCGTCGGCGCGGTCGATCCCGATCACCCGGATCGCGGTCTCGACGTTCGACAGGAAGTTCTCGTGGCTGGTCATCGCCCCTTTGGGGAAGCCGGTGGTGCCGCTCGTGTAGAAGATCGCGGCGAGGTCGGAGAGCCGGGCGTCGTCGACGGCGACGGGGTCCCCGTCCGGCAGCGGCTCGCCGGGCCGGAGCACGGCGTCCGCCCCGGAGTCGCCCAGCACGTACTCGATCTCCGGCTCGGCGAAGCGGGTGTTGACCGGTACGGCGACGGCGCCCGCGAGCTGTGTGCCGAGGAACCCCAGCACCCAGCCGACGCCGGCCGGGAGCAGGTTCGCCACCCGGTCGCCACGCCCCACCCCGGCCGCGACGAGACCGCCCGCGACCCGGGCCGAGCGGTCCCACAGCTGCCGGTAGGTCAACCGCTCCCCGCCGACCTCGACGAGCGCCTCGCCGCCCGGGTTCCTCTCGACGGAGCTGCGCAGCATCGTGACCAGCGAGGACGGGAGCCCGGTGTAGTGGGCCATCCCGCGATCGTCGCGGGCGATGCCGGAGGCGTCGAACGGATCGGCGCCACGGGGGAGCGGGGTGACGGACACAAGGGCCTCCGGACATCGTCGTCGGACCCACGATCGTGGCGCCGGTCACAGTATGCGGTCAAGTGACGTCACAGGTCGGTGACGGCGGCGGCGAACTGCCACCGGAACCGACATCCTGCGTTCCCCCTCCCCGAAACCCCAAGGACGTCCCATGGTCGCCATCGTCGCCGCGGTCCTCTTCGGACTCGCACTCATCTTCGAGCTCGCCGGCTACTCGGTCTCCGTCGTCACCCCGACGACGCTGTCCACAGCCGGGCTGCTCTGCATCGCCCTGCACCTGGCCGGGATCGGCACGAGCCGCCCGGCGCGGCGGTCCCGCCGCTGATCAGCGCATGTGGTCGAGCGCCTCGCCGACCCCGATGACGTCGGCGTACTTCGCGTCGAGGTCGGCGAGGTTGCTCTCGTGCAGGCCGGTCGTGCGGTCCGCGCAGGCCTCGCGGACGACCTGCGGGCGGAAGCCGTGGTTCAGAGCGTCCGTCGCCGTGGCCCGCACGCAGCCCGACGTCGAGACGCCCGCGATCACCACGGTGTCGACGCCCGCGGCGTGCAGCGTGGCGGCCAGCGACGTGCCGAAGAAGCCGCTCGCGTACTGCTTGGCCACCACCGGCTCGCCCGCCGCCGGCGTCAGCGTCAGCTCGCCCCACCCGCCCTCGGCGTCCTCGGCGAACGCGGCCAGTGCGGGCACCTTGCAGACGAACAGCCCGCCGTCGGCGAGTCCGGAGGTGTAGCGCACGACGGTCCACACGACCGGGAGCCCGGCCACCCGCGCCGCGTCGACCAGGGTCGCGGTCGCGGTGACGGCAGGGCCGGGGTCGGGAAGGGCGAACGGCCCGTCCGACGAGGTGTAGGCACGGACGAGGTCGATGACGAGCAGCGCAGGGGAGGAGCCCCACCCGACGCGGCCGGAGAACGCACCCCCGTGCGGCCCGCTCACGCGGCTGCCCGATGCCAGGAAAGCCACTTTCCTGTCACCAGACGCCTGCAAAGTGGCTTTCCTGTCATCTGGTCAGGTCCATACCGGGCGCTTCGGCGGCTTCAGGCCGGTTTCTGCCTCGCAGTTCGCCAGGATCTCCTCCATCGGCGGGCCCATGTCGAACACCGGCAGCTCGGCCGGGCGGCCGGCGCGCATCTCCGTGCGCAGAGCCGTGGTGGCGCCCTCGTCCCCGATCACCACGCCGTACCGTCGCGCACCGTCGGTCGTGACGAGTCCGCGGCGGACCTCCAGCTCCACCAGCGCCGGGTCGCGCTCGAGGGGGTCACCCCACCCGCCGCCGCCCCACGTGACGAAGTGCAGGACGTCGCCCGGTCGTACGGGGACGTCGTGGCACTTGCTCGGCAGCACCTCGCGCTCGCCGGTGGCCCGGTCGATCCACTTCGTGCCGCGCGCTCCCGGCGTCCCCCCGTTGACGCCCCAGGGGTAGGTGAGCCAGCGGTCGTCGTGGATCGCGATCTCGCCGGGCTCCTCGAACACGTACGCGACGTCGACGCCGTTGCCGCCGCGGTGCAGGCCCGCGCCGCCGGTGTCGGCGATCGTCTCCCACTTCTCGATGCGCAGCGGGTAGTACGACTCCAGGTACTCGCACGGGATGTTGACGAAGCTGGGCCACAGTGAGTGGCCGTCGGGGCCGTCGCCGAGCGGGCGGCCGGGGATGCCGCCGAAGCCGATCGAGTAGAGCTGGAACCACTCGCCCTTCCGGTCCCCCGACGAGTAGTTGCCGGAGTACATGAAGTGCGGCGACGACGAGAAGCCGGCCGCGTTGAGCAGTGCGGGGTTTGTCTGCCCCAGCAGCCCGCCGAACAGGTCGAACACGCGCCCGATGCCGTGGTTGCGCCCGTTGAGCGACGCCGGGTGCTTCGGCTTCCAGTACGAGCCGTCGGGGATCGTGACGTCGACGAGCGGGTAGAAGCCGTCGTTCCAGAGGATCTGCGGGTCGGCCACGGTGATCATGTAGATCCCGAAGAACATCCGCGTGAGGTTCTCGTTGATGTAGTAGTTGATCGGGCCGGCGGCCTGCGGGGAGCTCCCGGTGAAGTCGAGGTGCACCTTCTCTCCGGTGCGTGTCAGGCTCAGTTTCAGTTCGTACGGGCCGTTGCCCAGCCCGTCGTCGCAGATGTAGTCGGTGAAGCTCAGCGTGCGTCCCTCCTCGAACACCATCGCCAGCAGCACCTTCATGGCGTCGTAGTTGCGCTGCAGCAGGGAGTCGAGCGCGCTGAGGTAGGTGTGGGTGCCGAACCGGTCGCACATCTCCAGCACCCGGCGGCTCGCCGTGCGGCACGCCGCGACCAGGCCGTTGAGGTCGGCGCGGTTCCAGTCCGGCATCCGGACCTGGTTGAGGATGATGCGCAGCGCGTCCTCGTTGAGCACGCCCTTCGCGTACAGCTTGAAGGGCGGGATCACCACGCCCTCCTCGTAGATCGTGCGCGCGTCGGTGGGCATCGAGCACGGCGTCTTGCCGCCGACGTCGGACATGTGCCCGAACATCGACGCCCACCCGACCACCCGGCCGCCCGCGAAGATCGGCACCACGATCAGCCAGTCGTTGGCGTGGCTGATGGCGGCGCCGCACGCGTAGGGGTCGGAGGTGAGCAGGACGTCACCCTCCTCGATGGTGTCGTCGAACCCGTCGAGGAAGTCGGGGATGGAGAGCCCGAACTGGCCGACCACCATCTTCCCGGCCGGGTCGGCGATCAGCGGGAACTCGTCGTGCTGCTCGCGGATGCCGGGGGACAGGGCGGTGCGGAAGAGCACCTCGTCCATCTCGTAGCGGGCGTTGCGCAGGCCGTTCTCGATGAGGTCGAGGGTGACGGGGTCGACGTCGACCTTCTCGATGGGCTCGGTGTCGGTCTCGATGATCCGGGCCATCTCACGCCTCCGAAATCGGGTTGATCAGCAGGGAACCCGACGCGTGCACCGTGGCGGCGTGGTCGGGGAGGACGAGGGTGGTGGAGTCCATCTCGACGACGATCGCCGGACCGGTGATCACGTCGCCCGCGCGCAGCGTCGTGCGGTCGTAGACGTGCGCGTCGACCGACGCGCCCGAGACGTGGATCGGATGCGTGTCGATCGGCGTCGGTGGGCCTTCGGTCTCCGGCAGCGTCACCGCCGCCACCGACGGCCGCGGCCCGGAGACCGTGGCGCGCGCGTTGACCAGTTCGTGGTCGGTGCCCAGCAGGAACGAGAACAGGCGCTCGTGCTCGACGTCGAAGTCGGCCGCGAGGGTGGCGAGCGGGTCGCCGTCGAGCGTGGGCACACCGATGGGGATCTCGAATCCCTGGCCGTGGTAGCGGACGTCGACCTGGTAGGTGGTGGTCTGCTCGGTGACGCCCTGGTCGGTCAGCCGAGCACCGGCCTCGGCCGCCAGCTCGGTAAGCACCGTGACCAGCTCGCCTCCCGTGAGGTCGGCGAACCTCCGCAGCACCGTCCGCGCCGCCTCCGACCGCTTCGACGTCGTCGCGTCCCCGAGCGCACACAGCACCCCCGGCGACGGCGGCACGATCACCGGCCACGCGCCCGTCAGCTTGCCCAACGCGTTGGCGTGCAACGGACCTGCGCCGCCGAACGCGACGAGCGCGAAGTCGCGGGGGTCGAAGCCCTGCTGCACGGAGACCAGCCGCAGGCCGCCGAGCATGTTCTCGTTGACGATGTCGACGATGCCCGCCGCCGCGACCTCCGGCGACGCGAGGCCCATCGACTTCGCGACCAGGTCCACCGCGTGCCGGGACGCGTCGACGTCGAGGGTGATCTCGCCGCCCGCCAGCGACGCGGGCAGGTAGCCGAGCACGACGTTGGCGTCGGTGACGGTGGGCTCGGTGCCGCCCTTGCCGTACGCGGCGGGCCCGGGGTCGGCGCCCGCCGACTGTGGGCCCACCCGGAGGGCGCGCGTCAGGTCGGGGACGTGGGCGATGGAGCCCCCACCCGCGCCGACCGTCCGGACGTCGACGCTGGATGCGCGCACCGTGAGGTCACCGACCTTCGTCTCGCGGCCGATGCGCGGCGTGAGCCCCTGCACCAGTGCGACGTCGGTGGAGGTGCCGCCCATGTCGAACGTGATCAGGTCCTGGTAGCCGCACTGCTCGGCCACCCACACCGCGCCCGTGACGCCGCCGGCCGGGCCGGAGAGCAGCATCGTGACCGGGGAGGCGATGGCCGCGTCGGCCGAGGAGAGCCCGCCGTCGCTGCGCAGGATGGCCAGCTCGCCCTGGACGCCGCCCTCGCGCAGCTTGCCGCTCAGGGTTTCGACGTAGCGTTTGACCTGCGGCTGGACGTATCCATTGGCCACGGTCGTGACGGTGCGCTCGTACTCGCGCAGCTCGGGCAGCACATCGGACGAGAGCGAGACGGGCACGCCGGGCAGCAGCTCCGCGGCGATCTCGGCGATGCGCTTCTCGTGGGCCGGATCGGAGAAGGAGTTGATGAGCGAGACGGCGAGGGCGTCGATGCCGCTGAGCTTCGCGAGCTGTGCGCGGACGTCGTCCTCGTCGAGTGCGCGGATCACCGTGCCGTCGGAGGCGAGGCGTTCGTCCACCTCGACGGTGTTCTCCAGCGCGGCCAGCGGCTCCGGCTTGGGCCAGATGATCCACCCGGCCAGTCCGCCGGGGACGAACGAGCGGGCGATCTGCAGGACCTGTCGGAAGCCCTTCGTCGTCACGAGTCCGACGGTGGCTCCCTTGCCCTCCAGGATCGCGTTGGTGGCCACGGTCGTGCCGTGCAGCACCTCGGCGATCTCCGACATGGCGATGCCGGCCTCGGCGCACACCTTCCCGATGCCGTTGAGCACGCCGACGGCCTGGTCGGCCGGGGTGGATGCGGTCTTGGCCCGCCAGGTGGCCCCACTGGCCTCCTCCACGAGCAGTACGTCGGTGAAGGTGCCGCCGACGTCGACTCCCAGGCGGTACGTCATGAATCCTCCTGCTGCTCGCGTGCGACCCGGACCATGACGGCACGGGCGTTGTGGATGTGGGCGGTCATGACGGCCTGGGCCCACGCGGGATCGCCGGCGCGGACGGCGGCGACGATCTCCAGGTGGTGGCCCAGGCTGCGGAGCAACGACGCGTCGTCGTAGGCGTGGAAGTTGCGCAGCACGATCGGGGCGTGGATCGCCCCGGCCAGTGCGGTGGCCATCGCGGGATGGTCGGCGAGCCCGACGAGACGGCCGTGGAACGCGCGGTTGAGCGGGACGATCGCGTCCAGGTCCTGGTCGGGGCCGGGCGTCCCGACGTCCAGCATCTCGACGGCCAGGTCCTCCAGATGGTCGACGTCGACCGCGGCGGCCCGTGGCACCGCAAGGGCGGTGAGCCGGGGTTCGAGCGCCGCGCGCAGCTCGAACACGGCCTCCAGTTCGGAGACGGTCCAGCTGCTCACGCGGGCGCCCCGGTTGGGCACGATCTCGACGAGCCCCTCGGCTGCGAGCCGGCTGAGCGCTTCCCGGACCGGCGTGCGACTGACGCCCAGCCGCTCGGCGAGCTCCGCCTCGCCGAGGCGCGCGCCTGCGGCGACGTCGCCGCGCAGGATCAGTTCCCGCACCGCGTCGACCGCCCGTTCCGAAGCTCGGGTCACATGCCCTCCCGTCGAGATTGTGTGCAATGTAGGGACGGGAGCTACCGCTGTCCAGGGGGAGACCGCTACTTTGCATACATGGGAGATCTGCTGTCAGGACCGACCACCCCTCGGGCGCGGCTGCGCGAGTTGCTCGCGGCCGACGCGCCGCTCGTCGCGCCGGGCGCCTACGACGCGCTGTCCGCCCGGCTCGTGGAGCAGGCGGGGTTCGACGTCGTCTACATGACGGGGTTCGGCACCACGGCGTCGCTGATCGGCCGGCCGGACGTGGGCCTGCTCAGCAGCACCGAGATGATCGACAACGCCCGGCGCATCGCCGCCGCCGTCGACGTGCCGGTGATCGCCGACGCCGACACCGGCTACGGCAACGCCATCACCGTGGTGCGCACGGTGCAGGGCTACGAGCAGGCCGGCGTCGCGGGCATCCACCTCGAGGACCAGGTGATGCCCAAGAAGTGCGGGCACATGAGCGGCAAGGCCGTGATCGCCTCCGACGAGATGGTGGGCAAGATCCGCGCCGCCGCAGCCGCGCGTCGCGACCCGGACTTCGTGATCATCGCGCGGACGGACGCCGCCGCCGTCGAGGGCCTGGACGCGGCGATCGCCCGGGCCCGCGCCTACGCCGAGGCCGGCGCCGACGTGCTGTTCGTCGAGGCCCCCACCAGCGAGGACGACATCGCCCGGGTGGCGAAGGAGCTCCACGGCCTGGCGCCGCTCGTCTTCAACTGGGCCGAGGGCGGCCGCACCCCGCCGATCACGCTGGAGCGCATCACCGAGCTGGGCTTCTCACTGGTCCTCTACCCGATCGGCACGCTGCTGGCGGCGACGGCGGGCATCCAGGCGGTGCTGCAGACGATCCGCAAGGACGGCACCCCGTCCGCGGCCATGCCCGGCCTGCCCACGTTCGACGGCTTCACCGACCTGATCGGCCTGCCCGAGATCCACGACCTGGAGCAGCGGTTCACCGCGAGTTGACGAAACGAGCGCGCCGTCTGTGCCGATTCGGCACGGCGCCGCGCGTCTGATCAGCACACACAGCGTGCCGGATCGGTCGACTCGCGGGCGGGGGTGGAACCGGAAGGGTGCGCCGCCCGGCCTACTCTCGGGCGTCATGACCAAGGTTCGAGTGGCTGTGGTGTTCGGCGGGCGCAGCAGCGAGCACGCCATCTCCTGCGTCTCGGCCGGCAGCGTGCTGGCCCACCTCGACCCGGAGCGGTTCGAGGTCGTTCCCGTCGGTATCACCACCACGGGTGCCTGGGTGTTGGGCTCCGACGATCCCCGCGAGCTGGCCATCTCGAACCGGGCGCTGCCGTCCGTCGACGGGTCCCGCACCGCTCTCGCCCTGCCCGGCGACCCGACGCGCGGCGGCATCGTCGTGCTCGACCCGGAGCGTGCGGGCGAGGTGCTCTCGGGCGTCGACGTCGTGTTCCCCGTGCTGCACGGGCCCTACGGCGAGGACGGCACCATCCAGGGCCTGCTGGAGATGGCGGGAGTGCCCTACGTCGGGGCGGGGGTGCTGGCCAGCGCGGCCGCCATGGACAAGGAGTACACGAAGAAGTTGCTCGCCGCCGAGGGCCTGCCCAGCGGCGACTTCGTGACCCTGCGCCCCGGCACCACCACCCTCACCCCGGAGCAGCGCGACCGGCTCGGCCTGCCGGTGTTCGTGAAGCCGGCGCGGGCCGGGTCGTCCATGGGCATCACGCGCGTCACCGGGTGGGCCGCGCTCGACGCCGCGATCGCCACCGCGCGCGAGCACGACCCGAAGGTACTGGTGGAGGCCGCGCTCGTCGGGCGCGAGGTGGAGTGCGGTGTGCTGGAGCTGCCTGACGGCACGCTGCGCGCGAGCCTCCCGGCCGAGGTCCGCGTCGTCGGGGAGGCCGACTTCTACGACTTCGAGGCGAAGTACCTCGACGACGTCTGCGAGTTCGACATCCCGGCCAAGCTCGACGACGACGCCACGGCCGCGCTGCAGGAGATGGCGATCGCCGCGTTCCGCGCGCTGGACGGGCAGGGGCTCGCCCGCGTCGACTTCTTCGTCGGGTCCGACGGCGCGCTCACCGTCAACGAGGTCAACACGATGCCGGGCTTCACCCCGACGTCGATGTACCCGCGGATGTGGGCGGTCACGGGCGTCGACTACCCGACGCTGCTGAGCACGCTCGTCGAGACGGCGCTGGCCCGCGGCACCGGCCTGCGCTAGGGCCGTCGCGCCGCCACGACGATGGCGGCGAGGTCGCCCCCGACCGGTCCCTCGCCCAGCCGGGCCGTCATCTCCGCCGCGATCGCCATGGTCAGCTCGTCGAGGTCGCCGCGTTCCAGCAGCGCGAAGCGCAACGGCGTACCCCGGCAGAACCCGTCGGCGAGAGTCGCGGCCGATGGTGCCGCGCCCTGCAGCACCACCCGCTCGACCGAGACCGGCTCCAGCCCGCCGGCCCGCAGGTCGGCCGCGATCCGGTCCGGGTCGTGGTAGCCGTGCGGGACCCGGGCGACGAAGCTCGGCGGGTTCTCGGGCAGGGCCGCCGCGATCCCGGCGACCAGGGCATCCGGGAACGGCGAGTCCTCCACGACGTCCCAGACGATCACGAGCAGCGTCCCGCCGGGTTCGAGCACCCGCGCCACCTCGGCGAACGCGGCGGGCTTGTCGGGGAAGAACATCACGCCGAACTGGCAGACGACGGCGTCGAACGAGCCGTCCGGGTCGTCCAGGTGCTGCGCGTCGGCCGGTTTCCAGGTGGCACCCGGGACCTTCGCGGCACCGTAGGCCACCATCGCCGGATTGAGATCGGTGGCCACGACCTCGGCATCCGGGAGCGCCGAGACCAGCTCGGCGGTGGCGATGCCCGTCCCGGCGGCGAGTTCCAGCACGCGACGCGGCGCCAGCGCGGCTGTCGCCTCGGCCAGGTAGGTGGCGAACGGGGCGAACAGCGCCGGTCCGAGGGCCCGGTCGTAGACGGCAGGCATGCTGTCGACCCAGCTGGTCTCTTCGGTCACGGAGGCAGCATCCTCTGATTTCAGGCGCCGGTCACCGTCTGTACGATCAGGAAGACGTTGAGACCGATGATCATCGCGGCGGCCAGGGTGGCCAGTACCGTCGTGATCCTCCGGTTCACCAGCTCGGCCATGATGTCCGCGCGCCGGGTGAGCAGCACCAGCGGGACCAGGGCGAACGGGATGCCGAACGACAGCACCACCTGGGAGAGGACCAAGGCCCGGGTGGGGTCGAAGCCGATCCCGAGCACCACGAGTGCCGGGGCCAGGGTGAGCAGGCGGCGCACCAGCAGCGGGATGCTGCGGCGGATGAAGCCCTGCATCACGACCTGCCCGGCGTAGGTCCCCACCCCGGACGACGCGAACCCGGACGCGAGCAGCGCCAGTGCGAAGGCGAGCGCGGCCGGCTGGTCGAGGGCCCGGGCGAGCCCGGCGTGCACCCCTTCCAGGGTGTCGGTGCCGGGGATTCCGGTGCCGAAGAACAGCGCCGCGGCGATCACGAGCATCGCCGCGTTGACGAGCCCGGCGAGGCCCATCCCGACCAGCACGTCGATCTGCTGGCGGCGCAGCAGGAACTTCCGCTCCGCGACGCCGACGGCCGGGGTGCGGCCCTGCGTCAGCGCCGAGTGCAGGTAGATGACGTGCGGCATGACGGTGGCGCCGAGGATGCCGGTGGCCAGCAGCAGGCTGTCGGTGCCGTCGAAGCGCGGGACCAGCCCGGACGCGAGCTCGGCGCCGGGGACGTCGATGCGCAGCGCGGTGACGAGGAAGCCCAGCAGGATCACGCCGAACAGCCCGGCGATGGCCAGCTCGAACGGTCGGTGGCCGCGGTTCTGCAGGGCGAGGAGGAGGAACGCGACGATCCCGGTGATCACGCCGCCGGTGAACAACGGGATGCCGAACAGCAGGTTCAGGGCGATGGCGCCGCCGATCACCTCGGCCAGGTCGGTGGCGATGGCGACGAGCTCGGCCTGCACCCACATCAGTCGCGTGACCGGCTGCGGGAAGTGCTCGCGGCACAGCTCGGGCAGGTTGCGGCCGGTGGCCATGCCGAGCTTCGCCGACAGCGTCTGGATGAGCATCGCGAGCAGGTTGGCCCCGACGATCACCCACAGCAGGAGGTACCCGAACTGGGCGCCTGCGGAGAAGTTGGTGGCGAAGTTGCCGGGGTCGACATACGCGATCGCGGCCACGAACGCGGGGCCGAAGAAGATCAGCCGGCTGCGGATCCCGCCGCGCTCCCGGATCTCGGTGATCGTCTCGCGTCTGTCACCGGTGGTGGTCACGGCTGTCCCTCGGTTCGGCCGTGCACGAGTCGTGTCAGCGGGATGCCCAGCGCGTGCCGTCCACCGTCGATGCGGACCCAGTAGGGCCCGCCGAACGGTTCCTGCTCCTCGACGTCGAGGGCCGCTCCGGGGACGACGCCGAGCAGGCCGAGGTGGCGCAGAGCGGCGCTGTCGCGGTCGGACACCCGCTCCACCCGGAACCGCGACCCCGGCGCGACGCTCTCCAGCGACACCCCCCAGCTCTCGCTGTGCGGCCCGTCGCGCGGGGGGATCGGGTCGCCGTGCGGGTCGTGGGTGGGGTGGCCGAGCGCGACGTCGATGCGTTCCTCGAGCCGCTCCGACAGCGCGTGCTCGAGCAGTTCGGCCTCCGCGTGCACCTCGTCCCACGGCACGTCCAGCGCCTGGGCGAGGAACGTCTCGAGCAGGCGGTGGCGGCGGATCACCCGCAGCGCCTCGCGTTCGCCGGCGCCGGTGAGCCGGATGGAACGGCCGTCGGCCCGGTCCAGCAGGTCGCCGTCCTCCAGCCGCTTCACCATCGCCGAGACCGACGGCGACGACACGCCGAGCTCCGCGGCCAGCAGCCCGGTCGTGACGGCGTCACCGTGGGTTCCGAGGTGGTAGACGGCCTTCAGGTAGTCCTCGGTGGCGCGTGACATAGCCGTCATGATCAGCCAATGTAGGCGCGTCTAACAGGTGACGGAAGGTGTGTCTCAGAGTGAGATCTAGCGCACCGCCACCGGGGTGGCCGGCAGGTTCGTGCGCACCACGTCAGAGACCTGCTGCAACGGGCCGCTGCCCGCCGACGTGGGCGTGGTCAGCACCACGTACACGGGACGGTCGACGGCCACGTAGCTGACGACGACCGGGTCGGGTACGCCGTCGTCGAGTTTCAGCCAGTTGACGCCGTTGATCACGAGCAGCGCCGATGTGGGTGTCAGTTCCTGCGGGCGGGGGAGGCCGCAGCGCAGCACCACCGGCCGCGGCGACGCCGCCCACGCCCGCACGCCAGGCTGAACCGGGTCGGCCTGCGCACGCTGGGGCAGCGTGCCGCCGGAGGCGGGAAGGTCACCGTTCAGGCTCGCCAGCAGCCCGGCGCACAGCGGGCCCGAGGCCTGCGGGGCGTCGACGGGCGCCACGGCGAGCGGGGTGGTGTCGGGCGGTGGCGGCGCGCTGCCGTCGAGCCCGCGGGCCCGCACCGTGATCGCGATGCCCGCCACCACCAGCGCGAGCAGCAGGGGCAGGGCGATCGCGATCGCGACGGGGGCCGAAGGGCGGTTCGTGCGACGCATGTCTAGCCGAGGTGGACCACGGGGCAGGTCAGCGTGCGGGTGATCCCGCCGACGCCCTGGATGCGCGCGACGACGAGCTGGCCGAGCTCGTCGACGGTGTCGGCCTGGGCGCGGACGATCACGTCGTAGGGTCCGGTGACGTCCTCGGCGGAGATCACGCCGGTGATGGCGGAGATCTCACCGGCCACGGCCGCGGCCTTTCCGACCTCGGTCTGGACAAGGATGTAGGCCTGCACCACGGTGTGCCCCTTTCAGGCAGAGTGAGTGCCGAACGTACCCGAGGAGTTCTCCTTGCCCACACTTCCACGGCCTTCGGATGATCGATCCGAGACCGACGGCACACTGTCACCCGGGACTGTGGCAGGCGTCGGCGAGTTCGGTCTGATCGCCCGTGTCACCCGCGATCGGGTGCAGCCGGCGGCCACGCTGCTCGGCCCGGGGGACGACGCGGCGGTGGTGGCCGCACCCGACGGGCGGGTGGTCGCGTGCACCGACGTGCTCGTGGACACCGTGCACTTCCGGCTCGACTGGTCCAGCCCCGTGCAGATCGGACGCAAGGCGGCCGCCGCCAACCTGGCCGACATCGCGGCGATGGGCGCCGTGCCCACGGCGCTGCTCGTGGGGCTCGCCTGCCCCGCCGACACCGCGGTGGCGACGCTGGAGGGGCTGGCCGACGGGTTGTGGGCGGAGGCCGGAGTCACCGGGGTCGGGGTGGTGGGCGGCGACGTCGCGTCGTCGGCCACGCTGGTGGTCTCGGTGACCGCGCTGGGTTCCCTCGAGGGCCGGGAGCCGGTGACGCGCGGCGGTGCCCGCCCCGGCGACGTCGTGGCGCTCGCCGGGCGGATCGGCTGGTCGGCGGCGGGGCTGGCCGTGCTCTCCCGCGGGTTCCGTTCCCCGGTGGCGGTGGTGGGTGCGCACCGGGTGCCCGAGCCCCCGTACGCGGCCGGACCGCAGGCCGCGCGGGCCGGCGCCACCTCGATGATCGACGTCTCCGACGGGCTGCTGGCCGACCTGGCGCACGTCGCCCGGGCGTCGGGGGTGACGATCGACGTCGCCCCACCGGAGGTGCCGCAGCGGCTCGTCGAGGTGGGATCGGCGCTGGGGGTGGACCCGGTGCACTGGCTGCTCACCGGCGGCGAGGACCACGCCCTGGTGGCCACGGTCCCCCCGTCGGTGGAGCTCCCGGTGGGCTGGACGGCGATCGGGAGCGTGCGGCCAGGGGCACCGGAAGTGCTGGTACAGGGCCGCGCCTACACGGGCGGCCCGGCCGGCTGGGACCACTTCGCGCGGTGAAGCATGATCACCAGTTCAGGGACATGAGCTGCACATATGCTGGTTTTGTCCCGATCCTGGCGATCATGGGGCCGGGTTTGCCGGAACAGCCCCGGGAATCGTGCGCCTCGGTCATGCTCGGCGAATGTCCTTCGAGGCGCTTGTGGCGCAGCAGGCCGGGGTGATCTCGCTGGCGCAGGCTTTGAGCTGCGGGATGTCTGCCGCCACGGTCCATCGGCGAGCCCGCGACCGTGTGTGGTCGCGCCTGCACCCCGGGGTCTACCTGGTGGGCGGGCATCGGCTGAGCGACGAGGCGCGGGTGCGCGCAGCGACGCTGTGGGCCGGCCCCGACGCCACGGTCACGGGGCCGGCGGCGGCCTGTTGGCACCGGATGCGCGACCGAGCCCCGGACGTCATCGACATCACGGTGCCGGCTTCAGCCAAGCCGCGACCCCAGCCGGGCATCACCCTGTGCCGTCGCGATCTGGCGTGGCAGGTCGTGGTGGACATCCGAGGCATCCACCTCACGGGGAAGCCGCTAGCCGCGTTGGAGACCGCACTCGCCGTGTCGGATGGGTCGACCTTCCTCGACCGGGCACTGCAGAAGCACGTCCGGTTCCCGGCGTTCCACCGCGCCTACTGCCGCAACATGGGGCGGCACGGTGCATCCGACGCCGGGCGACTGATCACAGCCGCCGCGGATCGGGCCGACTCGGCTGCGGAGCGGCTGCTGGTGAAGCTGCTACGCGAGGCCGGCATCACCGGGTGGGTGCTGGGCTACCAGTTCGGCCCGTACCGGATCGATCTGGCGTTCCCGGCTGCGAAGCTGGCCGTCGAGGTGGACAGATGAGCCTGGCACGTCGACCCGGTCCGGTTCCGGGCCGACCGCCGCAAAGGCAACGCGATCACCCGCGGGACCTGGGACCTGCTGAGGTTCACCTGGCACGACCTCGACGGCCAACCGGAGGACACGGTGGCTGAGATCGCGGAAACCCTGGCAATCGCCGCATGATCGCCAGAAACGGGACATGAGCTGCACATCTGCAGCTCGTGTCCCTCAACCGGCGATCTTCAGCGCCGCGTCCGGTAGAGGTCGCGCATCAGGGCGATCTCGGCGCCGTGGTGGATGGCCTCGCGGTGGATGTGCAGCACCAGGGTAGCCATCGGCTCCGTCGCAAACGGCCCCTCGGCCGGGCCGACCGGCCGCGCCAGGGCCTCGTCGTCCAGATCGCGGACGCCGCCGATCCAGGTGCCGTACGTCTCGTCGAGCTGGCGCAGGGCCTCGGCGGCCGTGCCCGCGTACGGGAAGTCCTCGTAGCTCATCGCCGGGCCGCCGAAGTGGCTCGCCGCCCGCATCCCGAACACCCCGACGATCACGTGCGCGAGCCGCCAGGCGATGGTGGTGACCGGCTCCGGATCGGGCTGGGGGAAGGCGAAGTCGATGGTGAAGGGCCCGCTGCCGGGGCCGCCCGCGGCTCCCCGTGGCCGCACGTTCCAGCAGCCGGGAGCCGGCTCCCAGAGGTACTCGTCGTCGGTGAGGCCGTCGAACCGTGGCCGCAGTTGGCCGTTCCAGTGCCATTCCAGCTGCTCCGCGAGCTGCGCGCTCCAGTCGATGTCCATGTCCGCACGGTAGGGGACTCACACCACGACCTTGCCGCGTGCCTGGACGCCCTCGGGCGGGAGCCGGGCGGACGCCGGACGTCACCGCCGAGCTCTAGAGTGCCGAACGGACCAAGGAGTCGGATGAGCACATCAACGGAGGCGGGACGGCAGATCCCCGTCGTGCGGGGGCGGCCCGTCGTCGGCAACGTCGCGGAGCTGACCAGGGATCCCGGCGCGTTCTTCGTCCGCGCGTACCTCGAGCACGGCCCGGTCTTCCGGGTCCGCGCGCTCCACCAGACCCTGACCGTGCTCGCCGGTCCGGAGCTCGCACGGTGGATGGGGTCGCGTGAGGGGCAGGGCTGCCTGCGGACCAGGGAGGTGTGGCAGGGCATGGTCGACGAGTACGGCGCGAACCGCACCCTGCTCAGCGTGGACGGGCCCGAGCACCGCAAGCTGCGGGAGGTCATGCGCCGCGGCTACTCGCGTGAGGCTCTGCAGGGCCGCCTCGACGATCTCGTCGACATCACCGACCACTGCATCGACCGGGACTGGCGCCCGGGCACGTCGGTGCCGGTGGTCTCCGCGCTGCAGTACATGGTGACCAGCCAGCTCGGCACCCTGCTCACCGGCCAGGCGCCGCTGGAGTACGTCGACGACATCAAGCTGGTGACCCTCGGCATCCTCAACTCGCTGGTCACGAAGCAGCGGCCGGCGATCCTGCTCAAGCGGCCCCGCTACAGGCGGGCCAAGGCCCGGGTCACCGAGCTCGGCGCACAGATCATCCGCGACCACCGGAGCCGGCCACCGGCCACGGGGGACCGGCGCACGCTCGTGGACGACATCATGGACGCGCACGAGCGGGACCCGGAGCTCATGGCGTCCGAGGACCTCCTCCTCGCCCTCACCGGCCCCTACGTCGCCGGCCTCGACACGGTGGCCAACACCCTCGCCTCACTCGTCCACGCCGTGCTGAAGCATCCCGACGTGCTCGAGCGGGTCCGGGCCGAGGCCGACGCGGTGTTCGCGCGCGGGCCGCTGACCGACGAGTCGATCGCCGACATGCCCGCGATCAACGGGGCCGTCATGGAGACCATGCGCATGTACCCGATCGCCGTCGCGCAGCCGCGGGTGGCCGTCCGGGACTTCGGCTACGCCGGATTCACGATCCGGGAGGGCGAACGGGTGCACTGCGCGATCACCGTGCCGCACTTCCTGCCCGAGATCTTCCCCGACCCGCACGTGTTCGACATCGACCGCTACAGCGACGGGCGCCGGGAGCACGCGACTCCCGGCGCCTATGCGCCGTTCGGCAAGGGCCCCCACACGTGCCTCGGCAAGGGCATCGCCGACGTGCAGATGACGCTCACCGCGGCACGCCTGTTCCACCGCCTCGACCTGGCGCTGGATCCGCCCGACTACGTGGTGCGGCGCAAGGCGGCGCCGACGCCCGGGCCGACCGAGGCGTTCACGTGCATCAGCCGGCCGCGGGCGGTCGCCGGTTGATCAGGACCGCGGCAGGGCCCGGGTGCCCTCCTGCCGGACCGCCTGCAGCTCGCCGGGGTTCAGGCCGAGCGCGCGCAGGATCGTCGGGGCGATCTGGTTGGTCTCGACCGGGGCCCGCACCGTCCCGGAGTCCTCGGAACCGGGGCCGGTGACGACGATCGGCACGTTCCGGTCGGCCGTCGCGGCCCCGCCGTGCTCGGCGATCTTCGCCGTGCCTCCCGTGTAGACGACCCCGGGGACCACGATCCCGATCACGTCCGGCACGCGGGCGTCGCCCGGCTTCACGTGGAAGTACGCGGCCGCGTCGGCACCGACGTGGAGCTGCTGCAGGCCGGAGCGCGTGTAGGGCTTAGGTGCCTTCGTGATGCCGGTGCCGGTGCCGGACTGCGCCAGCAGGTACTGCCGGGTGAACGCGGCGGCCGCAGGGCTGCGGTCGCTGAGCCACAGCAGCAGCCCGTCGTCGTCGCTGGAGTGCGCGACGAGGTCGGCTGCGCCCGGGTGGGCCTTCTTCCACGCGGCGTCGAGGCCGTTCAGGATCGGGCCGTCGTCGATCCGGTTGAGCAGGGCCGGGTTCGTGGGCGACTGGCCGTGCTTGGCCGAGAGGATCACGGTGGTGCTGCCGTCGAGGTGCTGGACCTCCAGCTCGGCGAGGATGCTCCCCAGCTGGGTGTCCACCGAGGACAGCGCCCCGCTGAGCAGCGGGCCGGGGGTGACGCCGTCGGCGAGGTAGCCGCCGGCCTGCCCGTCCGAGGTCGGGAGCTTCTGTGCGGTGGACACGGTCTGGAAGTTCATGCCGAAGATCGCCGGCACACCGACCTTCGTGGTACGCGAGTGGTCGTACCCGTCGATCTCGTTGACGACCGCCGTGGTCTTGTAGCCGTCGTAGCGGCGGGTGGCCGCGTTGTCGGTGGTCCAGTCGCCCGTCCCGCCCGGCACCTTGCTGTTGATCTCGGGAGTGAACAGGTCGTCGATGCCGGTGCCCGACGGGCCGTTGAGCAGGTCGTACGCGGCGTGCTTGTCCGACCACGCCGTCCGCAGCCCGTGCGCCTTCGCCACCTCGAAGATCGTGTCGACCTTCAGGAACTGGTGGGGGTAGACCGGCTTGCAGGTGCCCGGGTCGACCGGGAGCTTGGCCGGGTCGATCAGGTCGCGGGCCTGTCCCGTGAGCTTCAGGATGCTGGCCGGGAGGCCGGCGAGGCCCTGGCCGGCGTCGAGGCTGGTGGGGTCGCGGTCGATCGACTCGTCGTAGAGCACGGCGGTGCCGGGCTTCACGCCGGCGCACGAGGTGGTGCCGGGCGGCAGCAGGGTGCGGTCGTAGCTGCTGTCGTAGTAGACGCCGGCCGAGGCCGGGTTGCCGCCGGTGACCTGGGCGACCATGCCCGGGAACGAGTCCGACGGCACCGGGGTGCTCGCGCGCGTGTAGTCGGTGCCGCCGTGCACGAGCGACGCCATGGCGGAGCCCGGGTGGTGGCCGACGTACCAGCTCAGGTCGGCCTGGTGCAGCCCGTCCACGGAGATCAGCAGCACGTGCCGGGCGGGCGCCGGCGGCGCGGCGGCCGCGGCGGTGCCGGCGGGCACCGCGAAGGCGGCGGCCGCGGCGACCGCGGTCACCGCGCCTCGTCGGATGATGGAGTACGGCATCGGGGCTCCCGTCCGTCACCGGTCCGGGTGACCGGTGACGGACAAGAGGTACGGGGGCGATGCATCCCCGGCGGGTGCCCCCGCTGAACACGGGGCGAACGCCGAGCGGATACGGCCTCGGTATCGGGTGAACCGTGCGGGAACGCCCAACCGGGCGGAACCGCCCGTCAGGTGCGCGGGACCGGCACGCCCCGGATGCTCGCGTCCAGCAGCTGGACGGGGTGCAGCAGCGGGACGTCCGATCCCAGGTGCTTGCCGATCTGCAGCAGGCACCCGGGGTTGGCCGTGACGATCACGTCCGGATGCACGGACCGGACGTTCGCCGCCTTCCGCGCGCCCAGCTCGCCCGCGGCCTCCGGCGCGATCATGTTGTAGATGCCCGCGGAGCCGCAGCACAGCTCGGCCTCGGGGAGATCGACGAGCTCCAGGCCGGGGATCGAGCGCAGCACCGCGCGCGGCTGCGCCCGCACCTTCTGCGCGTGCCCCAGGTGACAGGCGTCGTGGTAGGCGACGCGACCGCGCACCGGGTGGCGCTCGGCGCGTGGCTCGCCGTCGGCCAGCACCTCGTGCACGTCGCGGACGCGGGCGCTGAACACCGCAGCCCGCTCGGCCCACTCCGGGTTGTCGGCGAACAGGTGCGCGTACTCCTTCATCGACGAGCCGCAGCCCGCGACGTTGGTGACCACCGAGTCGACGTCGAGCGTCTCGAACACGCCGATCTCACGCTTGGCCCGCTCCAGCGCGGGGGCCTCCCGGCCGGCGTGCAGCTCCAGCGCACCGCAGCACTGCTGGTCGCGGGGGACGAGCACGTCGTAGCCCTCGGCGGCGAGCACCCGCACCGTCGCCTCGTTGACGCTGTGGAAGAACACGTCCTGCACGCAGCCGCTGAGCAGGGCGACCCGTCCGCGACGGACGCCGACGGCCGGCGTGAACACGGGCAGCGTCGCGAACGCCTCGCGGACCGACACCGGCGGGAGCAGCGACTCCATGGCCGCGAGGCGCCCGGGCAGCTTCTCGGCCAGCTTCCGGATCGCGGGCACCGTGCGGAGCTTCTGGTAGAGCGCCCCGGGCAGGGCCGCCACGCGCAGTCGTCGCTTGTAGGGGAACAGCGCGAAGATGGCCTCGCGGAACAGCTGGTCGCCACGGTCGCGCTCGACGTTGCGCTCGATCTGGGGACGCACGGACTCCAGGAGCTTGTCGTACTGCACGCCCGACGGGCACGCGGTCACGCACGCCATGCAGCCCAGGCACGCGTCCATGTGCTCGGAGAACGAGCCCTCCAGTGCGATCTCGCCCTTGCTCGCGAGGTCCATGAGGTAGATGCGGCCGCGCGGGGAGTCCATCTCCTCGCCCCACAGCTGGTAGGTGGGGCAGGTGGGCAGGCAGAACCCGCAGTGCACGCAGTCGTCGAGCAGCTCCCGCTCGGGCGGGTGGTGGTCGTCGAAGCTGCTGGGCGCGGTCTGGGGGATCTTGCTCTCGGCCGAGCCTGCGGGGGTCGTCATGCCGAGTGCTCCCCGATCGGTCGCGCGTCCGGGACGAGGGCCGTGGCGTTGGTCGGCGAGATCATGCAGTCACATCCAGGGGTCGAAGCGGCCCGGACCGAACCGGCCCTGCGGGTCGAGCACTTTCTTGACGGACTGGAGCACCGCGATCGCCGACGGCGGCGGGCCCCACGCGGGCACGTCCGAACCGGCCGGCCGCGAGCGCATGACGGAGGTTCCACCCGCGGTGTGCACCAGCGCGTGCGCCTCGGCGACGCCGGCCGGGTCGAGCGACACGGTGGCGACGCCGGTACCCAGACCCGCGGTGATCGCGGTGGTCCCGGGAAGCGAGGCGAGCAGCGCGGGGAGCCGCGAGGGAAGGGCCCCGATGCGCAGCACGGCAGAGCCGGCGGCACCCCGCACGGCAGCGGCGTGGGCTCCCCAACCGTTCTGACGAACGGCGCTGTCGTCGGAACCTGTGCGACGAGAGTGCCGTTCGTCGGTGTCCAGGACCTCCGCTACGCGGGCTGCGCGTGCGTCCAGGGCCGACTCCGTGCCTTCTATGCGCACCAGGAGTGTGCCGTCCACCCACTCCAGCGCCACCGGCTCGAACGGGCCGCCGAGAACGCGGGCGGCGTGGTCGGGGGCCTCGGCCAGGGTGCAGTCGAGCGCCAGGGTGGCCGTCGCCTTCGGCACGGGGTGCAGGCGCAGCACCACCTCGGCGACGACGGCGAGGGTGCCGTAGGAGCCGTGCATCAGCTTGGCCAGGTCGAACCCCGCCACGTTCTTGATCACGTGCCCGCCGTTGTGGGCGACCGTGCCGTCGGCGAGGACGAGGGTGGTGCCGATGACCAGGTCGCGCAGTGTGCCGTAGACCAGCGCGGACGGCCCGGCGTCACCCGTGGCGAGCAGCCCGCCGACCGTCGCGCCGTCGGCGATGCGCGCGGCGTCCAACGACACGTGCTGGCCGTGCGGCGACAGCTCCTCGGCCAGCTCGCGCAGGGGAGTGCCGGCCCGGACCGAGACGGTCATGTCGCCGGGGTTGTGGGTGATCACGCCGGTCAGCGCGGTGGTGTCGAGCACGGCGTCGACGGCGCCGAGCGCACCCGCCCAGTCGGCGGCGGTGCCGGCGCCGGTGATCGCGACCGGGCCGGTGGTGTCGAGGACCGCCGACCGCAGCTCGTCGAGATCGGTGGGCTGCAGCTTCGTAGGGGTGGTCACGGCGCTGTCTGATGAACTCGCAAGCTCCCTCATAGCCTCTCGATCACTCCCGATTCCTCCAGCGGATGGGGCTTGTACTTCCCGGGCCGCTCCCCGCAGAGCCGCGGAGTCGGGAGCACCTTCCCCGGGTTGCAGATGTTCTGCGCGTCGAACGCGTCGCGTACCCGCTGCATGACCGCCAGGTCGTCCTCGGTGAACATCTTCGGCATCGAGCACGCCTTGTCGGTGCCGATCCCGTGCTCACCCGACAGCGCCCCGCCGAACTCGACGCACAGCTCGGCGATCTCGCCCGAGAGCTTCTCCGCCCGCGCCGTCTCGCCGAGGGCGGCGCTGTAGAGCACCAGCGGGTGCAGGTTGCCGTCGCCGGCGTGGAAGACGTTGGCCACGCGGATGCCGGCGTCGCGGCCGAGATCGGCGATGCGGTCGAGCACCTCGGCCAGCCGCGTGCGGGGCACCACGCCGTCCTGCACGAAGTAGTCGGGGCTGATCCGCCCGACCGCCGCGAACGCGGCCTTGCGCCCGCGCCAGATCGCCGCCCGCTCCTCGGGGGAGCCGGCGATGTGCAACCGCGTGCAGCGGTGCTTCTCGCAGAGGGCCTTGACCTGCTCGAACTGCGAGTCGCACTCCTCGACCGGCCCGTCCAGCTCGACGACGAGCGCGGCCGGCACCCCGACGGTGTACCCGGCGTGGACGGCCTCCTCGGCGGCCTCGATGGCGAGCGTGTCCATCATCTCGACGGCGGCGGGCACGATGCCGGCGGAGACGATGTCGCTCACGACGTCACCGGCAGCGCGCACCGACGGGAAGTCCGCGAGCAGCGTGCGCACCGTCTCGGGCGCCCGCAGCAGCTTCACGGTGATCTTCGTGGTGATCCCGAGCGTGCCCTCCGAACCGAGGAACACCCCGCGCAGGTCGGGACCGGCCTGCTCACCGGTGTCGGTGCCGAGCGTGACGACCGAACCGTCGGGCAGCACCACCTCGGCCGAGTAGACGTGGTTGGTGGTGAAGCCGTACTTGAGGCAGTGGGCGCCGCCGGAGTTCTCCGCGACGTTGCCGCCGATGGTGCAGACCTGCTGGCTCGACGGGTCCGGCGCGTAGTAGAGGCCGTGCGGCGAGGCGGCGGCGGTGATCTCCAGGTTCGTGACGCCCGGCTCGACGACGGCGCGCCGGTTGACCGGATCGACCTCCAGCACGCGCTTGAGCCGGGCCAGGCTGATCACCACACCCTCGGCCACCGGGAGCGCGCCCCCGGACAGCCCGGTGCCCGCCCCGCGGGCCACGAACGGCACCCGGTGCCGCGCGCAGACGGTCACTGCCGCCGCCACCTGCTCGGCGTTGCGGGGGAGCAGGACCAGCTCGGGCGTGACCCGGTAGCCGGTGAGCCCGTCGCACTCGTAGGCACGGCAGCCCACGGGATCACTGATGACGTCGCGGGGTTCGAGCACCTGCTCGAACGCCGACCTCACCGCAGTGTCGAGCGCCATGGCCGCCTCCTCGCGTCGTACCGGGCGGATCGACCCTACGTCGGGAACGGGGGCGGCGCCGAGCGTCGAGGGGGCCGGTTACCGACCCGTACGGGCCTCCGTGATGTGATCCACTGGTCCGATGTGGTGATGCCCACTACCCGATCGGCGGGTCGTCACCCCACGGCAACACGGTCGGTTGATCATGTTTCCGTCACGACGATCTTCCCGGGAGGTGCGTGTGGGTCCGCGTCGGACACTGCAGCTGTCGCTCATCGTGGCGGCCGTGATCGCGATCCTGCTGGCGCTCAGCGGCGCCCTGTCACCGGCGGGCGCCGAGCCGACGGAGGTGCCCGTCATCGCGACGACGGGCTGACTCTCAGGTGCCGTTGAGCACCTGGCCGAGCCGGGCCCCGGCCGCCATCAGCGCCGGGGTGATGCGTCCGACGGCCACCTCGTCGACGCGCCCGACCGGACCCGACACCGACACGGCCACCGGCCCGGTCGGCCCCGGCACCGGTACCGCGACGCAGCGCACGCCCGTCTCCTGCTCGCCCTCGTCGCGCACCCAGCCCTGCTCGCGGACCCGGGCCAGCTCGACGCGCAGGACGGCGGGGTCGGTGATCGTGGTGGGGGTGGTGGCAGGCAGACCGGACCGGGCGATCAGCGCGTCCACCTGCGTGTTCGGGAGCTGGCTCAGCATCGCCTTGCCCACCCCGGTGCAGTGCAGGGGCACGCGCCTCCCGATCTCGGTGAACATCCGCACCGAGTGCGGCGAGGGGACCTGGGCGACGTAGACGGCACGGTCGCCGTCGAGCACGGCGAGGTTGGCCGTCTCCCCGAACTGCTCCACGAGCTCCGACAGCACGGGTGTGGCCCAGCGGCCGAGCAGGGCCGATGCGGTGTCGCCGAGGCGCAGCAGGCGGGCACCGAGCGTGTAGCGGCGCGACGGCAGCTGGCGCAGGTAGCCGAGATCCACGAGCGTGCGCACGATGCGGTGGGCCGTGCCCGGGGCCAGGCCGGTGCGGCCGGCCAGCTGGGACAGCCCCGCCTCACCGCCCATGTCGCCGATCGCCTCGAGCAGTTCGAAGCCGCGGACGAGGGACTGGACTCCGGTCGTGGGTGCACTCACAGGTCAACTGTAAGTTCCGTACTGCGGAAAAGCCACTCCGTCTGGTAGAAAAGAGCCATGACGTCGACTCTGCAGATCGACCCGGCCCTGCGCGCGTTCGTCGCGGACGAACTGCTGTCCGGGCTCGACATCACTCCCGACCGGTTCTGGATCGCACTCGCCGATCTCCAGGCCCGCTTCGCCCCGCGTCTCGGCGAGCTGTTGGCCCGCCGAGACGCGCAGCAGGAGCAGGTGGACGCCTGGCACCGCGAGCACGGCGCGGGCGACGCCGCGTCGTACGCCACGTTCCTCACCGACATCGGGTACCTGGTGCCCGAAGCCGATCCGCAGATCCAGGTCGACCGCGTGGACGCCGAGATCGCCGAGGTCCCCGGCCCCCAGCTGGTGGTACCCGCCACGGTCCCGCGCTACGCGCTGAACGCGGCCAACGCCCGCTGGGGATCGCTGTTCGACGCCTTCTACGGCACCGACGCGCTGCCCCAGGACCACGACCTCGCCCCCGGCTACGACGAGGCGCGCGGTGCCCAGGTGATCACGGCCGCCGACGAGCTGCTGGACGAGCTGTTCCCGCTCGCGTCGGGCAGCCACGCGGATGTGACCGCCTACGAGGTGACGGACGGCTCGCTCAGCCCGGTGCTCGCGGACCCGGCCCAGTTCGCCGGCTCTGCCGACGGACAGATCGTGCTGACCCGTAACGGTCTCCACCTGCAGCTGACCATCGACCCGTCGCACCAGGTCGGGCGTCAGCACCACGCCGGCGTGGCCGACGTGCTGCTGGAGTCGGCCGTCACCACGATCGTCGACCTGGAGGACTCCGTCGCCACCGTCGACGGCGAGGACAAGACCGGCGCCTACCGCACCTGGCTCGGGCTCATGACCGGCAACCTCGTCTCGTCGTTCGAGAAGGGCGGGAAGACCGTCGAGCGGCGGGTCAACGCCGACCGCACCTACACCGCGCCGGACGGCTCGGAGCTGACGCTCCCGGGTCGCTCGCTCCTGCTCGTCCGCAACTGCGGCCACCACATGACCACCAACGCGGTGCTCGACGGCGAGCAGGAGGTGGCCGAGGGCGTGCTCGACGCGCTGGTCACCGCCACCGCCGCGCTGCACGACCTGCGTGGCCTGGGCCGGTACTCCAACTCCCGCGCCGGCAGCATGTACATCGTCAAGCCCAAGCAGCACGGGCCCGACGAGGTCGCGCTCACCGTCGAGCTGTTCGCCGCCGTCGAGGAGGCGCTGGGCATGGAGCCGCGCACCCTCAAGATCGGCATCATGGACGAGGAGAAGCGCACCTCGCTCAACCTCTCGGCCTGCCTCGCCGCCGCCCAGGACCGCGTGATCTTCGTGAACACCGGCTTCCTCGACCGCACCGGCGACGAGATCCACACCGACTTCGAGGCCGGGCCGGTCGTGCGCAAGGACGACATGAAGAGCACCGCGTGGCTGAACGGCTACGAGGACCGCAACGTCGACGTCGCGCTGCACGCCGGGTTCGCCGGCAAGGCGCAGGTCGGCAAGGGCATGTGGGCCAAGCCCGCCGCCATGGCCGCGATGCTGGAGCAGAAGGGCGCGCAGCCGAAGGCCGGCGCCAACTGCGCCTGGGTGCCCTCGCCCACCGCCGCGACACTGCACGCGCTGCACTACCTGCGCACCGATGTCCACGCGCGGCAGGCCGAACTGGCAGGCCGGTCCACCGACCGCGCGCTGCTGCTCGAGGTGCCTGTGCTCACCGATTCGCTCAGCGACGAGCAGAAGACCCACGAGCTGGAGACCAACGCGCAGTCGATCCTCGGCTACGTCGTGCGCTGGGTCGGGCTGGGCATCGGCTGCTCCACGGTGCCCGACCTGGAAGGCGTCGGGCTGATGGAGGACCGCGCCACGCTGCGCATCTCCAGCCAGCTCATCGCCAACTGGCTGCACCACGGCCTCGTCGACGAGAAGCTGGTGCGCGAGACGTTCGCGCGCATGGCCGCCGTCGTCGACGAGCAGAACGCGAAGGAGCCCGGCTACAAGCCGATGGCGAAGGACCTGGAGACGAGCGAGTCCTTCCAGGCCGCACTCGACCTGGTGTTCTCCGGCCGGGCCGAGCCCAACGGCTACACCGAGCGCGCCCTGACGTCGTGGCGGCAGAAGGCGAAGAGCAGCAGCTGACGCTGCGCGCACGACCCGACGGAGGAGGGGACGACGTGCGGAGCTGGGTGCGGGTGGCCGCGGGGCTCTTCGCCATCGGGTACGGAGCCAACCAGTTCAGCCCGCTGATGGTGGCCTACCGCGAGCAGGAGCACTTCTCGGCGGTCACCGTTGCGGCGTTCTTCGGCGTCTACGTCGCGGGGCTCGCGCCCGGCCTCCTGCTCGGCGGCCCGGCGTCGGACCGGTGGGGGAGGCGGCGGCTGATGCTGCCCGCCCTCGCGGTGTCGGTGCCGGCCAGCGCGGTACTGGCCCTGGGTGCGGTGCCGTCCCTGTCGGAGCCGGCGCTGTTCGCCGGGCGGTTCCTGTTCGGGCTGGTCACGGGCATCGCGATGGCGGTCGGCACCACCTGGGTGAAGGAGCTCTCCCAGCCGCCGTACGACGACGCAGACGCAGGGGCCGGGGCGCGGCGCGCCGCGCTCGCGCTCTCGGCGGGGTTCGGGATCGGACCGCTGATCGGCGGGCTGCTCGCGCAGTTCGCACCCCTGCCCCTGGTGGTGCCGTACGTGATGCACGCCCTGATCACCGTGATCGTGCTGGCCGGGGCGTTCGGGGTACCCGACACCCGCACCGACCTGGCGCTGACGCTGGCGGTCCGGGTGCACCTGCCCCCGCGGTTCCTGCGCGTGGTGGCGCCGATGGCGCCCTGGGTGTTCGGGGCGGTGGCCATCTCGTTCGCCGTCCAGCCCGCGGCGCTGGGCCCCGGTGGTGGCAGCCTGCTGTTCGCCACGCTGCTCACCGCCGTCACGCTGGCGACGGGAGTGGGCGTCCAGTCGTGGGCCCGCCGACTCGACCGCCGCTCGCCGGTGCTGGCCGCCCGTGTCGGGCTGGGCGCTGTGCTCACCGGCACGCTGATCGCGGCCGCTGCCGCGGCGGCCGCCTCACCGTGGGCGGCGGTGGCCGCCTCGCTCGTGCTCGGCGCCGGGTACGGCCTGTGCCTGGTGGCGGGGCTGCTGGAGGTGCAGCGGATGGCCGAGCCGGAGCACCTCGCGGGCCTCACCGCGGCCTTCTACAGCCTGACCTACGTGGGGTTCCTGCTCCCCGTCGCGCTCGCGGCCCTCACCGGACCGGTCGGCTACCCGGTCCTGCTCCTCGTCGTCGCCGTGCTGGTGGGCGTGAGCCTGACGGTGGTGGTCCGCAACGGCCGGCATCAGCCGGCCACCGCGGCCACCGCGTCGACCTCCACCAGCTGGTCGGGGTAGCCCAGCACCGTCACCCCCAGCAGGGTGGCCGGCGGCATCTCGCCGAACGCCGCCCGGATCTCGGTCCACGCCGCCACGAGGCGTCGGCGGGCATGGGCGGATCGTAGGGTCGTCTGGTGCTCGAACTGTGCCCCGTTCCCTTCGACCATCCCGACGCGGTCCGGCTGATCTCCGAGGTCCAGGCCTTCTACCGGGTGCGCTACGGCGACGAGGACGCCACGCCCGTCGACCCCGCGGAGTTCGCGTCACCGCTCGGGTTCTTCACCGTCGGCTACGTCGGAGGGACGCCGGTGGCGTGCGGCGGCTGGCGGGTCCGCGACGCCGGGGAGGACCCGTCGTTGGCCGACGGTGACGCGGAGATCAAACGGATGTACGTCGACGACGCCCACCGCGGCCGGGGGTATGCGCGCGCCGTGCTGACCGAGCTGGAGCGCACGGCCGCCGTGGCGGGCCGCCGGCGGGCCGTTCTCGAGACCGGGACCATGCAGCCCGAGGCGATCGCGCTCTACGTCAGCAGCGGCTACACCCCGATCCCGCCGTTCGGTGCCTACCGCTGCGCACCGGGCAGCCGCTGCTACGCCAAGGCGCTCAGAGTCGACGCACCCGCGTAGAGGGTGGCGATCGTGCGCCCAATCGGGGCCCTCGGCGTGTCAGATCTGGCGCGAACTCCCTCCGAGGCGCAACATCCCCGCGGTACGCGCACCTCGCACGGCGCGGTACTCAGCACGACACAGGGGGGCTTCGACGATGCTGTTGGCTCAGGCGGATCTGCGGTTGAACACCACCGCGATCGACTACGTGCTCGTGGCGTTCTACTTCGTGCTGGTGCTCGGGATCGGCGTGGTCGCGCGCCGCTCGGTGTCCTCCAGCCTCGACTTCCTGCTCTCGGGGCGTTCGCTCCCGGCGTGGGTGACGGGCCTGGCGTTCGTCTCGGCGAACCTCGGCGCGCTCGAGCTGGTGGGCATGTCGGCCAACGGCGCCCAGTACGGCATCCCGGTGGTGCACTACTACTGGATCGGTGCCGTGCCGGCGATGGTGTTCCTCGGCATCGTGATGATGCCCTTCTACTACGGCTCCAAGGCCCGCAGCGTGCCGGAGTTCCTGCGCATGCGGTTCAACACCACCACCCAGCGCGTCAACGCCGTGACGTTCGCGGTCGCGTCGGTGCTCATCGCCGGGGTCAACCTGTTCACGCTCGGCCTGGTGCTCGAGGCGCTGCTGGGGTGGTCGCTCTACGTCGCGATCCCGGTTGCCGCGCTCGTGGTGCTCGCCTACACGGTGCTCGGCGGGCTGTCGGCGGCGATCTACAACGAGGTGCTGCAGTTCTTCGTGATCCTCGCCCTGCTGGTGCCGCTGACCGTGGCGGGGCTCGCCCGCGTCGGCGGCTGGGACGGGTTGAAGGAGAAGATCACCACGGCGGCGGCCGGCAACACCGACCAGCTGCACTCCTGGCCCGGCACCTCGCTGACCGAGATCGCCAACCCGACGCTGTCGGTGATCGGCATCGTGTTCGGCCTGGGCTTCGTGCTCTCGTTCGGCTACTGGACGACGAACTTCGCCGAGGTCCAGCGCGCGCTCTCGGCCCGCAACATGTCCGCGGCCCGGCGCACCCCGATCATCGCGGCCTTCCCCAAGGCGCTGATCCCGCTGGTCGTGGTGGTGCCCGGCATGGTCGCCGGGGTGCTGGTGCCGCAGATCGCGGCGTTGAAGGCCGGTGGGAACTCCGGCGGTATCACCTACAACAACTCGCTGACGCTGCTGATGAACGAGGTGCTCCCCAACGGCCTGCTCGGCGTGGCCCTGGCGGGCCTGCTGGCGTCGTTCATGGCGGGCATGGCGGCGAACGTCAGCTCGCTCAACACGGTGTTCACCTACGACCTGTGGCAGGACTGGATCCGCCCCGGTCGCAGCGACCGCTACTACCTGCAGGTCGGCCGGCTCGTCACGGTGGTGGGCTGCGTCCTCGCCATCGGCGCGGCGTTCCTCGCCGGCAGCTACTCCAACATCACGGACTACATCCAGGCCCTGTTCAGCTTCTTCAACGCCCCGCTGTTCGCGATCTTCATCCTGGGGCTGTTCTGGAAGCGGATGACCGGTACGGCCGGCTGGACCGGCCTCGTCGCGGGCACGATCGCGGCGGTCCTGATCGACGTGCTGGTGCGCGTCAAGGTGCTGACGCTCTCCAGCCAGGCCGGCAGCTTCGTGGGGGCGAGCGCCGCCTTCGTCGTCGGGATCGCGGTGGCCGTCGCCGTCTCGATGGTGACACAACCCAAGCCGGACTCCGAGCTCGTGGGCCTGACCTGGTCGCTCACGCCGAGGGAGTCGCGTGAGCACACCACCACCGGCGAGGACGCCGGGTGGTTCCGCTCTCCGGTCACGCTCGGGGTGCTAGTGATCATACTTGTCATCGTGCTGTACTTCGTGATCTGACGGGAGTTCCTCATGTCCGAGAAGGACGCAGCCGGTACGGAAGCGGTGCAGAGCGCGTCGTCGGCGCTGTTCGACCTGCGCACCGTGATCGCGATCCTGTTCCTCGTCTACGGCGCGGTGCTCACGGTGATGGGGTTCGTCTCGGACTCACCCGAGGAGCTCGCCAAGGCCGGGGGGATCGACATCAACCTCTGGGCCGGCATCGTGATGATCGTGATCGGGGCGGCGTTCGTGGCGTGGGCGCTGCTGCGTCCGCTCAAGCCGCCGGTAGCGGAGGAGTAGCGGACGCGCGTCGGCGGTGACACGCGCCCGGAGTGTGTCAGCGCGGCAGGCGCGGGTTGAACGCGTAGAGGGTCCAGGCGTCGAGGCGGCGGAGGGTGCGGCGGAGACGGTCGGTCATGATGTGCTGGGTCCTTCCTGAGATGTCGTCGTGCTCGTACACCCTGTTCATCGCTCCACCGAGCTGAATCGTTCCAGATGATCAGGTGAGGGCCCTCACGATGGCGATGGTTAGGGTGTGGGCATCGACCGAGGAGAGATGTAGGTGTTCGCGCTCGTCGTCGCACACCTCGCCGTGGCCGGGTTGCTCCCGCTGGTGTCCGCCCACAACAGGCGGGCCGCGTTCCTCCTCGCGGCCGTCCTACCTGCGGCGACGTTGGTGTGGGCGCTGCTGAACCTCGGCCCCGCCCTGAACGGCGGCATCGACGCCACCACGGCGTGGGCCCCGGCGCTCGGCCTGACCCTGAGCTTCCGGCTCGACGCCCTCGCGCTGGCGATGATCGTGCTGGTGTCCGGCATCGGTGCCGTCATCCTCGTCTACTGCGCCGGCTACTTCGGTGACTCGCCCGACGGCACCCGCAACGCCGCGCTGCTGCTGGCCTTCGCCGGCGCGATGCTCGGCCTGGTGCTCGCCGACGACCTCCTGACGCTCTACGTGTTCTGGGAGCTGACGTCGGTGGCGTCGTTCCTGCTGGTCGGACAGTCGGGGGTGGACAGGGCGGCCCGGCGCGCCGCGGTGCAGGCCCTGCTCGTCACGGTGTTCGGCGGGCTCGCGATGCTGCTCGGTTTCATCCTGCTCGGGGAGGCCGCGGGCAGCTACCGGATCTCGGAGATCCTGGCGAGCCCCCCGACCGGCGGGATCGTGCCGGTGGCGCTGGTGCTGATCCTGCTCGGCGCGTTCACGAAGTCGGCCCAGCTTCCGTTCCACCCCTGGCTGCCTGCAGCGATGGCGGCGCCCACCCCGGTGAGCGCCTACCTGCACGCCGCATCGATGGTCAAGGCGGGCGTCTACCTGGTGGCTCGCCTCTCGCCCGCCTTCGCGGGCGAGCTCGCCTGGTGGCTGCCGATCGTCGTCGCCGGGCTGGGCACGATGCTGATCGGCGGCTTCCGCGCGCTGCGCGAGACCGACCTCAAGCGTGTGCTCGCGTTCGGCACCGTCAGCCAGCTCGGGTTCCTGATGGTGCTGTTCGGCGCGGGGAGCAGGGTCGCCGCGTACGCCGGCATCGCGATGCTGCTGGCGCACGGGCTGTTCAAGGCCCCGCTGTTCATGACGGTCGGCACCATCGACCACGCCACCGGCACCCGTGACCTGCGCGAGCTCTCCGGGCTGTGGACGTCGATGCGGGGGACGGCGGTCGCGGCGGGGCTCGCGGCCCTGTCGATGGCCGGCATCCCGCCGCTGCTCGGGTTCGTGGGCAAGGAGGCGGCATTCGAGGCGCTCCTGCACGACAGCCTTCCCGCGGCGCTGGGGATCCTCGCCGGTTCGGTCCTCACCGTGGCCTACAGCGCGCGGTTCCTGTGGGGGGCGTTCGCAGCCAAGCCTGGCGTGGGCCCCACGCCGGTCCACGCGCCCGGCCCGCTGCTCACCTGGCCCACATGGCTCTGCGCGCTGGCCGGGCTCGTGCTCGGCGTCGCCTACCCGCTCGTCGACGCGGTGGCCGCGCCCTACGCCACCGCCTACCCGGGCGAGGACTACCACCTCGCGCTCTGGCACGGCCCCGGACTGCCGCTGCTGTTCTCGGCGATCGCCGTGGTGGCCGGCCTGCTCGTGTTCCGCACGCCGTTGCCGCAGCGGCGCTTCCCGCTCGACGCCCAGCGCGCCTACGACGGTGTCATCGCCGGTCTCGGCCGGGTCGCCACCGGCGTGACGGGCCGGCTACAGGTGGGCTCGCTGCCGTTCTACCTGGGCACGATCCTCATCGTGGTGGTCGCGCTCCCCGGAGCAGCGACGCTGGTGGGAGGCGTGTGGCCGGCCGACCAGCCGCTGTTCTCCACCGCGTTGCAGCTGCCGCTCGGGTTCGCCGCGGCCGTCGCGGCGCTGGCCGTGGTGAAGGCCCGGCGCCGGTTCACCGCGGTGCTGCTCGTCGGCGTCATCGGGTACGCCGTCGGTGGTCTCTTCATCGTCGACGGCGCGCCCGACCTCGCGCTGGCCCAGTTCCTCGTCGAGACGCTGTCGCTGGTCGTCTTCGTGTTCGTGCTGCGGCGGCTGCCGGCGCACTTCACCGAGGAACGCGCTTCGCGGCGCACCTGGATCCCGAAGGCCGTGATCGCCTCGATCGGTGGCATCGCGGTGGCCGGGATGGCCGTCGTCGCGTCGGCCGGGCGCACGGTGCCGCCGGTGGCCAGCGCCGACTACGTGCGGCTGGCGCCCACCGGCGCGGGCGCCGACAACGTGGTGGCCGCGATCATCGTCGACTTCCGGGCGCTGGACACCGTCGGTGAGATCGGCGTGCTGTTCATCGCCGCGGCCGGCGTGGCGAGCCTGGTGCTGGCCACGCGCTACGACCGGCGCGGCCGGCCCGGCCAGAGCACGCCGGAACACGAGACGGACGTGCTCGGATGAGGGAGTTCGCGACCGCATCACTGTCACGGCGGCCGTTGTCGACCGAGCGCAGCGAGGGAGAGCGATGACTCTGCTCGGTGGCGTGACGCGCGCGCTGTTCCCCACCGTGCTCGTCTTCTCGATCTACCTGCTGCTCGTGGGCCACTACGGCCCCGGCGGTGGGTTCGCGGCCGGGCTCGTCGCCGGGCTCGCGTTCGTGCTGCGCCACCTCGCCACCGGCGCCGCTTCGCTGGGCGTGCGCCCGCCCGTCGTCATCGGGACGGGGTTGCTGGTGGCCCTGCTCGCCGCGCTCGCGCCGGTGGCGTTCGGGGCCCCGGTGCTGGCCACGACCAAGCTGGCTGCCGACCTCCCGCTGCTCGGCCCGGTGTCGGTGCAGACCAGCCTGTTCCTCGACGTCGGCGTCTACCTGCTCATCGTCGGCGTCGTCGTGGACCTGCTGCGCTCGCTCGGTACCGGCATCGAGCGCGACATGCGGGACGCGGGGGAGCTGTAGTGGTCACGATCAACCTGGCGATGGCGGTGCTCGTCGCCGTCCTCTACGCGGTGGGGTTCTTCCTGCTCATGCAGCGCTCGCTGATGCGCGTGCTGATCGGCGTGGTCGTGCTCGGCCACGGCACCAACCTGCTGCTGCAGCTGGTGGGCGGGCCGCCCGGGCGCGCACCGATCATCGGGGCGACCCCCGCCGACACGTTCGCCGACCCGCTGCCGCAGGCGCTGGCCCTGACCGCCGTCGTGATCACGTTCGCGCTCACCACGTTCCTGCTCGCGCTGGGCTACCGGTCCTTCGTGCTGGTCGGACACGACGAGGTGCAGGACGACGTCGAGGACGCCCGGATCGCGCGGCAGCAGAGCCAGGACGACGAACCGTGAGCACGTTGTTGACCCTGCCCGTGCTGCTGCCGATGCTCGGGGCCGCGCTCACGGTGGTAGGCAGCCGCTCGGCGACACTGCAGCGCATCGTGGGCATCGTGGTGCTCACGGCGGTGGCCGCCATCGCGGCCGTACTGCTCGTCGTCGCCGACCACAGCGGGCCGATCGTGGAGGAGCTGGGCGGCTGGGCCGCGCCCATCGGTATCGCGCTGGTGGCTGACCGGCTCTCGGCGCTGCTGCTGCTCGTGTCCACCCTCGTGACGCTGGCAGTGCTGGTCTACGCGATCGACCAGCGCATCACCGACTACGGCCGCGGCACGGCGAGCACGACGTTCCACCCGATGTACCTGATGCTGTGTGCCGGGGTGTCGCTGGCGTACCTCACCGGCGACCTGTTCACGTTGTTCGTGGCGTTCGAGCTGATGCTCACGGCGTCGTACGTGTTGATCATGCGGCGCACCAGCGCCAAGCGGATCCGTGCGGGCATGACCTACGTGATCGTCAGCCTGATGTCGTCGCTGCTGTTCCTGACGGCTGTCGCGCTGGTCTACGCGGCCACCGGCACGGTGAACTTCGCCGCGCTCGCCGGCCGGATGGACATGGTCTCGCCGGGGCTGCGCACGATCCTCGGACTGATGCTGCTGGTGGTCTTCGGGATCAAGGCGGCGATCGTGCCGCTGCACTTCTGGCTGCCCGACAGCTACCCCAACGCCCCCGGCCCGGTCGCGGCGCTGTTCGCGGGCCTGCTGACGAAGGTCAGCTTCTACGCGCTGCTGCGCACCCAGACGCTGCTGTTCCCGCGCGAGGGCCCGTGGACACTGATGCTGGTGCTCGCCGTCCTGACGATGCTGGTGGGCGCGCTGGGGGCGCTGGCGCAGAACGACCTCAACCGGCTGCTGTCGTTCCTGCTGGTCAGCCACATCGGGTTCATGCTGTTCGGGCTCGCGGTCTTCGACGCGCAGTCCCTGTCCGGGGCAGCGCTCTACGCGGCGCACCACATCACGGTGCTGGCCACGTTGTTCCTGGTCAGCGGTCTGATCACGCGGCGCACCGGCACCGTGGCGCTGGACCGGATGGGCGGGCTGCTGCACGAGGCCCCGGTCCTGGCCGTGCTGTTCGCGATCCCCGCGCTGACGCTGGCCGGGATCCCGCCGACCGCCGGGTTCGTCGCGAAGCTCGGGCTGCTGCAGGCCGGTGCGGCCGCAGGGCCGTGGCCCGCCGCCGTCGCCGGCGTGGTGATCCTCGCGAGCTTCCTGACGCTCTACGCGCTCGTCCGCGTGTGGGTGCGGGTGTTCTGGGGCGAGGCGAAGCCACCGATCCCCGACGACGACCCGGACGACGAGGTGGACGTCGGCACAGCGCGCTCGTCCGTGCCGATGTACGTGGCCACGGCGGGTCTGATCGTGGCCAGCCTCGCGATCGCGGTGTTCGCCGGCCCGCTCTCGGCCCTGACCGGTCGCGCCGGGGTGGACCTGCTCGACCGCGAGCCCTACATCGTGGCCGTGTTGGGAACGTCCCGGTGAAGGTCTCGTCGATCATCTGGCTGACCGTCGTCTGGGTGCTGTTGTGGGGCACGTTCACGCCGCTCACGGTCGTCGGGGGAGTGGTGGTGGCGGTGTTCGTGCTGGCGGTCGCGCGGCAGGCGCCATCGTCCGACCGGCTGCCGGTACGCCCGTTGCGGCTGCTCGCGTTGGTCGGCTACCTGGTCTACGACCTCCTCGTCTCCGGTGCGGAGGTGAGCTGGCAGGTGCTGCGGTACGGCCCCCGGGCGTGCGGGGCGATCATCTCCGTGCCGCTGCTGACGTCGTCGGAACGGGTCGTGACGCTGATGGCGAGTGCGTTGTCGCTGGCGCCGGGGGCCATGGCGCTGGAGATCGACCACGCCGCCGGGGTCTGGTACGTCTACGCGCTCGGTCCGCGCGGCGCCGGCGACGTCGAACGGACCTGGCTGCGCACGATGGACATGCAACGCCGCGTGCTCGCGACGTTCGGCACGCCCGAGGAGCTGGCGCGGACCCGGCAGCTGATCGAGGAGCGTGTGCGGTGACCGTGGTGTTCGTGATCGTCCTGGCCATGCTCGTCGCCGCGGGCCTGCTCACGCTGGTGCGGCTGTTCCGTGGCCCCGAGACGCTGGACCGCATCGTGGCGCTCGACGTCTTCGTGGTGCTCATCGTCGCCGGCGCGTCGGTGTACGTCGCCTTCTTCCAGGACGGCTCCAACATCCCGCTGATCGCAGCGGTGGCGCTGGTCGGGTTCGTCGGCTCGGCCACGGCGTCGCGCCTGGCCGAGCGGCGCAGGAGGCACCGGTGATCACCGACGTCGTGTCCGCGGTCCTCATGCTCACCGGCGCCCTGTCGTGTCTGCTCGGTGCGCTCGGCCTGGTGCGGCTGCCCAGTCTCCTGTCCCGGCTGCAGGCCGCCACCAAGCCGCAGACGCTGGGTCTGTTCCTCATCCTCGCCGGCACGGCCTTTCGCGTCGATCTCGAGAGTGCCGCGACGTTGCTGCTGGTCGGGCTGTTCCAGGTGATCACCGCGCCGGTGATCTCGCAGATCGTCGGGCGCTCGGTGCACCGCAGCGGCGGGGTGCGGCCCGAGGTGCTGGTGGTCGACGAACTGGGCGAGGAACGACCCTCCTAGGGTGGGCCCGTGCCCCTCTACGCCCTCGGTGACTCGGAACCGGACATCCATCCCGACGCCTACGTCCACCCGGACGCCGTCGTGATCGGCAACGTGACGATCGGCGCCGAGGCGTCGGTCTGGCCCACCGCGGTACTGCGCGGCGACGACGGCCGGATCGAGGTCGGCGCCCGTTCGAGCATCCAGGACGGATCGATCATCCACTGCACGGCCACCCAGCCGACGATCATCGGCGCCGAGGTGACGGTGGGCCACAACGTGCACATCGAGGGCGCCGTCATCGGCGACCGGGCGCTGATCTCGTCGGGATCGGTGGTGCTCAACGGGGCCACGGTCGGCGAGGGTGCCGTCGTCGCCGCGGGCGCGGTGGTGTCCCCGAACGCCGAGATCCCGCCGTGGCGCATGGTTCTGGGCGTGCCGGCCCGGGTACGGGAGGGCCACGAGGTGCCGGTGGGCACCACGGACTACGCCGTGGCGAGCTACATCGACCGCGGGAAGCGGTTCCGCGCCGAGCTGAGGAGGCTCTGATGGCACACGACGACGAAGGAGACGCCTGATGGCACGGCCCCTCGAAGAGGTCGTCGAGACCGGGTGGGCCCGCGCGCTCGCCCCGGTGGCACAGGAGATCGCCGACATGGGCGACTTCCTGCGCGCCGAGATCGCTGCGGGACGCAAGTACCTGCCGGCGGGTGCGAACGTGCTGCGCGCGTTCACCCAGCCCTTCGACGACGTGCGCGTGCTCATCGTCGGCCAGGACCCGTACCCGACGCCCGGGCACGCCGTCGGGCTGTCGTTCTCGGTGTCGCCGCAGACGCGCCCCGTGCCGCGCTCGCTGGCCAACATCTTCAAGGAGTACTCCGACGACCTCGGCCACCCGACGCCGTCCACGGGCGATCTCACACCGTGGGCGGACCAGGGCGTACTGCTGCTCAACCGCTGCCTGACGGTGTCGCCCGGCGAGCCGGCGTCGCATCGCGGCAAGGGCTGGGAGGTGGTCACCGAGCAGGCCATCCGAGCGCTCGTCGAGCGTGATGCGGAGCCGCTCGTGGCGATCCTCTGGGGCAGTGACGCACGCAAGCTCGTGCCGCTGATGCCCGACGTGCCGGTGGTGGAGTCGGCCCACCCGAGCCCGATGTCGGCCGACCGCGGCTTCTTCGGCTCACGCCCGTTCAGCCGGGCCAACGAGATGCTCGACGAGATCGGCGGCGACCCGGTGGACTGGAAGCTGCCGTAGACGCGCGACACCCCCGCCCGGTGCTGCTGGGCGGGGGTGTCGCGTGCTGGGTGCGCTCAGGCGCGGGCGACCTTGCCGGCCTTGAGGCAGGAGGTGCACACGTTCATGCGCTGACGGTTGCCACCGTTGATACGGGCCCGAACGGTCTGGATGTTCGGGTTCCACCGGCGGTTGGTACGGCGGTGCGAGTGCGAGACGGACATGCCGAAGCCCGGACCCTTGCTACAGACGTCGCAGACGGCAGCCACGTCGAACTCCTCGGGTAGACGTACAAGAAGCCGGGCAGGACACCCGGTCGCAATGAGCCAGGGTACCTGCGCCGTCCGGCGGGGCGCACACCACCCGGTCGCTACGCTCGCGCATGTGCCCCCGCTGATCGACTCCAGTCTCCTCGCCGGCTGGGCACGCGCCGCCACGGACGCCCTGGAGCGGCACTGCGCGGAGGTCGACCGGATCAACGTCTTCCCCGTGCCTGACGGCGACACGGGCACGAACCTGCTGCTCACGATGCGTGCGGCGCTCGACGCGGTGCGCCGCCTGCCCGACGGACGCGACGCGCCGACCGTCGCCACGGCGATGGCCCGCGGCGCGCTGCTGGGGGCCCGCGGCAACTCCGGGGTGATCCTCTCGCAGGTGCTGCGCGGGGTGGCCGAGGCCGTCACCACTGCCCGTGCGCCGCTGGACGGCGCCGTGCTCGCCGACGCGCTCGCCCGCGCCCGGACGCTGGCCGCCGCCGCGTTCGACCATCCCCGGGAGGGCACGGTCCTGACCGTGCTGGCCGCGGCGGCGCGGGCGGCCACCGGTTCGCCGCTGCTGGACCGGGTCGCGGCGGCGGCCACGGACGGGGCGGCCCGAGCGGTGGCGGGCACCACCGCGCAACTTCCGGAGCTGGCCAGGGCCGGGGTCGTCGACGCGGGCGGGCTGGGTCTGTTCCTCGTCCTCGACGCGCTCGACGGGCTGCTCAACGGCCATCCGTCCACCGCAGACCTGCCGGTCGCGGCGGCGGTCGCCGCCCGGGGCAGCGACGCCCTCACCGCCCAGCGGGAGGCCGGCTCGGACGCGTTCGACTACGAGGTGATGTACCTGCTCGACGCCGAACCCGACGCCGTCGTCGTGCTGCGGGCGGCGCTCGCGGCTCTGGGCGACTCCATGGCCGTCGTCGGCGACGGTGACGGCCTGTGGAACGTCCACGTGCACTGCAACGACGTCGGCGCGGCGGTCGAGGCGGGCGTGGTGGCGGGCCGCCCGCACCGCATCACCGTGATCCGGTTCGCCGACCAGCCCTGGCCCGGACGCGTGGACCGGTTCGTGCGGTCGCGGGCGGTGCTCATGGTCGTCACCGGGGCCGAGGTGGCCGTGCTGGCGCGCTCGGCGGGCGCGTCGGTGATCGAGCGGGAGCCCGGCGAGAGCGTCACCGAGGCCGAGCTCGTGGCCGCACTGGCCGGCACGCTGGCCCAGCACGTCGTGCTGCTGCCCGATGACTCCGACCTCACGGTGGTGGCCGAGCGCGCCGCGTCCGCCGCCCGGCGCGAGGGTCAGGACGTGCTGGTGCTGCCCACGGCGTCGGTGTTGCAGGGGCTCTCGGCGCTGGCCGTCCACGATCCCGAGCGGCGGCCCGGCGAGGACGTCGTCGCGATGGCCGACGCGGCCGCCGGCACCCGGACGGCGGGGCTGATGGTGGCCGAGTCCGAGGCCCTGACGTTCGCGGGCCGCTGCGAGCCAGGTGACGTGCTGGGCATCGCCGACGGGGAGGTCGTCGTCATCGCCCCGGACCTCGCTGTCGGTGCCCTGTGGTTGGCTCACCGCATGCTCCTCGCGGGAGGTGAGATCGTCACGGCGCTGCTCGGGCAGGGCGTCGACGACGCGCTCGCCGAGGGGCTGGCGGCCGACCTGCGCCGCAGCCACCCCGAGGTCGACGTCGTCGTCCACCGGGGCGGGCAGACCGACTATCCGCTGGTGCTGGGGGTGGAATGACCGAGATCGACATGCTGTCGCCGCTCGGGCCCGTACTGGGCAAGGCGTCCGAGCTGCTGGCCAAGCAGCTGGAGCTGCACACGGTCGGCGATCTGGTGCGCCACTACCCCCGCCGCTACGTCGACCGCGGCAAGCTCACCGACATCGCGGGGCTGGAGCTGGGCGAGCACGCCACGATCATCGCGCTGGTGGAGAAGACCACGATGCGCGACATGCGCCATCGCCGCGGCACCATGCTGCAGGTGGTGCTGCGCGACGAGAAGGGCGCCACGCTCGACGCCACGTTCTTCAACGGCCACAAGGTCAAGCACTTCGTCCATCCCGGAGTGCGGGCGGTGTTCTCCGGCAAGGTCGGGGTGTTCAACAAGAAGCTGCAGCTCACGCACCCGCAGTTCGACCCGCTCGACGAGGCCGACGAGATCCGGCCCTTCATCTCGGTCTACCCGGCCACCGGCAAGATCACCTCGCAGGAGATCGCGCGCTGCGTGCGTCAGGTGCTCGACGTGCTCGACGATCCGACCGACCCCCTGCCCGAGTCGCTGCGGCAGCGCGAGGGGCTGGCCGAGCTGGGCCGGGCGCTGCGGCGCATCCACGTGCCGGAGTCCGAGGCCGATTTCCACGCGGCGCGCAACCGGCTGGTCTGGGACGAGGCCCTCGGTGTTCAGCTCGCGCTGGCCCTGCGCCGGCACGCCGCCGTCTCGAAGCCCGCCGCCGCGTGCCCGCCGCGCAGGGGCGCCCTGCTCGACGCGTTCGACGCGCGGCTGCCGTTCACGCTCACCCCCGGTCAGCAGGAGGTCGGCGTCGAGATCGCCGCCGACATGGCGTTGCGCCACCCCATGAACCGGCTCGTGCAGGGTGATGTCGGCGCGGGCAAGACGGTCATCGCGCTGCGCGCCATGCTCCAGGCCGTCGACGCGGGGCGGCAGGCCGCGATGCTGGCTCCCACCGAGACCCTCGCCGCCCAGCACGCACGGTCGCTGCGGAACATGCTCGGGCCGCTGGCGCAGGGCGGCGAGCTGGGCGCGGCCGAGCACGCCACGAGCATCACGCTGCTCACCGGCTCCCTCGGCGCCAAGGCCAAGCGCAAGGCTCTGCTCGACGCGCAGTCCGGCGAGGCGGGCATCGTCGTCGGCACCCACGCACTCATCCAGGACCGCGTCGGGTTCGCCGAGCTCGGGCTCGTCGTCGTCGACGAGCAGCACCGCTTCGGCGTCGAGCAGCGCGACGCCCTGCGCGGTCGAGGCGGCGAACTCGCGCCGCACATGCTGGTCATGACGGCCACGCCGATCCCGCGCACCGTCGCGATGACGGTGTACGGCGATCTGCAGATCTCCTCGTTGCGCGAGCTGCCGGCCGGGCGGTCCCCGATCAGCACCACGGTGGTGCCGCTGGCGGAGAAGCCCAGCTGGTTCGCGAGCATCTGGCGGCGCGTGCGCGAGGAGGTGGCGGCCGGGCACCAGGCGTACGTCGTCTGCCCCCGCGTCGGCGACGTCGATCCCCAGGACCTGATCGACCGCGACGCTCGAGACACCGATGATGGCGACATCGGCTCCGACTCCGACGAGGGCACCCGGCGCCCCCCGATGGCGGTGCTCGACGTCGCCCCCAAGCTGGTGGAAGGCCCCCTGGAGGGGCTGCGCATGGCGATCCTGCACGGCAAGATGCCGCCCGACGAGAAGGACGCCGTGATGCGCGCCTTCGAGCGTCACGACCTCGACGTGCTGGTGGCCACCACCGTCATCGAGGTCGGCGTGGACGTTCCCAACGCCACGGCCATGGTCATCCTCGACGCCGACCGCTTCGGCCTCTCCCAGCTCCACCAGCTGCGCGGCCGGGTGGGCCGGGGCCAGGCGCCGGGGGTGTGCCTGCTGGTCAGCGACATGCCTGCGGCCACAGCGGCCCGCGAGCGCCTCGACGCGGTGGCCGGCACCACCGACGGCTTCGCACTGGCCCAGCTCGACCTGGAGCTGCGCCGCGAGGGCGACGTGCTCGGCTCGATGCAGTCCGGCCGCCGCTCCGGCCTGCGGCTGCTGAGCCTGCTCAAGCACGCGGAGATCATCGCGAAGGCGCAGGTCTACGCGGGCGACATCGTCGGCGAGGACCCCGGCCTGATCCGCCACCCCGGCCTGTTCGCGCTGGTAGGAGAGACGGTGGGCGACGAGGAACGCGCCGCCTACCTCGACAAGGTCTGACGCCCCACCCGGCGGATTGCCGGATCGGTCAACTCGCCGCTGGGGGTGGGTGTCAGGCGGGGAGGGCGCCTCGGCT
This sequence comes from Mycobacteriales bacterium, assembly GCA_038231335.1. GTDB lineage: Bacteria > Actinomycetota > Actinomycetes > Mycobacteriales > Pseudonocardiaceae > Pseudonocardia. The sequence goes on from JBBRLM010000014.1 coordinate 68,179, forward strand.
CGCCTCGTCCAGAGCCGTCTGCGCCGGGAGGGGCACGTGGAGAACGCCGGCCTTGTCGAGCTTCCCCAGCTCCGAGCGGGCCCGCGCGTAGGCCGAGAGGCGTTCGGCGTCGTTGTCGGAGTCGCGGGCCGTGGTGAGGAGCTTGATCACCCGCTCGACGGTGCTGCGCTCGGCGGGGCTCAGGCCCGAGAGCCGGATGCGTTCGGCGGCGTCGCGGGCGGCGCGCCAGGCCCGCTCCGCGCGGTCGACGGCGGCGACGAACTGCGACGCGTGGCCGCCGCCCGGGAACCGGTCGGTCTCCAGGGCCTGGGCCTCGGCGAACGCGTCGACGAAACGGGCGGTGCTGGCCACCGACACGTCGGCCAGCGCAGGCAGGCGCAGCACCTGCATGGCGTCGCACTCGTAGGCGGCGTACTCCGTGCGGAGCCCGTGGAACCGGCGCTGGGCGTGGACCCACACGCGGTCGGGACGGGGCGGGGCGGCGGGCCGCGCGGGCAGCGGGGCGGTGCCGGCCGCACCCCCGCGGCGCAGGGCGGCACGCCGCCGGCTGCGGCGTACCAGCACGAACGTGACGGCCCCGACGGTCAGGACGGGGGCGGCCATCGCCAGCAGGATCACGACACCGATCGACACCCCGACAGTGGCGAGCAGCGCGACGACGAACTCCTCGCCACCGCTGATGAGCGGGATCGCGAGCAGGAGCAGCATCGCGAACGGCAGGACGCTGCGGGACCGGTGCCGCCGGGCCCACGCCGCCTCGCGCTGCCGCCTGCCCTCGGCGTAGGCACGCGCATAGCCCGGCGGCACGCCGCCGTACGACGGGGAACCGAATGCGGGCCTACGTGGGTGGTGGCGCACATCTCCTTGGTACCCGAAGTGGTGGGTCGCTCGCACGGTCCGAACGAGTGTCCGCAGGTACGGTTCGGCCGATCACGTCGTCAGAATGGAGTCACCGTGTTCGAGAAGGTACTGGTCGCCAACCGTGGTGAGATCGCGATCCGGGCGTTCCGGGCGGCCTACGAGCTCGGTGTGTCGACGGTCGCGGTGTTCCCGTACGAGGACCGCAACTCCCTGCACCGCGCGAAGGCGGACGAGTCGTACCAGATCGGTGAGCCCGGCCACCCGGTCCGCGCGTACCTCTCGGTCGACGAGGTCATCAAGGCCGCGCGCAAGGCCGGGGCGGATGCGGTCTACCCGGGCTACGGCTTCATGTCGGAGAACCCGGACCTGGCCCAGGCCTGCGAGGACGCCGGCATCACGTTCGTGGGCCCGCCGGCGTCGGTCCTGCACCTGACGGGCAACAAGTCCCGCGCGATCGCCGCGGCCCGCGAGGCCGGCGTCAACGTGCTGCAGTCGAGCGAGCCCGGCACCGACGTCGACGCGCTGGTCGTCGCGGCCGACGAGATCGGCTTCCCGATCTTCGTCAAGGCCGTGGCCGGCGGTGGCGGCCGCGGTATGCGCCGTGTCCAGGATCCCGCGGAGCTGCGCGAGTCCATCGAGGCCGCCATGCGCGAGGCAGAGTCGGCGTTCGGGGACGCCACGGTGTTCGTCGAGCAGGCTGTGGTGAACCCGCGCCACATCGAGGTGCAGATCCTCGCCGACGCCGAGGGCAACGTCGTGCACCTCTACGAGCGCGACTGCTCGGTGCAGCGGCGTCACCAGAAGGTCATCGAGATCGCGCCCGCGCCCAACCTCGACCCCGAGATCCGAGCCAAGATCTGCGACGACGCGGTGACGTTCGCCCGCGCCATCGGGTACGTCAACGCCGGCACCGTGGAGTTCCTGCTCGACGAGCGTGGCGAGCACGTGTTCATCGAGATGAACCCGCGCATCCAGGTGGAGCACACCGTCACCGAGCAGGTCACCGACCGCGACCTGGTGATCGCGCAGCTGCGCATCGCGTCGGGGAAGTCGCTGCCGGACCTGCGCCTCACCCAGGACCTGATCACGTGCTCGGGCGCCGCGCTGCAGTGCCGCGTGACCACCGAGGACCCGTCCAACGGTTTCCGGCCCGACACCGGCACGATCAGCAACTACCGCTCACCGGGCGGCCCCGGCGTCCGCCTCGACGGCGGCACGACGCACACGGGCGCCGAGGTCAGCGCCCACTTCGACTCGATGCTGGTCAAGCTCACCTGCAACGGCCACGACTTCCCCAACGCCGTGCGCCGCGCGCGCCGGGCGATCGCGGAGTTCCGGATCCGCGGGGTGTCCACGAACCTGCCGTTCATCGCGGCCGTGCTGGCCGACCCGGACTTCCAGGAGGGCCGGGTCACCACCAGCTTCATCGAGGAACGCCCGCAGCTGCTGAAGGCCCGCCAGCCCGCCGACCGCGGCACGCGGATCCTGAACTACCTCGCCGAGATCACGGTCAACCGGCCGAACGGCCCGCGGCCCGAGGTGGTCGAGCCGGTGGACAAGCTCCCGCGTTGCGACGTCGGCGCGCCCACCCCGGACGGCTCGCGGCAGCTGCTGCGCGAGCTGGGACCCGAGGGGTTCGCCGCCGCGTTGCGGAAGCAGACCGCCGTGGCCGTCACCGACACCACCTTCCGCGACGCCCACCAGTCGCTGCTGGCCACGCGCGTGCGCAGCCGCGACCTGCTGGCCGTCGCCCCGTACGTGGCACGGACGGCGCCCCAGCTGCTGAGCCTGGAGTGCTGGGGCGGCGCGACCTACGACGTCGCGCTGCGGTTCCTCAACGAGGATCCGTGGGACCGGCTCGCCGCGATCAGCGAGACCGTCCCCAACATCTGCACGCAGATGCTGCTGCGCGGGCGGAACACCGTCGGCTACACGCCGTACCCGCGCGACGTCACCGACGCGTTCGTCGAGGAGGCCGCGACGACCGGGATGGACATCTTCCGGATCTTCGACGCCCTCAACGACGTCGCCCAGATGCGCCCGGCGATCGACGCGGTGCGGGCCACCGGCACGTCGGTCGCGGAGGTGGCGCTCTGCTACACCGGCGACCTGTCCGACCCCGGCGAGACGCTCTACACGCTCGACTACTACCTGCACCTGGCCGAACAGATCGTGGACGCGGGCGCACACATCCTGGCGATCAAGGACATGGCCGGGCTGCTGCGCCCGCCGGCGGCGAAGAAGCTGGTCACGGCCCTGCGCGAGCGGTTCGACCTGCCCGTCCACCTGCACACCCACGACACCGCGGGCGGCCAGCTCGCCACGCTCGTCGCCGCGATCGACGCGGGCGTGGACGCGGTGGACGCGGCCGTCGCGAGCATGGCCGGGACCACCAGCCAGCCGTCGCTCTCCGCGCTCGTGGCCGCCACCGACCACACCGATCGCGCCACCGGGCTCTCCCTCACCGCGGTCGGTGACCTCGAGCCGTACTGGGAGGCCGTCCGCAAGGTCTACGCGCCGTTCGAGTCGGGGCTCGCCTCGCCGACCGGCCGCGTCTACCACCACGAGATCCCCGGCGGGCAGCTGTCGAACCTGCGTCAGCAGGCGATCGCGCTGGGCCTGGGCGACCGGTTCGAGCTGATCGAGGACCTCTACGCCGCAGCCGACCGCATGCTCGGCCGGCTGGTGAAGGTCACCCCGTCGTCGAAGGTGGTGGGCGATCTCGCCCTGCACCTCGTCGGCGCCGGCGTCGAGGCGAAGGACTTCGAGGCCGAGCCCGGGAAGTTCGACGTGCCCGACTCGGTGATCGGGTTCCTGCGCGGCGAGCTGGGCGACCCGCCCGGCGGCTGGCCCGAGCCGTTCCGTACGCGCGCCCTGGAGGGTCGTTCGCCGGAGAAGGCGGGTGTGGAGCTCTCGATCGAGGACCGCCGCGGCCTGCGTGAGGACCGCCGCCGCACCCTCAACCACCTGCTGTTCCCGGCGCCGACGAAGGAGTACGAGGCCCACCAGGAGTCCTACGGCGACACCTCGGTGCTCTCCACCAAGGACTTCCTCTACGGCCTCGAGCCCGAGGTCGAGCACACGATCGAGCTGGAGCAGGGCGTCACGCTGCTGGTGGAGCTCGAGGCGATCTCCGAGGCCGACGAGCGCGGCTACCGCAACGTGCTCGCGACGCTCAACGGCCAGATGCGCCCGGTGTCCATCCGGGACGAGTCGGTGTCCACGGACGTCAAGGTGGCCGAGCGGGCCGACCGCGCGGACCCCAAGCACGTGGCGGCCCCGTTCGCGGGTGTCGTCACGCTGCAGGTGGCCGAGGGCGACAAGGTCGACGCCGGTCAGACGGTGGCCACCATCGAGGCGATGAAGATGGAGGCCAGCATCACCGCCCAGCAGTCCGGGGTGGTGGGCCGCCTGGCGATCGGGAAGGTGCAACAGGTGGAGGGCGGCGACCTCCTCCTGGAACTGGAGTAGCTCGGGTGGGTTGCGCAGCGCTCGGCGGACGGGCTGCGAGGATTGCGCGGTGACGAGGATCGTGGCGGGAGTCGCCGGGGGGCGGCGGATCGCCGTTCCCGCGTCGGGGACCCGGCCCACCTCCGACCGCGTCCGCGAGGCCCTGTTCGCAGCACTCGATCATGATCCCGGCCTCGACGGCGCCGCCGTCCTCGACCTCTGCGCCGGTTCGGGCGCGCTCGGGCTGGAGGCGCTGTCGCGGGGAGCCGGACACGCGCTGTTCGTCGAGTCCGACCGGCGCGCCGCGGACGTGCTGCGCCGCAACGTCTCCACGCTGGGGCTGGGTGGCGTCGTCCGGTCGGCGCCGGCTGCTGCGGTGCTGGCCGCGACCGCCGACCGCCCCTACGACGTCGTGCTCGTCGACCCGCCCTACGAGGTGCCCGACGACGAGATCGCCGGTTGGCTCGCCGCCGCCGCGGCCCACGGCTGGCTCGCCGGGGACACCACCGTGGTGGTGGAGCGCCGGGCGTCGCGCACCGCGTTCCCGTGGCCGCCACCGCTCGAGGCCGCCCGTGAGCGCCGTTACGGCGACACGGTGCTGCACGTCGCCCACTGTTACGGTTCCGGCTCATGAGGCGTGCCGTGTGTCCCGGCTCCTTCGACCCCCCGACGAACGGTCACCTCGACATCGTCGGCCGCGCCTCGGCGCTGTTCGACGAGGTCGTCGTGGCCGTGGGGATCAACAAGAGCAAGAACCGGATGTTCACCGTCGAGGAGCGCATCTCCATGCTCCAGGAGATCGCGAAGCCGTTCCCCAACGTCACGGTGTCGTCGTTCTCCGGGCTGCTGGTGGACTACTGCCGCGGGCACGACATCCGCGCCATCGTGAAGGGCCTGCGCGCCGTCACGGACTTCGACTACGAGCTGCAGATGGCGCAGATGAACAAGCAGCTCTCGGGCGTCGACACGCTGTTCATGTCGACCAACCCGGAGTGGAGCTTCGTGGCCAGCTCCCTGGTCAAGGAGATCGCCACCTTCGGTGGTGACGTGGCACACCTGCTGCCCGAGTCCGTACACCACCGGTTGCTGGAGCGCATCGCGGAGCGGTCCTGATCACCCGATAGGAACTTGACACGCGCGGCGGACGTCCAATACGCCGAACGGCGGCCTCCCGGTGAGAGGATCACGGACGTGTACCGGGTCTTCGAATCGCTCGACGCGCTGGTCACGGTCGTCGAGGAGGCACGGGGCGTCCCGATGACCTCGAACTGTGTGGTCCCCCGCGGGGACGTCCTCGATCTGCTCGACGACGTGCGCGAAGCGCTGCCGGGCGAGCTGGACGACGCCCAGGACGTGCTCGACCGCCGCGACGAGCTGGTGGACGACGCGACGCAGGAGGCCGAGCAGACGCGCACCAGCGCCCAGACGGACTCCGACGAGCTCATGGCCCGCGCCCGCGACGAGGCCCAGCGGCTCGTCGCCGACGCGCGCGCCGAGGCCGAGCAGACCGTCGCCCAGGCCCGGCACGAGGCGGAGCGGGCGGTGGCCGACGGCCGCGCGCAGTACGCCGAGCTCACCGACCGGGCCCGTGCCGAGGCGGAACGGCTCGCCCAGGCCGGGCGGGCCGCCCACGACCGCTACGTGATCGACGGCCAGAACGAGCAGGCCCGCCTGGTGTCCCAGTCCGAGGTCGTGCAGGCCGCCCACTCCGAGGCCGCCCGCGTCGTCGACGCCGGTAATGCCGAGTCCGAGAGGCTGCGCCGCGAGTGCGACGGCTACGTCGACGCGAAGCTCGCCGAGTTCGAGGACACCCTGTCCAAGGCCCTGGGCACCGTGAGCCGCGGCCGCAGCCAGCTGTGGCGCGGCGGTGCGCAGAACGGCGTTCCCGCCGGCGCTGCTGTGCACGGGCGCGGTGGCACCGGCACGGGCATGGACCTGATCGACTGACCGCAAAAGATCACGAACGCCCCTTTTCGTGCTCCGTGTCGCGGTAGCCTCACCGCGTGGCACGGCAGCGGATCGAACCCGATCCGGCGACGTGGTGGGCGCGGTACGGACACCGCCTCGAACCACCTCAGGACGTCGCGGGGTACGGACCAGCAGGGGGCGCAGTGAACGAGCCGGGACCGAGCACGGCCGCCGACCTCACGAGCGAGGCGATCCTGCGCGCCCGGCCCGACGAGCCGGCCACGGGGTGGCGCCGCGCGCTGCTGCGGGCCACGGGCGGTCTCGTCAACCCCGGGCCGAGCATCGACGAGCTGCGCCGCCGCGACATCCTGCACCGCATCCGGCACCCGCTGCTGCAGTCGCACCGCATCGCGGTCACGTCGATCAAGGGCGGGGTCGGCAAGACCACCGTGTCCACGCTGCTGGGGCTCGTGATGGCCGAGAACCGGGGCGATCGCGTGATCGTCCTGGACGCCAACCCTGACGCCGGCACGCTGGCCGACCGGCTCACCGGCGAGTCGGCCGTCACCGTGCGCGAGCTGCTGCGCGACCTCGACCGCATCCACTCGTGGACCGAGGTCTCGCGCTACACGAGCCTCGCCGGTCGGCTGCAGGTGCTCGCGTCCGAGCAGGACCCGGCGGCGGGCGACGCGTTCAGCCGCGAGGAGTACGAGCACATCTGCGGGCTGCTCGACCGCTTCTTCAACATCATCATCACCGACTCGGGCACCGGGCTCGTGCACTCGGCGATGGAGGGCACGCTCAAGCTGGCCGACAGCGTGATCATCGTCGGGTCCCCGACCGTTGACGGCGCGGGCCGGGCCAGCAAGACGCTCGACTGGCTGCTCGCCCACGGCCACGGACAGCTCGCGGCCGACTCGGTGGCGGTGCTGTCGTGCGATCGCACGAGCGACGAGGTCGACCTCGACCGCATCCGGGAACACTTCACGGCGCGCTGCCGGGCCGTGGTCGAGATCCCGCACGATCCGCACCTCGCCGCGGGCGGACGCGTCGAACTGGCCCGGCTGCGACCGGCCACACGTGACGCAGCTTACGTCCTTGCGGCCATGATGGCTGACCGTTTCGCCCCCTGATTTTTGATCATCGTCGCGATAGTGTGCCCGTGGGATTCGGGGTCGGGGCGCCTGTGCCCGGGAGAGGGGGAGGACCGGTGAGCAGCGGAGAGACCGACGGGGTCGGCGACACGCCGAACCGCACCGAGGCCGGAGACCGATGGGGCACGGGGGCCTGGTCCACGGAGGGCTGGACGTCGGCCACCGCGCCGCCTCCGCCGCCGATCGACGAGGAGAGCACGGCGAGCTCCGACGGCTCGGACGCCTCGGCGACGCTCGCCGCCGCTCCCGAGGTGGGCGATGACGCCGACGAGGTGGCCACGGTCGAGCAGCCGGCCGCGCAGAAGGCGGAGCCGGCGCCCGTCGACGTCGCGGCCGATGACGACAGCATCGAGGACGCCGCCACGGACGTGCTCACCCGTCCGCAGGCTCGCGCGCCCGGGGCCCCACTGCTGCCTCCGCCTCCGCCGGCGCCGTACCTCGCCACCGGGCCGGTTCCCGGCAGCGGTGTCGGCAACTACGGCCCGCCCACCGGCCGCCCCGTCGCCCCGCCGCCCCGCGTGGCGCCCCGGCCGCGTCCCCGGCCCGACGCCTCCAGTGCGGCCGAGCTGACCGAGGACGCGATCGTCCGCTTCCGCAGCGACCGCCCGCAGAGCGGCTGGCGCGGCGCGGTCTTCACGGCCTCGGGCGGCCTGGTCAACCCCGGCGTCGGCCCGGCCGAGAAGGCCCGTCAGGAGCAGCTGCGTCGCATCCGCCGTCCGTTGCCCGGCTCGCACCAGATCGCCGTCACCTCCATCAAGGGCGGGGTCGGCAAGACCACCGTCACCGCGTGCCTGGGGCTGGTGCTGGCCGAGAACCGGGGCGACCGCGTGATCGCGCTCGACGCCAACCCCGACGCGGGCACGCTGGCCGACCGGCTCACCACCGAGACCTCGGTGACGGTGCGCAACCTCATCACCAACATCGAGGCCACGCACTCGCTCACCGACGTCGCCCGGTACACGAGCCTCGCCGGCCGGCTGCAGGTGCTCGCGTCCGAGCAGGACCCCGCGATGAGCGAGGCCTTCAACCGCGACGAGTACGAGCGGGTCTGCGAGGTGCTCACCCGCTTCTACAACGTCGTGATCACCGACTCGGGCACCGGGCTCGCGCACTCCGCGATGGAGGGCACGCTCGCGCTGGCCGACAGCCTGGTGGTGGTCGGGGCCCCGACGGTCGACGGCGCGAGCCGGGCGAGCAAGACCCTCGACTGGCTGATCGCCCACGGCCACGCCGCCCAGGTGGCCGACGCGGTGATCGTCCTGAGCTGCGACCGCACGAGCAAGGACGTCGACCGCGCCCGCGTCCGGAGCCACTTCGAGGCCCGCTGCCGCGCCGTCGTCGAGATCCCGCACGACCCGCACCTGGCCACCGGCGGCCGGATCCAGCTCGACCGGCTCCGCCCGCCGACGATCGACGCCTTCCTCACCCTCGCGGCGCTGCTGGCCGACGGCTTCGGCGGCCCGGTCCGCACGGCTGCGACGGCGGCCGAGGAGGTTCCGAGCCTGAGCTGACCCAGAACCGAGCCCTCGCCAGGTGGGGGGTCGGGATGGCAGGGTCGGTGGCCGTGGGCAGAGGTCGGTTCGGAGGCGTGGTGGTCGCCGCGGTCACCGCCGCCGTGGTGCTGGCCATCCCGCAGAGCCGGTCCGTCGCCGTGGTGACCGCGCCGGTCGGCCCCCCGCGCGTGCAGGTGGAGCTGGGCGCGCTGGAGCGGGCCGCGCTACCGCTGCCGGTGCTGCCGCCGCCCCCTTCCGCAGCCCCGTCGGCCGCAGCCCCGTCGGCCGCAGCCCCGTCGGCCGCAGCCCCGTCGGCCGCAGCCCCGGACGCCGCACCCCTGCCCGTGCCGCCCGCCGTACCGGCGGTCCTCGACGGGGGCATCCCCGTCCGCGTCCTCGCCGGTTACCGGCACGCCGCCGTCCTGGAGGCCGCCGCCGATCCCGGATGCGGGATGGACTGGGCCCTGCTGGCCGGGATCGGGCGCATCGAGTCGGGCCACGCCTCGGGCGGCCGCGTCGATGCCGCCGGCACCACGCGCGGCCGCATCCTCGGCCCGGTCCTGGACGGCTCGTTGCCCGGCAGCCTGGTGGTCCTCGACACCGACGGCGGGGCACTGGACGGCGACGTCCGCTTCGACCGCGCCATCGGCCCGATGCAGTTCCTGCCGTCCACGTGGCGGTCGGTCGGGGCCGACGGCAACGGCGACGGCGTGGCCGATCCGAACAACGTCGACGACGCGGCGCTGGGCGCGGCCCGTTACCTGTGCGCGGGTGGGGGAGACCTGCGGACGGTCGCCGGGGCCACCGCCGCCCTCTTCCGCTACAACCGCTCAGCCGCCTACGGCGCCGACGTCCTCGCCTGGGCCGAGGCGTACCGGACGGGCGCCACCGCGGTGCCCGACGGGGACGGTCCGGTGCCCGCGGCCGATCCGGGGCCGCAGGTGCTCGCCGCCGCCGAGGGGTCCCCGGTGCCGCCTGCTCCCGCGCCCGCCGCTCGGCCGCCCTCCACCCGGACGGTCCTCGCCCAGACGGTCCCGGCGCCGGTGCCCCCGGTGCCCGGGCCCGCTGCCCCGCTGCTCCCGCCGAGCAGCCCGCCCTCCGGGGCCTTGCCGGAGATTCCCACCAGCCCGGCCCGGCCCACCCCGGGCCAGCTCTCTTCAGCCCGGACCACCTCGAACGCGCCGTCCTCCGGGGCGACCACCACACCGACGAACACGGCGAGCAGCACGCCACCGCCGGCTACGACCCCGCCGGCCACGACCCCGCCGGCCACGACCCCGCCGGCCACGACCCCGCCGGTGACGACGGCGCCGGCCACGACGGCCGCCGTCACGAAGGCGCCCGTCACGAAGGCTCCGGTAGCGACTGCGCCGGTCACGACTGCGCCGGTCACAGCTGCGCCGGTCACGACTGCGCCGGTCACGACTGCGCCCGCCACGACGTCCGCGGCCCCCATCGCGCCGGCCTGCCCGGCGGCCACCACTCTCGCGGCGTCGACGACCAGAGCCCTGCCGGACTCCTCCGGGTTGCTGATCCGATTCGCGCTCCCGACCCTGCCGACCGGCTGCGGAGTGGCCACGGCGACGCTGCAGTGGGATCCGGGCCCCGCCGCCACGCTGACCGTGCTGCGGCCCACCGCCGCCTGGTCCGCCACCACGACCGCCGAGCCCGCGTCCGCAGGCCCCGCCGTCGTCTCGGCTCCGGCCGCGGGCACCCGCCGCATCACCGTCACGGCTCTGGTCGCAGCGCTCTACGCCGGACCCGACAACGGGCTGCTCGTGCGGGGAGCGGGAGTCCCGGTCGGCCCCGTCCGGCTGACCGTCACATTCGTAGCCTGACGAGGGCAGGCATACCCTGGACCACGTGAGTACGCACCACCCCCTCCCCGGCCACCCCGACCCGTCGAGCCCGTGGGTCTTCGGCACCCGGGAGCTGGGCAGGCGCCCCGGCGCCATGAAGCCCTTCACCCGCAGCATCCCCGCGCCCGCGGAACCCGAACGGCTGGGCCTCGACACCATCGGTGTCCCCGCCGGCACCCCCGTCGAGATGGCGGTGCGGCTGGAGTCGGTCACCGAGGGCATCTACGTCTCCGGTACGGCCCACGCCGCGCTGGAGGGCGAGTGCGCCCGCTGCCTCGACCCGCTGACCGACGAGGTCGACGTCGAGATCGGCGAGCTGTTCGTCTACCCCGACACCGCCACCGACGAGACCACCGAGGCCGACGAGCTGCCGCGGGTGGTCGACGACTACGTCGACGTGGAGCAGACCATCCGTGACGCACTGGTCCTGACCCTGCCGCTGGCCCCGCTCTGCCGCGAGGACTGCCCCGGTCTGTGCCCCGACTGCGGCGAGAAGTGGGCCGACCTCACGCCCGACCACGGGCATGAGACACTTGACCCTCGATGGGCCGCTCTGCGTGAGCGCCTCTCTACTGACTGACCTCACGGTCACCCTCGATACTGCTAGGAGATTCATCGTGGCTGTCCCGAAGCGCCGGATGTCGCGCTCGAACACGCGCTCACGTCGGTCGCAGTGGAAGGCCACTGCTCCCACGCTCGTCGCCTGCTCGAACCGCGCCTGCCGGGCCACCAAGCCCCCGCACCTGGCGTGCCCCACGTGTGGCACGTACGACGGCCGCCAGGTCATCAGCCCGGCCTGATCGCAGGTAGCAGCCCTGTGGTGGATCGTTCGGTGCCGGGGCCCATGGGAGACCGTGGGCCCCTTCTGGCGTCCCTGGGCGTCGAGATCGACGACGAGCTGTTGACGCTCGCGCTCACCCACCGGTCGTACGCCTACGAGAACGGCGGACTGCCCACCAACGAGCGGCTCGAGTTCCTGGGCGATTCCGTGCTGGGCATCGTCGTCACCGAGCGGCTCTACCGCGACCACCCGGATCTGCCGGAGGGGCAGCTGGCGAAGCTGCGCGCGAGCGTCGTCAACATGCACGCGCTCGCGGGTGTGGCCACCACCCTCGGTGGGGACACGGGCCTCGGCACGTTCCTCTACCTGGGGCGCGGCGAGGAGATGACCGGCGGGCGCAACAAGACGAGCATTCTCGCCGACGCCACCGAGGCCCTGATCGGTGCCGTGTTCCTGCAGCACGGGCTGGAGACGGCGCGGGGTCTCGTGCACCGGTTGTTCGACGGTCTGCTGCAGGGTGCCCCGCTGCTCGGCGCCGGACTGGACTGGAAGACGAGCCTGCAGGAGCTCACGGCGTCGGCCGATCTCGGTGTGCCGGAGTACCGCATCACCGAGGACGGGCCTGATCACCTGAAGGTCTTCACGGCCACCGCCGTGATCAGCCGCCGCGAGCTCGGTACCGGCGAGGGACGCACGAAGAAGGAGGCCGAGCAGAAGGCGGCCGAGCTCGCGTGGCGCACCCTCACCGCCGAAGCCGCCTCCGGCAACACCGCCGCCGCCTCGTAGACGCGGCTCCGCCGCCCGTGCGCGGAAATCACTGCCCGGGCCTTGATCACCGCGCACGACCCGAGGAGGCGATGACGTGCCTGAGCTTCCCGAGGTCGAGGTCGTCCGCCGTGGCCTCGCCGATCACGTGCTGGACCGGAAGATCGCAGCCGTCGAGGTCGCGCACCCTCGCTCCGTGCGTCGTCATCCTGCCGGAGGCGACGACTTCGCCGCCCGCCTGACCGGCCGCACCATCACCGGCGCCCGGCGCCGCGGGAAGTATCTCTGGCTCGACCTCGACGGCGGCGCGGCCGGCGACGACGCCGTGCTCGCCCACCTCGGCATGAGCGGCCAGATGCTGGTCGCCGATTCCCCTCGCCCTGACGAGAAGCACCTGCGGATCCGCGTCCGCTTCGCCGACGACGGCCCCGAGCTGCGGTTCGTCGACCAGCGCACGTTCGGCGGTCTCTCGGTGCACCCGCTCGTCCCCGCCGTCGGTGGCGGGCTGCTCCCCGAGCCGGTCGCCCACATCGCCCGGGATCCGATGGATCCCGCGTTCGACCTCGACGTCGCCGTCGCCGGCATCCGCAAGCGCCGCACCGGGCTCAAGCGGGCCCTGCTCGATCAGACCGTCGTCTCGGGTATCGGCAACATCTACGCCGACGAGTCCCTCTGGCGGGCCCGCCTGCACGGCGAACGCCCCACAGAAGCGCTCACCCGCAAGCAGGGCCGCGAGGTGCTCACCGCCGCGGCCGAGGTGATGGACGCGGCGCTGGCCGCGGGCGGGACGTCGTTCGATGCGCTGTACGTCAACGTCAACGGCAACTCCGGCTACTTCGACCGCTCGCTCGACGCCTACGGCCAGGCCGACCGCCCCTGCCGTCGCTGCGGCACGCCGATCCGGCGCGAGTCGTTCATGAACCGCAGCAGCTTCAGCTGCCCCCGCTGCCAGCCACGCCCCCGCGGCTGAGGCGTCCTGTCGATCACGGTGGTGCAACACTCTCCGCACTACTATGCGATGCGTAGTACTGTGCACGGCGTAAGGGGGGTGGCATGGACACCAGTCAACTGCTCAAGGGAGTGCTCGACCTCGCCGTGCTCGCGGTACTGGCCGAGGCCGACGGCTACGGCTACGAGGTGGTGCGGGGGCTCCGATCGGCCGGCCTCGAGGCGGTCGGCGACGCGTCGGTCTACGGCACGCTTCGCCGGCTCTACAGCGCGGGCCTGCTCACGTCGTACGTGGTGCCCAGCGAGGAGGGCCCGCACCGCAAGTACTACAGCCTGAACGAGCCCGGACGGGCCCGACTGAAGGAGACGACGGTCCAATGGCGCAGCTTCGCCTCGACGATGGACGGACTGGTGGGGGTGGCATGACCGACAAGCCTGATGCCGCCACGCCGGTGGTCGACGACTACCTCCACGGGCTGCGCACGGAGCTGGCGGACCTTCCCGCGCCGGAGCTCTCCGAGATCATGGACGACGCCCGGTCGCACCTCACGGAGCTGGCGGCCGAGCTCGATCCCGGCGCCGACCGCGCCGCGCTGGTTGCCCGGATCGGCACCCCGACGGCGTACGCGGCGGAGCTGCGGGCCGCGGCGGGCTACCCGCCGGCGCCGAGTGGCGCCGCGCCGCGTTCGCCGGTGCTGGCCCGGGTGGCGATCGGTGCCCTGGTCGCGGGCACGCTACTGATCACGGCGACGCTGTGGGTCCGCAGCTCGCTGGTCCTCGTCGGGTTCTTCGTGGTCGCCGCCGGGCTCGTCCTGGTACTGGCCGACGGGCCGACGATCCCATCGGTGCGGGCGTTGCCCCTGGTCAGGTCGCTCGTGGGGGCCCGGCCGGAGCCCGGCACCCCGCTCGCACGGGTGCTGGACTTCGTGGCGGGGCTGCAACCAGCGTGGTGGGTCCTGCGAGCCGTCGCGGCCGCATACCTGGTGGGGAGGGCTCTCGGGTCCGAGGGCGGGGTCGGCACGGTGCTGCTGGCCATGGTGGCGGTGCCCGTCTCGGTCTGGGTCGGGTACCGCAGCCGCGCTGATCGGCGCCTGTTGTGGGCCGTGGTACCCCTCAACGCCGTCGCCGCCGTGCTCGTGCTGTTCGGGGCAGTGCTACTGCTCGACCCCGGGAGGGGGTCGCAGTCGGTGTCGTCCGGCTCGTCCTACCAGCCGGGCCTGAGCCAGGACGGGCAACCGATCGAGGACATCCGCCCGTTCGACTCCTACGGCAACGCCCTGAGCAGGGTCTACCTGTTCGATCAGACCGGGCGCCTGCTCGACACGTCCGGGTCGGACGGCTGCTTCGGGAGCGGGGCGGGGAACCCCGCACTGCCCTATCCGCGCGGCACCCGGGACTACGACCCGCGGACCCAGGGGTGCGTGGTGATCCCGCCGGCGCCGCTGGTCGTGGCGGTCCCGACGGCGGCCCCCACCAGCGCCGCCGCCCCCACCACGGCCCCGCGGTGAGTTGCAGCAAAGCCACGTTCACGCCATCAGATGTCGGCAACGTGGCTTTGCTGCGATCCGGAACTCAGCCCAGGTCGCGCCTCAGCAGGTCCTCGGTCGTCTCGCGGCGGAGCATCGGCACCGCCGCTCCGCTGGCCACCGCCACTACCGGCGGGCGGCCGATCTGGTTGTAGTTCGACGCCAGCGACACGTGGTACGCGCCGCTGCACGGGACGGCGAGCAGGTCACCCGCCGCCACGTCGGCGGGCAGCGAGACGTCCTCGGCCAGCACGTCCGTCGACTCGCAGTGCCGCCCCACCACCGTCACCGGCGCGGAGGCCGCGTGCACCGCGCGGCCGATCAGCCGCATCGGGTAGCGGGCGCCGTAGAGCGCGGGGCGCGGGTTGTCGCTCATGCCGCCGTCGACGGCGACGAACGTGCGTGCCACGCCGTGCTTCACCGCGGCCACCCGGTAGACGGTGACCCCGGCCCGCGCGATGAGCGCCCGGCCGGGTTCCACCGTCAGCCGGGGCACGGCGATGCCCTGGTGGCGGCACTCGTGCCCGATCACCGTGACGACGGCCCGGGCGAACACCGCGGGGTCGAGCGAGCGCTCACCCTCGGCGTAGGCCACGGCGTGCCCGCCGCCGAGGTCGAGCTGCGGCAGCTCGATCCCGTGCTCGCGGGCGATGTCGGCCAGGAACGTCACCATCCGCACGGCGGCGTCGACGTAGCGGCCGATCTCGCGCACCTGCGACCCGATGTGGCAGTGCAGCCCCACCAGCTCCAGCTCCGGACGGGCGAGCACCCGGCGGACGGCCTCGGCGGCGTCGCCGGTAGCCATCGACAGACCGAACTTCTGGTCCTCGGTGCCCGTGGTCAGGCCGGAGTGCGTACCCGCGTCCACCCCGGGGACGACGCGCAGCAGCACCTGCTGGCGGGTCGGCACGAGCGAGGCGAGCATCGGGATCTCGTCCAGCGAGTCGATCACGATGCGCCCGACGCCTGCGTCGAACGCGGCCTTGAGGTCCTCGCCGGTCTTCACGTTGCCGTGCAACACCATCCGGTGTCCGGGGAAGCCCGCGGCGGCGGCCACGGCGACCTCTCCACCGGAGCACACGTCCAGTGCGAGGCCCTCAAGGCCGGCGAGGCGCGCCATCGAGCGGCAGAGGAAGGCCTTGCCCGCGTAGGCGATCTCGACGCCAGGCAGCGCCTCCCGGTAGGACCGGCACCGCGAGCGCACGTCGGTGACGTCGACGGCGATCACCGGGGTACCGAAGCGCCCGGCGAGGTGGACGAGATCGACGCCGCCCACGAGGAGCTGTCCGTCGCAGTGCGCCCGGGTGGTCTCGGGCCAGATGCCCTTGTCCAGGTG
Source organism: Mycobacteriales bacterium (assembly GCA_038231335.1). Taxonomy (GTDB): domain Bacteria; phylum Actinomycetota; class Actinomycetes; order Mycobacteriales; family Pseudonocardiaceae; genus Pseudonocardia. The sequence goes on from JBBRLM010000014.1 coordinate 84,260, forward strand.
GCAGGCCAGCGTGGGGCGCAGGGTCGGGATGAGATCGGCGAGAGTCGCCCCATGCTTGTTCATCGTCACTGCTTCCTCCGTGCTCGGTGGCGGCCGTCCGGGCCGCCGACCCCCACATTTGTGCGCCGCCGCGGGGTCCGGTTGCGTCACACCGACGGCGGTGTTGACGCCGTACCGGGCCGTCCTGACAGGTCCATGACGTTCGTGGTGGCCCCCGTCACCGGATTCCCCGGGCACTCCGGACAGGTGCCGCACGTCACCCCGTCAAGAACGCGTTCGGACCCCACGCGCGACGGCTCCGTGGGTCGGATCATCGCCAGTCGTGACCATGGTGGTCGCTGCACGCGTACGAGGAGAGCCGACGATGACGCACGTGGTCGCAGCGGAGGACCGACATCGGCTCACCGCGTCCACCGGGCTCGCGGCGCTCGGGCTGGACGCGCTGGCCTCGTGCGCCTACGGCCCCGAGTCGATCGTGCTGGCCCTGGCCGTGGCGGGCGCCGCGGGCATCGGTTTCACGCTGCCCGTCACGCTCGTCATCGTCGCGCTGCTCGGGGTGCTCGTCGTCTGCTACCGGCAGGTGATCGCGGCCTACCCCGACGGCGGCGGCGCCTACACGGTGGCCCGCGACAACCTCGGTCCCCGCGCCGGCCTCGTCGCGGCCGCGTCGCTGGTGGTGGACTACGTGCTCAACGTCGCCGTCTCGGTGGCGGCCGGTGTCGCGGCGCTGACGTCGGCGTTCCCGGCGTTGCTGCCGTGGACCGTGGAGCTCTGCGTGGCGGCGCTGGTCCTGGTCGCGGCGGTCAACCTGCGCGGCGTGGTGGCCGGCGGCAAGCTGTTCGCCGTTCCGGCGCTGGTGTTCGTCGTCTCGCTGGTGGTGCTGATCGTCGTCGGTCTGGTGCGTGGGGCCCCGCTGGCCCCGCTGCCGCCGACCGATGCCGTCGTGCTGCCCCAGACCGTCGGGATCCTGCTGATCCTCGCCGCGTTCGCCAACGGGTGCTCGGCGCTGACCGGCGTCGAGGCCATCGCCAACGCCACCCCGTCCTTCCGTTCGCCGCGCCGGGCGCGGGCGCGTCGCGCCGAGGCCGGGCTCGGGATCGTCCTGGGCGCGCTGCTCATCGGGCTCGCCGTGCTGATCGAACGCTTCAACGCCGGTCCCGTCGAGGGCCGGACGCTGCTCTCGGTGCTGGCCGAGGGCTCGATCGGCACCGGCTGGATGTACTACGTGGTGCAGTTCGCGACGGTGCTGCTGCTCGCGCTGGCCGCGAACACGTCCTACGGCGGCCTCCCCGTGCTCGCGGCCCGGCTGGCCGCGGACGGGGCGCTGCCGCACGTGTTCGGGTTGCGCGGCGACCGGCAGGTCTACCGCGCGTCGATCGTCGTCCTCACGGTGCTCGCGGGCGCTCTCCTGCTCGTGGCCGGCGGCGAGGTGACGGTGCTCGTGCCGCTGTTCGCCATCGGGGTGTTCCTCGGTTTCGCGCTGTGCCAGGCCGGCATGCTGCGCCACTGGTGGCAGGAGCGGAGCCCCCGCTGGCAGCAGCGGGCGTCACTGAACCTCCTCGGCACGGTGCTCACCGGCGCCGCCGCGATCGTGCTGGCGGCGGAGAAGTTCACCTCGGGAGCGTGGCTGATCGTCCTGGTGGTCCCGCTGCTGGTGGTGCTGTTCAACGGGGTGCGGCGGGCCTACGCCCGGATCGGCAGGGTCCTGGAGATCGACGCCTGCCCGCAGCGGCCGCGGACCGACGCGTCCGTCGTGGTGGTCCCGGTGGCGGGTATCAGCCGGCTCACCGAGGAGATGCTGTCCGCGGCACTGTCGATGGGCGACCGTGTGGTGGCCCTGCACGTCGTCATGGGCGACGAGGCCGACGACCGCGCCGCCGCCGCCGACCTGCAGCGGCGTTGGCAGGAGTGGCGCCCCGACGTCTCGCTCGTGCTGCTGGCCGGCGTCGACGAGGACGACCGCCCCAGCCGGGTGCTCGGCCCGGCCATCGCCCGCTACCTGCGCGGGCTCGCCGAGCCCGGCACCGAGCGCGTGCTGCTGCTGATCGGCGAGGTCGCGCCGGACCACTGGTGGGAGCAGGTGCTGTTCAACCGCCGCGGGGCGGTGGTGGCGCGCTACGCGGGCCGCACCACCACTGCGGTGATCTGCCGGCTGCGCTTCCGCCTGCTGCCCCGCAGCACACCGGTGGCGCCGGTGGAACCACGCCGTCCGCGCGGCCTGGTGCTGCCCAGGGCCGACCGTGCAGACCCCGTGGTCACCGTGCAGAGGTCATGACGTCTGCACGGCAGCAACGAGATCTGCACGGTCGTCAGAGCCAGCCCTTCCGCTTGAACGCCACGTACAGCGCGACACACAGCACCGCCATCAGGACGAGCGCGTACGGGTAGCCGTATGTCCAGCTGAGCTCGGGGATGTCGTGGAAGTTCATCCCGTAGAGCGATGCGATGAACGACGGCGCGAAGAAGATCGCCGCCCACGCGGAGATGCGTTTGACCTGCTCGTTCTGGTCGAAGCCCGCCTCCGTCATGCGGGCCATCTCGTCGTTCTGACGCTGCGCGACGAGCGAGGCGTTGACCTGCAGGATGTTGGTGAGCAGCTGGCGGAACCCGTCCGTGCGCTCCATCACCCGGGTGGCGTGGTCGGCGACGTCGCGCAGGGAGCGGCGCAGCTCCAGGTCGGAATCGGTCGCCCGCTCCTTGAGGCGATCCCGCAGGTCGACGAACAGGTCGCGCAGCGGCTCCACCGCCCGCTGGAACTCGATCACCTCGCGGGTGAGGTGGTAGATCCGCCGTGACACGCCCGGGTCCCCGTCGAAGACCTGCACCTCGATCTCGTCGACGTCGTTCTGCAGACCGTCGAGCACGGGCCCGTAGTCGTCGACGATCTTGTCGACGACCGCGTAGAGCACGGCGTAGGGACCCTGCCGGAGCAGGTCGGGATCGCCCTCGAGCCGGTGCCGGACCTCCTTGAGGTCCGGCTCTTCCGCGTGCCGCACGGTGATGACGAACTCGGGACCCAGGAACAGGTGGACCTCGCCGATCTCCACGACCTCGACGGGATCGACGTAGCGCGCGGGCCGCAGCACGACGAACAGCACGTCGCCGTAGCGCTCGATCTTGGGTCGCTGGTGGGCGTTGACCGTGTCCTCGACGGCGAGCCCGTGCAGGCCGAACTCCTCGGCCACCGCCTTGATCTCGGCCTCGTCGGGGCGCAGCATGCCGATCCAGCAGAAGCTGTGGCCCTCGTCGGGGCACTCGCGCAGCTCCTCGAACGTGTGGTCCAGCGACACCGGGACGACCGACCGGCGACCGTCCACGTAGATCGCGTTGTCGACCACGGACATGCGCTGCCTCCTGCCTGGCGGGTACTACTCGGCCACCGACGCAGGATATCCGCGCGGGGCGGATGCGCAGCGTGCGTGGCCGGCGGACCGTGATCGTGGTGAGGTCCTGACGACGGCGGGTGCCGGGCCGCCTGGGGTCGGCCGGAGCCTCGGGGGACCAGGGGAGTCGGTCGCGAGTCGAGGTGCAGCGTCATCCTCGACGGCCGTGGCTGGCCGGGTCCGGGTCGGCCTCGGGGGTCGTGTGTGGCGGTACAGCAGCTATTCGAGCCAATTCGCCGCGGATAGCTGCTGCAGCGCCATCATCGACGTGGTCAGGCTGGTGTGGCCGTGTCCGGTGGGAGTGGTCGGCAGCCGCGACCGTGCCGCTGTCGGGCGGAGGGGACGAGGCGGCATTCGCCCGCCAGGGTGGCGTTCGGGTCCGGGTCGTGGGCCCACCCGATCGGGCCGCACCGAGTGCCGCCGGGCGACCGGATGATCACGTTCCGGTGTCGCCGGACGGACGCGTCTTCCGTTCGGTGGACCACGGCCGTGTGAGCGACGACACGGGCGCGTCAGGATCGCGTCAATGCCGCAGGTACGGGGCGTCAATGCGCCGTTCGTGACGCTCGCTGGCGCCCCCGGGAACGACGATGCTGCCGGACGGCCCACCGACCGGTGGGCATGTTCATGTGGAGGGTCCCATGGCCGACCTGGCCTACGCGCTGCTGATGATCGGCGGCTTCGCGCTTCTCGTCCTGACGTTGCGGGGGCTCGATTCGCTGTGATCACCGCCGACGTTCTCGCCTCCGCGGAGGCGACATGATCATCGCCAACGTCATCGGGGGGCTCATCGCACTGGGCCTGCTGATCTACCTGTTCGTGGCCCTATTGCGCCCGGAGAAATTCTGATGCGCGACGACGCACTCACTACCGCGGAGACGCAATCATGAATGACACCCTGGCCGGCCTGCTCCAGGTCGGCGCCCTGGTGGTGCTCCTCGCCGTCGTGTACGTCCCCCTGGGTGACTACATGGCGCGGGTGTTCACCAGCGAGAAGCACCTACGGGTGGAGAAGTTCTTCTACCGCGTCGTCCGCGTCGACTCCGGCACCGAGCAGCGGTGGACCACCTACGCCGCCGGCGTCATCGGCTTCTCCTTCGTCTCGGTGGTGCTGCTGTACCTGATCCAGCGCCTCCAGCCCTTCCTGCCCTTCGGCTTCGGCCGCGGCGTGGACGGCAACACGATCCCGCCGGCGATGGCGTTCAACAACGCCGTCTCGTTCGTGACCAACACGAACTGGCAGTCCTACGTGCCCGAGCAGGTCGCCGGCCACACCGTGCAGTTCGCCGGCCTCGCCGTGCAGAACTTCCTGTCGGCCGCCGTCGGCCTCTCCGTCGCCGTCGCCCTGACCCGCGGGTTCATCCGCTCGGCCTCCGACCGCCTCGGCAACTTCTGGGTCGACCTGACCCGCGGCACCGTCCGCATCCTGCTGCCGTTCGCGTTCATCGCGGGGATCCTGCTCGTCGCCTGTGGCGTGGTCATGTCGCTCAAGTCCGGCACCGACGTCACGAACGTCGACGGCGCGCAATACACGATCCCGCTGGCGCCCGCGGGCTCGCAGGAGGCCATCAAGGAACTCGGCACCAACGGCGGCGGCATCTTCAACGCCAACTCCGCGCACCCGTTCGAGAACCCGAACGCGCTGTCGAACTTCTTCGAGATCTTCCTGCTGCTCGTGATCCCGGTCAGCCTGACCCGCACGTTCGGCACGATGGTGCGCAACACCCGCCAGGGCACGGTGCTCGTCGCCGTCATGGGCGTCATCTGGGGCGCGCTCGTCGCCATCGCGTGGTTCTCCGAGACCCACGCCAAGACCCCGGCGGCCATCGCCGCGGGCGCCGCGATGGAGGGCAAGGAGGTCCGGTTCGGCATACCGGCCTCGATGCTCTTCGCGGTGTCCACGACGGGCACGTCGACGGGCGCGGTCAACTCCCAGCACGACAGCTTCAGCGGCGGAAGCGGAGCCGTCACGATCCTCAACATGCTGCTCGGCGAGGTCGCCCCCGGCGGGGTCGGCACCGGCCTCTACGGCATCCTGGTCGTCGCGATCATCGCGGTGTTCCTGGCCGGTTTGATGGTCGGGCGCACGCCCGAGTACCTGGGCAAGAAGCTCGGCCGCCAGGAGGTCACGGCGGCGTCCATCTCGATCCTCGCGATGCCCGCGCTGGTCCTCATCGGGGCCGGGCTGGCCATCGCGCTGCCCGGCACGGGCGACGCCATGAACAACAGTGGCTCCCACGGGTTCTCCGAGGTCCTCTACGCCTACTCGTCGGCGTCGAACAACAACGGGAGCGCGTTCGCCGGCATCACGGTGACCAGCGACTTCTTCCAGGCCACGCTCGGCATCTGCATGCTGTTCGGCCGCTTCATCCCGATCCTCGCGACGCTGGCTCTGGCGGGCTGTCTCGCCCGGCAGAAGAAGGTCGAGGCGGGCGCAGGAACGCTGCCCACCGACGGCGTCCTGTTCAGCGTCCTGGTCGGCGGCACGATCATCCTCGTCGCCGCTCTTACGTTCTTCCCGGCCCTTGCGCTGGGACCCATCGTGGAGGCGCTGTCATGAGTGTCGACGTCAAGGAGAGCCCGGCAGCGAAGGCGGAGGAACCGCATGTGGGCGGCGCCGTCAAGGCCGGCGCCTTCAACCCCCGCCAGTTGCTCGCCTCCTCCCCGGACGCGCTGCGCAAGCTCGATCCCCGCGCGCAGCTGCGCAACCCCGTCATGTTCGTGGTGTGGGTCGGCTCGGTGGTCGTCACGGTCGCGGCGATCATCACCCCGAGCGCGTTCTCGATCCTCATCGCGATCTGGCTCTGGCTCACGGTCCTGTTCGCGAACCTCGCCGAGGCCGTCGCCGAGGGCCGTGGCAAGGCGCAGGCGGAGTCGTTGCGCGCCACCAAGCGCGACACGATCGCGCGGCGCCTGGACCGGAACGGCAACGAGGAGAACGTCCCGGGCACCGAGCTGACCATCGGTGACCTCGTGGTCGTCGAGGCCGGCGAGACCATCCCCGGTGACGGCGACGTCGTCGAGGGCATCGCGACGGTCGACGAGTCGGCGATCACCGGCGAGTCGGCCCCGGTCATCCGCGAGGCCGGCGGCGACCGCAGCTCGGTCACCGGCGGCACCACGGTGCTGTCCGACCGGGTCGTCGTCAAGATCACGACCAAGCCGGGCGAGTCGTTCGTCGACCGGATGATCGCTCTGGTCGAGGGCGCCTCGCGGCAGAAGACCCCCAACGAGATCGCGTTGACGATCCTGCTGGCGGTGCTGACGATCATCTTCCTGCTCGCCGTCGTGGCGCTGCAGCCGATGAGCTACTACGCCGGCCAGGGGCAGTCGCTGATCGTGCTGACCGCACTGCTGGTCTGCCTGATCCCGACCACGATCGGCGCGTTGCTGAGTGCCATCGGCATCGCGGGCATGGACCGGCTGGTGCAGCGCAACGTGTTGGCGACCTCCGGCCGGGCCGTCGAGGCCGCGGGCGACATCGACACGCTGCTGCTCGACAAGACCGGCACGATCACGTTCGGCAACCGGCAGGCCACGGAGTTCGTGCCGGTGTCCGGTGTGGACGTCGCCGAGCTGGCATCGGCGGCGCGGCTGTCGTCGCTGGCCGACCAGACGCCCGAGGGCCGCAGCATCGTCGCGTTGTGCGCCAAGGACTTCGGGCTGCCGGCCGAGGCGACGGCGGACGAGGCCGTCGCGGAATTCGTGCCCTTCACGGCGCAGACCCGTATGTCCGGCCTGGACGTGGGCGGGCGTGAGATCCGCAAGGGCGCCACCGGCTCGCTGATGGCATGGGCCGAGAGCACGTCCACCGAGATCACCGAGATCCAGGACCGCATCTCCGACGAGGGCGGCACGCCGCTCGCGGTCGCGGTGCGGTACGGCGTCGATTCTCGCTCCGCTGACGCTGCGCTCGCCGGATCCACCAAGGTGCTCGGCGTCATCCGCCTGTCGGACGTCGTCAAGCCCGGCATGGCCGCCCGCTTCGCCGAGCTGCGCGCGATGGGCATCCGCACGGTGATGATCACCGGTGACAACCCGCGCACGGCACGGGCGATCGCGGCCGAGGCCGGGGTGGACGACCACCTCGCCGAGGCGACGCCCGAGGACAAGATGGCGCTGATCAAGAAAGAACAGGAGGGCGGCCGGTTGGTCGCCATGACCGGGGACGGCACCAACGACGCCCCGGCCCTGGCGCAGGCCGACGTCGGCGTCGCGATGAACACGGGGACGGCCGCGGCCAAGGAGGCCGGCAACATGGTCGACCTCGACAGCGACCCGACCAAGCTCATCGAGATCGTCGAGATCGGCAAGCAGCTGCTCATCACGCGCGGGGCGCTCACCACGTTCAGCATCGCCAACGACCTCGCGAAGTACTTCGCGATCCTGCCGGCCATGTTCGTGGTGCTCTACCCGCCGCTGGGCGCGATGAACGTCATGGGCCTGGCTACGCCGCAGTCGGCGATCCTCTCGGCGGTGATCTTCAACGCCCTGGTCATCGTGGCGCTGATCCCACTGGCCCTGCGCGGGGTGCGCTACCGGCCCACCAGTGCGGCGAACCTGTTGCGCCGCAACCTGTTGATCTACGGACTGGGCGGCGTCGTCACGCCGTTCATCGGGATCTTCCTCATCGACCTGCTCGTCCGACTGATTCCGGGGATCTGACCATGCTCACCACGCTCTGGCGGCAGACCGCCACGGGGCTGCGCGTCCTGATCCTGTTCACGATCGTGTGCGGGATCATCTACCCGGCCCTCTCCTACGGGGTGGCCCATATCCCGGGGCTGGCCGGCAACGCCGAGGGCTCCGTCGTCACCGCGAAGGACGGCACGCCCGCGGGGTCGTCGCTGATCGGGATCGACCCGGTCGCGAAGGATCCCAACGCCGACCCGTACTTCCACACGCGGCCGTCGGCGTCGTCGGAGAACGCGCTCGGGCCGGCCGACACGTCGACGTCGGGCGGCTCCAACAAGGGGCCGTTCGACTCGAAGCTGGTGGACACGATCAACCAGCGCAAGGCGACCATCGCCGCGCGCGACGGCGTCGACCCGTCGCAGGTACCGCCGGACGCCGTGACGGCGTCGGCGTCGGGCATCGACCCGGACATCAGCCCCGCCTACGCCGCCATCCAGGTGGCGCGGGTGGCGCGGGTGACCGGGCTGTCCACCGACGCCGTGCAGAAGCTGGTGGCCGACGCGACCGACGGCAGGATCCTCGGCTTCCTCGGGGAGCCCACCGTCAACGTCACCACGCTGAACCTCGCCGTGGCTGCCGCGCGCTGACGCACGCTCGTGCGCGGTTGTCGGTGCCAGGGCACCGACAACCGCGCACGAGGCCCGGAGGGCAAACTGTGGACGTGACCAGGCGCGGCGAACTGCGGATCCACCTCGGGGCGGCTCCGGGCGTCGGCAAGACTTTCGCCATGCTCGGGGAGGCCCGCCGCCGCCAGGAGCGCGGCACCGACGTGGTGGTCGGCATCGTCGAGACGCACGGCCGGGCCAGGACCGCCGAGCTGGTCGACGGACTGGAGATCATTCCCCGCCGCGAGGTCGGCGGGCACCCGGGCCTCGACGAGATGGACCTCGACGCCGTCCTCGCCCGCAAGCCCGAGCTCGTGCTCGTCGACGAACTGGCGCACACCAACGCGCCCGGTTCGCGGCACGCCAAGCGCTGGCAGGACGTCGAGGAGCTGCTCGACGCGGGCATCGACGTGCTGACCACGGTGAACGTCCAGCACCTCGAGTCGCTCAACGACGTCGTCGAGCGGATCACCGGGGTCCGGCAGAAGGAGACCGTGCCCGACGAGGTCGTCCGCCGGGCCGAGCAGCTCGAGCTGATCGACATCACCCCGGAGGCGCTGCGGCGCCGGCTGGCGCACGGCAACGTCTACGCCGCTGAGAAGGTCGACGCGGCGCTGGCCAACTACTTCCAGCCCGGCAACCTGACGGCGCTGCGCGAGCTCGCCCTGCTGTGGGTGGCCGACGAGGTGGACGTGGCGCTGCAGCGTCACCGCACCGACAAGAAGATCACCGAGGTCTGGGAGACCCGGGAGCGCGTGGTGGTGGCGCTGACGGGTGACAAGGAGAGCGAGACGGTGCTGCGCCGCGCGGCCCGCATCGCGAAGCGCTCCGGAGCCGCCGACCTGCTCGCCGTGCACATCCTGCGCGGGGACGGGCTGACCGGTCCGCCGGTCGGCGCGGTGGCCCGGCTGCGCACGCTCGCCGAGGACGTCGGCGCGAGCTTCCACACCGTCGTCGGGGGCGAGGACGTGCCGTCGACGTTGCTCGACTTCGCCCGAGGCGCCAACGCCACCCAGCTCGTCATCGGCACGTCGCGGCGCTCGCGCCTGGCCCGGATGGCGGCCGAGGGCGTCGGCACCCGCGTCGTGCAGGACTCCGGCACGATCGACGTGCACATGGTCACCCACGACGAGGCCGGCCGCGGACTGCGGCTGCCCGCGCTGCGCAGCAGTCTGTCCTTCTTCCGCAAGGCGCTGGGGTGGGTGCTCGCCTTCGTGCTGCCCGGTGTCGCCACGGGGCTCGGCGTGCTGCTGACGGAGGTCATCGGCCTGTCCACCGACGTGGTGCTGTACTTCCTCGCCACCGTCGTCGTCGCGCTCGTCGGCGGCCTCGGGCCGGCCGTCCTCGCGGCAGTCGTGGGAGGTTTCCTGCTCAACTTCTTCCTCACGCCGCCGCTCTACTCGATCACCATCGCCGAGCCCGAGAACATCGTCGCGGTGGCCGCGATGATCGTCGTCGCGGTGCTGGTCGCGCTCGTCGTCGACCGGGCGGCGCGGCGGGCCCAGCAGGCCGCCCGCGCCCGCGCCGAGGGCGCGCTGCTCGCGTCGTTCGCGCGCACGGTGCTGACCCGCACCGATCCGCTGCCCAGATTGCTGGAGAAGGTGAAGGAGGCCTTCGGGCTGCACTCGGTGGCGCTGCTGGAACGCGACGACGCCGACCACGACACCTGGCACTGCGTCACGTCGTCGGGGCCGTTGGGGTGCGGCACGCCCGACGAGGCCGACGTGGACGTCGAGGTGGAGGAGGACCTGCACCTCGTCGGGTCGGGGCGGTCGCTGCCCGCGGCCGACCGGCGGCTGCTGGAGGTGGTCGGCGGCCAGGCGCTGCTGGCCCTGCGCAGCCAGCGTGCGGCGGTGGAGGCGGAGGTGTCGCGGCGTCGCGCGGAGGTCACCGAGACCCGCAGCGCCCTGCTCTCGGCCGTCGGCCACGACCTGCGCAGCCCCCTGACCTCGATCAAGGCGGCCGCCGGCAGCCTGCGCGACCCCACCCTGCGCATCTCCGCGGGCGACCGTCTGGAGCTCATGGCCACCGTCGAGGAGTCGGCGGACCGGCTGACCGCCCTCGTGGACAACCTGCTCGACTCGTCCCGGCTCGCGGCGGGCGCGGTCACCCCGTTGCTCGCGCCCATCGGCTACGACGAGGTGGCCGTCCGGGCGCTGGCCGGGCTGGAGGGCGCGAGCCGAGTGAAGATCGAGATCGACGAGACGCTGCCCGACGTCGTCGCGGACGCGGGGCTGCTGGAACGGGTCGTCGCGAACGTCATCGACAACGCGCTGCGCTACGCGGGCGACGCGCCGATCGTGATGCGCGCCAGCGCCTACGCCGACCGCGTGGAACTGCGGATCGTCGACGCCGGGCCGGGCGTGCCGAAGAAGGCGCGCGCCGAGCTGTTCGCCCCGTTCCGGCGCCTCGGCGGGGCCGACCCGAGTGACCGCGACGGCGCCAGCGGCGTAGGCCTGGGCCTGTCGGTGGCCCGGGGATTCACCGAGATCATGGGAGGGACGCTGACCGCGGAGGACACACCCGGCGGCGGGCTCACCGTCGTCGTCTCGCTGCCGGAGGTGGGCAGGTGAACCAGCAGCAGCATCGCGTGCTGGTCGTCGACGACGACCCCCAGATCCTGCGCGCCCTGCGCATCAACCTGGCCGCGCACGGCTATCACGTCCTGCTCGCCCCCGACGGCGGCTCGGCCCTGCGCGCAGCGGCCGACGGCCACCCCGACGTCGTCGTCCTCGACCTGGGCCTGCCCGACATGGACGGCACCGAGGTGATCGAGGGCCTCCGCGGCTGGACGAGCGTGCCGATCATCGTGCTCTCGGCACGGACGGGCTCCTCCGACACGGTCCGCGCCCTCGACGTCGGCGCGGACGACTACATCACCAAACCGTTCGGGATGGCGGAACTGCTCGCCCGGCTGCGGGCGGCGGTGCGGCGGGCGGCCGTGTCGGCGGTGGACGGCGAGCCGGTCGTCGACGCCGGGGACTTCACCGTCGACCTCGCGGCGAAGAAGGTGATCCGTGTCGACGGCACGGAGGTGCACCTCACGCCCACCGAGTGGGGCGTACTGGAGCTCCTCGTGCGCCACCGCGGCAAGCTCGTCGGCCAGCGCGAGCTGCTGCGCACGGTGTGGGGCCCGAACTACGGCACGGAGACCAACTACCTGCGGGTCTACATGGCGCAGCTGCGCCGCAAGCTGGAGAGCTCGCCCAGCCACCCCCAACACCTGATCACGGAGGCCGGAATGGGCTACCGGTTCGAGCTGTAGATCGTCAGGACTGGGCACCGGCGGCCAGTTCCGGCACCCTGTGCCCACTTCTGACGATCATGGCGCGGTCAGGCCGCTGTCCACCCTGCGCGGGTGAGCAGGTTGCCACCACGCCGCCGCCGGCCCGGTGACGACGGCCGGCTCGCCACCCGCCCACAACCAGGCGGCCCGCACACGCACCTCGTCGGTGACCCGGTGTCCGCCGACGAGGTAGACGCTGCGGTGCAGCTGCTTCCACGCCCCCGACGCCAGCCGTCGGGTGATGGTCCGCGGGCTCATCCCGAGCCCGATCACCTGTGCCCGGGACACGATCCCGGCCTGTCGGGATACGAGCTCGTCGAGGGACACGGCGCCAGAACGGGCCGTGCCGCCTGCGCCTTGACCACTCCTGGTGATCACGGGGTTCAGCGGCCGAAGTCCTGCGTCCAGTACTTGTCCGCGCCGGCCAGGCCCACGCCGATGGCGGTGAAGGAGCAGTCCTCGATGTTGCGGCGGTGGCCCGGCGAGTTCATCCACGCCGTCACCACCTCCTGCGCGTCCTGCTGGCCCTGGGCGATGTTCTCGCCGCCGGGCGAGGGGTAGCCCTGGGCGGTGATGCGGTCGGAGAAGGTCCGGCCGTCCTGGCTGTCGTGGGCGAAGTAGCCCATGGTCGACATGTCGTCGCTGTGGCCCTGGGCGGCCGCGGTCAGGCGGGGGTCGACGCGCAGGGCGGCGCAACCGGCGTTCGCCCGGGCCTGGTTGGTGAGCGCGACGACCTGCGCGGTCTGGCTGCCCGACACCGTCGGAGCCACCGTCCTCGCCACGGGTCGGGGAGCCGGCGCCGGGCGGGTGGTGGCCGCGGGAGCGACGATCTTCGTGGTGGGGATCGGCCGCGCCGTGGACGGCAGCGTCGGTGGCGGGGCCAGTGCCGTCGGGAGCGAGTCCAGAAGGGGGGCGGCCGACACGGGGGCGGTGGTCGGCGCGACCGTGGGCGCCGTCCCGGTGCCCAGTGCGGCGTTCAGCTCCGCAGGCGCCACTTCGGCCGGCTGGGCCGTGGCCACCGCTCCGACGACCATCGCGCCGGTGGTCAGGCCGACGAGCAGCGGCCCGCCGCGACGACCGATTGTGATCACGGTGCGGTAACGTAGCAGTCCGATGAGGACTAGTGGGGATTCCGCCGTTCGGCTCACCGTGTGGGTGTCCGGACAGGTGCAGGGTGTGGGTTTCCGCTGGTGGACGCGGTGCCGGGCCCTCGAGCTCGGCCTCGTCGGAGAGGCCCGCAACCTGCCCGACCGGCGCGTCGCCGTCGTCGCGGAGGGTGACCGAGAGGCCTGTGAGCAGCTGCTCGTTGCGCTGCGTGGGGGAGCAACCCCGGGCCGTGTCCACGGGGTCGTGGAGCAGTGGGGCGACGCGACCTGTCGCTGGACGGGCTTCTCGGAGGCCTGAGCGGACGCGTCGGTAGGCTTCCCCGACCATCCCGGGGGAGAGCCGTGCACCTCAAGAGCCTGACGTTGAAGGGCTTCAAGTCCTTCGCCTCGGCCACGACGCTGCGCCTGGAACCCGGCATCACGTGCGTGGTCGGGCCCAACGGCTCCGGCAAGTCCAACGTCGTCGACGCCATCAGCTGGGTGCTCGGCGAGCAGGGGGCCAAGGCTCTGCGCGGCGGCAAGATGGAGGACGTCATCTTCGCCGGCACGTCCGGCCGCGCCGCCCTGGGCCGCGCCGAGGTGACGCTGACCATCGACAACTCCGACGGCGCACTGCCCATCGACTACGCCGAGGTGGCGATCACCCGACGGATGTTCCGTGACGGCGCCGGCGAGTACGAGATCAACGGCGACCGCGCCCGGCTGCTGGATGTCCAGGAGCTGCTGTCGGACTCCGGCATCGGCCGCGAGATGCACGTCATCGTCGGGCAGGGCCAGCTCGACTCGGTGCTGCAGAGCAAGCCCGAGGACCGCCGCGCCTACATCGAGGAGGCGGCGGGCGTCCTCAAGCACCGTAAGAGGAAAGAAAAAGCCCTGCGCAAGCTCGACGCGATGCAGGCCAACCTCACGCGGCTGACCGACCTCACCGGCGAGCTGCGCCGCCAGCTCAAGCCGCTGGGCCGGCAGGCCGAGATCGCGCGGCGCGCCCAGGCCGTCCAGTCCGAGCTGCGCGACTCCCGGCTGCGCCTCGCCGCCGACGACCTCGTCACGCTGCGGGACCAGCTCGCGCAGGAGGAGGCCGACGAGTCGCAGGCCCGTGCCCGCCGCGCGGAGGTCGAGGAGCAGCTGTCCGTTGCGCGCGTCGAGCAGGAACGGCTGGAGGCCGCCCTCGCCCAGGACGCGCCGCGGCTCGCCGCCGCGCAGGACACCTGGTACCGCCTCTCCGCGCTCACCGAACGCCTGAACGGCACGGTCCGTCTCGCTCAGGAACGCGCCCGCCACCTCGCGGACGCCGGCGAGGCGCGCACGCCCGGCCGCGACCCCGACCAGCTCGACGCCGAGGCCGACGCGGCCGCCGAGCAGGAGGAGCTGCTGGTCGCGACGGTGGAGGAGGCCCGGGACCGGCTCGCCGGCATCGTCGAGGAGCGCACCGACCACGAGCGCACCCTCGCCGCCGCGGAGCGCGCCCACATCGCAGCCGTCCGCGCGCTGGCCGACCGCCGCGCCGGCCTCGCGACCCTGGCCGGCCGGGCCGAGGCCCTGCGCAGCGGCGCCGCCGCCACGGCGGAGGAGATCGAACGGCTCTCGGAGGCGCTCGCCGAGGCCCACGAGCGCACCGCGGTGGCCGAGACGGAGCTGGACACCGCCCGCGAGGCCCTCGGCGACGCCGACGACGGCGACACCGGTCTCGCCGCCCGCACCGAGGAGGCCGCCGAGGCCCATCGCAGCGCCAAGGCCCGGGTCGCGGAGCTGGCGGCCCGCGAGCGCGAGGTGGAGAAGCAGCGCGCTCACTGGGGGGCGCGGGTGGACGCGCTGTCGGTCGGCCTGGCCCGCCGCGACGGCTCGGCGGCACTGCTGGACGGCGACGCCGACGGCGTGCTCGGCACGGTCCCCGGTCTGATCAGGGTGGAGCCCTGGGCCCGCACGGCGCTGGCCGCGGTACTGGGCGAACTGGCTGACGCGGTAGTGGTGGCGGGCCCCGGGCCGGCCGTGGAGGCGATGCGGGAACTCCGCACCCGCGACGGCGGCCGCGCGGCGCTGGTGGTGGCGGGGCCGCGGGGTGCCGAGGTTCAGGAAAGCCACTTTCAGGACCTCTCAGGACAGCAACGTGGCTTTCCTGAACCTCCGGCGGGCGCTCGATGGGCTCTCCACGGCGTCACTGCCGTGCCTTCCCTCGTCGCCGTCGTCTCACGGTTGCTGGCGGGGGTTCTGGTCGTCTCCGACCTCGACGTCGCCCGTGATCTCGTTTCCGCCGATCCCTCACTCACGGCCGTCACCGTCGACGGCGACGTGCTGGCCGCCGACCGCGCGCACGGCGGGTCCGGCACCGCGTCGAGTGCGCTCGATGTGCAGGCCGCCGTCAACGAGGCGATCGAGGCCCGCGACCAGGTCGAGGAGGAGCTGGCCGGGCTCCTTCCCGCCCTCGAGGGCGCGCGGGCCGAGGAGGCGGCTCGGCTCAGCGACGCCGAGGCCGCCCGCTCCGCGCAGAACGCCGCCGACCAGCGCCGTGCCGCCGCGTCGGCGCAGCTGGGGCGGTTCGAGCAGGCCGTCGGCTCGGCCACGGCCGAGGCCCAGCGACTGCGCACCCGCCGCGACGCCGTCGAGGCCCGCCGCGCGGACTCCCTGCTCGCGCTGGAGGCCGCCGAGCGGCAGCTGGCCGTGGCCGAGGACGAGCCCGTCGACGACGAGCCCGACACCGAGATCCGCGACACCGCCGCCGACGCACTGGCCACCGCCCGGTCCGACGAGGTCGAGGCCCGGCTGTCCCTGCGCACCGCCGAGGAACGCGCCCGCGCCGTCACCGGGCGGGCCGACGCGCTGCGCCGCCAGGCCGCAGCCGAACGCCACGCCCGCGAGCGCGCCGCCGCCGCCCGGGTCGCGCGCGAGCACGGGGCGCGGATCGCGGCGCTCGTCGTCGACGCGGGGGAGCGGGCCTGTGAGCGCATCGCCGGGTCGTTGGCGGCTGCGGCCGGCGAACGGGATACGGCCGCCGCGGCGCGCGACGCTCGCGAGCGCACGCTCGGCGAGGCCCGGCTCACCACGACGCGGCTGACGGGCCTGATGGAGAAGCTCACCGATGCCGTCCACCGTGACGAGGTGGTGCGCGCCCAGAACCGGCTGCGGCTCGAACAGCTCACCGAGAAGGTGCTGTCCGACCACGGCCTCGGCGTCGAGGATCTCGAACGGGAGTACGGGCCGGAGGCGCCCGTGCCCGCGTCGGCGTCGGAGATGGCCGAGTACGAGGCGGCCAAGGAGCGTGGCGAGGACGTCACCCCGCCCCCGCCGATGCGTTACGACCGCGCCGACCAGCAACGACGTGAGAAGCGCGCCGAGAAGGACCTCGCGCTGCTGGGCAGGGTCAACCCGCTCGCGCTGGAGGAGTTCGCGGCGCTGGAGGAGCGCTACCGCTTCCTGTCCACGCAGCTGGAGGACCTGAAGAACACCCGCCGCGACCTGCTGACGGTCGTCCGCGAGGTGGACGACAAGATCCTCGAGGTGTTCGCCCAGGCCTACGCCGACGTCGCGCGCGAGTTCGAGATCGTCTTCCAGACGCTGTTCCCCGGCGGCGAGGGACGGCTGATCCTCACCGACCCCGACGACATGCTCACCACCGGCGTCGAGGTGGAGGCGCGGCCGCCGGGCAAGAAGGTCAAACGGCTGTCGCTGCTCTCGGGCGGCGAGCGCTCGCTGACGGCGATGGCGCTGCTGGTGGCGATCTTCCGGGCCCGCCCGTCGCCGTTCTACATCCTCGACGAGATCGAGGCCGCCCTCGACGACGTCAACCTGCGCCGCCTCATCTCCCTGATGGAGGAGCTGCGCGAGACGAGCCAGCTCATCGTGATCACCCACCAGAAGGCGACGATGGAGGTGGCGGACGCCCTCTACGGCGTGAGCATGAGGGGCGACGGCATCACGACGGTGATCAGCCAACGCCTCCGCTCCGCCCCGGACCCCGTGAGGAACGACTCGATCCCGACGAACGGCACTGTCGTCGCATAGGTTCCGACGACAGTGCCGTTCGTCGGAACGGGAACGGGAGCGGGGCGTCGCGGGTTCCAGCCGTGATCGGCGTCGATCGCGCCGTGCCGCCCCCCGCGGGGCTCTGCCCTGCGACGCGCGGTGATCACGGCCGGGGCGCTCGCCGCGTGTCGCGGCATGACAGGGTGGGGCCGTGACCACGGAGACCCTGTGGATCGTCGTCGCGGTCGTCGCGGCGGTCCTGCTCATCGCCCTCGTGTCGGGGCTCGTCCTCCGGCGTCGGCGCCGGATCAGCCTGCGGGACGCGGAGGAGCTCGAGGGCGGTAGCCGGCCCGGCACCGCCCCGCCCCGGCGCGGCGGCACCTACCAGGCCGAGAGCGGCTTCAGCTTCTCCTCCGGCGGTGCCGTCGACACCCCTTCCGCGCCGGCCGGGCCCCCCGCGGCGGTCGAGCCGCCCACCCGCCCCGCCGACGACTCCGGAGCGGCGCCGTCCTCCCCGGCGCTCCCGGGCGCGACCGTCCCCCCGGAGACCGCCACTCCGCCGGTCACGGCTGCGCCCCCCACGGCCACGCCGCCGGAGCCGACCGCCCCGGCCGAGCCGACGGCCCCGCCCGAGACGGTCCCGTCCCCGACGCGGGCCGACCCCGCCCCGGCTCCCGTGACGGAACCCGCTGCCGTCGCGCCGCCGCTCACGCCCGCCCTGGTCGACGACATCGCCCCCGCCGAGGGGCGTATGGAGCGGTTGCGGGGGCGGCTCGCCCGGTCGCGGTCGGGCTTCGGGCAGGGCCTGCTGGGGCTGCTCGGTGCCGGCGACCTGGACGAGGAGTCGTGGGAGGACGTCGAGGCCACGCTGCTGCAGGCCGACCTCGGACCCGACATGACGCTCGAGCTGGTGAGCACCCTGCGCACCGAGATGGCGCGCCGTGCCGTCCGGACGCCCGTCGAGGCCCGCACCCTGCTGCGCGACGTCCTCACCGACGCGCTGGGCACCGACCAGGACCGGTCCATCCGCGCGCTGCCCCACGACGGCAGGCCAGCTGTACTGCTCGTCGTCGGAGTGAACGGAACCGGCAAGACCACCACCACCGGCAAGCTCGCGCGGGTGCTGGTCGCGGGGGGCAGCCACGTGGTGCTCGGTGCGGCGGACACGTTCCGGGCTGCCGCGGCCGAACAGCTCACGACCTGGGGCGAGCGCGCCGGGGCCACCGTCGTGCGGGGGCCCGAGGGGGCCGACCCGGCCAGTGTCGCGTTCGACGCGGTCAAGCAGGGCTCCGAGGAGGGCGCCGACGCGGTGCTGCTCGACACCGCAGGCCGCCTGCACACCAAGACGGGCCTGATGGACGAGCTCGGCAAGGTCAAGCGCGTGGTCGAGCGACAGGCCGAGGTGGACGAGGTGCTGCTCGTGCTCGACGCCACCACCGGCCAGAACGGGCTGACCCAGGCCCGGGTCTTCGGCGATGTGGTGAAGGTCACCGGGATCGTGCTGACCAAGCTGGACGGCACCGCGAAGGGCGGCATCGTCTTCCGGGTGCAGCGCGAGCTCGGGGTGCCGGTGAAACTGGTCGGGCTGGGGGAGGGGCCCGACGACCTGGCCCCGTTCGAGCCCTTGGCATTCGTCGAGGCGCTGCTCGGCTGATTGCACCAGCGCCCTGGATCGGTAACTCGGTCGTAACCTTCGGCGTCGACCAGTTCACGAGTGCGCAACAAACAGTGACGTTGATCGAAACACGTCGCCCTGAGTATTCCCTCCAGCCTGGCCGACAGCAGGAGGGAAACCGTGCTCAATTCCGGAGACACCGCGTGGGTACTCGCGAGCGCCGCGCTCGTGATGCTCATGACCCCGGGTCTGGCGTTCTTCTACGGCGGAATGGTCCGTGGGAAGAACGTTCTCAACATGCTCATGATGAACTTCATCTGCCTTGCTGTGGTGACCGTCCTCTGGACGATCTACGGCTACAGCTGGTCATTCGGTGACGATGCGTTCGGAGGACTCGTCGGCAACGGCCAGTTCGCGGTGCTGAATCACACGATCGGTGGATTCGTCGGCGTCGCAGTGACCGGTCCGCCCCCCGTGGCGTGGCCGGGAACCGATGCGCTCCCCGCAACGGCGTTCGTGATGTTCCAGCTGATGTTCGCCGTGATCACCCCTGCGCTGATCTCGGGCGCGATCGCCGACCGCGTCAAGTTCTGGTCGTGGACGTTGTTCGTCGCCGGCTGGGTCACCATCTGCTACTTCCCGGTGGCGCACTGGGTGTTCAACTTCAGCGGCTTCACCGGGCCTGACGCGGTGGGCGGCTGGATCGCCAACAACCTCAAGGCCGAGGACTTCGCCGGTGGAACGGCGGTCCACATCAACGCCGGTGCCGCGGCACTCGCGCTGATCATCGTCCTGGGCAAGCGCAAGGGCTGGCCGAAGGAGCGGATGCGTCCGCACAACATCCCCTACGTCCTGCTGGGCGCGAGCCTGCTGTGGTTCGGGTGGTACGGCTTCAACTCGGGTTCCGCGCTGAGCGCGAGCGACCTCGCCGGTGTGGCGTTCACCAACACCACGATCGCCACCGCCACCGCGGTCCTCGGGTGGCTGCTCGTCGAGCAGTTCCGCGACGGCAAGCCGACCACCCTCGGCGCCGCCTCCGGTGCCGTCGCCGGCCTGGTCGCGATCACCCCGGCCTGTGGCTACATCGCCCCGCTCGGATCGATCTTCCTGGGCCTCATCGCCGGTGCGGTCTGTGCACTGGCCGTGGGTCTGAAGTTCCGCTTCGGCTACGACGACGCGCTCGACGTCGTCGGTGTCCACCTCGTCGGCGGCATCGTCGGCACCCTGTTGATCGGCTTCTTCGGCGACAACTCGGTGAACTCCGCGGCGCTCGGTGACAACGGCCTGTTCTACGGCGGCGATCTCACCCAACTCGGCCGGCAGGCGATCGCAGCCGGGTCGGTACTCGTGTACTCGTTCACGTGCGCACTGGTTCTGGGCCTCATCATCAAGTACACGATCGGGTTCCGGGTCACCGAGGAGGCCGAGATGATCGGCGTCGACGAGACCGAGCACGCCGAGACCGCGTACGACTTCTCGATTCTCGGTGGCGGCAGCGGGATCCCGTCGGCCGCCCACTCGGCGGTCGTCAACGCCAGCCTCCCGGCAACCGCAGGCAAGGAGAGCTGAGAGATGAAGCTCGTCACGGCGATCGTCAAGCCGTTCGTGCTGGAGGACGTCAAGGGGGCGCTGGAGCAGATCGGCGTCCTCGGCATGACGGTCAGCGAGGTGCAGGGCTACGGCCGCCAGAAGGGCCACACCGAGGTCTACCGGGGTGCCGAGTACTCCGTCGACTTCGTGCCGAAGGTGCGCGTGGAGGTCGTCGCGGACGACGCCCTGGCGGACAAGGTGGTCGACGCGGTCGTCGAGGCCGCGCGTACCGGCAAGATCGGTGACGGCAAGGTCTGGGTCACTCCCGTCGAGAGCGTGATCCGGGTTCGTACCGGGGAACGTGGACACGACGCGATCTGATCCGATCCTCAGTCGGGGCCCGTCGCGCAGCGCTGCTGCACGGCGGGCCCCGGTCCGTCCCGACAGGAGTCCGACCATGATGCTCGTGACGGCGATCGTGAAGCCCTTCGTCCTGGGCGACGTGCGCGCCGGGCTGGACGACCTCGACGTGGCGGGTATGACGGTCAGTGAGGCGTCGGGACCTGGCACCGTCGCAGTGCGGGTCGAGCTCCTCGTCGAGGACGACGCCGTGGAGAAGGTCGTCGAGACGGTGACCCAGGCGGCGCGTACGGGGGCCGTCGGGGACGGCAAGGTGTGGGTAGTCCCTGTCGACACGGTCGTGCGTGTGCGGACAGGGGAGAGGGGTGTCGACGCGTTGTGAGTACGGGGGACGGGGCGGCATGACGGTGGTGAGCTCGGGATCGGCCGAGGACCTGGTCCGGGCGAAGGCGGTGCTGCTGGATCCGGGCATCGGGAAGCGCAGGCTCGGTCCCGAGGCCCTGCGTACGGCGCTGGTGGACCTGCACGACTTCTGGTTGTCCTCGCGCTGCGCCGCGATCGGGTTGAACGAGAAGGCGTCGCTCGTGGCGGTGGGGGCCCTGGGGCGCCGGGAGCTGGCCCCGTACTCCGATCTGGATCTGGTGCTGCTCCACGACGGACGCAAGGACGTCGACCGGCTGGCGGAGCAGCTCTGGTACCCGCTGTGGGACGCCGGCATCGGCCTGGACCACTCGGTGCGTACCCCCGGGCAGGCCGTCCAGGTGGCGGCCACCGACCTGCGGGCGGCATTCGGGCTGCTGGAGCTGCGGCACATCGCCGGGGACCCGGTCTTGTCGGACAAGGTGTCGACGGCGGTCCGGCAGGCGTGGCGGGCCGGCATCCGCAACCGCTTCGACGAGCTCGCCGACGCCGCGCACGCCCGCTGGACGAAGGTCGGCGACGTCGCGCACCGCGTGGAGCCCGACCTCAAGAACGGTCACGGCGGGCTGCGTGACATCCAGCTGATCGACGCGCTCGCCGCGGCGCAGCTGGTCGACCGGCCGGCGGGCGACGTGCTGGAGGCGCGCAGGCTGCTGCTGGACGTGCGCACCGAGCTGCACCGGATCTCCGGTCGCGCCCGTGACGTGCTCCGCGCCCAGGAGGCCGACGAGGTCGCCACCACGCTGGAGATCGCCGACCGTTTCGACCTGGCGCGAGCGCTCTCCGGCGCCGCCCGCTCGGTCGCGTTCGCGGCCGAGGTGGGGCTGAGGCAGGCGCGGAGCGCCCTGCCGCGTCGGGGCCTCGCCGCGCTGCGTCGCGCGCCGGTGCGGCGCCCGCTCGACACCGGCGTCGTCGAGCACGCCGGGGAGGTCACCCTGGCCCGCGACGCCGCCGCCACCCGCGACCCCGCCCTGGTGCTGCGGGTGGCCGCCACGGCCGCGCGCACCGGGCTCCCGGTGGCCGCCGGCACGCTGCACCGCCTCGCCGACACCGCCCCCGAGCTGCGTGAACCCTGGCCACGGGCCGCACTGGGAGAACTCCTGTCGCTGCTGGGCACGGGGCGTCCGCTCGTCGACGTCGTGGAGTCGCTCGACCGCACCGGGCTGTGGGGGCGGCTGTTCCCCGAGTGGGGCGCGGTGCGCGACCTGCCCCCGCGCGACCGCGCCCACGTCTGGACGGTGGACCGCCACCTCGTCGAGGTCACCGCGCAGGCCGCGCGGCTGACCACCCGCGTCGCCCGTCCGGACCTGCTGCTCGTCGGCTCCCTGCTGCACGACATCGGCAAGGGCCGGGGCGGCGACCACTCCGTCGTCGGCGAGTCGCTGGCCGTGCAGGTGGGGCGTCGGCTCGGATTCAGCGAGCCCGACGTCGACGTGCTCGGGGCGATGGTCCGCCACCACC
Organism: Mycobacteriales bacterium; assembly: GCA_038231335.1. Taxonomy (GTDB): domain Bacteria; phylum Actinomycetota; class Actinomycetes; order Mycobacteriales; family Pseudonocardiaceae; genus Pseudonocardia. The sequence goes on from JBBRLM010000014.1 coordinate 106,681, forward strand.
TGCTGCTGCCGCACACCGCCACCCGTCGCGACCTCGACGACCCGGCCACCGTCACGCGGGTGGTCGAGACGTTGGAGACGGCGGTCCCCGGCGCAGGCAGCCTGCTCCTGGAACTGCTGGAGGCGCTCGCCGAGGCCGATTCGCTCGGCACCGGGCCCGGTGTCTGGAGCCCGTGGAAGCGCGTGCTGATCGGGGACCTCGTCCGGCGCTGCCGGGCCCTGCTGGCCGGGGAGCCGCTGCCGGCCCCCTCCGCGCCGAGCGCTCCCGAGCTGGACCTGGCCCGAGCGGTCGTCGACGAAGGTCGTCCGCAGCTCCGGGTGGACGACACCACCGACCCGGCCACCGTCCTCGTCGCGGTGGCGGACCGGGTCGGGTCGCTCGCCGCGGCCGCCGGCGTGCTCGCCCTGCACTCGCTGGAGGTGCACGCCGCCGAGCTGTACGCGGTGTCGGCCCACGGGGGCGGGCTGCCGGCGAGCGTGCCCGAGGGCGTCGCGATGTTCGCGTTCACGGTGTCGCCGCGGTTCGGCGGCCTCCCCGATCCCGCGCTGATGCGTTCGGACCTGGTGCGCACGATCGACGGCAGCCTCGTGCTGGCCGACGCGCTCGCCCGCAAGGAGCGCGACTACGCACCCCTGACGCCGTCGGGTGAGCCGGCGGCGCCGCCGCGCGTCCTGTGGTTCGACGACGAGGCCACCGGCGCGGTCGTGCTGGAGCTGCGCGCCACCGACCGGATCGGGCTGCTCCACCGCGTCGCCGCCGCACTCGAGGGCTGCGCCGCAGACCTGCGCTGGGCGCGGGTCGCCACGCTGGGGGCGTCGGTGGTCGACTCGTTCTGCATCGACGCCGGTGTCCTGCCGACGGCCCAGCGCCGCCGGATCGAGCAGGCGGTGCTGGCCGCGGCGCGCTGAGGCGGGCTCAGCGGTGGAACTGCTCCGCCCGCTCCAGCACGCCGGCCTCGCCCGTGGCGTCCTCGCGGATCTCCTCCAGCTCGTCGGAGTCGAGGTCGGGCTCGCCGGCGTGGGCGGCCTCGCCCGCGGCGAGCTGCTCGTCGGCCTTCGCCAGGAGCGTGTGGCCGGAGGCCAGCACGGCGATGGCGACCAGCACGGCGCCGGAGGCGATCCAGAACGGCACGTGCACGTTCAGGTGCTCGGCGAGCAGGCCGGCCGCGAACGGGGCGAGCCCACCGCCGATGAAGCGGATGAACCCGTACGCCGCCGACGCCACCGGCCGCTCGACGGGCGAGACGAGCATGACGGCCTGCGTGGTGAGGGTGTTGTTCACGCCGATCATCGCGCCGGCCACGATCACCGCCACCACCAGCGTGATCTTCGAGCCGGTGAACGCGGCGATCACGGCGAGCACGACGGCGAACAGGAACAGGTTGACGTACAGCGTGGGGGCCGTGCCGAAGCGCCGCTGCAACCGCGGGGCGACGAACACGGAGAACAGCGCCACGAGGATGCCCCAGCCGAAGAACACCATGCCGAGCTGGTAGATCGACAGGTTCATCGGGAACGGGACGTAACCCAGCATCGTGAAGAAGCCCCAGTTGTAGAGCAGGGCGGTGACGCCCATCGTCAGCAGGCCGCGGTGGGCAGCGCCTTCAACGGCTCGCCGAGCGACTGCTTGTGCACCGGCTTCGGGGTCTTCGGCACCAGGACGACGGTGGCGACGAGCGCGATCGCCATCAGCACGGCGACGCCGAAGAACGGGCCGCGCCAGGAGATGTTGCCCAGCAGTGCACCGAGCAGCGGACCGCACGCGATGCCGACACCGAGCGCGGTCTCGTAGAGCACGATCGCGCCGGCGAAGCCGCCGGTGGCGGAGCCGACGATCACGGCCAGCGAGGTGGCGATGAACAGGGCGTTGCCCAGGCCCCAGCCGGCGCGGAAGCCGACGATGCCGCCGATGGATCCCGAGAGGCCCGCGGCGGCCGCGAACACGACGATGATCGCGAGTCCCGCGATCAGCGTGGTCTTCGCGCCGAGGCGGCTCGACACCCAGCCCGTGACGAGCATGGCCACCGCGGTGACCACGAGGTAGCTGGTGAACAGCAGCGTCACCTGGCTGGGCGAGGCGTTCAGCTGGGTGGACAGGGCGGGCAGGATAGGGTCGACGAGCCCGATGCCCATGAACGAGATCACGCAGGCGAACGCGACGGCCCAGACGGCCTTGGGCTGCTGGAACGGACTGGCGGCGGTGCTGACGGTCGCGGGGCCGCTGCTCATGAAGGTGTTCCTCTCGAAACGAGCGTGGTGATCGCCGGGACAGCGGCCGCCAGGGCGGCGCGTTCGTCGGTGTCGAGGGTGTCGATCAGGCCCGCGAGCGTCTCGGCCCGCCGCGCGCGCCGTTGCGCGAGCAGGTCGCGGCCGACGTCGGTGACGGCGATCTTGACGCTGCGCCGGTCCTGGTCGTCGGGCGTGCGCTCGACCAGACCCTGCGCGACGAGCCGCCCGACCAGGCCCGTCATCGACGGCTGGGTGACGGCCGCCGCGTCGGCGAGGTCGGTGAGCCGCATCGGCCCGACCCGCGCCAGTGCCGAGAGCGTGGACGCCGCCACGAGGCTGAGCCCGTTGCGCGGGCTGAGCCGGGTGAGCAGGACGACGAGCTGGTCGACGCCCTCGGCCACCGCGAGCCGATCGATCGTGTGCATGCCTAATGTATAGCATAGCTATGTAAATCTCGCCGCCGTCACGGGTGGGACATCTCGCCGTAACATGTGAAGATCACCCGCGTGGACACGGGGAACACGGCGTACCTGCTCGGATGTGCGGCTCTGGTCATGCTCATGACACCGGGCCTGGCGCTGTTCTACGGCGGCATGGTCCGCGCCAAGAGCGTGCTCAACATGATGATGATGAGCGTGGTGGCGCTCGGCGTCGTCACGCTCGTGTGGGTGCTGGTCGGCTTCTCGCTGGCCTTCGGCGACTCGAACGGCGGGCTGATCGGCAACTTCTCGTTCGTCGGGCTGCGCGACACCACCGCGGTGGTGGGGCACGGCATCCCGCTGCAGGTCTTCGCGATGTTCCAGCTCATGTTCGCCGTGATCACCGGCGCCCTGCTGTCCGGGGCCGTCGCCGACCGGGCCCGGTTCTGGCCCTGGGCCCTGTTCGTGGGCCTGTGGACCCTGGTGGTCTACGTGCCGCTCGCGCACTGGATCTTCGCCGTCGACGGCTTCTCGTCGGCCCACGGCGGCTGGATGGCCAACGCCCTGGGCGCGCTGGACTTCGCGGGCGGCACCGCCGTCGAGATCAACTCCGGGGCGTCGGCCCTGGCCCTGGCGCTGGTGTTGGGGAAGCGCCGCGGCTGGCCTCGTGAGCCGATGCGCCCCCACAACCTGCCCAACGTGCTGCTGGGCACCGGCCTGCTGTGGTTCGGCTGGTTCGGGTTCAACGCCGGCTCCGCACTCTCCGCGGGTGCTGTGGCGGGCAACGCGTTCGTCACGACGATGACCGCCTCCGCGGCCGCCGTCGTCGCGTGGCTCGTGCTGGAGCACCGCCTCGACGGCCGCCCCACGAGCCTGGGCGGCGCCTCGGCCGCCGTCGCCGGGCTGGTGGCGATCACTCCGGCCTGCGGGTTCGTCGACACGTTCGGCGCGCTCGTGATCGGGCTGCTCGCCGGCGTCGTGTGCCAGCTGGCGATCCGGCTCAAGTACCGCCTCGGGTACGACGACTCACTCGATGTGGTGGCGATACACGGCGTCGGAGGCCTGCTCGGCATGCTGCTCATCGGGTTCTTCGCCACCGAGGCCGTCAACCCCGCGGGGGCCGACGGCCTGCTCTACGGTGGCGGCCCCGGTCAGCTGGGCAGACAGCTGGTGGCGGTGCTCGCCACCGCGGCGTTCGCGTTCACCGTCACGTACGTGCTCGCCTGGCTGATCAGCCGCACCATCGGGTTCCGCGTGGACCCGGAGGTGGAGTCCGAAGGCATCGACGAGGCCGAGCACGCCGAGACCGCCTACGACTTCACGCCGCTCACCTCGTCGATTGGACGCACCACATGATCCTCGTGACCGCCATCATCAAGCCGTTCGCCCTCGGCGACGTCAAGGACGCACTCGAGCGCCTCGGCGTGCTCGGCATGACCGTCAGCGAGGTGCAGGGCTTCGGGCGCCAGAAGGGCCACACGGAGGTCTACCGCGGCGCCGAGTACACCGTCGACTTCGTGCCGAAGGTCCGCGTCGAGGTCGTGGTGGCCGACGACGTGGCGTCGAAGGTCGTCGACGTCGTCGTCGGGGCCGCCCACACCGGCAAGATCGGCGACGGCAAGGTCTGGACCACCCGCGTCGAGCAGATCGTGCGCGTCCGCACCGGCGAGCGCGGCGGCGACGCGCTGTAGCCGCCGGCCCCGTGCCGGTGAGGGGTGGGCCGCCGTCACCGTCCTGGACCGGGCGGAAGCCCGTGCGGGCCTGCTGCTGGAGACGGGAGCACCGGCCCAAGTAGGGTTGTAGAGGTGTTCAACGACCTCTCCGAACGTCTCAGCGACACGCTGGCCGGACTGCGTGGCAAGGGGCGCCTGTCCGACGCCGACATCGACACCACCGCGCGCGAGATCCGCATCGCGCTGCTGGAGGCCGACGTCGCGCTGCCGGTGGTCCGGGCCTTCGTCGCGAAGGTCAAGGAACGGGCCAAGGGCGCCGAGGTCTCCGGGGCGCTGAACCCGGCCCAGCAGGTCGTCAAGATCGTCAACGAGGAGCTCGTCGGCATCCTCGGCGGCGAGACGCGGCGCATCCGGCTGGCCAAGGAGCCGCCCACGGTCATCATGCTCGCCGGCCTGCAGGGCGCCGGTAAGACCACGCTCGCCGGGAAGCTGGCCCACTGGCTCAAGGGCCAGGGTCACACCCCGCTGCTCGTGGCCTGCGACCTGCAGCGCCCCAACGCGGTCACCCAGCTGCAGATCGTCGGCGAGCGGGCCGGGGTCACGACCTTCGCCCCGGAGCCCGGGAACGGCGTGGGCGACCCCGTCGACGTGGCCCGGCGCGGCGTCGCGCACGCCCGCGAGAAGCACTTCGACGTCGTCATCGTCGACACCGCGGGCCGCCTCGGCGTCGACGAGGAGCTGATGCGCCAGGCGTCGGACATCCGCGACGCCACCCGTCCCGACGAGACGCTGTTCGTCGTCGACGCGATGATCGGCCAGGACGCCGTGGCCACGGCCGAGGCGTTCCGCGACGGCGTCGGGTTCACCGGCGTGGTGCTCACCAAGCTCGACGGCGACGCCCGCGGTGGTGCCGCGCTGAGCGTCCGCGAGGTCACGGGCCAGCCGATCCTGTTCGCGTCCACCGGCGAGAAGCTCACCGAGTTCGACGTCTTCCACCCCGACCGGATGGCCTCGCGCATCCTCGGGATGGGCGATCTGCTCACCCTCATCGAGCAGGCCGAGGGAGCGTTCGACGCCGAGCAGTCGGCGGCGGCCGCGCAGAAGATGGTCAGCGGCGAGCTGTCGCTGGAGGACTTCCTCGACCAGATGATGGCCATCCGCAAGATGGGTCCCATCGGCAACATCCTGGGGATGCTCCCGGGCGCGAACTCGGGCCAGATGAAGGACGCGCTGGCCCAGGTCGACGACCGGCAGCTCGACAAGCTCCAGGCCATCATCCGCGGCATGACGCCGGCCGAGCGCACCGACCCGAAGATCATCAACGGGTCGCGGCGGCTGCGCATCGCCAACGGCTCGGGCGTGCAGGTCAGCGACGTCAACGACCTGGTCACGCGGTTCTTCGAGGCCCGCAAGATGATGAAGCAGATGGCCGGGCAGTTCGGGTTCGGCGGCGGCTCGCGCAGCGCCACGAAGAAGCTGGCCAAGAGCCGCAAGGGGAAGAAGGGCAAGGGACGGCCCACGCCGTCGCGGGCGCTGCCGGCCGGGATGGGGATGCCCGATCTCTCCGGCCTGCCGCCGTCGCTGCAGCAGCTGCCGCCGGGGCTCGACCAGCTGCCGCCCGGGTTCGACCCGAGCAAGCTGAAGTTCCCGAAGGGCAAGTAGCTCATGTACCGGCTGCGCGGTGTGGCGCTCCCGGGTTCGGAGAGCGTGGAGCTGTTCGTCGGTGCCGACGGGCTTCTCGTTGAGGGCCCCCTGATCGGCGCCGAGACGATCGTCGACGGCGGGTTCGTCGTCCCCGGGCTCGTCGACGCGCACTGCCACGTGGGGCTCGGCCCGTCCGGGCCCGTCGACCTGGAGGAGGCCGACGCGCAGGCCCGCACCGACCGCGACGCCGGCGCCCTGCTGCTGCGCGACTGCGGCTCGCCGGTCGACACGTCGCCGCTGCAGGCCCGCACCGACCTCCCGGAGATCATCCGCGCCGCCCGGCACGTGGCGCGTCCCAAGCGCTACATCCCCGGTCTCGCGATCGACCTCGACGACCCCGCACTGCTGCCCGATGTCGTTGCCGAGCAGGCCGCGGCCGGCGACGGCTGGGTCAAACTCGTGGGGGACTGGATCGACCGCGGCGTCGGCGACCTCGCGCCGCTGTGGCCCGACGACGTGCTGGTCGCCGCGATCGAGGCGGCTCACGCGGCAGGCGCCCGTGTCACCGCCCACGTGTTCGGCTCCGACGCCCTGCCCGGCCTCGTCAACGCGGGCATCGACTGCATCGAGCACGGCACCGGCCTCACCGACGACGTCATCGCCGAGATGGCCCGCCGCGGCACGGCCCTGGTGCCCACGCTGATCAACGTCGAGACGTTCCCCGGCATCGCCGACGGTGCCGCCAAGTACCCCGTCTACACCGCCCACATGCGCGCGCTGCATGCCGGCGCCGGCGACGTGGTGCGCCGGGCCGTCGAGGCCGGCGTGCCCGTCTACGCGGGCACGGACGCGGGCGGCGGCATCTCCCACGGCCGGATCGTCGACGAGATCGACGCCCTTCGGGCCGCCGGTCACCCCGACGCCCTCGGCGCGGCGAGCTGGGCGGCGCGGGCGTGGCTGGGCCGGTCGTCCCTCGCCGTCGGCCACCCGGCTGATCTCGTGGTGTACCGGTCCGATCCGCGCGTCGACCCGTCGGTGCTCCGCGAGCCCGGGCTCGTGATGCTGCGTGGGCGCGTCATTCCCCGCTGACCCCGGGTCCTACCGAGATGCGCACCCCCGAACGGGGGTATCGGGCGGGGCGGTTGCCGCGCGGCCGACGGCGCCCTCACGCCACGCCCGGTAGCGTCGATCGCGTGGGACCAGGGGACGAGGGGACGGCACGGCCGATCGACAGCACGGGCCTTCGGCCCGGCGAGGACGGTCCGGTGCTCGCCGACCATGCGACGGGCGGCCCGGAGGCGGGACAGGCCGGGCCGGAACCCGACGGCCCGTCCGGTGCCGCGCGGCTGGCAGCCGAAGAGTCGACGCCCGCCGCGAACCCGGCTGCGCAGCCTCCCGGCGGGCCGGCGGCTTCCCCGCTCTACCCGCCCTACCCCGGCCCGCAGGTGAACGGCGGTGCGATGGGCCCGCCCGGGTATCCCGGCCCGTGGGGTCCGGCGCAGGGCGCCCCCGGCTACGCCGGTCCGTGGGGTCCGCCGCCGTACGGCGCGCCGGCCCCGGCCCGCTGGGGTGCGCCGACGGGCCCGGGGTGGGGTCCGCCGCCGGGGACGCCCGGCGGCGACCCGGGCGCCAGGCCGCCACAGCCGGCCCGTTCCCATCGCTGGGGGCTGGGCGCCTACCTCGCCGTCGAGGCCGTCTTCCTGCTCGCCTCGGTCGCCGTGGCCGCTCTGCTGGGTGACCGGCTCTCGTCGTCGGCGGGGGCACTCGCCACCGCCCTGGTCGTGCCCACGGTGCTCGCCGCCGGTACCGCCCTGCTGATCACCCGGTGGCGGGGCAACGGCCCCCGCATCGACCTCGGCCTGCAGTTCTCCTGGCGTGATGTCGGGACCGGGCTGGCGTTCGGGTTCGGCGGGCTCGTGATCACCATTCCGGCGTCGCTGCTCTACGTCGCGATCGCGGGCACCCAGACGACGTCCGCGGTGGGGGAGGAGTTCGGCGGCATCAGGTCGGGTCCGTGGCTGGCCGCGTTGGTGTTCGTGATCGTGGTGTTCGTCGCGCCGCTGTGCGAGGAGATCGTCTACCGCGGGCTGCTGTGGGGCGCCGTCGAACGGCTCGGGGCCAACCGCTGGTGGGCGCTGGTGATCACCACCGTGGTGTTCGCGCTCGCCCACTTCGAGTTCAGCCGCACCCCGCTGCTCCTCGTCGTGGCCATCCCCATCGCGCTGGCCCGCCTCTACACGGGACGGCTCGTGGCCGGGGTCGTGGCGCACGCGGTGAACAACCTGCTCCCGGCCGTCTCGCTCGTCATGATGCTGCTCGGCGTTCTTCCGGGGACATGAGCCTGCCCGGGACGTGACGCACGCCGTCTGGCACAATGGGGGATCGGTTCTGCGGTCGGCCCTCTACCAGCCGCAGCCACACACGTCGAGCGACGCGCAGCCCGTAACCCCACGCGAGCAGCACGGCCTCATCGCCGAACCAACTGATCACAGGGAGCAGTACACAGCGTGGCCGTCAAGATCAAGCTGATGCGTCTGGGCAAGATCCGTCAGCCGTACTACCGCATCGTCGTCGCCGACGCCCGCAACCGCCGTAGCGGCCGGGCCATCGAGACCATCGGCAAGTACCACCCGAAGAACGAGCCCAGCCTCATCGAGGTCGACTCGGACCGGGCGCAGTACTGGCTGGGTGTGGGCGCGCAGCCCACCGAGCCCGTGCAGCACCTCCTCGAGATCACCGGTGACTGGCAGAAGTTCAAGGGCCTGCCCGGCACCGAGGGCACCCTCAAGCCGCAGCCGGAGAAGGTCGACAAGCTCGCCCGCTTCAACGCGGCGCTGGCGGCCATCGACAACGCGCCGACCTCCGACGCCACCACGCCGAAGAAGAAGGCCGACAAGCGCGCCAAGGCCGACGAGCCGGCCGCCGACGAGGCCGCTCCCGCGGCTGAGGCTGCTGCGACCGAGTCGTGACAGCCGTCCTGGCTGACGCGCTGGAGCACCTCGTCCGGGGGATCGTCGATCATCCGGACGACGTGCAGGTCGATCTCGTCACCAACCGCCGGGGCCGCACCCTCGAGGTCCGCGTGCACCCGGAGGACCTGGGCAAGGTCATCGGGCGCGGCGGGCGCACCGCCACGGCGCTGCGCACGGTCATCGGTGGTATCGGTGGACGGGGCGTGCGGGTCGATGTCGTCGACACCGACCGGTAGGCCCACGACCGAAGTCCTCGCCGGCGTCGCCGTGCGGGCCCATGGCCTGCGCGGCGAAGTCGCCGTGGATGTCCACACCGACTCTCCCGGTGAGAGGTTCGCCCCCGGTGCCGTGTTCATCGCGCGCCGCCCGGGGTCTCCCGACGGTGTGCTGACGGTGGAGTCGTCCCGTCCGCACTCCGGCAAGTTGCTGGTCCGCTTCGTCGAGGTCCCGGACCGCACCGCGGCCGAGGGCTTTCGCAACACCCGGCTGGTCGTCCCCACCGACGCCCTGCCCGAGCCCGAGGACCCCGACGAGTTCCATGTCCACCAGCTCGAGGGCCTGCGTGCCGAGCTCGAGGACGGCACGGTCGTCGGCACCGTCCGCGAGGTGCTGCTGGGCCCCGGTGGCGAGCTGCTGGTGCTGGCCCGCGCCGAGCTGCCCGATGCGCTGGTGCCGTTCGTGCACCAGATCGTGCCCACGGTCGACCTCGCAGGCGGCCGCGTCGTCCTCACGCCACCCGAGGGCCTGCTCGACGGCGAGTGATCACTGCCGGCGAGTGATCACTGCCGCGACCGGCGTTCCAGGTACGTCCTGTCCGGGGGAGCGAAGCCGAAGCGTTCGTAGAGGCCGTGGGCGTCGGCCGTGTACAGCGTCCATCGGAAGTCGTGGCCGGGGCCGTCGTCGATCATCAATTTCACCAGCGCCACGCCGAGACCGTGCCCGCGGGTGGACGGATCCACGAAGACGTCGGCCAGGTAGGCGAACGCCACCCCGTCGGAGACGGCGCGCGCGAACCCCACCGTCCGGCCGTCCGGGGCGTAGGCGCCCACGACGCGCCACGCGCCGTCGATCTGCTTCTCCACGTCCTCGCGCACCCGCCAGCGGCCCCAGTAGGCGTCGGTGGACAGGAAGCGCCAGACCGCGTCCCTGTCGACCCGCTCCGGGTCGTCGTCGATCTCGTATCCCGCCGCCGTGACGATCATCGTCGGAGACTGTCAGCCGCCGATGGTCCGGCGCACGTCCTTTCCGTGCGCCCGGTCGAACGGCACACCATGGCCGTCGCAGCGGTCGGCAACGACGATGACGTGCCGCTCGACCGGTTCGGCGTCAACCATGGTTGACACGGCTCCGATGTCAACCTAGGTTGACGTCATGACCGATGCGACGAAGGTGGCGGCGGCGGCGTCCAGCAGGGACCCGTCCGTCGGACTCGCGGCCGTGGCGTCCCTGCGGGGGTTGCTCGAGTCGCTGGAGGAACTGCAGGTGACCAACGCGCGCAGCCAGGGCTGGTCCTGGCAGCAGATCGCCGGGGCCCTGCGTGTGAGCAGGCAGGCCGTGCACAAGAAGTACCGACGGTTCGGGTTCTAGGGGAGGGACGAGGCATGTTCGAGAGGTTCACCGACAAGGCACGACGCGTGGTGGTCCACGCCCAGGAGTCGGCGCGCGAGCGCGGGGCCGACACGATCCGCACCGAGCACCTGCTCGTCTCGCTGTTCGCGGTGCCCGACAACCTGGCGGTCACGGTGCTGACCGCGCACAACGTCACGCGAGCCGACATCGAGTCGGACGTCGACCGGATGCGCGGGGCTGGTCCGGCCCCGTCCGACGCCGATGCGCTCGCGTCGCTGGGGATCGACCTCGACGAGGTGCGCAGGCAGGTCGAGGAGGCCTTCGGGCCCGGCGCGCTGGACCGCACGCGGGCCGCGCAGAACCGGGGCGGACGGGAGACCGGCTGGATCCGGTTCGACCCCTCGTCGAAGAAGGCGTTGGGCCTCGCCCTGCGCGAGGCGATCCGGCTGGAGCACAACTACATCGGCACCGAGCACCTGCTGCTGGGGCTGATCCACGAGGGGGCAGGCGGCGCCTATCACATCCTCGACGGCCGCGGCGTCCACCTCGGCCCGTCGCGGATCATCGTGGAGGAGCTGGTGCGCGGGAAGCGCGCAGGCTAGACGTCCTCCTCGCGCCCGGTGGCGGCGGAGCGGACGTGGGGGAGCTCGGCCAGTTCGCCGGCCAGCGAGCCGAGGTCGCCCCGGCCGTCGAGGCGCAGGGTGACGGCGGCGACCCGGGTCCCGGTGCCGTCCATCTCCTCCCGCGTGACGTCCACACCCCGCACCGACCAGCCACGCTCGGTGCAGGTGGTGAGCGCGGCGCGCAGGACGCCGTGGCCGTCGGCGTAGCCCAGCCGCAGGGTCGGGGGCTCGCGGTGGCGGTGCACGGTGACCCGCGCCAGCGACGGGAACCCGCGGGTGACGAGGAAATGGCCCGCGGTGGCGGCGACGGCCACCACCGGCAGACCCGAACCGCAGGCCATCCCGACGGCGGCGACCAGCCAGATCGTGGCCGCCGTGGTGAGCCCGCGGACGATGTCCTGGCGCACGAAGATCAGCCCGGCTCCGAGGAACCCGACGCCGGAGACGATCTGCGCGGCGATCCGGGACGGGTCCAGGGCCACGTGCTCCTCGGTGAGCAGGTCCTGGAAGCCGTACTTGGAGATCACCATGAAGACGGCGGCACCGATCCCCACCAGCGCGTGCGTGCGCAGGCCGGCGCTCTTGGCCGCTGCCTCGCGCTCCAGACCGATCGCGGTGGCGAGGACGAGCGCGAGCGCGATGGGGAGCAGCAGGGTCCACTGGTCGGGCATGGACCAGAGCTCCGACGGCACGTGTGACCTCCCATGACAGGATCGCTCGGGTGCGGATCGACGTCGTGACGATATTCCCGGACTACCTGACCCCGCTGCGCGAGGCGTTGCTCGGGCGGGCCATCGAGGCCGGGCTCGTCGACGTCGCGGTGCATGACCTGCGGCGCTGGACCCACGACGTCCACCAGGCCGTCGACGACACCCCGTATGGCGGCGGCCCCGGAATGGTCATGCGCCCCCAGGTCTGGGGTGAGGCGCTCGACGATGTGATCGGGGAGGGTCCGGCCCGGCTGGTCGTCCCGACGCCGGCGGGCCGGCCGTTCACCCAGGCCACCGCCCAGGCCTGGGCGGGGGAGGAGCGGCTGGTGTTCGCGTGCGGGCGTTACGAGGGCATCGACCAGCGCGTCGTGGACGAGGCGGCCGAGCGGATGCCGGTGGACGAGGTCAGCATCGGCGACTACGTCCTCATCGGGGGCGAGGCCGCGGTGCTGGTGATGGCCGAGGCCGTGGTGCGGCTGCTGCCGGGTGTCCTGGGCAACCCGGCGTCCGCGCAGCAGGACTCGTTCTCCGACGGCCTGCTCGAGGGGCCGTCCTACACGCGCCCCGTGGCGTGGCGCGGGCACGACGTGCCCGACGTGCTGCGCAGCGGCAACCACGGCGCCATCGCCCGCTGGCGGCGCGACCGCGCGCTGGAGCGCACCGCCGCCCGCCGCCCCGACCTGCTCGCGGCACTACCCGCGGACGCCCTGGACAAGGCCGACCGTGCGTTCCTCACCACCCTCGGGGAAGGTTCGCCCGAGCCGTCTGGCACTATGGTCGGGAGCTCACGCGCCCAACCGGGCCTGCCGAGCGCGCCTCCTGCACAGGACTGAGGACGGCGCCCCACGCATTACCGCAACACGGACCGAGGACGGATCTTCGCGATGAACACCCTTGACGCCCTGGACGCAGAGCTGCTGCGCTCCGACATTCCCGCCTTCCGGCCGGGCGACACGCTCAAGGTGCACGTGAAGGTCATCGAGGGCAACCGCTCCCGCGTCCAGATCTTCCAGGGCGTCGTCATCCGCCGTCATGGCGCCGGGGCCCGCGAGACCTTCACGGTCCGCAAGGTCTCCTTCGGCGTCGGCGTCGAGCGCACCTTCCCCGTGCACTCGCCCAACCTCGACCGTATCGAGGTATTCACTCGCGGTGACGTCCGTCGCGCGAAGCTGTACTACCTCCGTGACCTGCGCGGGAAGGCCGCGAAGATCAAGGAGAAGCGCGAGACGTCCCCGGCGTCCTGACCAGGACGGGGTGGATTGACGTAGCCTCGTGAGCGTGGCCCTTCCCGAGCTCCCCGACGACCGGCGGGCCTCGCCTCGACGGTACGACCCGGCCGAGCGACCGGGCTCGTCCCGTCATGGTGTGAACACCCCACCGTCGGGCCAGCGACCCTCTTCGCCGCCTCCGGGGCGGCAGGAGGTTCCTCCGGGCGGGCCCCTTCCGAGCACGCCGTGGCCGGTCGACGGGAACGGTGCCAACGGGCAGGGTGCGAGCGGGGCCAACGGTCGGCCGCAGCCGGTCGTCGGACACCCGCGCGATCTCCACTCGGCCTCCGGCCGCCAGGCCGCGCTACCTCCCCACGGCGCCGGCAGCAACGGCGTCCATCCCCCAGGCGCGGGTGGCTACGGCCCGCCGCCCGGTGGTCGTGGCGCCCCCAACGGTCAGGTCCCGAACGGGCGTCCCCACGGCCAGGCCCCGTCCGGCCCGCCGCCTGCCGCCGCGGAACCGGTCCGCCGGCCCGGCCCGGTCGACGACGAGCCCACCGTGGTCCACGGCCGGCTCGTCGGCATGTCCGAGCCCGACGAGTCCCCCGGCCGCCACCGCCGCCGGGCCGGCGAGTCGCCAGAGGGTCGTCCCGCCGCCTCCTACCAGGCCGAGGCCGCCGCTGCGAGCGGTCGCAAGGCCAAGTCCGGCCGGCGTCGGCGCCCCGCGTTCTGGAAGGAGCTCCCGCTCCTCATCGTCGTGGCGCTGCTGCTCACGTTCCTGATCCAGACCTTCCTCGCGAAGGTCTACGTGATCCCGTCGGGTTCGATGGAGACCACGCTCCACGGCTGCACCGGCTGCAACAACGACCGGGTGCTCGTCGACAAGGTCACGTACCGGTTCTCCGACCCCCGTCCCGGCGACGTCGTGGTGTTCCGGGGTCCCGACAGCTGGAACAGCGAGTTCACGGCCGATCCGCCGAGCAACATCGTGGTCCAGGGCCTGCAGCAGCTCGGCTCCCTCATCGGCCTCGCACCGCCCGACGAGAAGGACTTCGTCAAGCGCGTGATCGCCGTCGGCGGCCAGACCGTGCAGTGCTGCGACAGCCGCAACCGCGTGCTCGTCAACGGCAAGCCGCTCGACGAGCCCTACATCTACTACCTCCCCGAGGCGGGACAGGCCCGGCAGGACACGTTCGGGCCGGTCACGATCCCGCAGGGCGAGCTGTGGATGATGGGCGACAGCCGCAACAACTCCGCCGACTCGCGGGTGCCCGGCCATGGTCCGGTCCCGGTCGCGAACGTCATCGGGAAGGCTCGCCTCATCGTGTTGCCGTTCTCCCGGTTCGGCAGCATCCCCGACCCCAACCCGCAGACCAGCACCGCCGCTCTCGGGATGGCGAGCGGCTCGGGGTCCACCGTGCCGCTCGGGCTGGCCGTGATCGGCGCGTTCCCGCTGTTGCTCGGCCGGCGCAGGCTCGACCGTCTCGACGCCGAGCTCGACGGGTTCCTGCCGGGCCGTCGTACCCGGCAGCGCTGAGCCGCCCACGTATGCCCGCACGTCGCCATACCGCGCGCCGCCCACCGGCGGAGATCCTCCCGCCCGAGCTGCGCCCGGCCCGGGCCGTCGTGCGACGGTCGGCGGGCACGTGGACGCTCCAGTCCACCCTCCAGCGACACGGCCTGGGGCCCGTCGCGGGGGTGGACGAGGCCGGTCGCGGGGCCTGCGCGGGCCCGCTCGTCGTCGCAGCGTGCGTGCTGCGCCCGGGGGATGCCAAACGGCTCGAGGGGCTCACCGACTCCAAGCTGCTCACCGCCGCTGCCCGCGAGGAGTACTTCGCGCTGATCACCCGCCGTGCGGAGGACTTCGCCGTGGTCGTGATCCCGCCCGGCGAGGTCGACCGGCGTGGCGTGCACGTCGCCAACATCGAGGGGATGCGCCGTGCCGTCGCCCGCCTGGCCGCGCCGCCCGGCTACGTCCTCACCGACGGCTTCCCCATCCGGGGCTTCGGCCGCCCGACCCTGGCCGTGCAGAAGGGCGACCAGGTCGCGGCGTGCGTGGCGGCCGCGTCCGTGCTGGCGAAGGTGACCAGGGACCGGATCATGGTGGAGCTCGACGCGCAGTGGCCCCAGTACGGCTTCGGCGTGCACAAGGGCTACTGCACCCCGGTGCACGACGCGGCGCTGGCCGAGCACGGGCCGAGCGCGGTGCACCGTTACTCGTTCGTGAACGTCCGTGCCGCCGTCGTGCGTCCGGCCGTACTGGTCCACAATGGGTTGCTACCCGTCGGGACCTCCGGCGCGGGTGTCGAAGGAGGGACGCAGCCGTGAGCGCCGAGGATCTCGAGAAGTACGAGACCGAGATGGAGCTCACGCTCTACAAGGAGTACCGGGACATCGTGTCCCAGTTCTCCTACGTCGTGGAGACCGAGCGTCGCTTCTACCTGGCCAACTCCGTGGACGTGGCCGCCCGCAACGCCGACGGCGAGATCTACTTCGAGGTCCGCATGTCGGACGCCTGGGTGTGGGACATGTACCGCCCGGCGCGCTTCGTCAAGAACGTGCGGGTGCTGACGTTCAAGGACGTCAACGTCGAGGAGCTCGACAAGCCCGACCTGCGGCTCCCCGAGGGTAACCAGTTCGGCTCCTGAGCCGGGTCGAAGATCGCG
Organism: Mycobacteriales bacterium; assembly: GCA_038231335.1. GTDB lineage: Bacteria > Actinomycetota > Actinomycetes > Mycobacteriales > Pseudonocardiaceae > Pseudonocardia. The sequence goes on from JBBRLM010000014.1 coordinate 122,393, forward strand.
AGTTGTCCCCATCGGGGGCCGGCTGTCCACAGATCCCGGATTCGTCCCACACGTCCGGCCCGCGCCGTTCACCGTTGAGGAATGGCAGCGAAGGATGTGCTCGGCCGCCGCGGTGAGGACCTCGCGGTGGAGTACCTGACCGACCACGGTCTCGTGGTCCTCTCCCGCAACTGGCGGTGCCGCGACGGTGAGCTCGACGTGGTCGCCACCGACCAGGACCGGCTCGTGGTCTGCGAGGTCAAGACCCGCTCCACCGACTGGTTCGGTGAGCCCGCTGAGGCCGTCACCGGGAAGAAGGCGGCCCGCATCCGGCGGGTCACGCAGGCCTGGTTGGCGACCCATGGCGTGAGGTGGGTGGAGGTCCGCTTCGACGTCGTCTCGGTCGTCGCCGCTCCTGGGCGCCCCGTCACGGTCGCCCACTACGAGGGTGCGTTCTGATGGGCCTCGCACGGACCTGGTCCATCGCCCTGCTCGGCGTGGAGGGTCATCTCGTCGAGATCGAGGCCGACGTCGGGCGTGGGCTACCGGGCATGCACCTCGTCGGGCTGCCGGATGCGGTCCTGAACGAGTCGAAGGACCGCATCCGGGCGGCTGTGATCAACTCCGGGCGGGAGTGGCCCAAGGAGAAGATCGTGCTGGCCCTCTCGCCCGCCACGCTCCGCAAGGCGGGGTCGGCCTTCGACCTGGCCCTCGCCTGCGGGGTGCTCGGCACGAGCGGTGTCGTCGGTCAGGAGGCGCTGGACGGCACCGTTCTCCTCGGTGAGCTCGCTCTCGACGGCCGCCTGCGTCCGGTTCGCGGGGTGCTGCCGTGCCTGCTGGCTGCGCGCGCGGCCGGGATGAAGCGGGTTGTGGTGCCGGAGCCGGCGCTGGAGGAGGCGGCGTTCGTCGACGGCATCGCGGTGTTCGGGGCGCGCAGCCTCACCGACGTGCTGGCCTTCCTGCACGGTGACCTGACGCTGCCCGGCCCCGGCCCGGTGGTGGAGGTCGGTGGCGACGAGCCGCCCGACATGGCCGACGTCGTCGGTCAGGACGACGCGCGGCAGGCCTGCGAGGTCGCCGCGGCAGGCGGCCACCATCTCCTGCTGGTCGGGCCCCCCGGCACGGGCAAGACGATGCTCGCGCAGCGGTTCGTCGGGCTGCTCCCGCGGCTCGCGTCCGACGAGGCCCTGGCGCTGGCGGCGGTCCGTTCGGTGGCGGGGCGGCTGCCCGCGGTGGGTGGGCTGTCGTGCGTGCCGCCGCTCGTGGCGCCGCACCACTCGAGCTCGATGGCCGCGCTCGTCGGCGGTGGCAGCGGGGTGGCCCGTCCGGGTGCGGTGTCGCTGGCCCACCGCGGCGTGCTGTTCATCGACGATGCCACATGACCCACGTCTGCCCCCAGCCTAGCAGGCGTTTGCGCAGGTCAGCGGGGGTGCAACCCTCAGGCGCCGGAAATTTGGGGATTGTGGGGGTTGTCATCGCTCGCTGAGCCTTCGCCGCATGACGACTCGATACGCAACCATCCTCGCTGACCCACCGTGGGGTACTGCCTCTCAGATCGGCGCCTACGGTGCCCGCAACCACTACCC
>JBBRLM010000015.1:0-119863 GCA_038231335.1 Mycobacteriales bacterium
CCCGAAATGCCGTCCGCACCACCGGTTGAAAGGGCTGCGGGGCTGGAACGTGCACCAGTACGCGGACGGGTCCATCGTGTGGATCACCCCGACCGGGCACCGATATCTCGTCGAACCACCACCACTCACCGAACCCCGCGTCCCCGCCACCACCGACGACGAACCACCACCGTTCTGACCGGCCGTCACAACAGCGAGGCCGCACCGTCCGCCACCGTGAGGGTGGTGCCGCGGGCCGCCGACAGCCGCGCGACGTGGTCCAGCACCCCGTCCGCCTCTGCACCATCCAGCACGCTCGTCACGTTGTCGGCACTGCGCCGCACCGCCCGCAGCCGGGTGGAGCGACCGAACTCGTGCTCCACCAGCAGCCCGTCGGTGTGGCGGCCATGCATCACCGGCCAGTCGAAGATCAGGTTGCCGAGGCTGTAGAGAATGGGGCGGCCCTCGAACACCTCGACGGCCTGGATCGAGTGCGGCCCGTGCCCTACGACGAGATCCGCGCCGGCCGAGATCGCCGCGCGGCCGACCGTGACCTGGTAGTCGGCCAGCACCTCTCCGGCGATGCCCCAGTGCACAGACACCACCACGTGGTCGCGCGCTGCGCGGGCCGCCCGGACGTCGGCGACGAGCCGGTCGAGCTCGTCAGACAGTGGGGTGGTGACCACGCGGGGAGCCCGCCCCGGCACCTCGGCCACCCGAGAGTCGGGGACGTATGCCGTGCTCGCCCGGACCGCTGCCACGCCGGGGCTCTGCACCGTCGCGGCGTGGCCGAAGGGCCAGCAGATGCTCGTGTAGGCCAGGAAGGCGATCCCGTCGACCACGGCGGGGCGGTGGGCCGCGTCCCGATCGACGCCCGTGCCGCAGTGTGCGATGCCCGCCGCATCGAGCGCGGCCAGGCTCGCCAGCGCGGCCGACGGCGGGAACGTCACGTTGTTGGCGCACGACACCACGTCGATGCCACCCGCGACCAGCGCGTCAACCATGGCCGGGTCGCTGTGGGTCCAGTTGGGCTTGTGCGGGACGTCCGGCTCGTCGGCGGTGCGGGGTGAGCCCGACAGCGGCCCCTCCAGGTTGACGAACCGGACGTCGGCGCGGGCGAGCACCTCGCGCAGGCCGTCGAACGCGCCGGACGGATCGGCACGGTTCTGGATGTTCACGTCGCCGCCGGCGATCAGCAGCGTCACCGGGCCACCCGGGCCGGGACGTTGTCGGCGATCACCTGCTCGAAGTCGTTGAACACTGAAAGGAGCTCGCCGCGGTCCACCAACGACCGGATCTGCTGCACACCGGCGAGCAGCGCGATGCCCATCAGCGACAGCCGCCGCGCGGTGGCCTCGTCACCGCCGACGCCGGCGATCACCACGCGCAGCCCCTCGATACGCGCCTCGTCGACGCGCCGCTGCGCCCGTCCGACCGCGGGATCGGTCTTGCCCCAGGCCCGGATGGCCGCCTCGGCCTCGTGCGGAACCGTGACCGCGAGGGTCTTCATCACCTCGACCCGCTCCCAGGGGTCGTCGGGGGCGAACGAGAGCCCGATCAGGCGTTGCGTCTGCTCTGCCTCCCAGTACTCCAGCATCGCCTCGACGAAGCCGGCCCACGACCCGAAGTGGTGGTAGAACGACCCGCTGGTGACGCCCACCTCGCGGCACAGCGGGGCGATCTTCAGCCCGGACTGCCCCTCGTCGCCCAGGAGCGTCATGGCGGCCTCGAAGTAGCGCTCGCGGGTGATCAGAAGAATCTCCTCAGCAGCTTCTCCGCCTTGGCCGTGTACGGCGGGTAGATCAGCGACAGATCGGGCCGGGTCGGCCTGGTGAGCACGGACTTGCGGTGGCTGAACGTCTCGAAGCCCCATCGTCCGTGGTACGCGCCCATTCCGCTACGCCCGACTCCCCCGAAGGGCAGCTGCGGCACGAGGACGTGGAACATCAGATGGTTGATCACGGTGCCGCCGCTGCTGATCTCCGCCGTCACGCGCCTCGCGACGTCCTTGGAGCGGCTGAACAGGTAGACGGCCAGCGGCTTGGGCCGGTCGTTGACGAAGCGGATCGCCGTGTCGACATCCTCGATCGTCAGCACGGGCAGGATCGGGCCGAAGATCTCCTCCTGCATGAGCGGACTGTCCGGGCGCGGGTCGACGACGATGGTCGGCTGCCCGGTGAGCGCCTCGACGTCCACCGCGCCGCCGTAGGCGATCCGGCCGCCGTGATCGTCGAGGAGCCCGGCGATGCGCGTGGTCTGCCGGGCGTTGACGATGCGCAGCCCGTCCTCGGCGCCCCCGCGCAGCGCGCGGGTGGCCTCGGCGATCCCGGCGACGAGGGTGTCGCGGACCGGTTCCTCGACGAGCACGTAGTCGGGCGCGACGCAGGTCTGGCCGGAGTTCATCAGCTTGGTCCAGGCGATCCGCTTCGCGGCGACGGCGATGTCGGCGTCGGCCGTGACGATCACCGGACTCTTGCCTCCCAGCTCCAGCGTGACGGGGGTGAGAGTCGGCGCGGCGGCGGCCATGATCAGCGCGCCGACCTCTGGGCTTCCGGTGAAGAACGCGTGGTCCAGTCCCTGTGCGAGCAGCTCCTGCGTCTCCTCGGGACCCCCGGTGACGACGGCGACGGCGTCCGGGTCGAGGTAGGTGGGCAGCAGCTTCGCCAGCAGTGTGGCGACGGCCGGCGCGTGTTCCGACGGCTTGACGACGGCGCAGTTGCCCGCGGCCAGCGCGGCGACCAGCGGCGCGAGCGTCAGGTACACCGGGTAGTTCCACGGCCCGATGATCAGCACGGTGCCGAGCGGCTCGTAGACGTAGCGGGCGGATCCGGGCTGCACCGCCAGCGGCAAGCCGGCGCGCTTCGACCTCATCCAGCGCTTCAGGTGCTTGCGGGCGAAGGCCGACTCGGCGGTGGTCGGGGCGAGGTCGGCGAGCCACGAGTCGACGCGGGGACGGCCGAGGTCGGCGGCGAGAGCTGCGGCGAAGTCGTCCTCGCGTTCGGCCACCATCCGCTCGATGCCCTCGAGTTGCGCGAGGCGCCAGGCGACGTCGCGGGTGCGGCCGGTGGCGAACGTCGACCGCAGTCGTGCCACCTCCAGCGCAGCGGTGGAGGTGGGAAGGGTGGCGGTCATCGTCGACTCCTCCGGAAGGGCTTGTGTTTCCCGTAACATAAGTTACGTTACGGCCCAGGTTCAAGCCCCATCGCCGGGAGGATCACGTGCCAGGTTTCGCCAACGAAGACGAGCTCTACCGCTACATCGGCGGCATCTTCGAGACGGCACTGGAGGACCCCGATCTCGCGCCGAAGCTGGAGTCCACCGGGCTCGTGCTGCGCATGATGTGTACCGACCCCGACAGCGGCCTGGTGATCGACCTGCCCGGTCACAAGGTCCACAAGGTCTCCGACGGCTCGGCACCCGACGCGCAGGCGACCATGACGATGAGCACCGAGACCGCCAATGCCTACTGGCAGGGCAAGGTCAACCTGACGTTCGCGATGGCGAAGGGCAAGGTGAAGGTCGAGGGCACCGTCACCAAGCTCCTGCAGCTCGCGCCGCTGTCGAAGAAGCTCTTCCCCGTCTACGTCGAGCGGCTCAAGGCCGACGGCCGCGACGACCTGGTCGTCGCATGAGGTTCACCGGCCTGCGTGCCGTCGTCACCGGCGCGGCGTCGGGTATCGGGGCCGAGGTGGCCCGGTCGTTGAGCGCAGAGGGCGCGGCGGTCACCGGCGTCGATCTGAAGGACGCGGAGAACGTCGAGCGCACGATCCACACCGACCTGGCCGACGTCGCCAGCATCGACGCCGCGGTCGAAGAGCTCGGCGGCAACTGGGACGTCCTCTGCAACGTCGCCGGCGTTCCCGGCACGGCGTCGCCGACCACCGTGCTGAGCGTCAACCTGCTGGGGCTGCGGCACCTGACGGAGTCGCTGCTGCCGTCGATCAACTCCGGTGGCGCGATCGTCAACGTCGCCTCGACGGCCGGTTTCAACTGGTTGCAGCGCCGCGACGCGATCCGCGAGCTACTGAACACCGACACCGTCGACGAGGGCGTGGCGTGGTTCGCCGAGCACCCGCAGGAGGGCAACACCTACAACTTCTCCAAGGAGGCGCTGATCGTCTACACGATGCTGATGGCGCCGGTGACCTGGGAGATGGGCGTGCGGTTGAACTCCGTGAGCCCGGGCCCGGTGCACACCCCGATCCTCGGCGACTTCGAGGAGACGATGGGCAAGGACACCCTCGACGGCGTCGCCGCGTTCATCGGACGGCACGCGGAGCCGGACGACATCGCGCCTGCCGTGCTGTTCCTGACCTCGCCCGAGGCGAAGTGGATCAACGGCCACAACATCGTCGCCGACGGGGGCATCTCCGCCGCCGTCCTCTCGGGCATGGTGCCCGCCCCGGAGATCTGATGACGCGCACATTCCACGACCTCGACATCTCGTCCCTGAAGTTCTGGGCCCAACCCCCGGCCGAGCGCGACGCCGTGTTCGCGCAGCTGCGCCGGGAGCAGCCGGTGTCCTGGCATCGCCCCGCGGAGACCGAGCTGCTGCCGGGCGGCGAGGACCCCGGCTTCTGGGCCCTGACGCGCAACGCCGACATCGTCGCGGTCAGCCGCAACGCCGAGGTGTTCGCGTCCGGTCAGGAGTTCGGCGGCGTCATGCTGGAGGACGTCCCGGAGGACGTACTCGAGGCCGCGCACTCCATCCTCGCGATGGACGCGCCACGGCACGCCAAGCAGCGCAAGCTGATCAGCTCGGTGTTCACGCCGCGCCGGGTCGCGAAGATCGAGCAGCAGATCCGCGTCCAGGCGAAGGGCATCGTCGACACGATCGCCCCGCTCGGCGAGATCGACTTCGTGGAGCAGGTCTCCGCGCGGCTCCCGGTCTGGACGATCTCGGAGATGATCGGCATCGAGGAGGCCGACCGCGACCGGGTCGCGACCGCCGCCAACGCGATGGTGAGCTGGAACGACGCCGAGTTCATCGGCGACGGCGACGCGATGGGCGTGCTGCTGGAAGCCCTGATGACGCTGCACACCACCGCGTTCGGGCTGGTCGAGGCCCGGCGCGCGGAGCCCCGCGACGACCTGATCACCGCCCTCGTGCAGGCGGAGATCGACGGCGAGCAGCTCACCGAGGAGGAGATCGCGTCCTTCTTCGTGCTGCTGTGCGTGGCGGGCAACGACACCACGCGCCAGACGTCGACCCACGCGATCCTGGCGCTGCAGGAGTACCCCGACCAGAAGGCGGCCCTGCTGGCGGACTTCGACGGGCGGATCGGCACGGCCGTCGAGGAGTTCGTGCGCTGGGCGTCGCCGGTGATGACGTTCCGGCGCACCGCGCGCGTCGACGTGACGATCGGCGACCAGCAGATCCGGGCCGGCGACAAGGTGGCGCTGTTCTACCGGTCCGGCAACTTCGACGAGACCGCGTTCGAGCACCCGGAGACGTTCGACGTCACCCGCTCCCCCAACCCGCACATCGGGTTCGGCGGCGGGGGCCCGCACTTCTGCCTGGGCAGCCACCTGGCGCGCATGCAGCTCACCGCACTGTTCGGCGAGCTGCTGGTGCGCCTGCCGAACCTGACGGTGGGTGAGCCGGAGTACCTGGCGGGCAACTTCATCAACGGCATCAAACGCCTGCCGGCGAGGTTCACCCCGGTCGGCTGATCAACGCCCCGGCAACTCCACGCAGCTCGACCGACGCCCGATGTTGCGTGGGCGGTGATCACCCAGGCTGCCGACCGCCTTGATCGTCGTCCGCGCAACCGGACGCAGTGCTCGGCCTGCGCCACGTTGCGCGAACGACGATCATGACCAGCGGCGGTCTAGCGCCAGGCGCCGCGGGCGTAGTTCGGCGGGTAGGGTGCGTCCTTCGCCGCGACGCCCAGCTCGTGGGCCGCGCGCAGGGGCCAGGCCGGTTCGCGCAGCGCCACCCGCGCCAGCAGCACCACGTCGGCCTCGCCGTCGTCGAGGACCTGCTGGGCCTGGGCGGGCTCGGTGATGAGGCCGACCGCGCCGGTCGCCACGCCGGCCTTCGCGCGGACGTCGCGGGCGAAGGGCACCTGGTAGCCGGGCCCGACGGGGATCTCCTGGCGGGCGTCGAGGCCGCCGGAGCTGACGTCGACGAGATCGACGCCGTGCTCACCGAGCACGGCCGACAACTCGACGGTCTCGTCGGCGGTCCAGCCTCCCTCGACCCAGTCCGTGGCCGACAGCCGTACGAGCAACGGCTTCCCGGCCGGCCAGGCGGCGCGGACGGCGTCGACGACGTCCACCAGCAGCCGGGTCCGGTTCTCGAAGCTGCCGCCGTAGGCGTCGGTGCGCCGGTTGGCCAGCGGCGAGAGGAACTGGTGCAGCAGGTAGCCGTGCGCACCGTGCAGCTCGACCAGGTCGAACCCGGCGGCGTCCGCACGGCCGGCCGCGGCCGCGAAGTCCTCGACCACCGCGGCGATCTCGTCGACCGTCATCGTGTGCGGTTCGGCGTAGCCCTGGTAGGCCGACGCCGACGGTCCGACGGCGTCCCAGCCCCCGTCGGTCGCGGGGATCGTGCCCTCGCCGCGCCATGGCGAGAACGTGGACGCCTTGCGGCCCGCATGCGCGAGCTGGGTGCCGGCCGACGCGCCCTGGGCGTGCAGGAACCCGACGATGCGCGACCAGGCGGCCTGCTGGTCGTCGTTCCAGATGCCGACGTCCTGGGGGCTGATCCGGCCCTCCGGCGACACCGCGTTGGCCTCGGTGATGGTCAGGCCGAAGCCGCCGGTGGCGCGGGCGCCGAGGTGCACGAGATGCCAGTCGGTGGGCACGCCGTCCCCCGCCTCGACGGCATACTGGCACATCGGGGCCAGCCAGATGCGGTTGCGGACCGTCAGCCCGCGCAGCGTGATCGGATCGAACAGGCTCGTCATGATCCGGGCAACCGGCTCGGGCGCCCCGGCATGCCCGGGTGTGGTTCAGCCCATGCTGCTGCCACCGTTGACGCTGATGGTCTGGCCGGTGACGAACCGTGCGTCGGGCCGGGCCAGGAACGCGACCGCCGCCGCCACCTCGTCGGGCGCGGCGCCGCGGCCCATCGGGATGAGACCGACGGCGTCGTCGAGCACCACGCCCAGCCGTGGCGGGATCGCGCCGGCGTCGATCGCCGCGGCCAGCTCCGGCGTGCAGGTGTAGGACGGGGCCACGGTGTTGACGGTGATGCCCGCGCCCGCGAACTCGCGGGCCAGCCCGGTGGCCAGCGCGTGCACCCCGCCCTTGGCCGCGTTGTAGACGGCGTGGTCGGTGAGGCCGTTGCGCACCGACTCGGCCCCGATGTTGATGATCCGCCCGCCGCCGCGTTCGATCATGTGGGGCAGCACGGCGAGGCAGCAGCGCAGGGTGGTCCAGAGGTTGTTGTCGATCGTGGAGCGCAACGTGTCCTCGGTGTGCTCCAGCGTGGGCCGGATGACGCCGCCGCCGGCGTTGTTGACCAGCACGTCGACTCCACCCAGCGCGTCGAGGGCCGTGGCGAGCAGAGCCTCCGCGACCGCGGGCTCGGACAGATCCCCCACGAAGCCGGCGACGCCCGGGACCAGCGCGTCGAGGCCGACTTTCAGCTCCTCCTCCGAGCGGGCGGCGACGAGGATCGTGGCACCGTCGTCGAGCAGCCGCCGCGAGATGGCGAGCCCGATGCCCGTGACACCCCCTGTGACGACTGCCGTCAGCCCGGCGAGCGGTCGTGAGCGGTTATCGGTGTCAGGGCGCTGATTTCCGCTCACAGGATGATCGCTACGTCGGCCACCTGGCGCAGGGAGCCCATGGCCAGCACCGCCCGCTTGGAGCGGATGCGCAGCTCGCCGTCCACGATCCGCAGGCGGTAGGTGTAGCGCCCGACGTAGGTGGTGGAGCGCTCGCCGCGGTAGCGCCACACCGTGAACTCGGCTACGACGGGCAACTCGTCGCCCTCCACGGGCCGCAGCCGCACGTTGCTGACCTGGTGGCTGGTGGTGGAGTGCGGGTACTCGCGGTGGGCCTTGCGGCTGTTGAGCCGCTCCACCCGCGACGCCAGGCGCAGCGCGTTGTCGTCGATGAGCACGAGGTCACGGGACGGGTCGCCGTCAGGGGTGTCGTTGCAGGGCACCACGTAGCGGCCGTCGTCGGTCCAGAGCGCGAGCCAGCCGTCGAGGTTCCAGTCGTCGAGCAGCTCGGCCTCGCGGTACAGGAAGTCCTCCACCTCGGCGCGGGTGATCACGCATCCTCCGTCATGTGGGATGCCCACTGGCGCCAGAACGCCCGCATCTGTCCCTCGTCGTTGGTCTGCGGCACCTCGCGGGCCATGCCGCGGGAGATGTCGTTCCACTCCACTCCCCCGCTGCGGAACCCCTGCTGACACGACTCCAGCGCCTCGATGTCATCCGGGGTGGCGAACCCGCCCGGGCCGAGAAACGTCAAGAAGCTGTCGAGCCGGCGCTGCCGGAGCTCCGGCAGCTCGTCACGGGGCGCGAGCTCCCAGGCCGTGACCTCCATGCGGTCGGCCGAGGTGGGCATGAACGTGCGCACGGTGATGGCCATGATGTCGTTGACCACGAGGTTGGGGTAGATCAGCAGGTTGCGGTTGGTGTCGGCCATGCGGGCGGCGCGGGCCTCGCCGTGCTGCTCGACGAGATCGGCGCGCAGGCGGTCGATCTCCTCGCGAGCGTCCTCGCCGAACAGCGGCTCCCACTTGGCCACCGGCCGCCCCCAGGGCGCGCGGTACTCCAGCACCGCGTGCCCGTTGCCCAGCCCGACGGCGGTGCCGCCGACCCCGCCGGCCAGGCTCGTGCCCAGCGCCGTGAGGTACTTGAAGTACGTGTCGTGGGTGGGCACGGCGTGGTAGCCGTCGATGCTGTTCTCGGCCAGGAGCTTCCAGTTGGCGTCGATGGCGTAGGCGTTGGTGCCGCTGATGATCTCCGCGTCGCCGGTGGCGTCGACGATGAGGTCGAGGTACTCCGCTGCCCCCGCCAGGTACTCGACGAGGCCCACGACATCCGGGTCGAAGCAGGCGAAGACGAACCCGCGGTAGCTCTCCACCCTGGCGACCGTGCGCAGGCCCAGCGCGGAGAAGTCGAGGCCGTCGCCGTAGGCCTCGCGGTCGGGCACACCCACCAGCGAGCCCTCCGTGTCGAACGACCACGCGTGGTAGAAGCACTGGAAGACCTTGGCGTTGCCGGCGTCCTTGCGGCAGATGGTGGCGCCGCGGTGCGGGCACGTGTTGTGGAAGACCTTCACCTGCCCGGACTTGCTGCGCACCATGAACACCTGGCGGTTCGCGATCGGCCGCCGCACGTAGTCGCCGCGTTCGCGGATCTCGGACTCGTGGCCGACGTAGAGCCAGCACCGGCCGAAGATCCGCTCGATCTCGAGCGCGAACACGTCGGGCGAGGTCATGGTGGAGCGGTGGACGCGGAAGCGGTGGTGCTCGCCGTCGTCGTCCACGTAGGCGCTGGTACGGGCGTCGGTGACGGTCATGATGGCTCTCCCTGGAGGACGGGCAGCGACTCCCGGAGGATGGACAGGGCGTTGTCACGGCGGATCGCCTCGGCGAGCACCGGATCCACGCCGGCCAGTACCGCCCCGGCCGGGGCCTCCCGCGCCGTGAACGGGTAGTCGGTGCCCAGGAGCACGTGCTCGGCCCCGAACCGTTCGACCGACAGGGCCAGGCTCGACGCCTCGTAGGTGAGCGAGTCGCACCACAGCTCGCGCGCCCGGGTGCTGGCGGACGGCTCGTCGGCCCGGCCGGTCAGCACCATGCCGCGGTCGAGCCTCGGCAGGATCTGCGGCAGCGCTCCCCCGCCGTGGGCCAGACACAGCCGCATCCCGGGACGGCGCGGCCGGCCGGTGAGCAGGCCCGCCGCCGCGGTGGCCGTCTCGACGGGCATGCCGAGCCCGAACCCGATGCCGAGCTTCGCGAGCCGCGGGTCGAGCGTGAGGTCGACGGGGTGCACCAGCACGAACGCGCCGCGGTCGGCGGCGGCGTCGAAGAAGACGTCGAGCGCGGGATCGTTGAGCTCGACGTCACCGACCCGGGTGCCGAACTCGACGCCGAGGAAACCCCGGTCGAGGCAGCTCAACAGCTCCTTCACCGCCGCATCGGGATCCTGCAGCGGAACAGCACCGAGCGCGAACAGCCGGCCCGGGGCCTGCGCGACGAGCTCGGCGAGGAAGTCGTTCTGCGCGGCCGCCAGTACTGCGGCACCCGCGGCGGGCTGGTCGTGGCACAGCGTGACGGGGATCGGGGAGACGACCTGCGCGGCCACCCCCTCGGCATCCATGTCGCGCAGGCGCCGCGGCGCCGACCAGCAGCGGTCGTCGATCTCGCGGTAGACGGCGCCGTCGAGCAGGATCCGCGCCTCGGTGTCGGAGTAGCGCTCCACCGACGGCCAGCGGCCGGGGTGGGCCGTGAGATCGGGGAGCCGATCGGCGACGGCGTGCGTGTGCACGTCGATCGCACCCTCGGGAACCTGCATGCCCATCCTCCGACGTCGCTGTGCGGGCCGTCACGCTAGCAATCCTGCATACAGAATTTCAAGAGATTGCGCTAAGCTGCCTCCATGACATCCCGGGCCCAGCAGGTGGCCGCCGCCATCGAGAACCGGTTACTGGACGCCCGCAACCCGGTCGGCACCTCGTTGGGCCGGCGCACCGACCTCATGCACGACCACCAGGTCAGCCCCACCGTCATCAACGAGGCGCTGCGCATCCTGCGCGACCGCGGGCTCGTCGTCGTGAAGCCGGGGCCGGGCGGCGGGGTGTTCGTGGCCAGCGTGCCGCCGCAGGTCCGGCTCGGCGCGCTCGACCTGTGGTTCTCCGGTTCGGGCACCGATCCGCGCGATCTGTTCGAGGCCCGCGCGCATCTCGAGGACGTGCTGACCTCGGTCGCCGTGGACCGGGCCGGTCCCTCGGACGTACGCGACATGGAGTGGGCGCTGGAGGAGATGCGTGGTGCCACCGACGCCCGGGCCTACCTGGAGTCCAACCTGCGGCTGCACGGCGCCATCGCCCGCGCGGCCCGCATCCCGGTACTGGCCGGCATGTACGAGGCGATCGCGGCGATCATCACGGGCACGCTGAGCCGCGCGGAGCTGCTGCCCGGCCACGAGGAGATGTACCACCGCAACATCGAGGTGCATGCGGAGATCGTGGCCGCCATCCGCGAGCGCGACCGCGAGGCCCTGACGAAGCTGATGGATCTGCACCGGCAGGACCTGGTGCGCGCAACCGCATAATCCTGTATACAGGATTCCTCGACGAGGAGGACACATGGCCGAGTTCCTGGGGTTGGGCATGACGCACTACCCCCTGCTGGCCGGCACCGACGAGCACATGGCCGGCCTGCTGCGCTGGACGCTGACCGATCCGGACATCCCGGAGTCGGCGAAGGATCCGTCCTCCTGGTCGGCGTCGATGCGGCAGGAATGGGGCGACGACGGCGGGCGCGCCGCGGCCGCCCACCACCGGGCCGCGCTGGTCGAGGGGTTGGCGCGGTGCCGCAAGGAGCTCGACGAGTTCCAGCCGGACGTCCTGGTGGTCTGGGGCGACGACCAGTACGAGAACTTCCGCGAGGAGGTCGTGCCACCGTTCTGCGTGCTGGCCTACGGCGAGACGGAGGTGCAGCCGTTCGAGCTGATGAACAAGCGCGGCAGCCCCAACGCCTGGGGCATGCCCGACGACACCACGTTCACGTTGCACGGCGACCGCGCCGCCTCCCTTTCCCTGGCCGACGGGCTGATCAAGGAGGGCTTCGACGTCGCCTACTCCTACGCCAAGCGCGAGGGTGCCCCGTTCCCGCACGCCATCGGCAACACGCAGATGTTCCTCGACTACGACCACGCGGGCACCGAGTTCCCCTACCCGATGATCCCGATCACCGTGAACTGCTACGGACAGCACGCCATCGCCCGCCGCGGTGGCCTGGCCCGGTTCGCCGAGATCTCCGGCGAGGAGCTCGATCCGGTCGGCCCGACCCCGGCCCGGTGCATGGACCTCGGCGCCGCCGTGGCCCGCACGCTCGCCGCGGGGGCGAAGCGGGTGGCGCTCGTGGCCTCGTCGAGCTGGTCGCACGCGTTCCTCGTCGACAAGGACTGGCATCTGCGTCCTGACACGGCGGCCGACCAGCGGCTCTACGACGCGTTCGTCGCCGGCGACACCGACACCTGGCGGGGCGTCACGGGCGCCGAGGTCGTCGACGCCGGTCAGCACGAGATGTTGAACTGGTTCTGCCTGGTCGGGGCCATGAAGGAGCTGGGCCTGCCGCTGGACTGGTCCACGTTCGTCACCACCGACGTCTTCAACTCCAACAAGTGCTTCGCGGTGTACAAGTGAGGGTCGCCGTCGGGGACATCGACACGTTCTACCTGGAGGAAGGTGCGGGCGAGCCGGTTCTGCTCCTGCACGGCTCCGGGCCGGGCGTCTCCGCCTACGCCAACTGGCAGAAGACGATCCCGGGGCTGTCGGGCGAGTTCCGCGTGCTGGCCCCGGACATCGTCGGCTACGGCGCCACCTCCCGCCCCGAGGACGTCGTCTACTCGCTGCGCACCTGGACCGACCACGTCGCCGGCTTCATGGACGCCCTGGGCATCTCCCGCGCCGCGTTCGTCGGCAACTCGCTGGGCGGGCGCATCGCCCTCGACCTGGCCGAGCGATTCCCGGATCGGGTGAGCCGGATGGTGCTGATGGGCGCCCCCGGCGTCGGCATGGTCATCACCGAGGGGCTCAAGGCTCTGCGCGCCTACGAGCCGTCGCTGGAGAACATGCGCACCCTGCTGCTCGACCACTTCGCGATCGACAAGTCGATCATCACCGACGAGCTGGTGACGATCCGCTACGAGGCCAGCGTCGAGACCTACGACGCCTACCGCTCCATGTTCTTCGACCCCCGCCACGCCGGCAACGAGCTGGGCATCACCGAGGAGCAGGCGCGGTCGATCACCACCCCGAGCCTGCTGGTGCACGGCCGGGAGGATTCGGTCGTCTCCCCCGAGGTGGCGTGGACCATGGTGCAGCTGCTGCCCAACGCCGACCTGCACGTCTTCGCCCGCTGCGGGCACTGGACGCAGATCGAGCGGGCGGCGGAGTTCAACCAGCTGGTGGGGACGTTCCTGCGGGGTCGGTAGTGCTCTCCCCGTAGTGGCGGTCCCGATCGGCGAACGCGTCGCGGGTACCCCGCCTGCCGCGTTCGCGCAGGAAGTTGTACTCGTCGTCCTCGAAACGCAGGTTGGTGCCGAGCGTGTGGCCGACGGCGCCGCGGAGGAACTGCTGGGTGCCGCCGAGGCTGTCGAGCGCCATGGTGTGCAGCGCCCGCCCGGTGACCAGGGCATCCCGGGGATGCTGGGCGATCCGCCGGGCCCACTCCTCGACGGCGGCCTCCAGCTCGTCCTCGGGCACCGACCGGTTGGCCAGCCCCAGCTCCACGGCGGCGGGCCCGTCGAACTCCTCGCCGAGCAGCAGCAGCTCGCGGGCCTTCTTCGCCCCGTACATCAGGATCTGGGTGTTCAGATGCCACGTGTTGCCGGCCAGGCCGAAGCGCTGCTCGGCGTGGCTGAACCGCGCGGTGTCGGCGGCGACCGCGAGGTCCACCAGCTCCACGAGGTAGAGCCCCGCCCCGGTGCACACGCCCTGGACCTGCGCGATCACCGGCTTCGCCGCGTAGTGGAACGCCATGTAGGCCTCGCCGAGGCGGCGGTCGCGCCGCAGCCGGGAGCGCTGGCTGGGGCGACGCGAGGGCTTCCCGTCGGCACCGGGGTCGAGGCCGTAGGAGCGCACGGCGTCGTCGTAGTCGTGACCGGCGCAGAACGACCTGCCGCGACCCTTGAGCACGATGACCTTGACGTCGTCGTCGTCCTCGGCCTCGTGGAGCAGCTCGACGAGGTGGTCGAGGTCGTCGAAGCGCAGCGCGTTGTGCTTGGCGGGGCGGTTGAGCACCAGGCGCGCGACGGCGCCGTCACGTTCCAGCAGCACGGCATCGTCGTCCATACCGATAATCTACAACACCTCGAACTTAGTATCTATCTGTGTCATACTTCGGTTCATGGACCTCAAGGTGACCCGCTACGACGTCGATGACGACGGCGTCGCCACCGTGTGGCTGCACCGGCCCGAGCGTCGCAACTCCTGGACCGGGCGGATGCACGACGAGTACCGCTGGATCTGCCAGCAGCTCAACACCGACCCGGCCGTGCGCGTCATCGTCCTGACGGGCTCGGGCACCACGTTCTGCATCGGCGCCGACCCCAAGGCACTCTCGGGGTACGTCACCGCCGAGCACTACGACCCGGCGCTCTCCCAGGAGGCCGAGAACCCCGGCTACGGCGTCCGCCCCGAGTTCGACGCCGACATGACATGGCAGCTCGGCATGCGCGTGCCGATGATCGCCGCGGTGAACGGGGCCTGCGCCGGCATCGCCGTGGCGCTGGCCGCGTTCTGCGACATCCGGTTCGCCGTCGCGGGCGCGAAGGTCACCACCGCCGCGCCGAAGCTCGGGTTGCCCGCCGAGTACGGCCTGTCCTGGATCCTGCCGCGGCTGGTCGGCATGACCCACGCCGCCGACATCGTGCTGAGCGGTCGCGTGATCCTCGCCGAGGAGCTCGAGCACATGGGCTTCTTCAACAAGGTGCTGCCGGCCGAGGACTTCGAGAAGCACGTCCACGACTACGCCCACGCGATGGCCGCCGCCTCCCCCACCGCCGTCGCCACGGCGAAGCGCCAGCTCTGGGGCGACCTCCTGCACGACGACCCGCGTGCCGCCATCGAGGAGAGCAAGGAGCTGATCGGGAAGCTCATGAAGGAGCCCGACTACGCCGAGGGTGTGGCGGCGTTCCTGGAGCGGCGTGCACCGAGGTTCGTCCGATGAGGGTCGCCGTGGATCCCGAGCTCTGTCAGGGCCACAACCGCTGCAGCGCCGTGGCTCCCGATCTCTTCGACATCGACGACGAGGGCTACGCCACCGCGATCGGCGACGTGCCCGCCGGCTCCGAGGAGCTCGCGCAACTCGCCGTCGACAACTGCCCGGAGCAGGCCATCACCCTCTCCCGCGATGCCTGACTGGGGGCGCGAGGTCGAGCGCTCCAGCGTCCACGGACATCCGTGCCTCGTCTACACGCAGCGCCCCCGCTCCGTCGCGGAGCTGCTGCTGGAGCGCCGCCGCTGGCCCGACCGTGAGCTGCTGGTGCAGGGCGAGCGGCGGATCACCGGGGCCGAGCTGGAACGCCTGGTGGCCCGCGCCGCCGCCGGGCTGAAGGGCCGCGGTGTCGGCCCGGGCGACCGGGTGCTGCTGCTGGGGTTCAACTCCGTCGAGTGGGTCGTGGCGTTCTGGGCGCTGCAGAGCCTCGGCGCCGTCGCCGCGCTGGGCAACGCCTGGTGGAGCGACGCGGAGGTGGCCGCGGCGCTCGCGCAGGTCGATCCGGTGCTGGCGATCACCGACCGGGTGGTGGACGGCGCCGTGCGCTTCGCCGAGCTGGACGGGCCCGACGCGCCCCTGAACCTGCACCCCGTCGCCGAGGACGACCTCGCGCTGATCATGTTTAGCTCCGGCACCACCGGCGCGGCCAAGGGCGTGCTGATGTCGCACCGCGCGGTGGTGGCCAACATCCACAACCTCCTGGTGCTCACCGGGCGCCTGCCCGACGAACTGCTCGACACGCATCCGGGCACCGTCAGCATGCTGTCGGTGCCGCTGTTCCACCTCGCAGGCATCCAGACCAGCCTCACCACGCTGCTCTCGGGCGGACGGCTGGTGTTCCTGGAGGGGAAGTTCGATCCCCGCGAGGTGCTGCGGCTCATCGAGCAGGAGCGCGTCCGCGTCTGGGGCTCGATCCCGACCATGGTCTCCCGCGTGCTCGAGCACCCCGACTTCGCGTCGTTCGACACGTCCAGCGTCTCGTCGGTGCCCATGGGTGGCTCCGCGATCTCCCCCGAGCTGCGCACGCAGGTCGCGGCGGCGTTCACGGGGGTGAAGGCGCGGGTGGGCAGCCTCTACGGGCTGACCGAGGCCGGCGGGGTGCTGGCCGCGGGCTCGGGCGCCGACATCACGTCCCGGCCGGGCGCCGTCGGGAAGGCGCTGCCGGTGGTGGAGCTGGCGATGCGCGACGGCGGCGAGATCGCCGCCCGGACCCCCACGATGACGGGCGGCTATCTCGGCGACCCGACCCCGATCGCCGACGCCGACGGCTGGGTCCTCACCGGCGACCTCGGCCGCATCGACGACGGCTGGCTGTACGTCACAGGCCGCAGCAAGGACGTGATCATCCGCGGCGCGGAGAACATCGCCGCCGCCCACGTCGAACAGGCCCTGCTGACGCACCCCGACGTCGTCGAGGTGGCGGTGGTGGCGCTGCCCCACGCCGACCTGGGTGAGGAGGTGGGCGCGGCCGTCGTCCTGCGGGGCCATGCGGACGCCGACGCGCTGCATGCCCACGCCGCCCGATCGCTGGGGCGCCACGAGGTGCCCACCCGGTGGTGGTTCCACCCCGGCCCGCTCCCGACGAACCCCAGCGGCAAGATCGTCCGTCGTCAGGTGAAGGACGAGTGGCCGGAGCCGTAGCGCTGGACGCCGTCCTGCGCTGGGCAATACCGTACATGACTCGACACTCAGTTACCGCAAATGTAGAGTATTGCCATGACTGAGGCGCCGGTGACCGACGGGTACGACCTCTTCTCCCCCGCGTACCGCAACGACCCCGCGCCGATGTGGGAGGCGGCCCGCACGAGCGGTTGCCCCGTGGCCCACACCGAGGAGTGGGGCGGGTCGTACATGCTCACGCGCTTCGACGACATCCGCGACGCCGCGCGCAACCCCGAGCAGTTCTCGTCGCGCGCCGTCGAGGTGGCGGGGCCCCTCGAGTCGGCGGGCGGGCTGCTGCTGCCCCCACTGACGTCCGACCCGCCGCAGCACAAGCGCGAGCGCGACGTGCTCATGCCGTACTTCCTGCCCGCGCGCACCGCGGCGTACGAGGACTTCATCCGGATCCAGGCCCGGACGCTGGCCGAGGGCATCGCCGCCCGGGGCGGCGGTGACGCGGTGGCCGACTACGCCGAGCACCTCACCCTGGCCGTCCTCACCGAGCTGCTGGGGGTGCCGCCCGGCGGGCGGTTCTCCGAATGGATGGTGCGGATGATCCGCATCGGCGGGCAGGACCAGGCGGTGCGGTCCGAGGTGGTCAAGGAGATCATCGCCTACCTCGACGGGCTGCTGACCGAGCGCACCGAGCAGCGTGGCGATGACCTCATCAGCTACCTCGTCGACGCCGAGATGGACGGCGTGCCGTTGTCGCGCAAGCACAAGCTCGGCTCGGCGTTCCTCGTGCTCATCGCGGGCGCCGACACCACGTGGAGCGCGATCGGCTCGTCGATCTGGCACCTGGCCACCCACGACGACGACCGGAACCGCCTGCTCACCGAACCGGCGCTGATGGCCACGGCCGTCGAGGAGTTCCTGCGGGCGTACGCGCCGGTGACGGTCGGGCGGATCTCCACCTCCGACGTCGAGGTGCACGGGCGCTGCGTCCACGCCGGGAAGCGGGTGATCCTGCCGTTCGGGGCGGCCAACCGCGATCCCGAGGTGTTCGAGGCGCCCGAGGAGGTGCGCATCGAGCGCAAGCGCAACCGTCACCTGACGTTCGGCACCGGTGCGCACCGCTGCCTCGGCTCCAACCTCGCACGCCTGGAGCTGCGCATCGCGATCGAGGAGTGGCTGCGGGTGATGCCGCGCTTCCGGCTGGCCGACCCCACCGCGATCGAGTGGAGCGGTGGACAGACACGCGGGCCGGAACGGGTCGACGTCCAGGTCGTGCGCGGGAATCAACGCCAGGGCGACGATATGCGCGCACGGGCGCCGCAGGCGCAGCTGTGAGCGCGCCTGCACCGCTGGCCGGGATCCGGGTCGTCGAGCTGGGCCACTGGATGGCCGCGCCCGCCGCGGGCGGGGTGCTGGCGGACTGGGGCGCGGACGTCGTCAAGATCGAACCGCCCGGCGGGGAGCCGATGCGCAGGATCTGGGGTTCGGCCGGCGCCAACCCCGACGCCCCCAACGGCGCGTTCACCTCGGCGAACCGTGGCAAGCGCTCGATCGAGCTGGACGTCCGCAGCGAGGCCGGACGCGAGGTGCTGGGGCGGTTGCTCGACGGCGCCGACGTGCTGCTGTCGAACCTGCGCCCGTCGGCGCTGGAGCGGCTGGGCCTCTCCCCCGACGCCGTCCGTGCGCGCCATCCCCGACTCGTGTTCTGTTCCCTGAGCGCCTACGGCTGGGGCGGCCCCGACCAGGAGCGGGCCGGCTACGACCTCGCCGGCTTCTTCGCCCGCGCCGGCGTCGCCAACGCGATCACCACCCAGGGCACCCCGCCCGCGGCGATGTGGACGGGCATCGGCGACACGTTCACCGCGATGGCCGCCGTCGCCGGCATCAGCGCGGCGCTGGTGGAGCGCGCCACCACCGGCCGGGGACGCATGGTGGAGGCATCGTTGCAGCGCACCGGCATGTGGGCGCTGGCCGGGGAGCTGGGCACCCAGGCCATGGGCGGGAAGCCGCGGCCCCCGTACCCCCGCGAGAAGTGCCCCACGCCGATGTACAACTCCTACCGCACCGCCGACGACCGCTGGTTCTTCCTCGTGGGCGTCGAGGCGGGGCGGCAGTTGCCCAAGGTGCTGTCCGCGATCGACCGACCCGACCTCCGCGACGACGAACGTTTCGCCGGCGCCCGCGCGCTGACGAAGAACCGCGTCGAGGTCGTCGCAATCCTGGACGAGGCCTTCGCCGCGCAGCCGCTGGAGCACTGGTCGACGGTCTTCGACACCCACGACGTCTTCTGGGCACCGATCCAGAACGCCGCCGAGGTGCTCGACGACCCCCAGGCCCGGGCCACGGGTGCGTGGCTGGAGGTGGAGGGCACCGGCGTGGAGTCGGTGGAGGCTCCCATCCGCTGGGACGGCGAGTCCCGCGGCACGGTGGCCCCTCCCCCACGGGCCGGGCAACACACGAGAGAACTCCTGGAGCAGTTGGGCTACGACGAAGCGGAGGTCACCGCGCTGCTGCCGTGAGGGCGCTGCCCGTTTCACGCGCTGTCGCGCGCAGATCGGGGTGGCTCAGCGGTTGGTGTTGCCCGCGTCCACCGTCAGACTCAGGCCCGTGACGAAGCGCGACTCGTCGCTCGCCAGATACAGCACCGCATCGCTGACGTCGCGGGGCTCGATGAACTTCACCGGCAGCGAGTTCATGAAGATCCCGCCGACGCCGGGGTTGTCGGCGATGAGGCGGTCCATGTCGGCCAGTCCGTCCACCAGCGTGGTGAGCACTCCGGTGGGGTGCACCGTGTTGACGCGGATGTGGTGGCGGCCCAGCTCGTTGGCCATCACCTGCGCCAGCCCGACCACCCCGTGCTTGGCCGCGACGTACGGGGCGAGGAACGGCACGCCTTTCAGCGCCGCCGTCGACCCGGTGGCGATGATCGAGCCGCCGCCGGCCGCGATCAGGTACGGGGCGGCGACCGTCATCGTGTTCCAGACCCCGGTGAGGCCGACGGAGATCGTGTCCTCCCAGATCTGCGGCGTGACCTCGTCCCACGGCTTCAGGATGCAGACGCCTGCGTTGGCGACGGCCACGTCGAGGCACCCCAGCTGCGCCACCCCGTCGGCGACGGCCGCGGCCAGCGCGTCCTTGTCGCGGACGTCGGCCTGCACGGCGACGATGCGACGGTCCAGCGCCTCGACGGCCTTCACGGTCTGGGCGAGGTCGTCGGGCGTGGCCATCGGGTACTCGGCGGAGGCGTTGTCGGCGCAGACGTCCACCGCGATGATGTCGGCCCCGTGCTCGGCGAGGGTCAGTGCGTGGCTGCGCCCCTGCCCCCGCGCGGCGCCGGTGATCAGCACGACCTTGCCTGCCACGCGTCCCGTCACGACGTGGTCCTCCTCCGGTCGTAGGGCACGAACTCCGCCCCGAACAGCTCGCGGGCGATGATGATCTTCTGGATCTGCGCGGTGTCGTCCGCGATCTCGACGGCCAGCACGTCACGCATCCGCTGCTCGTTCTCGGTGGGCTCGAAGTACACTCAGACCTCCTACATCTAGAGACAGCATGTTCCTCCGATGTAGAGTGTCAACGCATGGGACCGATCAGCAACCGCTACACCGAGCTCGTCGGCATCGAGCACCCGATCGTCCAGGAGGGCCTCGGCCCGTACCGGACGTCCAAGCTCGCGGCGGCGGTCTCGCAGGCGGGCGGCTTGGGCACGGTGTCGATGCCGGGGATGCCCGAGGACCTCCAGGCCGGCGCGCGCACGTTCCTCTCCCACATCGAGGAGTGCGCGTCGCTCACCGAGAAGCCGTTCGCCGTGAACATCCCGGTCGGAGTCGACGCGCGGGGCGAGATCGTCGAGTTCACCGACGTCTACATCCGGGCGGTGCTCGACGCCCGCCGCCGCGACGCGAGCCTGGCCGCCCAGCTCACGGTGCTGACGACGTCGGCCGGCTTCCCCGGCAGCTACGTCGGCCTGATCAAGGACGCCGGGATGATCCACCAGCACAAGGTCGGCTCCACGCGGCAGGCGATCAAGGCCGCCGAGGCGGGCGTCGACGTCGTCATCGCGGCGGGGTTCGAGATGGGCGGGCACGCACCGGCCGCGGGAGTGCACACGTTCGTGCTGGTCCCGAAGGTGACGGAGGCGGTCGACATCCCCGTGGTGCTCACCGGTGGCGCCCGCGACGGCCGCACGCTCGCGGCGGCGCTGTGCATGGGCGCCGACGCCGTCGCGCTGGGCACGCGCTTCATCCTCTCGGAGGAGAACTCCGACTGGCACCCGAACTACCTGCAGGCCCTGCTCGACGCGAAGGAGGGCGACGACGTGGCGTTCACCGGCGTCTACGGGCCGTGCCGGGGCTTGCGCAACGCCGCGTCGGAGGAGCTCCTCGTCGCCCAGAACGACCCCGACGCGGACCCGGTGGCGCTGATCCGCCACAAGATCGAGTCGATGTCACGCGCCCAGACCGATGGCGACACCGTGAACAGCCTGGTGATGACGGGCCAGGTCGCGGGGGCGATCAGCGACGTGATCCGGGTGGCCGAGTTCGTGCCGGCGATGGCGGAGGAGGCGGCGGCGACCCTCGCGAGGCTCGCGGCGAACCTGCACGCCGCCGCGCGCTGATCACGGCCGGATGGTGGCCCGCGAAGATCGACGGACCACCATCTGCCCGTGATCACCGCGCGTGCTCAGCCCGGCGAGGTCTCCTCGACGACCTCTTTCCAACGGGCGTGGGCGGCGTCGTACCACTCGGTGCGCAGCTGCTGGAACATCCCCGCCGCGCGCCGGCCGATCCAGTCCGGCAGCAGGGCCTCGGGCAGCTGCGGGTCGACGAACGGGAAGCGCTGCCACTGGCTCACCAGCTCCACGTGGGTGAGCAGCACCGGATCGCCGGGCTCGGGGTGCGCGCCGTCGTAGGTGCGCAGCAGCTCGTCGTACATCGCGACGAGGCCGTCGAGATCCCAGGCGCGCTGCACGATCTCGGCGTCGGACAGCCCCACGTCGGTGGACGAGCCGGTGAACGACAGCGTGGACTCGCGCAGCCCGAGGTCGGTGACCACCCGACGCGCCTCGGCGGCCCGCTCCGGGTGCGGGGTGAGCCAGACGCTCGGCGTCGGATTGCCGAAGCCCGCCCAGCTCAGGGCGCCGTAGAGCTTCTTGCGGACGGTGCGCAGGCTCTGCGGGATGGTGATCAGCAGGATGAGCCAGTGGCCGTCCCACTCGGGCGCCGCACTGAGGGAGTAGACGCGCTGGGCACCCTCCTCGATCAGCTGCCGGCCCGCGGGCGTGATCTCCCAGCGCACCTCGCGGCCGTGGCGCTCGCCGACGATCCAGCCCGCCGCGGCGCCGCGGGCGATGGCCTGGCGCGCCGTCTGCTCCTCGACGCCGACGCCGGTGAGCACGTGCAGCAGCGCCGACGTCCACACCGGACGCCCGGCGGGCAGCACCAGCTCGCCCAGCACCGTGAGCAGCAGGGACCGCGCACTTCCGGGGCTCACGACGGGCCCGCCGGCTGGAGGCATCCGCGCAGTCTAGAGATCACTCTCACCCGGCCGAGCGCAGGCCGACCGTGGCGATCGCACAGATCCGGTCGTCGGCACCGCGGGCCTCGACGTCCACGACCGCGAGCGAGCGTCCCCCGTGCCGGACGGTGGGCGTGAGAACGACGGGGGCCACCGCCGGCCGGACGTAGGCCACCCGCAGCGACGCCGTGGCCAGGCCGCTCACGGCCCGCCGGGCGGTCATCTCGGCGGCGCACGCCAGTACACCGCCGTGCACGAAACCCCTCGGATTGAGCAGCTCGGGCCGGCCGGGGAGGACCTGCCCGACGACCCCGACCAGCTCGGCCAGCGAGCCCGCGGACCGGTCCGACGGCGGCGGCCCGTACACGCCGTGGAACACCGCCTCCGGCACCCCGGGGACGAAGTGCGACCACGTGGTGCCGACGGCCACCTCCGTGCCGTCGGCGGCGCGGACGGTGCCGCGGCTCAGCCCGCCGGCGTCGTCACGCGACACGAGCTGGGCCTCGGCCTCGAGGAGCCCCCCATCGGCGGGCAACGGACCGCAGACGTCGATCGCCAGCTCGGTGGTGACCGCCCAGCAGCCGTCGGGCCGGTGGACGATCACCGCCTGGCCGAGCAGGTCGTCGAGCAGCACGCCGAGGGCCCCGGCGGCCGGACGGGCGTCGCCGTCGTGCAGCCACGGCCCCGTTGCGATCGACAGCCGGACGACATCCCCATCCACGGTGACCGGTCCGACGCGGAACAGCCTCTCCGGGCCGCCGTGCGGCGTGAGGAGTAACTCGACAGTCGAGGCCACCGCGTCGCGCATGGTGTCCACCATAGGTGTCGACCAGCCGTGATCGTCAATCTTCGACACCTCTAGCGCCTCAGGACCGCGATGTGTAGGCTATTTCCGGGGCGTGACGCAGGCCACGCCCCACCACCCACGCAGGAGGACGCATGGCGGCCCTCACCGAGTCCTTCCGGCCCGCCGACGAGGCGCTCCCGCTCCTGGAGGAGACCGTCGCCGGGCTGCTGCGCCGCGCCGCGGCCGAGGTACCCGACCGGGTCGCGCTCGTCGACGCCGTGGCCGATCCCGCCCTGCGGCGCAGCTGGACCTACGCCGAGCTGCTGGCCGACGCCGAGCGGATCGCCCGCGCACTGCTCTCCCGCTTCGCACCGGGTGAGCGCGTGGCGATCTGGGCGCCCAACTGCGCGGAGTGGCTCGTGGTGCAGCACGGCGTCAGCCTGGCGGGGATGGTGCTGGTGCCGGTCAACCCCGCCTACCGGCAGGCTGAACTGGAGTACTTGCTCACGCAGTCGCGCGCGGCCGTTCTCCTGCACGCAGACGCCTACCGCGGCTTCGACATGGCAGGCGCGGTCGAGTCAGCCCGGGCCAACGCCCCTGCGCTGCAGCAGACCGTGTCGCTGTCGGGCTGGGACGCCTACCTCGGCTCGGGAGACCCGGCCGTCGCACTGCCCGAGGTCACCCCCGACGACCACCTGCAGATCCAGTACACCTCCGGCACCACCGGCTTCCCCAAGGGCGCGCTGCTGCACCACCGCGGCATCGTCAACGCGTCACGGTTCGTGTTCCTGCGTGCCGACGCCTCCGACGGTGCGGTCTGCATCAACTCCATGCCCATGTTCCACATCGGCGGCGGCGCCGTCACCGGCATCGGCACCCTGTCGCAGCGTGGCACCTACGTGCTCCTGCCGGGCTTCGACGCCGGCCTGCAACTGGAGCTCATCGAGACCTACCGCGGCACGATCATGCTGCTGGTGCCGACGATGCTCATCGCGGTGCTCG
Source organism: Mycobacteriales bacterium (assembly GCA_038231335.1). GTDB lineage: Bacteria > Actinomycetota > Actinomycetes > Mycobacteriales > Pseudonocardiaceae > Pseudonocardia. The sequence continues at coordinate 23,814 of JBBRLM010000015.1, forward strand.
ACCATCCCGAGCGCGCGTCCCGCGACCTGTCGAGCATCGAGACGATGCTCTCGGGTGCCTCGTTCGTGCCCGCCGAGCTGGTGCGACGCACCCAGGAGACGCTGGAATGCCGGTTCAGCATCCTGTTCGGCCAGACCGAGATGCACGGCGTCATCGCGCAGACCGGCACGGACGACAGCCCGGAGGACCAGTCCGCCACGATCGGCCGCCCGCTCCCCCAGGCCCAGGTCCGGATCGCCGACCCGGTGACGGGCGAGACGATGCCGCTGGTCGCGTCCGGTGAGATCTGTGTGCGCGGATACCAGACGATGCATTCCTACTTCGAGCTGCCGGGGGCCACCGCCGAGGCGATCACGGCCGACGGCTGGCTGCACTCCGGCGACCTCGGCGCGATGGACGAGCGCGGCTTCCTCACCATCACCGGGCGGCTCAAGGACATGATCATCCGTGGCGGGGTGAACATCTACCCGCGCGAGATCGAGGACACCCTGCTCGCCCACCCCAAGGTCGCGGAGACCGCGGTGCTCGGCATCCCGCACCCGACCTGGGGCGAGACGGTGAGCGCCGCGATCCGGGCCGTCGACCCGGCCGACCCCCCGACCCCCGACGAGCTGCGCGCCTTCTGCCGCGAGCGGATGGCCGCGTTCAAGACGCCGGCGAGCTGGTTCCTCGTCGACGCGCTGCCCGCCACCCCCACCGGCAAGATCCAGAAGTTCGTGCTCCGCGACCGCATCGAGGGCGGCGAGCTGACGCCCACACCGCTCGCGGATCAGGCGACGGCGGCCGGGCTCGGGTAGGGAGCGCCGCCTGCGAGCCCGGCGCGGACCTGGCGGCTCAGCTCGTCGGCGAGCACCTCGCCCACCCCGGCCGCCACGCCGTCGAGCGCGACGGCGGCCACGGCGGCCGGGTCGTTCTTGGGCGCGTCGAGGTGGGCGACCATGTCGGTGTCCATGTAGCCGACGTGCAGGGCCGTCGTCGTGATGCCCAGCGGCGCGAGCTCCTGGCGAACGGCGTCGGTTTGCGCCCACGCTGCCGCCTTCGCCGCGTTGTAGGCACCGGAGCCCGCCGGGTGGAACCAGGACAGCACCGACAGGACGTTGAGCACCGCGCCGCCACCGTTCGCCGCCAGCACGGGGGCGAACGCGCGGGTGACCGACAGCGTGCCGAAGAAGTGCGTCTCCATCTCCAACCGGATGTCAGCCATGTCGCCGTCGAGCAGCGATGCGCCGGTGGAGGTGCCGGCGTTGTTGACGAGCAGCGTCGCGTCGGAGGCGACGGCGGCCGCGGCGGCCACCGAATCCGGATCGGTGATGTCGAGGCGCAGCGGGATGACGCCGGGGATGTCGACCGACCCGGGGTTACGGGCGGCGGCGTAGACCTTCGCCGCGCCGCGTTCCAGCAGCGCGAGGGCGAACTGCCGGCCGAGACCGCGATTGGCCCCGGTGACGACGGCGACCGAGTTGCGGATGTCCATGAGGGTCTCCCGAGCTGAGTAGGTATTTGCAACTTAGCTATCTGAGTAGGAAATGGCAAGTCAGCGTAGAGTGGGCTCATGGCCGCCTCGTCCTGCTCGATCGCCCGCGCCCTCGACATCCTGGGCGAGCGCTGGACGTTCCTGATCCTGCGCGAGGCCTTCTCGGGGGTCACGCGGTTCGCCGACTTCCGCGCGGGCCTGGGGATCGCGCCCGACGTGCTGACCGGCCGCCTCTCGACGCTGGTGGAGGCCGGGGTCCTGGCGAAGGAGCCCTACCGCGAGCCCGGCGCGCGAGCCCGGTTCGACTACCACCTCACCCCCGCGGGCGACGAGCTCCGGGTCGTCCTCGGCGCGCTGCAGCAGTGGGGCGACGCGCACTGCCCGAACCCGGCCGGGCCCACGGTGGTGCGCCGCGCCGACGGCGACGGCACCGTGGACGGTGGGCGCCCCGTGCACGTCGGGTTCGTCGACGACACCGGCACGGCTGTGCCCGCGGAGCGCGTCGAGTGCGTCCGCACGGCGGCCTACCCGGTCAGGCCCTGATCTCGGCGGACCTCCCCAGCTCACCACCGATCCGGCTGGTGATCGCCCGGGCCGTCCGCGCCACCTCGTCCACCAGCGGTGGATCGTCCGCGCCGTGGGGGAACGTGACGGCCACGGCGGCCACGGGATGGTGGGCGTGGTCGCGGACGGCCACCGCCACCGACGCGAAGCCGGGCGTCACCTCCCCGTCCTCCGCTGCGTGGCCGAGCCTGCGGGTCTCCACCAGCAACCGGCGCAGCGCCGAGAGTGAGCGGGGGCCGACCCCGTGCCGGGTCACGAACGCGTCGCCGGTCGGGAACAGCGCCTTCAGGTGCGCGGCCGGCAGCGCGGCGAGCATCGCGCGGCCACTGGCGGTGAGCGGGGCGGGCAGCCGCACACCCACGTCCGTGACCAGCGGCGGGCGGCCCGGCGCCCGCTCCTCGATGACGTAGATGACCTCCCGGCCGTGCATGACGGCCAGGTGGGCGGTGTGGCCGGTGCGGTCGGCGAGGCGGGCGAGCGGCACCCGGGCCAGCCGGGTCAGGGGTTCCTGGCGGCTGTAGCCGGTACCGAGCTCGTACGCGGCGACGCCGAGGCAAAACCGCCGCTCGTCGACGAGGTGCACGACGAAACCGCTGGTCGCGAGCACGGCGAGCAGCTGATAGGCCGTGGAGCGGGGCAGTTCGAGGTCGCGGGCGATGGCCGCCGCCGGCACCGGTCCGGCCTGACGGCCGAGGTAGCCGAGGATCGCCAGCACCTGCTGAGCTGCGGGAACCTTCGACTGTTCGGCCATGCGGAGCAAGCTAGCGGAACTGTCCGGGATCCCGGACAGCATCGAGCCGCAGGGCATGGTGGAAGCGTGTGCATCGGGTGTCCTATGGAGTGATGCACGCAGTCACGGTCGGTGTCGGCCCCGTTACCTCCGACGACATCCTCGCCGTTGCCCGCCACGGAGCAGGAACCGTCCTGAGCCCCGAGGCCGGCACCGAGATCGCCCTGAGCCGCAAGGTCGTGGATGCGCTCGCCCACGACGTCGTCCCCCACTACGGCGTGTCCACCGGCTTCGGCGCGCTCGCCACCCGCTCCATCCCCACCGAGCTGCGCGCCCAGCTGCAGCGCAGCCTGGTGCGCTCCCACGCGGCCGGGTCGGGCGACGAGGTCGAGCGCGAGGTGGTGCGCGCGCTGATGCTGCTGCGGCTGTCGACGCTGGCCACCGGCCGCACCGGCATCCGACCCGAGACCGCCCGCGTCTACGCGGACATGCTGACCGCCGGCATCACGCCGGTGGTGCGCGAGTACGGCTCGCTCGGCTGCTCGGGCGACCTGGCCCCGCTCTCGCACTGCGCGCTCGCCGCCATGGGGGAGGGCGACGTCCGCGACGCCGACGGCGTGCTGATGCCCGCCGCTCAGGCGCTGGACGCCGCCGGGATCGAGCCGGTCGTGCTGCAGGAGAAGGAGGGACTCGCGCTCATCAACGGCACCGACGGCATGCTCGGCATGCTCGTGATGGCCTGCGCCGACCTGCGGATGCTGCTGCGCACCGCCGACATCACCGCCGCCATGAGCGTGGAGGCACTGCTGGGCACCGACGCCGTGTTCGCCGCCGACCTGCAGGCCCTGCGCCCACACCCCGGCCAGGCGGACAGCGCCGCCAACCTGCGAGCGCTGCTGATCGGCTCGGGCGTGATGGAGAGCCACCGCAACCCCGAGTGCTCCCGCGTGCAGGACGCGTACTCGCTGCGCTGTGCCCCCCAGGTGCACGGCGCCGCCCGCGACACCCTCGCGCACGCGGAAGCGGTCGCGGAGCGGGAGCTGGCCGCCGCGGTCGACAACCCGGTCGTCACCCTCGACGGGCGCGTCGAGAGCAACGGCAACTTCCACGGCGCCCCCGTCGGCTACGTCCTGGACTTCCTGGCCATCGCCACCGCCGACATCGCATCGATGAGCGAGCGACGCACCGACCGTTTCCTCGACGTCTCCCGCAGCAACGGACTGCCCGCGTTCCTCGCCGACGACCCGGGCGTCGACTCCGGCCACATGATCGCCCAGTACACCCAGGCCGCGATCGTCTCGGAGCTCAAGCGGCTCGCCGTGCCCGCGTCGGTGGACTCCATCCCGTCCAGCGCGATGCAGGAGGACCACGTCTCGATGGGCTGGTCGGCCGCACGCAAGCTGCGCAGGTCGATCGACGGCCTGGGCCGCGTGGTGGCGGTCGAGCTGCTCACCGCCGCGCGCGGGCTGGACCTGCGCGCCCCGCTCACCCCGGCCCCGGCGACCGCCGCGGTGGTCGCCGGGCGGCGCGAGGTCGCCGCCGGGCCGGGCCCCGACCGGTACCTGGCACCCGAGATCGAGGCGGCGTTCCAGTACGTCGTGTCCGGCCGCGCCGTCGCGGCCGCCGAATCCGTCACCGGCCCTTTGCGCTAGCGCGCCCGTGCGCGGAAATCGCCGCTGGAGCAGCGATTTCCGCGCACGACCCCTGACCTGAGGAGATCCCATGGAAGGCGCCCGTCCCGTCCGTGCCCCGCGCGGCACCGCCCTCACCGCGCGGTCGTGGCAGACCGAGGCCCCGCTGCGCATGCTGCAGAACAACCTCGATCCCGAGGTGGCCGAGCGGCCCGACGACCTCGTCGTCTACGGCGGCACCGGCCGTGCCGCCCGCGACTGGCGCTCGTTCGACGCCATGGTCCGCACGCTCACCACACTGGCCGACGACGAGACGATGCTCGTCCAGTCGGGCAAGCCGGTCGGGGTGCTGCGCACGCACGAGTGGGCGCCGCGCGTGCTGATCGCCAACTCCAACCTCGTCGGCGACTGGTCCACCTGGCCGGAGTTCCGCCGCCTGGAGAAGCTCGGGCTGACCATGTACGGCCAGATGACGGCCGGCTCGTGGATCTACATCGGCACCCAGGGCATCCTGCAGGGCACGTATGAGACGTTCGCAGCGGTGGCCGCCAAGAAGTTCGACGGCACGCTGGCCGGCACGCTCACCGTCACCGGCGGGTGCGGCGGCATGGGCGGCGCGCAGCCGCTCGCCGTCACGCTCAACGGCGGGGTCTGCCTCGTGATCGACGTGGACGGCACGCGTCTCGCCCGTCGCGTGGAGCACCGCTACCTCGACGTGCTCGCCGGCTCGCTCGACGAGGCCCTGCGGCTGTGCGCCGACGCGAAGTCCTCCCGGTCGGCGTTGTCCGTCGGCGTCGTCGGCAACTGCGCCGAGGTGCTGCCCGAGCTGCTGCGCCGCGGCGTCGAGGTCGACATCGTGACGGACCAGACCTCCGCGCACGATCCCCTGTCCTACCTCCCCACCGGTGTCGAGCTCGACGACTGGCCCGACTACGCCGCCGCCAAACCGGAGGAGTTCACCGACCGGGCGCGCGAGTCGATGGCCCGGCATGTCGAGGCGATGGTCGGGTTCCAGGACGCGGGCGCCGAGGTGTTCGACTACGGCAACTCCATCCGCGACGAGGCCCGCCAGGGCGGCTACGACCGCGCGTTCAGCTTCCCCGGTTTCGTCCCCGCCTACATCCGGCCGCTGTTCTGCGAGGGCAAGGGCCCGTTCCGCTGGGTGGCGCTCTCGGGCGACCCGGCCGACATCCACGCCACCGACAAGGCCGTGCTGGACCTGTTCCCCGACAACGACCACCTGCACCGCTGGATCCGCGCCGCCCAGGACAAGGTCGCGTTCCAGGGCCTGCCCGCACGCATCTGCTGGCTCGGGCAGGGCGAGCGCGACAAGGCGGGGCTGCGGTTCAACGAGATGGTGGCCTCGGGCGAGGTGTCCGCGCCGATCGTGATCGGCCGCGACCACCTCGACACCGGCTCCGTCGCCTCCCCCTACCGCGAGACCGAGTCGATGGCCGACGGCTCCGACGCCATCGCCGACTGGCCCCTGCTCAACGCGCTCACCGCCACGTCGTCGGGCGCCACCTGGGTGTCGATCCACCACGGCGGGGGCGTCGGCATCGGCCGGTCCCTGCACGCCGGCCAGGTGACCGTCGCCGACGGCACCCCGCTCGCCACGCAGAAGATCGAGCGGGTGCTGACCAACGACCCCGGGATGGGCGTCCTGCGCCACGCCGACGCCGGCTACGACTCGGCGGTGGACAAGGCGGCAGAGCAGGGCCTGCGCCTCCCGATGCAGGAACACTGATGCCGCGAGTTGACCGTCTCGACACGGCGTGTGTACCGATCGGGCACGCCCGCGTGTGCAGGATCGGCACACACGGCGTGCTCGATCGGTCAACTCGCGCGCTTTGGTGGGGGAGTCCTCGGTGAGCTTCGACCGCATGTGGGATGGCCTGGCCCCGGTCGGTCGGGATCCGCGCTCAGGCGGCTACCGGCGCTCGGCCTGGACCGGTGAGGACGCGACGCTGCGCGAGTGGTTCGCCGGTGAGACCGCCGCGCGGGGGCTGGACCTGGTCACCGACCGGGCCGGCAACCAGTGGGCCTGGTGGGGCGACCCTGACGCCGACGGGCCGGGCCTCGTGCTGGGCTCACACCTGGACTCCGTCCCCGATGGCGGCGCGTTCGACGGGCCGCTCGGCGTGGTCTCCGCGTTCGCGGCGCTGGATACCCTGCGGAGCAACGGGTTCGCGCCGTCGCGGCCGATCGCCGTCGCCCACTTCGGCGACGAGGAGGGCGCCCGGTTCGGCATCGCGTGCGCCGGATCCCGCATCCTCACCGGCGCGCTCGACGCCGACCGCGCCCGCGGCCTGACCGACGCCGACGGGATCACGATGGCCGAGGCGATGACCCGCAAGGGCCACGACCCCGCCCACGTCGGACCGGACGCCCAGACGCTGCGTCGCGTCGGCACGTTCGTCGAGCTGCACGTGGAGCAGGGGCGCGGGCTCGCCGACCTCGACCGGGCCGTGGCGGTGGGGTCGGCGATCCGGCCGCACGGGCGCTGGCGCGTCGACCTGCCGGGCGAGGCCAACCACGCCGGCACCACCCTGCTCGGCGACCGCGACGACCCGATGCTCGCCTTCGCGTCGCTCGTCCTCGCCGCCCGGGCGGCCGCCGAGAAGCACGACGCCGTCGCCACCTGTGGCAAGGTGCGGGTCGAGCCCAACGGGGTGAACGCGATCCCGTCGCTGGTCACCGGCTGGCTCGACGCTCGCGGCGACGACGAGGCGCGCGTCCGGGCCGTGGTCGCCGATCTGACCGCGCTGGTCGGGGAACACCGGGGCAGGGTCACGGAGGAGTCGTGGACCGGCGTCACGCCTTTCCCCACCGACCTCGCCGCACGGCTGGCGAACCTGCTCGACCACGCCCCCGTCCTCGCCTCGGGTGCCGGCCACGACGCCGGCATCCTCAGCGCGATGGGCATCCCGACGGCGATGCTGTTCGTCCGTAACCCGACCGGCGTCTCGCACTCCCCCGCCGAGTACGCGGAGCGCGACGACTGCCTCGCGGGCGTCCAGGCGCTGGCCGTGGTGGCCGAGGAGCTGGCCCGATGACGGCACCACCGTCCGCCCGTGATCAGCGTTTCGGGGCGGCCGACCGTGTCGCGGACGGCTCCCGGTCCCCGAACGGTGATCATGTCGGCGGCGGTGCCCGGTGATCGGCCCGGATCACGGTCGATCCACGCGCTACTGGGCCGCGCACGCCCTGCTCCCGCACGGCCTGGCCACCGACGTCACCCTGACCGTCGCGGGCGGGTGGTTCACGTCCGTCACGGCCGGAACACCGGCCGCCGGCGCCGTCCGGCTTCCGGGCGTCGTGCTCCCGGGCTTCGCCAACGCCCACTGCCACGCTTTCCACCGGGCCCTGCGCGGGCGCACCCACGACCAGGGCGGCACCTTCTGGACCTGGCGGGAGCGGATGTACGCCGTGGCCGCGCGGCTCGACCCCGACTCCTACCTCGACCTGGCCCGCGCGACCTACGCGGAGATGGCGCTGGGCGGGGTCACGGCGGTGGCGGAGTTCCACTACCTGCACCACGCCCCGGGCGGCCGGCCCTACTCCGACCCTGCGGCGATGGACCACGCCCTGCGCCAGGCCGCGGCCGAGGCCGGGATCCGGCTCACACTGCTGGACACCTGCTACCTGACCGGCGGCTTCGACACCGGGCTCGACGACGTGCAGCGCCGGTTCGGCGACCGCGACGCCGACGCCTGGGCCGCCCGCGCGGCAGACGCGGACGGGGTGGCCGTCCATTCGGTGCGCGCCGTGCCCCGCGAGGCCCTGAAGACCGTCGCCGCGGCGGCGGTGGGCCGCCCCCTGCACGTCCACCTCTCCGAGCAGCCCGCCGAGAACGCCGCCTGCCTCGCCCGCCACGGCCTGACCCCCACCGGGCTGCTCGCCGCCGAGGGTGTCCTCTCCCCGGCGACCACGGCGGTGCACGCCACCCACCTGACCGGCGACGACATCGCGCTGCTGGGCTCCACCGGTACCGGGGCGTGCTTCTGCCCCACCACCGAACACGACCTCGCCGACGGCATCGGCCCGGCCCGCGCCCTGCGTGACGCCGGGGTGGCGCTGTCGCTGGGCAGCGACCAGCAGGCCGTGACGGACCTGGTCGAGGAGGCCCGTGCTCTGGAGATGCACGAGCGGCTGGCCTCCGGCGAGCGTGGCCGCTTCGCCCCCGCCGACCTGCTCGCCGCCCTCACGGCGCACGCGGCCCTCGGCCGCCCCGACGTGGGCGGGCTCGAACCCGGCGCTCCCGCCGACCTGGTGGCGGTGCGTACCGACACCGTCCGCACCGCGGGCGCCGATCCGGCACAGATCCTGTTCGCCGCCACGGCCGCCGACGTCGACACGGTGTTGGTGGACGGCGAGGTGATCGTCGACGGCGGCCACCACCGCCTGGGCGACGTGGGCGCGCTGCTCCACGCGGCGATCGGTCCACTGTGGGCCGGGCGATGAGCGTCGCGCGCGCGTTCCGGCCCGACGGTCCCGTCCCGTCGCGCGCGTGGCGTACCGAATACGCGCGCCACACCGTCGGGATGGAGCCGTGAGCACCCTCGTCACCGGGATCGGTGAGCTCGTCACCCACGACCCCGACCTCGGCCTGCTCGCCGACGCCGCCGTCGTGCACTCCGACGGCCTGATCGTCTGGGTGGGCCGGGCCGCCGATGCTCCCCCTGCCGACACCTGCGTCGACCTCGGCGGGCGCGCCGTCGTGCCGGGGTTCGTGGACTCCCACGCCCACCTCGTCTTCGCCGGCGACCGCTCCGCCGAGTTCGCGGCGCGGATGGCGGGCCAGGCCTACGACGGCGGTGGCATCGCCTTCACCGTCTCGGCAACGCGCGCGGCGTCGGACGACGATCTGCGCGCGCTGCTCGCCGCCCGGGTCGCGGAGATGCGGGCGCAGGGCACCACCACCGTGGAGATCAAGAGCGGCTACGGCCTCACCGTCGATGACGAGCGCCGGGCGCTGCTGCTGGCCGGGGAGGTCACGGCCGAGACCACGTTCCTCGGCGCCCACGTCGTCCCGGCCGGGGCGGCCCGCGACGCCTACGTCCGCCTCGTCGCCGGCGACATGTTGACGGCCTGCGCCCCGCACGCCCGCTGGATCGACGTGTTCTGCGAGCCCGCCAGCCTCCACGCCTTCGACGCCGACGAGGCCCGCACCGTGCTGGAGGCCGGTCGCGCAGCGGGACTGGGGCTGCGGGTGCACGGCAACCAGCTCGCGGCCGGGCCCGGCGTGGCGCTGGCCGTGGAGCTGGGCGCGGCGAGCGTCGACCACTGCACCTACCTGTCCGACGCCGACGTCGACACGCTGGCCGGCGGCGACACCGTCGCCACCCTTCTGCCGGGCGTCGAGTTCTCCACCCGCTCCCCCTACCCGGACGCGCGACGGCTGCTGGACGCAGGCGCGACCGTGGCGCTGGCCACCGACTGCAACCCCGGCACGTGCTTCTCGTCGTCGATGCCGCTGATGATCGCCCTCGCCGTCCGGGAGATGGGGATGACGCCCGCCGAGGCCCTGTGGTCGGCGACCGCCGGTGCGGCGCAGGCGTTGCGGCGCAACGACATCGGCGTGATCGTGCCGGGGATGCGCGCCGATCTCACCGTCCTCGACGCCCCGAGCCACCTGCACCTGGCGTACCGACCGGGTGTCCCGATCGCGAGCGCCCTGGAATGCTCCGGCCCATGACGGTATCCAACGACCCCGCGGGCAGCCTGGCCGTCGCCGGCAGCACCGCTACGGCAGGCAGCATCGCGGTCGCCGGGAGCGTGGCCACCGCGGGGAGCATCGCCGTGGCCGGCAGCGTGGCCACCTCGGGCAGTGTCGGGGTGGCGGGCAGCGCTGCCACCAGCGGCAGCGTCGGGGTGCTGGCAGCGGTCCTGACCCTGTTCGGCGTCGGCATCCGGTTCTGCGTCGGCACCCTGGCCTGCGTCAACTGCGCGCGATGTGTGGGCTGCATCGGGTGCATCGACTGTGTGGACTGCGTCGGGTGCATCGGCTGCGTCGGCCTGCGCGGTGAGGTCGGGCAGCGCGGCGTGCGGCGATGAGCGTGGTCGGCGACCCGGGTCTACCTCGCACACGGTAGAACGAAGGAGCAGCGCCATGGCCACGGTCGTCGCCAACATGTCGATGTCGCTCGACGGTTTCGTCGCCGACCCGTTCGACGAGGTCGGGCCGCTGTTCGACTGGTATGGCAACGGCGACGTGCCAGTGACCATGCCCGGCGACCACCGGGCTGCGCGCATGTCCGAGGCCAGCGCCGCACACTTCCGCGGGTTCCTCGGCAACCTGGGCGCGATCGTCGCCGGTCGGCGCCTCTTCGACTACGCCCACGGCTGGGACGGAGCGCATCCCGCCGGGGTGCCCGTGTTCGTCGTGACGCACGATCCACCGGCGGGACAGGCGCCGGGATTCACCTTCGTCACCGACGGCGTGGAGAGCGCGGTGAAACAGGCGGCGGCGGTGGCCGGGAACAGGACGGTGGGCATCGCCAGCCCCGACGTGGTGCGCCAGTGCCTGGACGCAGGCCTGCTCGACGTGATTGCCGTCGACCTCGTGCCGGTACTGCTGGGCAAGGGCATCCGCTTCTTCGACCACCTCTCGTCGTTCCCGGTCACCCTCGACGATCCGCAGGTCGTCCAGGGCACCCGGGTGACACACCTGACCTACCCCGTCCGCAAGACTGATCCCCGTGCCGGAGACCTGGACCAGTCAGCAGTGCGCTGAGGCGTGGGGGGTGAAGACCCCGACCTGGCTCGGCTACGTCTCGCGCGGCCAGGCGCCCCCGCCGCTGCCGGGGCCGCAGAAGCGCTGGGACCCCGACGCCGTCCAGGACTTTCCGCGGCCCGGGGTCGGCCGGTCGCGGTCGGCGGCAGGCCCTGAGGTGCTGGGCCTGCTCGACGAGATGGCCGAGGTCACCACGAGGATCGACGAGCTGCAGGCCCGGCAGCGGGAGCTCGCCCGCGCGGGGAAGGCGGCCGGAGCCGAGGTGCGGGCGATGGCCCGGGCCCTGGGGGTCTCCCCGCAGACGGTGTACGGCTGGCTGGAGAACTAGTCTCGGCCGCGTGCCCACTACCGCTGAACTGATCGTCGCGTGCCTGGAGGCCGAAGGGGTCGAGTTCGTCTTCGGCATCCCCGGCGAGGAGAACATCCACCTCGTCGACGCGCTGGAACGCTCCCCCATCCGCTACATCCTCACCCGCCACGAGCAGGCCGCGTCGTTCATGGCCGAGATGTACGGGCGGCTCACCGGGAAGGCCGGGGTCTGCAGCGCCACGCTCGGGCCCGGAGCGATCAACCTGCAGCTCGGTGTGGCCGACGCCCAGACCAACTCGACGCCGCTGGTGGCACTCTCGGCGCAGGTGGGCCTGGACCGGATCTACAAGGAGTCCCACCAGGCCGTCGACCTGGTCGCGATGTTCCGGCCGATCACGAAGTGGGCCGACCTGGTGCCCGGCCCCGCCGCGGTGCCGGAGATGGTGCGCCGCGCGTTCAAGACCGCCCAGACCGAACGGCCCGGCGCCACCTACCTCGCCGTGCCGCAGGACGTGGAGGCCGCGCCGACGCCCGACGGTGCCACCCCGCTGCCGACCGCGCGGGTGCGCGCCGAGGAGCCCTCGCCCGGTCAGGTCGAGCGGGCGAGGGAGATCCTCGACGACGCCCGCCGCCCGGTGCTGCTGGCCGGGCACGGCGCCGCCCGCGACGACGCCGGAGCGGCACTGCTCGCCCTGGCCGAGGCCTGGCAGGTGCCGGTGGCCACCACGTTCCACGGCAAGGGCGTGTTCCCCGACGACCACGAGCTGGCCCTGGGCGCCATCGGGTTCATGCGCGAGGACTACGTGAACTTCGAGTTCGCCGAGGCCGACGTGATCGTCGCGGTCGGCTACGAGCTGCAGGAGTTCGACCCCGTCAAGATCAATCCACTGGGCGACAAGCAGATCGTGCACGTGCACCGGTTCGCCGCAGAGGTGGACGTGCACTACCCGGTGGCCGTCGGGATCGAGGGTGACATCTCCCGCTCGCTCGACGCCCTGCGCGCCGCGGTCACCCGCCCGGCCGGTGCCGGGCCCGGCACCGCGAAGATCCGTGCGCTGCTCGCGGAGGAGCTCGAGCGCGGCGCGGCCGACGACCGGTTCCCGCTCAGCCCGCAACGCGTGGTCGTCGACACCCGCGAGGCCCTGGGCCGCGACGACATCGTGCTGGCCGACACGGGCGCGGTGAAGATGTGGATGGCCCGGCTCTACCCGACCTACGCGGCCAACACGTGCCTGTTGTCCAACGGCCTGTCGACGATGGGCTTCGCGCTGCCGGGGGCGATCGCCACCGCCCTGGCGAAGCCGGAGGTGCGCACGCTGGCCGCGGTGGGCGACGGCTCGTTCCTCATGCACTCGCAAGAGATCGAGACGGCGATCCGCGAGCGCGTCCCGCTGACCGTGCTGATCTGGCAGGACGACGCGTACGGGCTCATCGAGTGGAAGATGGACCTGGAGCTGGGCCGGCACTCCTCGGTGCGGTTCCAGAACCCGGACTTCGTGGCCTACGCCGAGAGCTTCGGCGCGAAGGGCTACCGGATCGGCGCCGCCGACGAGCTGCTGCCCACCCTGCGGGCCGCGCTCGCCGACGACGGTGTCTCCGTGATCGCCTGCCCCGTCGACTACTCCGAGAACATCCGCCTCACCACGCGGCTGGGCGAGCTGACGGGGCCGTTCTGAGGTAGGACAGGTCCATGAGGTTCGGCATCGCCACGTTCATCACCGACGAGGGAATCCGCCCGGCTGCTCTGGGCCGGGCGCTGGAGGAGCGCGGGTTCAGCTCCCTGTTCATCGCGGAGCATTCGCACATCCCCGTCAGCCGCGAGTCGCCCTACCCGGGCGGCGGCGACCTGCCGCGGGTCTACTACCGCACGCTCGACCCGTTCGTCGCGCTGACGGCGGTGGCCGGCGCCACGTCACGCCTGACGCTCGGCACCGGGATCGCGCTGCTCCCCCAGCGCGACGTCCTCCACACCGCGAAGGAGGTGGCGAGCCTCGACCTCATCTCTGACGGGCGGGTCGCGTTCGGCGTCGGAGCGGGATGGAACCGTGAGGAGATGGCCGATCACGGCGTCGACCCGACCACCCGCGGGAAGCGGATGGACGAGCAGCTCGCGGCGTTGACGGCCATCTGGAGCCAGGACGAGGCGGAGTTCCACGGCACGCAGATCGACTTCGACCCGATCTTCTCCTGGCCCAAACCGGTGCAGCAGCCGCACCCGCCGATCTACCTGGGCGGCGAGAGCCCCGCGGCGTTGCGACGGCTCGCCACCTACGGCGACGCCTGGCTGCCGCGGGCGCACACGACGCCCGACGAGATCGTCCGGGTCCGGAGCTGGCTCGCCGACCAGGGGCGGGAGAAGGTGCCGTTCACGGTGTTCGCGGCGGGCACCGACCCGGCCGTGCTGGACGGGTACGCCGGAGCGGGCGTCGAGGAGGTCACGCTGTGGCTGCCCACCCGCGACGAGGACGCCACGCTGCGCCGCCTCGACGAGCTGGCGACCGTAGCGAGTCCGTAAGGAGTCGCGGCCACGTGCCGTTCCCGGGAGGGACAGACTGGGAAGGTGAGCACGACCATCACCCCCGCCCCACCCCAGCTCGCTTCCCGCTACGCGGCTCTGCTCGGCGTGCTGGCCGTGGGCGCCGCACTCGGGGTGGGGCATCTCGTGGCCGGGGTCGTGTCGCCGCCCTCGTCGCCCTATCTCGCCGTGGGCAACACGGTGATCCGATTCGCACCGGCGTGGCTGGTCGAGTTCGCGAAGACCACGTTCGGCACCGCCGACAAGCTCGTGCTGCTCACGGGCGTCGGCGTCGTCCTGCTGCTCGTGGCCGGGGCGGCGGGCCTGGCGTCGCGGCGACAGCCGCGGCCCGGCGTCGTGGTGGTGGTCGTGCTGGGCCTGCTCGGGATCGCCGCCGTGATGATCTCGCCGACGTTCTCGCCGCTCGACCTGCTCGCTCCCGCCGCGGCGCTCGGCACCGGCGTCACGGTGCTGCGCAGGCTGCACGCACTGGCCCTCGACGCCGCGACCCCGCCCCGGCGTCCCGCGCGGGGCGAGATCTCCCGGCGCACGATGCTCGCGGGCTCGTCGGCCGCCGTCGGGTTCGGCGCGCTCGCCACCGGCGGCATCGGCCAGTGGCTCGGCGGCGACGCCGGCGGCTCCCGCGCCGCGGTCACGAACAGGCTCGCCACCGCGACCATCACCGAACGGGCGCCCGCGATCCCCGCATCCGCGGCGTATCCCGGGATGGGCACCCCGACGTTCCTCACGGCGAACGCCGACTTCTACCGCATCGACACCGCGCTGCGGATCCCGAACCTCACCGCCGCGGGCTGGTCGCTGCGCATCCACGGCATGGTCGACACCGAGATCCGCCTGACGTTCGACGACCTGATGGCGCGTCCGCTCGTCGAACGCACGATCACGATGCTGTGCGTGTCCAACGAGGTGGGTGGCAACCTCATCTCCACCACGAACTTCATCGGCGTCGACCTGCGGTCGATCCTGCTCGACGCGGGCGTGCATCCCGACGCCGACCAGGTGCTGTCCACCAGCAGCGACTCCTGGACCGCGGGCACCCCCACCGACGTGATCATGGAGAAGAGCCGCGGCGCGCTGCTGGCCGTCGGCATGAACGGGGAGGCGCTGCCGCCCGAGCACGGGTTCCCGGTGCGGATGGTGGTGCCGGGCCTCTACGGCTACGTCTCGGCCACCAAGTGGGTCACCGACCTGGAGCTCACCACGTTCGAGGCTCGCAGCACGTACTGGGTGGACCGCGGCTGGTCGTCGCAGGGGCCGATCAAGACCGAGTGCCGCATCGACACCCCCCGCGCCTACGCCAGCCCGAAGGCCGGGAAGGTGCCGGTCGCGGGCATCGCCTGGTCGCAGCCCGACGGCATCTCGAAGGTCGAGATCCAGGTCGACGGCGGCGCCTGGCAGACCGCGGAGCTGGCCACCGAGGTCAGCGGCGACACCTGGCGGATGTGGCGCACGGTCGCGGACCTGCCCGCCGGGCGGCACTCGATCCGGGCCCGCGCCAGCAACGCCGACGGCACCACGCAGAACCGAGAACGCCGCTGATCCCGTGCCCGACGGCGCCACGGGCTGGCCGGGCATCATCGTCACGGTCAGCTAGCGGTACTGACCGGAGACCCGAATCCGCCACATGGCGTCGTATGGCGGTCCACCGCGGCCCCCGGACCGCCACGGGACTCCATGTGGCGGTTCTCCGGTCAGTCCAGAAGGACCGTGCGCAGGTCCAGGCGGCGCAGCACGCGGTCGGCGGCCTCGGGGTCGATCCCCGGTTCGCGACGGGCCACGAGCACCTCCTCGCGGGCCGCGGCCAGCGCGACGCTCTGCACGCGTTGCGCGGTGACGCGACCCTTGCGCCACATCTCCGCGCGGTCGCGTTCCTCCTCCGACGCGGGCTCCCCGCGCAGCAGCCCCTCCAGGCGCGAGAGCCGCTCCCGCAACGCGGCCTCGACCTCGTCGGGCAGGTCCACCCGCCGTTCCTCCTCGGCGAGGCGCTTCCACGCCGCCTTCTGCGCGCGTTGCGCGATCGTCCGCTCGGCGGCGTGTTCGGCGTCGGCATCCTCGGCCACCCCGAGCAGCCGCACGAGCAGCGGCAGCGTGAACCCGGGCAG
Organism: Mycobacteriales bacterium; assembly: GCA_038231335.1. GTDB lineage: Bacteria > Actinomycetota > Actinomycetes > Mycobacteriales > Pseudonocardiaceae > Pseudonocardia. The sequence goes on from JBBRLM010000015.1 coordinate 39,896, forward strand.
CAGGAGCGTCACGACGAGCACCGAGCAGGCGATGACGAGCAGCTCGTCGCGGGCCGGGAACGGTGTGCCCGCCGCGGTGGCCAGGGGCAACGACAGGGCCAGCGCCAGCGTGGCCAGCCCGCGCATGCCGCACCAGCCCAGCACGACCGCCTCCCGGCCGGTGCGCGGCGCCCTGGCCGCATCGGACGAGCGGCGGACCAGCACCCACGCCGCCGTCATCCAGACCGCGCGCACGCCGACCACCACCGCGCACACCACGACGGCGTGCCCGAGCATGCGCCACAGGTCGTCGCCGGCAGCGACGACGACCTGCCGCAGGTCCAGCCCGATCAGCCCGAACGCCACCCCGGTGACGAGCAGCTCGACCACGTCCCAGAAGGAGCGCTGCACGATCCGCTCGGCGGCCTCGTCGGCGTCGCTCTCGCTCCGCAGCTCCAGCGCGACCACCACCACCGCGATGACGCCGGACGCGTGCCCCTCCTCAGCCGCGAGGTAGACCGCGAACGGCAGCACCAGTGTCAGCGCGCTGCGTCCGGTGGTGTCGGTGACCCGCCTCATGACGAGCCGCGCGACGCGGGACACGACCCAGCCGATCGCCACCGCCCCCACCGCGCCGACGACGAACTGCACACCCAGCGCGGGCAGGCTCAGGTCCCCGCCCTGCACGGTGGCGAGCACGGCCGCCTGGAACACGACCAGCGCCGTCGCGTCGTTGAACAGGCCCTCGCTCTGCAGCACCGTCAGGAGCCGCCGTGGCATCCGCACAGGCCCGGCGACGGCCTCCACTGCGACCGGGTCGGGCGGGGCCACCATCGCCCCGAGCACGACGGCTGCGGTGATACCCAGCCCCGGGATCAGCGCCGCGACAATGCCGGCGACGGCCATGATCGTCACGGCGACCAACGCCACCGCCAACAGCGCGATGCTGCGCCACCGGGCCCGGAACAGCGCCCACGACGTGCGCTGGGCGGAGGCGAACAGCAGCGGGGGGAGGAACAGCGGCAGGATCAGGTCGGGTTCCAGCTCGAACCGGTCGGGCAGCCCCGGCACGAACGCCACCGCGAGCCCGAGCACCACCATGAGGGCGGGCCACGGCAAGCGCAGCCGGTCCCCGACACCCACCAGCAGCACGGCAGCGAGCATCAACCCGACGACGAGCAGCAGAATCTGCACGGGGAAACAGAAGCACAACCGACGAACGGCACTCCCGTCGGAACCTGTGCGACGAGAGTGCCGTTCGTCGCTCCGTTACGGCACCACCGTGACCGGCCACCGCCCGGCCTTCACCAGCCGGACGGCCAGCGAGCCGACGAAGCGGTGCCCGGCCTGCTGCGAGGCTCCCACCACGACGGCGTCGGCGCGCACCTCGTCGGCGATGCGGGTGAGCTCGCTGTAGGGGTCGCCACGCACGGCGCGGAACTCCGCGGGCACGCCGTGGTGGCGGGCGCCGGCCTCCACCTGCTCGGCCATCTCCTGGACGGCCTCCACCAGGCTCTCCTCGATGGCCCCCGACGCCGACGGCGCCAGGCCGGCGATCGCCGGGGCCGACACGACGTAGACCACCACGATCCGCGAGTTCTGACGCCGGACCAGCCCCACGGCGTAGGCGCCGGCGTTCATGGAGGTCGGGGAGCCGTCGACACCGACGACGATCACGGAGGGGCCGTCGGTGCCGAGCTCGAACGTCACGGGGTCATGGTGCGTCAGCCCTGCGCTTCGACGGACACCGGCTCCCACTCGCGCCACGTGGCGAGGCGGGACTCGTAGTCGGCGGTGGCGATCTGCAGGGGGCCGTCGCCGAAGAAGACGCGCAGCGGCGGCTTCTCGGCATCCACGATCTTCAGCACCGCCGACGCGCTGGCCTGCGGGTTGCCGGGCGCTGCGTTGCGCGCCTTGCGAGCCGCGAACATCTTCTCCCGGAACTCGTCGTAGTCGGCCAGCGGCTCGGCCGTACGCGACGACGAGCCCGACCAGTCGGTGGAGAACCCGCCCGGCTCGATCAGGGTGACGTTGATGCCGAAGCCGGCCACCTCCTGCGCGAGGGACTGGCTGATGCCCTCCAGCGCCCACTTGGACGCGTGGTAGATCCCGACGTACGGGAACGCGCTGATGCCGCCGATGGAGCTGACCTGCAGGATGTGACCCGATCCCTGCGCGCGCAGGAACGGCAGCGCGGCCTGGGTGATCCAGAGTGCGCCGAACAGGTTCGTCTCGATCTGGTCGCGGGCGTCGGCCTCGGACAGCTCCTCGACGAGGCCGAACTGGCCGTAGCCGGCGTTGTTGACCACGACGTCGAGGCGGCCGAAGTGCTCGTGCGCCTGCTTGACGGCGGCGAAGTCGGCAGTACGGTCGGTGACGTCGAGCTGGACGGGAAGGATCTTCTCGCCGAACCGCTCGACGAGGTCCTTGAGCGAGTCGGTATCGCGGGCGGTGGCGGCAACCGAGTCCCCGCGCTCGAGGGCGGCGATGGCCCACTCGCGGCCGAAACCGCGCGAGGCACCGGTGATGAACCAGGTCTTCGAAGTCATGCCCTCCTCAGCGATCTTCGCGGCCCGAACATTCCGAAGCGTGTGTCTGCTCACCGCGGGCTGCGATCCCGGTGCGGGAGGTCGAGCATGGAATCAGTGACCCTCGCTCCACCGCGCCCTGCCCGCGCCACCTCGGCACTCCTGCTCCTGGCCATCCTGGCCGTGGCGCTCAACCTGCGGGGCCCCATCGTCGCCGTGTCCCCCGTGCTCGACACGATCCGCGCCGATCTCGGCATCGGTGCCGGTACCGCGGGCCTGCTCACCAGCCTCCCGGTGCTGTGCTTCAGCCTCGCCACCCCGTTCGCCTCGTGGCTGCTCGCGCGGGCCGGGCTCGAACGCGGCGTGCTGGTGGCGCTCGGCGTCCTGCTGGTCGGCACCGTGGTGCGGTCGGTCGACGGGCTGCTGTGGGCCGTCGTGGGCACGATCGTCATCGGCATCGGGATCACCGTGGGGAACGTGGCCATGCCGGTGGTGATCGGACGCGACGTCGCCCCGGCCCGTGCCGGCATGGTGCTGGGCGCCTACACGGCGATGCTCAACATCGGCTCGATGGTCACGCTGTCGCTGACCGTCCCGATCGCCGCGGCCGTGGGATGGCGCCCGGCGCTGCTGGTCTGGGGTGCGCTGGCCGTCGTCGCGGCCGGGGTCTGGTGGGCCGGGACGCGCCACACGCGGGCCCGCGCCGCCGCGAGCACGGCGGACGACGAGCCAGTCGGGCCCGCGTGGTGGCGCCGCCCGGTGGTCTGGGCACTGACCATCGCGTTCGCCGGCCAGGCGTTCTCCTACTACGGCGTGACGGCCTGGCTGCCGCTGCTGCTGCGCGACGAGCTCGGCATGGACGCGGGCGCGGCGGGCCTGAGCTCGTCGGTCTTCCAGATCGCCGCGATCATCGGCGCGTTCGGTGTCCCGGTGCTGCTGCGGGTCTTCGCGGCGCCGCGGCCGGCCCTGCTCGTGGTCTGCGCGGCGTGGGCCGCGCTGCCGCTGGGCCTGCTGCTGGCCCCGCAGTACTGGGCGCTGTGGTGCGCGCTCGGGGGCGCCGCGCAGGGCGGCGGGTTCACGGTGATCTTCTCGCTCGTCGTGCGCCGGGCGCGGAACCTGACCGAGAGCCGCCGCATGTCGGCGCTGGTGCAGGGCGGCGGCTACCTGATCGCCGCCGCCGGTCCGACCGTCGTCGGGGCCGTCCACGACGCCACCGGCAGCTGGACGGGCCCGCTGCTCGTGGTGGTCGCGTCGGTCGCCGCACTCACGATCGGGGGGACCCTGGCAGCCGGAGCTCGATCACGGACTTCGTGATCTGCGACCGCGCCACCAGCCGTTCGCCGATCATCGCCGTGGCCGTGACGAACCCGAGCCGCCGGGTGCGCCGCTCCAGCAACGCGGTGACCAGCACGTCCTCCTCCCGCCGGCCGGGGCTGAGCATCTGCGTCGAGATGTGGTGGGTGACCGCGTGCTCGGTCTCGGCCAGCTCGGGCAGCAGCGCCAGGAAGCCGGTGATCTCCAGGATCACGCCGACAGCGCCGCCGTGCAGCGTGCCACCGGGGTTCACCGCCAGGCCGACCACCGGGAAGGTGACGCCGCCCGCCGGGTCGTCCGGGTCGATCAGCCGCGCCCGCAGCGCCTCGTGCATCGGGAGGGCGAGGGCGGCGGCAGCGCGATCGGCGAGGGTGCTCACGCCTCCGAGGGTGTCAGCCGCACTGCCGCTACCTGCTCAGGGGCGGCCTACCGATGTGGCAGTTTCTGCCACAGCCCGCGGCTCGGCCGCTCGGCCGGCCCCGCGAGGTGCATCAGTCGTCGAGCCTGAACCCGATCTTCATTCCGACCTGGAAGTACTCGACCGCGCCGTCGGTGACGTGTCCGCGGATCTCGTCCACCTCGAACCACTCGACGTTCCGCACGGTGCGCGACGCCCGCTCCACCCCGTTCCTGATGGCGTCCTCGACGCTGTCCGGGGATGATCCGACGACCTCGGTCTTGCGATACACGTTGCTCGACATGTGACCCGACTACCCGTTTCCCGCCCGGTCCAACACGGTCGGGGAGACTGGTCGCGTGCCCTCTGCTCTCGTCCTCGTGCACGACGCCGTCCCCGGCCGGGGTGAGCGGGAGGTCGGCACCGTCGGCCCCGCGCTGGCCGATCTTGGCTTCGACGTGCTGGTCACCGCATTCCAACCGGGCGCTCCGCGCGTGCCCGATCCGGCCGACGTCGACGTGATCGTGGTGATGGGCTCCGCGGAGGCCGCCTACGACGACTCCGTCTCGTGGCTGGGCGCCGAGCTGGACCTGCTGGCCCGCGCCATCGGGCACGGCACGCCGCTGCTGGGGATCTGCTTCGGCGCGCAGGCGCTGGCCCGCGTGCTGGGTGGGAAGGTCGCCCGGGCACCGAAGTCGGAACGGGGCTTCGTCGCGCTGGGCTCGGCCGACCCTGACGTGCTGGAACGCGGCACCTGGATGCAGTTCCACGACGACGCGTTCACACTCCCCTCGGGCGCGCAGCAGTTGGCCCGCAACGAGGTCGGCCTGCAGTCGTTCGTCTGCGGGCCGCACATGGCGGTGCAGTTCCATCCCGAGATCACCCCGGACGCGTTCGCCGCGTGGCTCGAGGCGTGGGACGAGGCCGGTCAGCGCGCGGAGCTGGAGGCGGCGGTCGACATACCCGGCCTGGTGGCCGACATCGCCGCGCGCGCCGACGTCACGGAGGCGGCCTGCCGCAGGCTGGTCGGCCGCTTCTGCGCCCGGGCGGGCGTTACGGCATCCTGACCGCCGAACCCGGACGCCCTCGCCGTCGTTCCCCGTTCGGGTGCCGCGGTCGGGCGTGGCACTCCTACTGACCGTTCACCTACCCTGCACGGAGAGTTGCGTTGTCCGACGAGCACGAGCCGAGCGAGATCACCTACGCGGAGCACTTCCACCCCGCCCGGCCGCGGAGCCTGCGCCATCGCGCCCGCGTGAAGTCCCCCGTCGCGCGGCGGTCGGTGGCCCCGATGGACGACAGGGGGGACGGCAGGCCGACCGGTACGAACCCGGCCTACGTGTCGTGGTTGCTCGCCCAGTCGATGCTGAGCGACGCCAACGAGATCAGCCGCCAGTTCTCCGGCCAGGGCACGATGTGGCAGAACCCCTTCGCGAACCCGGGCCCCCGCCAGGCCGTGGAGACCGCGTCGGTGTGGTTCACCGCGTACCCGATCTCGTTCATCACCCGCCCCGGCGAGTCGTTCCTCGGCGCCATGGCCGACGAGGCGCTCTGGGACGCCTTCTCGACGATCGGCATCGAGGCCGCGCACACCGGTCCGGTCAAGCGTGCGGGCGGGCTGTCGGGGTGGCAGACCACCCCCAGCGTCGACGGCCACTTCGACCGCATGAGCACCGAGATCGACCCCGCGTTCGGCACCGAGGCGGAGTTCCGCGCGATGTGCGGCATGGCCACCTGGTCGGGCGCCACGATCATCGACGACATCGTGCCCGGCCACACCGGCAAGGGAGCCGACTTCCGGCTCGCCGAGATGAAGTACGCCGACTACCCGGGCATCTACCACATGGTGGAGATCGAGCCCGAGGACTGGAACATCCTGCCCGAGGTGCCCGCCGGCCGGGACTCGGTGAACATCGACGCCACCACCGAGGAACAGCTCGCCAAGACCGGTTACATCATCGGCCGGCTGCAGCGGGTGATCTTCTACGCCGAAGGGGTCAAGGAGACCAACTGGAGTGCCACCCGCGCCGTCGAGGGCGTCGACGGGGTCGAGCGCCGCTGGGTGTACCTGCACTACTTCAAGGACGGTCAGCCCTCGATCAACTGGCTCGACCCGTCGTTCGCGGGCATGCGCCTGGTGATCGGCGACGCGCTGCACTCGCTCACCGACCTCGGATCGGGCGCGCTCCGCCTGGACGCCAACGGGTTCCTCGGCGTCGAGAAGAGCACCGAGGGCCTGCCGGCGTGGTCGGAGGGCCACCCGCTCTCCGCCGCGGCCAACCACCTCATCGGCTCGATGGTGCGCAAGCTGGGCGGGTTCACCTTCCAGGAGCTGAACCTGACGATCGACGACATCCGCACGACCGCCGAGGCCGGCGCGGACCTGTCGTACGACTTCGTCAACCGCCCCGCCTACCACCACGCGCTGGCCACCGCCGACACCGAGTTCCTGCGCCTGACCCTGCGCACCTCGATCGAGCTGGGCGTGGATCCGGCGTCGCTGGTGCACGCCCTGCAGAACCACGACGAGCTGACCTACGAGCTCGTGCACTGGGCCACCGGCCACCGCGACGACCTCTACACCTACAAGGGCGCCGAGATCACCGGCGGCGCCCTGGCCGAAAGCGTGCGCCGCGACCTGTGCGAGCACCTGACCGGCCAGAACGCGCCGTACAACCTGGTGTTCACCACCAACGGCATCGCCTGCACGACCGCCACGGTGATCGCCGCGACGCTGGGCATCACGGACCTGTCCACGATCGACGAGACCGACACCGCGCGGATCATGCGCGTGCACCTGCTGCTGGCCATGTTCAACGCCCTGCAGCCCGGGGTCTTCGCCCTGTCGGGCTGGGACCTGTGCGGGATGCTCACCCTCCCCCCGGACGACGTGTCCGAACTGCTGGAGCAGGGCGACACCCGCTGGATCTCCCGCGCCGCCCACGACCTCATGGGCGTCAACCCGGCCGCCACGCGCTCCTCGGCCGGCATGCCGCGCGGCACCAGCCTGTACGGCCCGATCCCCGCCCAACTCGAGGAGGAGACGAGCTTCCTGCGCCAGTTGCAGGCCATCCTCGCGGTGCGCAAGCGCTACGGCGTGGCGGTGGCCCAGCAGATCGACATCCCGGCGGTCTCCCACCGCGGCATGCTCGTGCTGGTGCACCAGCTGGCCGAGGCCGAGCAGCTCCACCTCACTGTGCTGAACTTCGCCGACGAGCAGGTCTCGGGCACCGTCCGCTCGGAGCACATGGTGCCGGGCAGCGCGATCTCGGACATGTTCACGAGCAAGCCGGTGGGCACGGTGGACGACCTGCACAGCTTCGTGGTGGAGCTGGAGCCCCACCAGGGCCATTCGTTCCTGGTGGAGCGGCCCGCGGCCGAGGGCTGATCACTAGCGGATGCCCTCGATGAGGGTGACGATCCGGGCCATGCCCTCGTTCACGGTGGCGAAGCCCCGGCGGGTCTCCTGCCGGAGCTCGTCGATCTCGGCGCGCAGCTCGGTGCGAAGGCCCCCGATCTCGGAGTGCATCTCGTCCCGCAGGGCGAGCTGGTTCTCGCGCAGCGCGTTGAGGGCTCCGGTGTGAGCCCGAAGCTCGGCGCGGACGTCCGAGACGTCGCTGTCGGCGCCGGCGGCGAGAACCCGTGCCGCACCGGCATCGGACGCAGACTGGGCCATCTGCTTGCGTATCATCGCGACCTGCTGTTCGAGGGAACCCACCCGGCGCGGCAGATCATCGGGCTGTGTTCCACCTGCTTGGGTCATGCCCCGACTCTAGGACACCGGGCCCGGCCGACAGGAGCGAACGGGCGAGTTGTCCACAGGCGGTCAGCGGCCGTCCAGGAGCGGCTGCCGAGGGTTCCACGTCGTGCCGTCGCGGGCGTCCTTGCGGCGCCGGGCCATGCCGTTGAGCACTTCCAGCACCACCCGGTTGGCCAGGAACGACGTGATCTCCGCGTTGTCGTACGGGGGCGAGACCTCCACGACGTCGACGCCGACCACCGGCAGCTCGTAGGCGATGCGGCGCACCGCGTCGAGCAGCTCGCGAGCGGTCAGACCACCCGGCTCGGGTGTGCCCGTGCCGGGCGCGTGGCCGGGGTCGCAGACGTCGATGTCCACCGACAGGAACACGCCGTCGCAGTCGTCGAGGGCGATCGTGAACGCCTCGGTGAGGCACTCGGAGAGCCCGCGGGTGACGATCTCCGTCATCTCGTAGGACCGCATGCCCTGCTCCGCCATCCACGACAGCGTCTCGGGGCCCGGCCAGTAGCCGCGTAGCCCCATCTGCAGGAACCGGTCGCCACGCAGCGCCCCGGACTCGATCAACCGGCGCATCGGCTGGCCGTGCCCGACGAGCGAGCCGAACTCGATGTCGCCGGTGTCGGCGTGCGCGTCGAAGTGGATCATCGAGACGCGACCCTGGCCGAGGTGCTGCGCCACGCCGGCGGCGTCGGGCCAGGCGATGGTGTGGTCGCCGCCCAGCACCAGCGGGATCGCTCCCCCGCTGGTGACCGCGTACACGGCCTCCTGGAGATCGCGCACCGAGCGCTCGGCGTCGCCGGAGTACATCTCGACGTCCCCGGCGTCGTGTACCGAGAGATCCACCAACCCGTCCACGCGCAGGGCCAGCGAGGGCCGTGAGCCGTCGTGGGGCAGATAGCAGCTCTGCCGGATGTACTGCGGCCCGAACCGGGTACCCGGACGGTGCGAGGTGCCCCCGTCGAACGGCGCGCCGAGGATGACGACGTCGGCGCCGGCGAACGTCGACGGGTCGGCCCAGTCGCAGCGGGGCACGCCGAGGAAGGTGATGTCGGGCCCGAACTGGGCGCCGTATCTGGCCATCAGCTACCTGCCACATCCAGAGAGGGGTTCGCGTCGAAGAAGCCGGCCGGCTTGAGCCAGAACGACACGGTGTCGGACGGCATCACCGGCCAGTCCTCGATGCGGGGCACGTGGTGGATGCCGAAGACGTACCAGAGCACGACATCGGTGTTCTCGACCGACCGGTTCGCCGCCGTCCAGACCGGCAGCCCCTCGTCGTCCCCGCTCTGGTTGACGAACTCCCCGCACGGCCAGCGCTCCTCGGGGGAGTACGGCGTGACCCACAGCGTGTGGCCCAGCACCTGCGCGCGCCGGAACACCGGCGACGCGTGGTCGAGCATCGGAGGGATCGCCGCCCCGGGCACGAGCTTGTAGGCCACCGGCGCACCGACCTTGTTGCGCACGTTCGGGTTCGTGACCTTCCAGGCACGCTGGGTGGACCAGTCGTAGTCCTGCCCGCCTTCGACGACCACGGGTTCCGAGCGCTGGGTCAGCGCGAGCCCGTGCGGGTTGTCCGGCCCGATCGGTGGCGCGACGGTCTCGGACATGACGACGGTGTTGTCCGGCCCGTCGATCTCCATGTCCAGGCGCGCGACGATGAAGTGCTGGTGGATGGGGGCGTAGGTCTGCGTGTCGACGACGGTGCCGTACGGCGGCGGGGTGTCCCCGTCGAAGGGTGTGGTGACCATGATCCCGGTGGCCCGCACCTCGCTCTCGATGCTGCCGTCCTCGTGGAAGCGCCAGTAGACGAGGTACTCGTAGTTCGCCACCGTGACGTGACACGACACCACCAGCCGCCGCATCCGCCGGGTCTCCGCGCCCGCGCGGGAGTCGACGTGCTTCCACAGCACGCCGTTGTCCTCCTCGTGGATGCAGATCGCGTTGCGGATGACCTTCGGCTCGCCCGCGCTGTCGTGCAGCACGGCGTCGAGGTAGGTGATCTCGCCGAGGCAGTCGCAGCCCAGCTCCAGCGACGTGGTCATGAAGCCCAGGCCCCACTCGCCGATGTCGTAGGCGGTGCGGCGGACGTGGTCGGGCGAGGGGTCGCGGTAGGGCACCACCATCTCCGCGAACGACATCCGGTGCGCCACCGAGCGCCCGTCGTAGCCGACGGTGTGCAGCACGAGACCCTCGCGGTAGGTGAACCCGATGCGCATGCGCCAGCGCTGCCAGGCCAGCTCGTGGCCGTCGACGGTGAACGAGACGCCGTCGGGCTGGCTGACGTGCAGCGCCTTCCGATCGGTGCGCACCTCCAGCCCGGGCACGTGGGCGGGCACATACTCCCCCTGCACGTCGGGGAACCCGGCCCCGTCCCCGTCCTCGATCTCCAGCAGCTCCATGGAGTTGAGGTCCACCACGAGCTTCAACCGGCTGACGGGGTGCGCGTAGGGGTTGGAGTCGTGGGCGCCGCGGACCCAGACGTCGCACCAGCCGATCCGGCGGCCCGCGTGGGCGGGCGGGATCAGGTGGGCGCCGTAGGTCCACATGTCGACGAGCACCAGGTCGGTGTCGGTGACGCCCCGGGCGGCCAGCGCCGCGATGACGTCGGGGTGCGCCCGCATGGCGGCGTCGCAGTCGCTCCACTCGTCGGTGGTGGCGTTGGGCTGGCGGCCGGGCCGGGCGTCCCAGGAGAGGATCTTGTCGCCGGTCAGGGACAGCACGGTCACGTACGCCGTGCCCTCGGCCGTGTCCCACAGCACGACGCGGGCCGCGCGCTCCACCGGGTCGCCGGCCCGGAACCCGCGGACCAGGTCCTTGGCCGGCTCGGCCAGCTCGATCGACGCGATCCGCCACGCGGGGCGGGCCACTTCCCGCTCCCGACGGAGGATCAGCTGGACCTGGCGGATCTCGGCCTCGGTCAGCGGATCCAGGGGGTGGGTGGTCACGGGGCACCGTCCTCGAGATAGGCGTCGATCAGCTCGCGCATGCGGGTGGCCCCGAAGCTCGGGGCATGCCCACCGTGCACCACCCGGACGGGCAGCGCGCGGAGACGGCACATCGTGTGCCGGTAGGCCGGCGCATCCGATCCGTGGGCGTCGTCGATGAGCTCGTCGTCGTAGAGGGCGTCACCGGAGAACAGCACGTCGCCGTCGTGCCCGATGCGGCCGTGCCCGGGCAGATGCAGTACGGAGAACCGGCGGTCACCGAGATCGACGACGTCCCCCTCACGCAGCTGACGCGTCACCCGGGCCGGGCGCAGCTCGTAGTCCCGCGGATCGTAGCTCCGGTCCGGACGGGCGGAGATCAACGACGGCGGGAACTCACCACTGAGGCCGAGGAGCACCGCGAGCACCGCCCCGTCCAGCGATCCGCGGCCCGGTTCGCCCACCGGTTCGGCCGGGTGGGCCCAGCACTCGACGAACTCGTGCGCTGCTCCCCTGTGATCGAGGTGCGCGTGGGTCAGGACGAGGACCGGCTCGCGCTCGAACAGCTCCGGCAGGGCGCTCCGCAGCGGGACGACCCCCAGGCCGCAGTCGACGAGCAGGTCCCGGCCCCGGCCCCGGACGTGCCAGATGTTGGCCCGCAGCAGCGGATCGACGTACGGCTCCTTGACCAGCGTGATCGCGTCGTCGACCGCGGTGGTCGGGTACCGGGACGTCGCGACCGGGATCATCGTGCGAGCCACCGCGTGACGGCGACGTAGACGCCCGCGGCGACGACGGGACCGGCGAGCGCGGACAGGTCGGCCCCACCCAGTGCCGAGGCGACCGGGCCGGTGAACAGGGTCGTGTTGATGCACAGCAGCGCGGCGGTGGTGCCGAGCACCTGCGCGCTCACCCCGGCCCAGTTGACGCCGCCCCGGAACCGGAACGGACCGGTCACGTCGTGGAGCGCCCGCCCCGAATAGCCGAGTTCCCCGCAGCGTGAGGCGCGGCAGGCGCGACGGGTGCGATTCATACGCAGGACGATATCGGCGCCGTAGAGCGCCAGGCTGGGCCCGAGCAGCGCGACCGACAGCTCGAGCACGCTGTTGAGGGTGTCGAGGAAGTTCGACACGAACAGCGCGTAGGCCGTCAGCGCCACCGCGACCGCCCCGTTGACCAGCACGGTGGTCGCGCGCCGGGCCCGGATGCCGACGGCCTGCACGGCCAGCCCGGAGCTGTACGCCGTGAGCACGCCGTTGGTGATCGAGCCGAGCACCACCATTAGCAGGAACACGGGGTAGAACCAGGCCGGGAGGATGCCGGCGAGCGACACCTGCGGGTCGGTCATGTCCACGGCCGTGCCTGCGAGCACCCCGATCGCGGCCAGCACGGTGGCGGGCAGGAAGCCGCCCAGCGCGGTCCACCCCGCCACGGCGCGTGGCGGCGTGTCGGCCGGCAGGTAGCGGGCGTAGTCCGCACCGGTGCCCCACGACAACGGACCCGAGGCGATGATCGTCAGCCCGATCCACCACGCGCCGTCGACCGGCGGCGCGGCCGGGGCGGCGGACAGGTCCGCGTGCCCGATCACGAACACCGCGAGCACTCCGATGCCGACCGCCAGCACCACGGTCAGGATCCCGCTGAACCGGACGATCGTGGCGTGGCCGTAGACGCTCAGCCCGATCATGAGCACGGAGACGACGGCGACCACCGCGATCCGGACCGGGAAGGTCGACGGCAGGCCGAGCGTGTCGGCGATCGCGAAGCCGGCGAGCGAGCCGACCGACAGGTTGATCGCCACGTACGCGACGCAGATCGCCCACCCGGTGACCACCAGGTTCACGCGGTTGGCGCGGACGCCGAACATGGCGCGCATGACGATGCCGCTCGGCGTGCCCGACGCCGGGCCGCTCACCGACAGCAGCCCGACCAGCGCCCAGAACGCGTTCCCGAACACCACCACCGTCAGGGCCTGCCAGACGGTGAGGCCCAGCAGGGTCAGCGTGCCCCCGATGACGATGTAGAGATAGGTGATGTTGGAGGCGGCCCACACGCCGAACAGCTCCCGGGCCCGGCCGTGCCGCTCCCCCGCCGGGATGACGTCGATGCCGCGGACCTCGATCCGGCCGGCCCGGTCCTCCGTTGCAATGGTGCGCTCGTCGTTCTCCGTAACTGTCATACCGAGTGCTTCGCAACCGGGCGCGCGGCCGGGATCGGTGCCGTGGTGTGGGTGGGCGAGGTCATAGGGCCCTCCGTGAGGCTGTTGGCCGTGCAACCAATTGCTTGTTGGTCGCAGAGTCAATACTGTTGGGGCCATGACGTCAAGCGCTCCCGGTAGACAACGGCGCAAAACCGCCCAGGACCGCCGGGCCGAGATCGTGGCGGCCGCCGGCGCACTCGCCCTCGACGAGGGACTGGAGAGCCTGACGCTGCGCCGCGTCGCCGAGGCTCTCGGCGTGGTCCCGGGCCTGGTCAACCACTACTTCCCCGCCGTCGACGACCTGGTGGCCGTCGCGTTCGGCACCGCGGCCGCCGCCGAGCTGGACGAGGTCATGACGGCCGTGGCGGTCGGCATCGGGCCGCTGGCCCGGATGCGTCGACTCGTCGCGGAGCTCGTCGCCGACGACCGCGACGCCATCAGCCTGCTGTGGATCGACGCCTGGCACGCCGCCCGCCGCCGCCCCGTCCTGCGCGAGGAGGTGACGCGCCAGATGCTCGCCTGGCGCGACCGGATCGCCGATCTGGCCCGCGACGGCGGCGAGGCCGGCACATTCCGCTGCACCGACCCGACGGCGACCGCCGTGCGGATCCTGGCCGTCGTGGACGGACTGAGCGTCCAGGCCGTGATGCGGTCCGGCGCCGACCACGCGAGCGTCCGCGACCTGCTGGTCCGAACGGCCGAACGTGAACTCGGCCTGGACCAGGGAGAACTCCACTCCGGGTGACCATTCGGCTCCACTTCGGACATTCCCGGCGTCCGACGCAGGTGGTTCAGCAGGTGTTCACCTGTTGGTGAGGGTTCACCTACCGTTGCGGCCAACTCGTAGTGACAAGTTCTGCGCGCACTCTCACCCACCCGGGTGGTCACACGGAAGGTCTGGGCATGCGTAGAACGATGATCGGCATGGCGATCGTGGCCGCCACCGCGATGGCGTTGACCGCCTGCGGTTCGGGATCGAGCACGGCGGGCAGCTCGGGCTCGGATATCGCCAAGGCCACCTCGGCCACCTCGGCCGGCGGCATGGACGCCCTGATCGCCGCGGCCAAGAAGGAGGGCACGCTCAACACGATCACGCTGCCCGCCAACTGGGCCAACTACGGCAACATCATCAAGGCCTTCGAGGCCAAGTACGGCATCAAGATCGACAACGCGAACCCCGACGGGTCGAGCCAGGACGAGATCAACGCCGTCAAGCAGCTCAAGGGCCAGGACCGCGCGCCCGACGTGCTGGACCTGGGCCAGTCGTTCGCCATCCAGGCCTCGAAGGACGGGCTGCTCGCCCCCTACAAGGTCGCGAGCTTCGACAAGATCCCCGCCGCGGCCAAGGACCCGAGCGGCACCTGGTTCAGCGACTACGGCGGCTACGTCTCCATCGGCTACGACCCGGCGAAGGTCCCGAACCCGCCCACGTCGTTCGCCGACCTGCTCAAGCCCGAGTACAAGAACATGGTCGCCATCAACGGCAACCCGACGCAGGCCGGCGCCGCGTTCGCCGCCGTCTACGCCGCCGCACTGGCCAACAAGGGCAGCTTCGACAACATCCAGCCGGGTGTCGACTACTTCAAGCAGCTCAAGGCGGCCGGCAACTTCGTGCCGGTCACCGGCTCGCCGGCCACGGTGCAGAGCGGCCAGACCCCGATCCTGATCTGGTGGGACTACCTGCAGGAGTCCTCGGTCGCCAGCCAGCTACCGTCGTGGAAGGTCGTCATCCCGTCCGACGCCACCTACGCGGCCTACTACTCCCAGGCGATCAACGCGACCGCGCCGCACCCGGCCGCCGCGCGGCTGTGGGAGGAGTACCTGTACTCGGTGGAGGGCCAGAACCTGTGGCTGGGCGGCTCGGCCCGCCCGATCCTGCTGCCGAACCTCGTGAAGGACGGCACCGTCGACGCCGCCGCCAACGCCAAGCTCCCGCCGGCCCCCGCCGGTGATCCGACCTACCCGACCGACGCCCAGCAGGCCGCCGCCAAGGCGATCGTGTCCCAGCAGTGGGCCACGGCCGTGGGCGGCTGAGCGTGGCGGTCTCCGCTCCGGAGCGGGCCCCCGTCGATCATCCGATCGACGGGGGCTCCGCCCCGTCCCGCGTCCTGGACGGGCTGAAGGCGCTCAGCGGGTTGGCGCCCTTCGCCGTCTACGCGTTCCTGTTCCTGGGCCTGCCGGTGATCGCGATCGTGGTCGGGGCGTTCACCGACCCGGCCACCGGCGACTTCACCCTGGGCAACCTCCAGATCGCCGCCAGCGGCATCTACCTGCAGGGCTACGTCACCAGCATCGAACTGTCGGTGGTCACCGCCGTGATCCCCGGGATCATCGGCCTGGTCGTCGCCTACGCGGTGCAGTCCAGCCGCAGCAGCGCGTTGCGCCGGGTCGTGTCCACCGCGTCGGGGGTGTTCGCCAACTTCGGCGGTGTGCAACTCGCGTTCCTGTTCATCGCCTCGCTGGGCAGCAGCGGGCTCGTGGTGGGCTGGCTCAAGGCGCTCGGCTTCGACCCGTACAACCACGGTTTCAGCCTCTACACGTTCGTCGGCATCGCGATCGTCTACATGTACTTCCAGATCCCGCTGATGATCCTCGTGATCACCCCCGCGTTGGAGGGGCTCAAGCCGGCCTGGCGCGAGGCGGCCGACAACCTCGGCGCGAGCGCCTGGCAGTACTGGCGGATGGTGGGCGGGCCCGTCCTCATGCCGTCGTTCCTGGGGTCGGTGCTGCTGCTGTTCGGCGGCGCCTTCTCCGCCTACGCCACCACCCAGGCCCTCACCAGCGGCAGCCTCGCGATCACCCCGATCCAGATCGGCGCGTTCCTCAACGGCAACGTCCTCTCGGGTCAGGAGAACGTCGGCAAGGCCCTCGGCTTCGGCATGATCGTGATCATCGCCGTGGTGATGGTCTTCTACAGCGTCCTGCAGCGGAGGGCCTCGAAATGGTTGCGGTAGTCGACACCGGGATCGCCGCACCCCCGGCGGCCCGACCCCGGAGCGCTCCGAGGACCGGCTCGCTCACCCGCTGGATCGTGCTCCTGCTCGTGGGGGCGTACTTCCTGATCCCGCTCTACGCGGCGACCGCGTTCGCCGTCGAGACCCCAGGCGGCGGGGTCTCGGCCGGCGTGTTCGCCGGCATCCCCTCGCAGCAGGGCTTCGCCGACGCCTTCGGGCTGTCGCTGAACCTCGCGGTCGTCACGATCGTGATCACGCTGGCGCTGATGGTCCCCACCGCGATCTACGTCCACCTGCGGTTGCCGCGCGTGCAGCGGCTGTTCGAGGGGATCACGTTGCTGCCCATCGTGATCCCGCCGGTCGTGCTGATCGTCGGGGTGCTGCAGGTGGCGCCCGGCTCGCTGAAGGGCACGCCCTACCTCCTCGCGTTCGAGTACGCCGTGCTCGCCATGCCGTTCGCGTACCGGTCGCTGGACTCGGGGCTGCGCGCGCTGTCGCTCAAGACGCTCGTGGAGGCGTCCACGTCGCTGGGCGGTGGCTGGTTCACCACGCTGTTCCGGGTGCTGCTGCCCAACCTCCGCTCGGCCGTGCTGTCGGCCACGATCCTGACCATCGCGCTCGTCCTGGGCGAGTACACGATGGCCAGCCTCGACCAGTACGAGACCTTCCCCGTGTGGATGGTCGTGTTCAGCCAGGACGACGCACACGTGTCCGTCGCCGTGTCGCTGCTGTCGCTGGTGGTCGTCTGGCTGCTGCTGCTCGGCATCTCGCTCATCGACCGGCGGCGCGGCCGCACCACTCCGGGAGAGTCATGACCAGCACCGACGTCCGCGCCACCGCCGCGGCAACCTCGACACCCGCCACCGGTGGGGCCGCCGTCGAGCTGCGCGACCTGCGCCGCACGTTCGGCACCACCCGCGCGCTCGACGGGCTGTCGCTCTCCCTCGCCCCGGGCGAGCTGGTGGCCCTGCTCGGGCCGTCGGGGTGCGGGAAGACCACGGCGCTGCGCGCGCTGGCCGGCATGGAGACCGTCGACTCCGGCGAGATCCTGGTGGACGGCCGCGACATCTCCCGTGTCCCGACCCGGCAGCGCGACATGGGAATGGTGTTCCAGAGTTACAGCCTGTTCCCGAACCTGTCCGCGCGTGACAACGTGGCGTTCGGACTGCGGGTGCGGGGGCGCAGCGGGGCGGAGCGCACGGCCCGCGCCGGTGAGCTGCTGGACATGGTGGGTCTCGCCGACCAGGGGGCGAAGTACCCGCACCAGATGTCGGGCGGCCAGCAGCAGCGCGTGGCCCTGGCGCGGGCGCTGGCCATCGAGCCGCGGGTGCTGCTGCTCGACGAGCCGCTCTCGGCCCTGGACGCCAAGGTCCGGTTGCAGCTGCGCGAGCAGATCCGGCTGCTGCAGACCCAGCTGGGCACCACCACCCTGTTCGTCACTCACGACCAGGAGGAGGCGCTGTCCATGGCCGACCGCGTCGGTGTCATGCGCGGCGGGCAGCTGGAGCAGATCGCCACGCCCGACGAGCTCTACGACCGCCCGGCCACCGCGTTCGTCGCGGAGTTCGTCGGCACCATGAACCGGCTGCCCGCGCATGTGGTGAACGGGGGCGTGCGGGTGCTGGGCCGGGACGTGACGCCGGTCGACGTGGGCGGGCGCGGCGTGGACGCGCGCGTCGACGTGCTGGCCCGGCCCGAGTCGATCGGCGTCAGCGCCGCGGAGCACGGGGCCGGGATCGTCACCGGCAAGACGTTCCTGGGCGGCACCACCCGGATCGCGGTGCTCCTCGACGACGATCTGGCCGTGCTGGCCGACCGGCCCAGCGGGGAGGCGGCTCAGCTCGGCGTCGGGGCCGCCGTCGACGTCGTGGTGACCGGCACGAACCTGCTGCTGGTCGACCCCACAGCGGGATAGTCCGCCCCGATCGTGGCAGGGTGCGCGGGTGCCCGCGCTCCCACCACCACGAGTCGACCTGCGCGCCCTGCTCGACCTCGTAGGTGGGTCGTCGCCGGTCGAGGCCATCGACGTGATGGCCGACCGGCTCGCGGAGATGCTCGGGGCCCGCGCGGTCTACTTCCTGATCACCGACCTGAGCGGCCGGGCGGTCGCCCGGTTCGGGGGCACCGACGCCAACGCCGCGCGGGAGCGGGAGCAGGGCGAGACCGTGCCCACCGTCGCGCTGCCGGGCACGGTCTACGAGCAGGTGCTGCGCAGCCAGGAGGCCGACCTGAGCGGTGAGGGCGACGGAGCCCGGCTGATCGTGCCGGTGACCGACCGCGGCGACACGATCGGGGTGCTGGAGCTGGAGCTGCCCTGGTACCCCGACGCCGAGACCGTCCGCGAGATCGCGGACGCCGCCCGTGCGCTCGCCTACGTGGTGGTGGCGTGCCGCCGGCACACCGACCTGTTCGAGTGGGCCCAGCGTTCCCTGCCGTTCTCCCTGGCTGCGGAGATCCAGCGCCGCCTGCTGCCGAGCGCCTTCACCTGCGAGGCGGGCCGGTTCACCGTCGCGGGGTGGCTGGAACCGGCCAACGCCGTCGGCGGCGACACGTTCGACTACGCCCTCGACCGCGACCAGCTGCACGTCTCTATCACCGACGCGGTGGGCCACGACGTCCACGCCGCGCTGCTGGCGACCGTGCTGGTCGGGAGCCTGCGCAACAGCCGCCGCCGCGACATGGGCCTGGCCGAACAGGCCGCCACCGCCAACGACGCCCTCGCGGCCCATTCGCCGGTGGGTGACTTCGTGACCGGCCAGCTCGTGCGGGTCGACCTCGCCGCCGCCGAGATGGCGATCGTCAACGCCGGGCACCCGTTCCCGTTCCGGGTGCGCGACGGCCGTGTCGAGGAGCTCGAGCTGGCCATCGACATGCCGTTCGGCATCGAGCCGGGGCGCACGTTCACCGTGCAGCGCATCGCCCTGGAGCCCGGGGACCGGATCGTGCTGGTCACCGACGGGATGCTGGAGCGTAACGCCGAGGACCTCGACGTGGCGGCCGCCCTCGCGCGGACCGCGGACCGGCACCCGCGCGAGGTCGTCTACGTGCTGGGTGAGGCGGTGCTGCACGCCACCGGGCAGAACCTGCGCGACGACGCCACGGTGGTGTGCCTGGACTGGAACGGCGGACCCGTGACCGGGCCTGACGGCACGCCGGTGGCCCGGCCCGTCTGAGTGGCCCTACTGCTCGTGCACCATGTCGTAGCCGTAGTCGCCGTCCACGTCGAGCAGGTGGCCCGGCACCCGGATGCCGCTCACGGGCGTGCGCTTGCGGGGGGACGGGATGTGCAGGGAGGCCTTGACCTCCTGGACCATGTCGTAGCCGTAGTCGCCGGAAACCTCGTGTTCTGCCGACATCGTCGTCCCCCTTGCGCGTGCCCACCGACGCTTACTCTTCGTGTTCGGAGAGATTCGTTCGGTGCCCGACAATCATCACCCGACCAGGAGGGTCCAGGCAAGACCTGTCACACCCCTGGCCATTTCTCGCACCACAGGGTGACGTCAGAGCAGGGTGAGCGTGGGGTCCTCGCGCCAGATGCGGGTGGTGTCGACGATGCCGGCCGGATCGGTCCCGGCCACCTCACGCTCCGCGATCGAGACGTACTCGCGGCTGCGGGTGCGGGTGTTGCGCATGCGGATCACGTTGGGGAAGCGGCCGACCGCCTTCATGTCCCCGACGCCGGTCAGGAAGATCAGCTGGATGCCGTTGGCCGCGGCGACCTTGCGCTGCAGGTTGAGGAACACGACGTAGTTGGCCTTCCCGAGGGGGTTGTCCAGCGGGAGGGCGCCCAGGCCGGGCTGGTCGCGGCCGCGGCCGGTGGCGCGCAGCTTCGCGACCATGCAGAACAGCAGCAGCGAGATGGTGACCTTCTCGCCACCCGACCACTTGCGCATCCGCTCCACCGACACCCGCTCGAGGGCGAACGTCGTGGACGGCTTGAGCACCTTCGCCTTCCAGTTGCCCTCGCCGACGACGGCGCTGGTGGCCTGCCACAGCAGCTCGTGGCCCCGCGGCACCGGCACCCCGCGTGCCGTGAGCGTGTCGACGAGCCGGGAGCAACGCTCACGCAGCACGGCGTCGGCGGTCTCCACGGACGAGCGCGGCCCGACGTCGAGGAAGCGCTGGCCGGCCCACTCCCCCAGGCTGTCGGGCAGCTCGGACAGGGCCTGCGCCCGCTGCAGCGACTTCAGCGCCTGGCGGACCATCCCCACCATGGCGGTGACGACGACGCCCTTGTGCTCCTCCAGCTCGTCGAGCCGGCCGCGCAGGTTGACCGCCAGCAGGTCGAGGTCGTCGGCGAGGCGTTCGGCTCCGCTGAGCAGGTCCTCGGCGGCGTCGGACGCGCGGAACCGGTCGCGGACGGGCGGCTTGACGCCGGCGAACCGGTCCTCGGCCGCCCACAGCGCCGTCTCCTGGCCGAGCTTGTCGACCGCGCGGCGGCTGCGGGCCGCTGCCGCGGTGGCGGCGTCGAGAGCCTCGCGGGTGCGGTCGACGGCGGCCCGGGCGTCCTCGGCGGGGCCGGTGAAGGGATCGCGGTCGGGTTCGGGCTTCGCCGGCAGCAGCTCGCCGAGGTGCCGCATCGCCGTCGCGCGGTCGCGGGCGCCGGCCTGGGCGGCGACGACCGCCGCAGCCGCCGCGGCTGATCCCTCATGACAGCGTAGGTGTTCCTGTGCCTCGGCGTCGGCGGTCGCGGCGGCGGCGAGCGCCTCCCCGCGGGTGGCGGGCAGGTCGGTCCCGGCGAGAACGCGATGCGGCCCCACTTCGGCCCGCGCGAGCCGGGCCTCGGCGGTGGCGTCGGCCAGCGCGGTGCGGGCGCGCGCGTGGGTGGTGTCGGTGCGGGCCGTGGCCGCGGTGCGGGCGCTCGCGTCGTGACCGTCGGCGGTGTCGAGCAGGTCGCGCGCGGCGGTGCGAACAGGCGCCGGGAGCTCGCCGACCTGGTCCCGGGCCCGTTCCAGCGCGCGCCGGGCCTCGGTCAGCGATGAGGCCAGCGCCGAGCCGGACACCTCGCGGTCGTAGGCGGCGCGGGCGCTCCCGAAGGCGGCACGGGCGTCGTTGACCGAGGTCTCGGGGCCGTCCGCCGCCCGGACCTCGCCGAGTGCCGCCAGGTCCGTGCGCTGCGTGGCGGCGGTGCGGAGCAGCGACCCGGCGTGATCGAGGGCGGCCGCGGCGAGGCGGCGGTGGTCGGCCTCCGCGTCGCTCTCCGCGGCGACGGTGCGCGCGCAGTCGGCGATCTCCGCGGGCAGCGTGGCCACCCGCCTGCGCAGCTCGGCGGCGTCCTCCTCCCGCGGGGCCAGTCCGGCGAGGGTGCCCAGTGCCGCGGCGGCGGCACGGCGGGTGCGCTCGGCGGTGGTGCGGCCGTCGTCGAGGGCCCGTTCGCGCTCACCGAGCGCGTCGGCCGCCCCGTCGACGAGCCGGGCCTGGGCCGTCAGGTCGGTGAGCCGCGCCGTGGCCGTGGCCTCCTCGGCGGCCAGCGCGTCGAGGGTGCCGGGCGGGCAGTCCTCGCGCAGTCGGCGCAGCCGCCGTAGCAGGTCGGTGTCACGGGCGAGCTCGGCGGCCAGGGCGTCGTCGGTGCCGGCGCGATCGGCCCGCGCGCGTTCCCGGGCGGTCAGTTCCTCGCCGGCCGCGGCGCGGTCGATCAGGGCGGGCGCGGGCGGGACGACGAACGGGTGCGTTCCCCCAGCCTCCACCGCGGCCAGCTCGGCCGTCGTCGCGATCACCACGGCGGACGTGGGCCGCAGCCCGGCGGCCAGCACCGCCTCGCGGGCGGCGGGCAGGTCGCGCTCGTCGTGCACCAGCAGGCCCGAGGCCAGCGCCGGCGCCGCCAGCAGCACGGCCGCGTGCCGCGCGGCGGGGACGGTCTCGGCGAGGTAGCCCCAGCCGGTGGCCGCGGCGATGCCGGCCCGTTCCAGTGCGTCACGGGCGCGGACGAGGTCGAGACCGCCGGGCAGCAGGCCGGTGGCGGCCAGCGCGGCGAGCGCGCGCTCGTCCTCGGCGCCGTCGACGGCCAGCTCGACGCGACGGCGCTCGGTGCGGGCGATCGCGGTGGCGAGGGCGTCGCCCAGATCGCCCGCCTCGACGACGGGGTCGAGCGTCTCCCCGCCCCCGAGTCCGCGCAGCCGCTCGTCGTGCGCCAGGTCGTCGGCGCGGCCCTGCAGCTCGCGGCGGCGCTGCGCCGCGCGGCCGCGCTCCTGCTCGGCGGTGGCGCGCGCGGCGGCCAACCCGCCCGCCCGCTGCTGCAGGCCGCGGCGCTCCTCGACCAGCGCGCGGCGTTCGGCGTCGGTGTTCTCCGAGGCGGCGGCCGCGGCGGCGTCGGCGTCGGCGTGGCGACCGACCGCGGCCCGCACCGTCTCGCCCGTGGTCAGGTGCCCGGCGGCGACGGCGGCGGCCAGGTCGCGGTCCAGCGACGCGAGGGCGTCCTGTGCGGCCGACAGCGCGGCGGCCAGCCGGGCGCGCTCGTCGCGCGCCTCCTCCCCCCGGACGCGGGCGGCGCGCTCCTGCTCGGCGTCGGCCTCCGCCCCGGCCCGGAGGTGGTCGACCTGCTCGTCCACCGCGTCGATGCTGCGCTGCAGCGCCGTGGCATACCCGGCGGCGGCACGGTCGCGCCGCTCCCGCAGCGGCTCGGCCTCCTCGGTGGCCGCGGCGAGCTGCTCGGCCAGCGCCGCGACCCGCTGCTCGGCCTCGCGCAGCGCGTGCACGGCGGGGGTCGCGCGCCATGCCGCCACCTGCTCACCCGCGGTGCGTTCGTGCTCCGCGAGCCGCGCGACGTCCGCCTCGGCGGCGGCGAGCCGCAGCGCCGAGGCATGGTGGCGCAGCGCGGTGGCGGTGGCGCGGGCCGCTCCCCCGGCGCTCGCGTGGGCGGCCGCCTCCTCCTCGTGGCGCCGGGCCCGCTCCGCCCCGGACTCGTGCTCGGCGTGGGAGTGAGCAGCGGCCGCGGCAAGCGCCCCGGCCAGCTCGCGGGCCGCGCCCTCCTGCCGGGCCACCGCGTCGGCGGCGGCGGCGCGCTCGTCGCGGGCGGTGGCCAGCGCGCGGAGCCGCGGGATCGCCTCGTCGGCGAACGTCAGGTCGGCGAGCAGCTCCGGACGGTCGGCGAGCCCGGCGCGGACACCCTCCAGGATCTCCGCGACCTGGCCCGGCACCTCGGGATCGACGATCAGCTCCAGCAGGTACTGCACGAACTGGTCGGCGTTGCGGAACTGGAACTGCCCCTCGATGCCGCCCTCGGTGGCGTTCATCTGCAGGATCGGCGTGAAGATCTCGGTGTCGAGGCCGTGGTCGTCGAGCAGCCGCCGCCAGCGGTCGGCCCGATCGGTGACGGCGACGCCGCAGCCCGGGATCGCGTCGAGGTCGCGCACGGCCGCGACGAAGTCCTTCTGGACCTCGCCGAAGGGCAGCAGGTCCAGCTCCGCCCGCCCGTCGGCGGGGCTGAACGCGTACCAGCGCGCGTTGAGGCGGTCATGATCACGGTTCGGGTCGGCGGGCTGGGTGCGGTCGGCCCACTCGTACACCGCGCCGGTGACGAGCCGGCGCCCCTGCGGCCCCGACCACTCGACGATCACGTGCGCGGTGTCGGCGCCCAGCACGTAGTCCTCGAGGTGCTTGCCGGTGGAAGCCGTGGCGAGGAAGTCGCGGCGGTAGGGCCGGATCAGCGCGCAGACCAGCGACAGGACCGTCGACTTCCCGCCGCCGTTGCGCAGCCAGATGATGGTGTCCAGCGGCAGCCCGCCGTCGTCGCGCAGGTCGAGCGTGACGTCGAGGAAGCGCGCGGCGGTGGGCCCGATCCGGTCGAGCCGGATGCGGCTGATGGTCCACATGACATCGGAGGCGTTCACATGTTCCCCCCGGCCGCCGGCGTGGCCGCGATCGAGCGGTCGGCACGCGATATCGGCTCGACACGGTCTGCGCGCACCTCTCGCAGGGCTTCCAGGGCCGCGTTGCCGGCGCTGTCGCCCACCAGCAGGCGGAAGTGGTCCGTCAGTCGGAAGGTGTCCGGCCCCAGCGCGGTGGCCTCACGCGCCGCCCCCTGGGCCACGAGCCAGCCGCAGACCTCCTCGACGGCGCGCAGCGTGCAGCCCCGCGCCCGGCGGCCGGTGTTGGTCGGGACGAAGGAGGGCAGGTCGGCGTAGATCTCCGCGGCCACCCGCGACCGGTCTCCGTGGGGCAGTTCCACCGCAGCGATGGCCGCCCGCAGGAACTCGTCGATCCGCGGGATGTCGATCAGCTTGGCCTCGGGGTCGTCGAAGTCGACGTCGTTCGGATAGGCGAAGGCCGCGATGGCGACCAGGACGAGCCCGAACACCAGCCGCTCGTCCTCGGTCATCGCGCGCAGATCACCCAGCCGCGTCGCGAACGGGCCACCCGGGTCGGGCACGAGCACGATCCCGGCGCGCGGGGTGCCGAGCACTTCCAGGCCCAGCCCCTCGGCCATCGTGTCGACGACGTCCTTGAAACGCAGCTCGGCGCGGTAGCGGTCGAGCAGCGTGCGGTACTCGCTGCCCTCGACCGGCCGGTTGCGGCGCGAGAGCCCGAAGTTGATCAGCTCGGCGGCGGCGCGCACGTCCGTCAGATCGGCGGGAACTCCACTCACGCTGTACTTCTCCTCGCCACGAGCAGGTCCCGGCCGCCGAGCCGGGGGTGGTGCAGGACGGTGCCGTCGTCGTGGGTCTCCAGGCCGCCCGCGAGCAGGTCCACATCGGACTCCCCCTCGGTGTCCCCCGGATCGGGCGCGAACGCCCACAGCGCGGACAGGACCACGAGCTCCGCCACCTCGGTCTCGTCCGTGTCGTCGAGCAACGCGCTCAACCGCACCGGTCCGTCCGCGGTGCGTCCCAGCACCTCGCGGGCCGCGGCCACCACCTCGGGCCGGTAGCCCTGCAGGTCGTCGTCGACCGGCTCGTCGGCCTCCTCGATCTGCGCCACGCCGGGCTCGGGGGCACGGGGGGCGGCCCACAGCGCGTCGAGGAGGTCGTCGAAACGCACGAGCCGCGGCACCGTGACACCCAGCGCGGGGTTCGCGAACCGCTCGGTCACCCCGTGGGCGTCGGCGGCGGGCAGCGCCAGCACCGGGGCGAGGACGTCCTCGCCGAGCGCGAACATCCGCAGTCGGCGCCGCCGCGCGATCCGCTGCCGCACGTGGGCGGTGAGGAACACCTCGTGGGCGCCGACGAGGCGCCGTTCCAGGTCCAGGTGCACCTGCCGGGCGCGGCGCAGCAGGTCGATGATCTGCCCGGACACCGCCCGGACCTCCGGCGACGCCTCCACCTCCAGCCCGCCCTGGACGTGCTCGAGGAACCGGTCGTCCTCGGCGATGCGCTCCTCCACGTGGCGCCGGGCCCGGGTGAGGCGCTCGGGGAGGTCGGTGGCCCAGTCCACGTCGCCGACGTCGCGGCGGGTGGCGTCGAGCAGCTCGGTGAGCGTGGCCGAGAGCCCGACGCTGGTGCGCTCGGCCTGCGCGGCGGTGCGGGCGGCGGCGTCGAAGCGCTGGTCGTCGAGCTGGCGCTGCAGCACGTGGGCCAGCGCGCGGTCGGCGTCCTCGAGGTCGACGTCCAGGCCGTGCAGGAACAGCGTGATGGCCTGGTCGCTGGCCACCAGCACGGCGCCGAACTCGGTCTCGCGAAGCGACAGCAGCCGGAAGGCGTAGGACTCCCACCGCGCGGTCTCGCGGTCGGAGAGGTCGGCGAAGCGGTAGGTGAAGCGGCGCTGCTCGTGGGCGTCGTTGAGCAGGCCCTTGAGCACCACCTGCGCGACGTCGCGCCACTGTGCGGGCCGGTCGGGCTGCATGCGCGCGGCCAACCCCACCAGGGAGTCGAGCACCTCGTCGACGCCGGACTCGCGGGAGAACCCCATCGATCCGACGACGATGTCCACCGCGGCCAGCGCCAGGGCCCGCAGGTCGTACTGCTCGTCGTCGATGCCGGCGTGGGCGGCGTTGCGCACCAGGCGCGCGATGGGGTCGGTGAGGACGAGGGCCCGCCACCGCGAGCGCGCCGAGGCGTCCGCCGCCGGCGACACCACTCCCCCTCCTGCCACCGGGGAAGAGTAGGACAGCGCCGCCGACGGGTGCGGACGCGCCCAGGCAGCGCAGCCGACCGGCGCCTCATGGAGCCTTGCGGCCGTCCGGGGCCGCCGTTGACAGCCACAGGACCCCATGTGGCGGTGGGGGCCACGTCTCACGTGAACAGGGCCTGGCCCCAGTGCTCCCCCGCCCCGCCCGGCCCCGGCGGGCACGCGAACAGCGCCGACCCGGTGTGACGGATGTACTCGTTGAGCGCGTCGCCGGTGCCCAGCGTGCGCTGCAGCGTGACGAACGCGGCCGGGTCGGACTGGTAGCTGACGAAGAACAGGCCCGCGTCGAGGTCGCCGGTGGCCGGGTCGGTGCCGTCGGTGAACGAGTAGCCGCGACGCAGGATCCGCAGGCCGTCGTGGTTCTCGTGCGCGGCCAGCCGGATGTGGGCGTCGATCGGGATGACGGGGCTGCCGTCGGCGTTCGTGGCGTGGAAGTCCGGGGTGTCGAACTCGGTCCTGCCGGTCAGTGGCGCACCGGTGGCCTTGTCACGGCCGAAGACGGCGTTCTGGTCGCCGAGGCGGTCGCGGTCCCAGGGTTCGACGAACATCCGGATCCGCCGGGCCACCAGGTAGCTGCCGCCGCTCATCCAGGAGCCGTCGGAGACCCAGACGTGCTGGTCGAGGGCGGCCGTGTCGTCGCTGGTGATGTTGCGGGTGCCGTCCTTGAAGCCCATGAGGTTGCGCGGGGTGGCCTGCCCCTTCCCCGTGGACGACGTGCGCCCGAACCCCAGCTGCGTCCACCGCGTGACGACGGTGCCGCGGCCCAGGCGCGCGAGATTGCGGATCGCGTGGAAGGCCACCTGCGGGTCGTCGGAGCAGGCCTGGATCGCGATGTCACCGCCGCTGCGCGTGGGGTCGAGGTCGTCCCGCGGCAGCGCGGGCAAGGAGGTCAACACGGCCGGGCGGCGGGGCGCGAGCCCGAACCGGCCGTCGAACAGGCCGGGGCCGAACCCGACCGTCACGGTCAGCTTCGCCGCCGACAGCCCGGCCGCTTCGCCCGTGTCAGCGGGGGGCACCTCCTGCGAGGTCGAGTCCCCGGGCACCGCGGCGCCCCGTGTCATGGCCTCGGCGGCGGCCGTCCACGTCTGCAGGAGGGCCACGAGATCGGCGCGGGAGGTGGACGTGACGTCGAACGCGGCGAACGCGAGCCGGTCCTGCGCGTCGGTGCTGATCCCGGCCTGGTGCGCGCCGTAGAAGGGCACGGTGTCGGCCGCGGCCGCCGAGGCCGGGGCGCATCCCGCCACCGCGAGGCCCGCCCCCGCCAGGCCCACCCCGCCCAGCAGCCGGCGGCGCGACAGCGGCATCAGACCACCTTCCCGGCCACCTGCGACAGCGGCTCGGCCAGCGCGTTCACCGACTGCGCGAGGGTGCGCCGATCGGCCCCGGACACACCGGTGTAGTCGACGAAGCCGCCGCCCTGGGCGTACTTCGCGAGCCCGGCCGT
The DNA here is from genome assembly GCA_038231335.1 of Mycobacteriales bacterium. Lineage (GTDB taxonomy): Bacteria > Actinomycetota > Actinomycetes > Mycobacteriales > Pseudonocardiaceae > Pseudonocardia. The sequence continues at coordinate 67,458 of JBBRLM010000015.1, forward strand.
GACGTCGGTGAACCGCGCGTCCAGCTGCTGGGCGAGCGCGGCGTCCTTCGCCGCCAGCGCGGGCTTCAGCAGCTCGAAGGCCTCCCGGGCCCCGGCGATGTTGGCCGCGAAGTCCCACAGGTCGGTGTGGGAGTAGCGGTCCTCCTCGCCGGTGACCTTCGTGGTGGAGACCTCGGTGAGCAGGTCGCTCGCGCCGTTGGCCAGCTCCGCGGGCTGGTAGGTGGTGGTGGCGACCTTGCCCTTCAGCGTGGCGACGTCGGCGTCGAGCTTGTTCGCCATCGGCGTCATGCCGGCCAGCGAGTTGTCGGCCCCCTGTCCTGGATCCCACAGCGCCTTCTCGATGCGGTGGAAGCCGGTCCACGTCGTGGGGTCGGCGACGTCGTCGATGCGGGCGTCGATGTCCGGATCGAGGTTCCCGAAGCTCTCCGCGACCGGCTCGATGCTCTCGTAGTGCACGCGGGCGGGCGCGTAGAGCGCCTTCGCCTTCGTGATGTCCCCGGCCCGCACGGCGTCGGTGAAGGCCTTCGTGGCGGTGGTGAGCGCGGAGACCTCGGCGACCACGTAGTCGTGGTACGTCGCGGTGGCATCGGTGAGGTCGGCGGCGGCGGCGGTCTGGGCGGCGGCGGTCTGGGCGGCGGCGCCGGACACGGTGAACGCCCACGTGTCCTGCTTCGCGCCGGGGCAGTACATGCTGTACGTGCCGGCGTCGAGGCGCAGCGCGAAGGTGCCGTCGATCCCGGCCGTGATGTTCTCCTTCTCGCCCAGGATCTTCCCGTCCTTCTGCAGCTCGGCCTCCGTGACCGCACCCGACCCGGAGCCGGTGACGGTGAACGTGACGGGTCCTCCGGGGACCGTCGCAGGGGTCGGCCGGCACCCCGCGTCCGAGAGCGCGACCTGCACAGCGGTGCCTGACGCGGCCGGGGTCGTGGCGGCGCCGCACGCGGTGGCGAGCAGGCCGACCGACAGTGCACCCGCCAGGGCGCGCGAACGGAACATGGGCATGACGGAGGAACCCTTCGGACAGGTGGGACGGGGAGGTCAGGTGTGGGCGGGAGCCGGACTGCGCCGCCGGGCGGGCATGAGGACGTACGCGAGCAGCGGGACCGCGTACAGCACCCAGACGACGACCTCGACCAGCGTCGGGAACGGCTGGATACCGAGCATCCCGGTGACCAGCGACGAGATCGGCGTGCCCGGCCGCACGAACCAGGACAGGTCCAGCGCCCGGTCCTGCCCGACGTCGAGCCAGCCGGCCTCGTGCGCCGTGTGCGCCGCGGTCATCAGCAACCCCGCGGCCACCACCACGAGCACCGCGCCGGTGACCGTGAAGAACCGCGCCAGGTTCAACCGGACGCCGCCCCGGTAGATGCCGTAGCCCAGCGCCACCGCGACGAGGATCCCGATCAGCGCACCACCGCCCGCGAGCAGCGGCGACGTGCTGGCCTGGAACGCGGCGAGCAGGAACACGACGGTCTCGAACCCCTCGCGCAGCACGGCCAGGAACGCCATCGCGACCAGCGCTCCGGTGGATCCCCGGGCCAGCGCACCCGCGGTGGCCGACTCCAGCTCCGCGCGCATGCCCCGGGCGTGCCGGCGCATCCAGAGGATCATGTAGGTCACCATCGCGACGGCGAGCAGTCCGATGACCGTCTCCAGGCCCTCCTGGGCGGCCTGCGGCAGCTCGGCCGTGACCACCTCCAGCACGACCCCGACCACCAGGCAGATCACGACGGCCGCGCCGACGCCCAGCCCGACCTGCCGGAGCGCGTCGCGGCGGCCCTGGGCGCCGAGGAACCCGGCGATGATCCCGACGATGAGCGCCGCCTCCAGGCCCTCCCGGAGCCCGATCACGAACGTAGGAAGCATTGGCGATCCCTTGCCTAAGTCAGCCTCACCTAACTCCCGTAGTTGAACAGACGCACGCTGCCCCGTCCACCCCGGCTGACGTCGAAGAATGCCGTTCGTCCGGTCCGCTCCGAAGATCCGTAAAGATCTCCGGACAAAGCGGGCGGCGAGTACGATCCACCGCGGCGGGCCGCGCCCGATAGGGTCGGGGCCGTCAAGCACCGCGAGGGAAGAGGCTGTTCCATGGATCGTCCGCAGGGGGCTGGCCACGAGGGGCTGGACGCCACGTCCGCACCGCCGGAGGTCAAGCTGAACGTGCCCTCCATCGCCCGCGTGTACGACTACGTGCTCGGCGGGAAGGAGCACTTCGAGATCGACCGGCAGGTCAGCGCGGCCCTGTTCGCCGCCGTCCCCGAGACGAGCCAGCTGGCGAAGGACAACCGCGCCCACCTGCGCCGCGCCGTCACGTTCCTGGTGGCCGAGGCCGGCATCACGCAGATCCTCGACCTGGGCTCCGGCCTGCCCACCGAGGGCAACGTGCACGAGATCGCCCACGCGATCAACCCGGACGTGCACGTCGTCTACGTCGACATCGACCCCCTCGTACTGGCCCACGGCCGGGCGCTGCTGGCCAACGACAGCACCACCACGGTCATCACCGCCGACGTCCGCGACCCCGACGCGATCTTCGACAGCGAGGCCGTGCGGGAGCTGATCGACACCAGCAAGCCGTTCGCGGTGATCGCGGCCAGCATCTTCCACCACCTAGCCGACGACGAGGACCCCTACGGGCTCGCCGACAAGATCAAGGCACGCCTGTCCCCGGGCAGCTACTTCCTGATCAGCAACTTCCTCGACGACGACGAGCCGCGGGCCAAGGAGCTGCAGACGGCGTTCCTGGAGGGTGGCCTGGGCACCGGCCGCTTCCGCACGTGGGAGGAGCAGCAACGCCTGTTCGACGGCCTGGAGATGGTGGAGCCGGGGCTGGTCTACGCCAACGACTGGCGGCCCGACGCGCAGACCCTCACCGGCAGCCCGACGCACACGCTCTACTCGGCAGGCGTCGGACGGAAGGCCTGAGATCCGCTGTTGAGGACCCTCTCAGAACTGCTCGAGGAGGGCTCTCAACAGCGCGCGTGAGCGCACCGGCGTCTCGGCCTGCACGCTCACGCGCTCGATCACGGCGAGGTACTGCTCCACGTCGGAGCGTTTCTCCAGGTAGACCGCGCTGTTGAGCTGCTCGAGGTAGACCACGTCGGGCAGGTCGGGCTGGGCGAAGCGCAGGATCGTGAACGGCCCACCCGCGGCGGCGTGGCTGCCCAGCCGGAACGGCAGCACCTGGATCGCGACGTTGGGCATGGTACTCATCTCGAGCAGGTACTCGATCTGGCCGCGCATGACGGCAGGCGGGCCGAACGGCCGGCTCAGCGCCGCCTCGTCGATCACGGCCCAGAACGTGGGGGCGCCCGGCTCGGCGAGCATCTTCTGCCGGTCGACCCGCAGCTGGACGCGCCGGTCGATCTCGTGCTCGGGCTCGCTGCGGTGCCCGGCGCGGATCACCTCCCGGGCGTAGGCGGGACTCTGCAGCAGGCCGGGCACGAACTGCACCTGGTAGGTGCGGATGACCTTGGCCTCCTGCTCGAGGCGCAGGTACATCTCGAACCAGGACGGGAGCAGGTCGCTGTCCTGGGCCCACCAGCCGCGCACGTTGGCCTGCGTGACGAGGCCGAGCAGGCCCTTCCGCTCCCCCGGGTCGGTGACACCGTAGAGATCGAGGAGCTCGGCGATGTCGCGTTCCTTGAACCCGACGCGCCCCAGCTCCAGGCGACTGATCTTGGCGTGCGACGCCCGGATGTGGGCCCCGGCGGCCTCGCGGGTGATGCCACCGGCCTCCCGCAGCCGTCGCAGCTGGGTGCCGAGGACGATGCGCGAGACCGTCGGCCCGCCCGCGGTGTCGTTGGGGTCGGCCGGGCCCTGGCGACGGGGGGTGTCAGACGTCACCTGGCCACCTTAGACCCGCGGTTCGGATCCATCAGGCGATGAGGTCGTCGAACTCACGGTCCTTGGCCCCGCGCAGGAAGGCGGCGATCTCGGCCCGGGTGAAGATCAGTGCAGGTCCACGCGGGTCGCGCGAGTTGCGTACCGCCACCCCACCGTCGTCGAGACCCGCCAGCTCGACGCAGTCGCCGCTGGGGTTGCTCTCCCGGCTCTTGCGCCAGTTCAGCAGGCCCAACGCGTCGGCCGCGACGCTCGACCCCGGATCACGCTGCTGCATATCGGCCCCCCGATGTCCGGACGTTGTTGCAAACGTTCTTGCAGATGACGTTGCAGACAGTCTTGCGGATACAACGATCAGTGGGCAAACTGAGGGTGTCGGGGGACGATCACGGTGTGTGCCGATCTCCCCACCGGTTACCGGATGCAGGCGGGGAGCAGTGAGCAGAGCAGAACGAGGGCGAGTCGAACCGCTCCACCGAGGCCGACCCACGGTGTCGGTCACCTGCATCGCGGACGGCTGGGCGCACCGGGTCCCGGACATCGAGCTCACGGCGGAGATGTCGCAGACCGAGGGCTACTACCAGGCCGTCTGCGGGCACAGGGTCGCCGCCGCGTCGATGGTGGAGCCCGACGGCCGACCCTGCCCGCTCTGCACGGAGATGTGCCGCACCGCCCGCTAGCGGCCCCGCGCCACCGTGCGCTGGAGGATGCCGAGGGTGGCCCGCAGCGACGTCTCGGCGATGATCGGGAAGCGCCCGCTGTCCTTCCACTTCTGGTCGATGTCGGACCAGTCGTAGTACGACGTGACCGACGTCCCACCCTCGGCCGGCTCCAGCCGGTAGCCGTAGACGTGCCGGATCGGCGGCTGGATCGTGCCGTCGATCGTCCAGGCGATCTCCTTCCCCGGCTCGAACGCCGTGATGACCACGGTGACGTCGTAGCGCCCCATGGGCAGGTCGCCGAGCGCCTCCCGGTCCATGTGCACCACGAACCTGTCCCCCACCGCCGACACCGGTTCGCCGGTGGCATCCATCAACATCCCCGACGCGTCGATCGACACGTGGCCCTGCGGGTCGCACAGCACCGCGAAGATCGCCCCCGGCTCGGCCGGGATCACACGGTGTACTTCCATCCGCTCCGTCGTCATGCGCTCGATCTTGCCACCGGCAGATCCGGTACGGCGTTCTCCCGGGCCACTCCGGCGTAGAACCACGCGCTGTCCTTCGGGGTGCGCACGAGCGTCGCGTAGTCGACGTGCACCACACCGAAGCGCTTCTCGTAGCCCCACGCCCACTCGAAGTTGTCGAGCAGCGACCACACGTAGTAGCCGACCACCGGGGCGCCGGCCTCGATCGCCGCGTGCACGGCGGCGAGGTGGCTGCGCAGGTACTCGACGCGGTCCGGATCGGCGACGCGCCCGTCCACCACCTCGTCGCCGGGGAAGGCGGCCCCGTTCTCGGTGACCATGAGGTCGAGGCCCGGGTGCTCGCGGGCCATCCGCGTGAGCAGCTCGGTCATGCCCCGGGCGTCGATGCTCCAGCCCATCGCCGTCCTGGGGCCGTGCTGGCGGGGGAACTCGACGTCGTCGCAGGCGATCCACGGGGTGGCCGCGCCGTCACCGTGTCCGTCGGCGGTCTCCTTGGGCCGTTCGCGCGTCCAGTGCCGCACGACCGTCGGGGTGTAGTAGTTGACGCCCAGCGCGTCGATCGGCGCGCTGATGGTCGCCAGGTCGCCGGGCCGGACGAACGACCAGTCCGTGACGTCCGCGGTGTCGGCCTGCACGTCGTCGGGATAGTGGCCGGACAGGATGGGGTCCAGGAACACCCGGTTCTGCAGGCCGTCGACGCGACGGGCGGCCTCGGCGTCGAACCCGGACCCGCTCTCCGGGCACACCCAGGCGAGGTTGAGCGTGACCGCCACACTCGCCGTGGGTGCGGCGCGCCGGATCGCGGCCACTCCCAGGCCATGGGCGAGGTTGAGGTGGTGCACGGCGGCCAGCGCGGCGGCGTCGTCGGTGCGGCCGGGCGCGTGCACGCCGCTCGCGTAGCCGAGGTAGGCGCTGCACCAGGGCTCGTTCAGCGTGATGAACTGCGGCACCCGGTCCCCCAGCGCCGCCGCCACCGCCTCGGCGTACTCGCCGAAGCGCTCGGCCGTGGCCCGGGAGGTCCAGCCGCCTGCATCCTCCAGGGCCTGGGGCAGGTCCCAGTGGTAGAGCGTGACCGAGGGGGCGATGCCGGCGCCGAGCAGGGCGTCGACGAGGTCGGAGTAGAACGCCAGCCCCTCGGCGCTCACCGGCCCGAGCGCGTCCGCGGTGATCTGCGGGGTGATCCGCGGCCACGACACCGAGAACCGGTAGGACGTCAGCCCCAGCTCGGCCATCAGCGCCACGTCCTCGCGGAAGCGGTGGTAGTGGTCGTCGGCCACGTCGCCGTTGTGACCGCCCAGGATCCTGCCCGGGGTGTGGGAGAACGTGTCCCAGATCGACGGGGTGCGGCCGCCGGCCGTGACGGCGCCCTCGATCTGGTAGGCCGCGGTGGCCGCGCCCCACAGGAATCCCCGGGGGAACTCGAGTGTGGCGCTGGTCTGTTGCTGGGCAACGGTGGTCACGTGAATCAGGTCCCTATCCCTTGACGGCGCCGGCGATGATCCCGCCGACGATCTGACGGCCCAGCAGCACGAACACGACGAGCACCGGCAGCGTCCCGACGAGCGTGCCCGCCATGATCACCGCGGTGTCGGGCACGTAGCCGCTGCCGAGGTTGTTGAGTGCCACCTGCACGGTGGGGTTGGTGGAGTTGAGCGTGATCACGGGCCAGAAGAAGTCGTTCCAGCCCGTCATGAACGTGAGCATCCCGAGCACGGCCATCCCGGGCCGGGCGATCGGCAGCACGATGCTCCAGAACGTGCGCAGCGACGTGGCCCCGTCCATGCGGGCGGCCTCGAGCAGCTCGTCGGGCAGCGACTGCGACAGGTACTGGCGCATGAAGAACACCCCGAACGCCGCCACCAGCGACGGCAGCACCACGGAGCTGAGCGAGCCGGCGAGGCCGAGGTCGGCCATGATCGTGTAGAGCGGCACGACGCTCAGGCTGGGCGGGATCATCATCGTGCCCAGCGTGATCGCGAACAGCGTGTCCCGGCCCCGGAATGCCATCTTGGCGAACGCGTAGCCGGCAAGGGTGCAGAACAGCGCGGTGCTGGCGGTGATGATCCCGGAGACCACCAGCGAGTTGCCCAGCGCCAGCCCGATGTTCTGCGACTGCACGGCCGTTTCCACGTTCTTCCACAGGTCGGGACCGGGCAGCAGCGGCGGCGGGAAGGTGTTCATCTCCGCCATCGGACGGCTGGCCGCCACCAGCATGTAGTAGAACGGCGCGACGAACGCCACGGCGACGAGGCCGAGGACGACGTAGGTGGGCACACCGGCACGGTCCTGCGGGCGGCTGCTGCGGGACCGTGGGAAGACGGCGACGGAGGCGGTCATGACTCGCCCCTGTTCCGGATCTTCGACAGCCGCGTGTTCAGCAGCACCAGGCCGATGATCAGCAGGAACGTCACCCACGCGACGGTGGCCGCCCGGCCGAGCTGCCCGAACTGCCAGCCCTGCTGGTACATGAACAGCCCCAGCGTCTGGTACTGCCCGACCGGCCCGCCGTTGGCCTGCCCGCCGCCGAACAGCAGCGGCTCGCCGAACAGCTGGCTGGCCCCGATCGTCGACACGACGATCGTGAACAGGATCGTCGGGCGCAGCCCCGGCAGCGTGACGTGCCGGAACTGCTGCCAGCGGTTGGCCCCGTCGAGCGCAGCGGCCTCGTAGAGGTCCGACGAGATCGACTGCATCCCGGCCAGGTAGATCAGCGCGTTGTAGCCGGTCCAGCGCCAGATCACGATCACGGAGATCGCGATCTGGGCCGTCCAGTCGCCGTTGCGCCAGTCCACGGGATGGACGCCGACGAGGCCCAGCAGACCGTTGACCACGCCCGCGTCGCGGCCGAAGATCAGCGCGAACACGAGCGTGGCCGCGGCCACCGAGGTGGCGTAGGGCATCAGCATCGCGACCCGCAGGAACGTGCGGCCGCGCAGCCGGTAGTTGAGCAGGTGCGCGAGCCCGAGCGCCAGCAGCAGCTGTGGCACCGTCGACAGCACGCCGATCGTGATCGTCTTCCACAGCGCGTTGTAGAAGGCGCCGTTGGTGAACAGCCACGTGTAGTTGCCGAGGCCGATCCACGTCATGGACGAGCCGAGCTTGTAGCGGTGCAGGCTGATCCAGGCGGTGTAGACCAGCGGGAACAGCCCGAACGCCACGAACACCAGGAAGAACGGCGCGATGTAGACGTAGGGCGCGGAGCGGCCCTCGAAGCGGTGCAGGCGCGAACGCCAGGACAGGCGGGTGGTGAGCCCCGTCCCCGGGGGCGTGCGCTCCCCGGGGACGGGACGGTCCAGTTGCAGGGTCACCAGGTCATCCGACCTGGTTGCTGATCTTCGTGCCGGCGGCCGTCCATGCGTCCGCGGGGCTGGTGCCGCTGGTCTCGACGGCCAGCAGGGCCTGCACCAGCGCACTCTTCACGACGCCGTCCTCCGGGCCGAGGATCTGCACGGGCGACGCGTCGGCCGAGGCGGTGAAGATCTTCCCGATGGGCGCGGTGTTGAAGTACGGGTCCGTGGCCCCGGTGACCTTCGCGATCGCGCCCGTCGTCGACGGGAAGTTGCCGACCTTCTCGAACACCGCGGCCTGCTGCTCCGGTGCGGTCAGCCAGGCGATGAGCTTCGCGGCCTCGGCCTTGTGCTGGCTCACCGCGGGAATGGCGAGGTAGGCGCCGCCCCAGTTGCCACCGACCCCGCCGGGCAGCGTGGTGACGTTCCACTTGTCGGCGCCGCCGGTACCGGCCTTGCCCTTGATGTAGCCGATCATCCAGGAGGGGCAGGCGATGGTGGCGAAGGAGCCGGAGGAGAAGCCCTGGTCCCAGCCGGGGTCGACGAACTGCTCCAGCTTGGCCGTCAGCCCCTTCTGGGCGGCGCCCGCCGCCGTGTCGAAGGCGGACTTCACGGCCGGGTTCGTGCCGTAGACGAGCTTGCCCGACCCGTCGTAGTAGATCTCCTTCTGCGTGGAGATGATCGCGTTGTAGAGCCCGCCCGCCGAGTCGTGCCAGGCGCTGCCGGCGGGGGCGTTGGCCTTGTACTTCTCGCCGAGCGCGAGGAACGCGTTCCAGTCCGGCATCTGGGCCGAGAGCGCGGCCGGGTCCGTGGGCAGCCCGGCCTTGGCGAGCAGGTCGGACCGGTAGCAGATGCCGGTGGGCCCGATGTCGGTGCCGAGACCCAGCACCGCGCCGTCCTTGGTGGTGGCAGCCGGCTCCTTCCAGCTCACGTAGCCGCCGATGGAGTCCTTGGCGGGGGTGTCGCGCAGGTCGGTCCACTTGTCGGCCTGGTTGGCGGTGACGTCGGAGATGCGGGAGACCTCGATGCCCTGGACGTCGGCGACGCCGCTGCCCGAGGCCAGCCGCGTCTGCAGCGCGGGCCAGTACTTGTCCTCGCCCTGCGTGGACTCGTAGGTGATCGTCACGCCGGGGTTCTCGGCCTCGTACTTCTTGAACAGGCCGACCTCGTCGTAACCGAAGGTGCCGAACAGGCTGACCTTCAGCTCGACGGGTCCGCTCGACGCGGCCGGAGTGCTCGCGCCGGACCCGCACGCGGTGAGCGCGAGGGCCAGCGTGGCCGCTACGGCGACCGCGGCGGACGTCTTCCGGGGGATGGGCATGTGGGGCTCCTTCTGGCGGGCCGGGGCGTCGTCGACCGGGTGTGGGGCGCTGTCCCGACCACGGCCGGGAGAGCGCTCTCACGATGTGATGAGAGTCTCGCAGACCACCCGTCCGTGTCAAGAGAGCGCTCTCACGAGTGGAAGGTGGACGCAGTGATCAGCGGTCGGGACGCCGAGAGCTCGGTGGTTCCGGTCGCCACCAGAACCACTGAGCGGTGATCATGAGCCGGCCGCTCAGACCGTGCCGCGCAGCACGATCTCCGTCGGCACCACGAGGGGTTCCGGGGCCTCGCCGGTCTCCACGAACTCCAGGAGGCGGGCGGCCAGGGCCTGGCCCATCTCCATCATCGGCTGGCGGACCGTGGTCAGCGGCGGGGAGCCCGCGGCGGCCGGCGGGATGTCGTCGAAACCGACCAGCGACAGGTCACCGGGCACCGTGCGCCCCCGTTCGGCCGCGGCCTGGAGCGCGCCCAGAGCCATGAGGTCGTTGGCCGCGAACACTCCGTCGAGGTCGGGGGAAGCGTCGAGCAGGGCCAGCATCGCGCGCCGGCCACCCTCCACCGAGAAGTCGGCGTTCTCCACGCCCGCCGCCGTCAGGCCGTGGTCGGCCAGCTCGGCCACGAAGCCGTCGTGGCGGTCCTGCGCCGCGGTCATGTCCAGCGGCCCGGTGATCGTCGCGAGCCGGGTGCGGCCCCGCTCCACCAGCAGCCGGACCGCAGCGCGGCTCCCGCCGAGGTTGTCGGCGTCGACGTAGCTCACGGGCGGCAGGCCGTTGGCGAACGGGCGCCCGGACAGGATCACGGGCACGCCGGCCTGCTGGAGACGCTGGGGCAGCGGGTCGTCGCCGTGCAGCGACACGAACACCACGCCGTCGAGGTGGCCGCCCCGGGCGAAGCGCTCGAAGCGCTCCCGCTCGGCGTCGTCGGCGAGGACGGCGAACACCAGCTGCACGTCGTGGGTGGCCACGGCCGTGTGGGCGCCGCGCAGCACCGAGGCGAAGTAGGGGTCGGAGAAGAACTTGTCCTCGGGCTCGGCGACCACGAACGCGATGGAGTCGCTGCGCCGCGTCATCAGCGAGCGGGCCGCCCGGTTGGTGACGTAGGACAGCTCCGCGGCGGCCTGCAGCACCGCGTCCCGGGCCTGCTCCCCCACCTTCGACGACCCCGCCAGCACCCGGCCCGCCGTGGCCCGCGAGACGCCCGCGCGGGCGGCCACCGACTCCAGGGTCGGCGCGTTGCGGGTGGGCCGGGCCACAGGTACCTCCGTCACGAGACGAGTTGTCGCCGCGACTCTCCCATCACCTGCACGGGATCTCCTAGGAGGGCGCAGCGACCCGCGCTCCCGGCACAGCGGCGAGCAGCGCCCGCGTGTAGTCGGCCCGCGGTGCGCCGAGGACCTGATCCACAGGCCCCTGCTCGACCGCCCGCCCCGCCTTCATCACGATGACGTCGTGCGCGATCTGCCGCACCACCGCGAGGTCGTGGGAGATGAACAGGTAGGCCAGCCCCAGCTCGTCCTGCAGCCGCCGCAGCAGCGCGAGGATCTGCTCCTGCACCAGGACGTCGAGCGCGGAGACGGCCTCGTCGCACACCACCAGCCGCGGGTCCGGGGCGAGCGCGCGGGCGATGGCCACGCGCTGGCGCTGCCCGCCGGAGAGCTCGTTGGGGTAGCGCTGCGCCACGGACGAGGGCAGCGCGACGTGGTCGAGCAGCTCCCGCACCCGGGCCGCACGCGCCGCCCTGTCGCCGATGCCGAGGACCCGCAACGGTTCCGAGACCAGCCGCTCGACGGTGAACGTCGGGTCGAGGGACCCGTAGGGGTCCTGGAACACCGGCGCCATGGCCCGGCGGGCCGCGCGGCGACACTCGCGGCTCATGCCGACGAGGTCGTCGCCGTCGAGCCGGATGGTGCCGGCCGTGACGTCGACGAGCCCGAGCACCATGCGCGCCACCGTCGTCTTGCCGGAACCGGACTCCCCCACCACCGCCGTGGTGCGCCCACGGCGGACCTCGAACGACACGTCGTCGACGGCCTTCAGCACCCCGCCGCGCCCGCGGACCCGGTACTCCTTGGACACGCTCTCCACCTGCAGCACGACAGGTTCCGCGGACGGCTCCGGTGCATGCACGCCGGCGAGGTTCGGCGCCGCCGCCACCAGCCGCTTCGTGTACTCGTGCCGCGGCGCGGTCAGCACATCGACCGCGGGTCCGGTCTCCACGATCCGCCCCTGCGACATGACGACGACGGTGTCGGCGCGGTCCGCGGCGAGGCCGAGGTCGTGGGTCACCAGCAGCAGCGACGTGCCGAGCTCGTGGGTGAGTGTCTCGAGCCGGTCGAGGATCTGCTGCTGGACCGTCACGTCGAGCGCGGAGGTCGGCTCGTCGGCCACGAGCAGCTCCGGCCTGCAGGCCAGCGCGATCGCGATCAGCGCCCGCTGCCGCATGCCGCCGGAGAACTCGTGCGGGTACTGCTTCGCGCGGCGTTCCGGCTCCGGCAGGCCGGCCTCACCGAGGATCTCGACGGCCCGTGCCATCGCCTCCCGGCGCGACGCGAGCCCGTGCACGACAAGGGTCTCCGCCACCTGCCGCCCGATCCGCGCGACGGGGTTGAGGTTGGACATCGGGTCCTGCGGGACGAGTCCGACCTCCCGTCCGCGGAGCTTCCGCAGCCGCGCCTGCGATGCGTGCGTGACGTCCTCGCCCCGCAGCAGCACCTGCCCGGACGTGACGCGCCCGCCGTCCGGCAGCAGGCCCATGATCGCGTGGGCGGTGGTGGACTTCCCGGATCCCGACTCGCCGACGACGGCCACCCGCTCGCCGGGCATGACGGTCAGGCTCACGCCGTGCACGACCTCGCTGGATCCGAAGGAGACGCACAGGTCGCGAATCTCGAGCAGGGGGATCTCCGGCAGCGGTTCCATCAGCCCTCGCTCACGGTCTGCGGGTCCAGCGCGTCGCGCAGCGCGTCGCCGAACAGGTTGAAACCCAGGCAGATCACTGCGATCGCGAGGCCGGGGAAGACCCCGGGCCACAGCGTCCGGAAGAGGAACTGCTGGGCGTCGGACAGCATGATCCCGAGGCTCGGTGCGGGCGGCAGGATGCCGAGCCCGAGGAACGACAGCACCGCCTCGCCGAGCACAGCGGCGGGCATGATCACCGTGGCCTGCACGATGATCGCGGGCAGTGCGTTGGGCAGCACGTGCCGGCCGAGGATCCACCAGGAACCGGCGTCCATCGCGCGGGCGGCGAGCACGAAGTCGCGTTCCCGCAGGCGCAGCGTCTCCGCCCGCACGACGCGGATCATCGTCGGGACGTTCGCGATGCCGAGCGCGACCGCGGCGTTGCCCAGGCCACCCCCGTTGATCGCGGCCAGCCCGACGGCGAGCACGAGGAACGGGAACGCGAGCATCAGGTCGGTGAGCCGGGAGACCAGCGCGTCGAGCCGGTGCCAGTACCCGGCCGCGAGCCCGAGCGGCACCCCGACCACCACGGCCAGCAGCACCGACAGCAGCCCGACCTCCAGCGACGCCCGCGTGCCGTAGAGCACGCGCGAGAGCACGTCGCGCCCGAGGTCGTCGGTGCCGAGCGCGAAGCCTACGGTGCCCGGCACCTGGAACGGCGTGGAGAAGTGCACCTCGGTGGGCGGGTACGGCGCGAGCAACGGCGCGAACACGCCGGCGACCACGACGATCACGAGCAGGGCCCCGCCGAGAAGGCCCAGCGGGTTGCGGGCGATCCGGCGCAGGGCTCGCCCGCCCCCGCGGACACGAGGAGAGGCGGTCGTGGTCATGAGCTGCTCCCGGAGACGCGGATGCGCGGATCGACGACGGTGTAGAGCACGTCGACAGCCAAGTTGATCACGATGAACGCCGCGGTGATCACCAGCACCACCGCCTGGATCACGGGGTAGTCGCGCTGGAACACCGAGTCCAACGTCAGCTTCCCGATGCCCGGCAGGCTGAAGATCCGCTCGGTGACCACGGCACCGGCGATCAGTCCGCCGAGCTGCAGGCCCACGACGGTGGTCACGACGATCAGGCTGTTGCGCAGCCCGTACTTGAACACCACCGCCGCTCGGCCGAGGCCCTTGGCTCGTGCCGTGCGCACGTAGTCGGCGGTCAGCGCCCCGACCATCGACGACCGGGTCTGCCGCTGCACGACCGCCGCGTGCGTGACGCCGAGGACGAGCGCGGGCAGCGTCAGGTAGTAGAGGGCGCGCAGCGGGTCGGCCAGCGGCGAGACGTAGCCCGACGCCGGGAACCACCCGAGCCCGACGGCCAGGTAGACGACGCCGAGAATGCCCAGCCAGAACGTCGGTACCGACAGCGCGGCCAGCGAGAACCCGTTCGCCAGCCACTCGGGCCAGCGGCCGCGGAACGTCGCCGCGAGCACGCCGCCCGCCATGCCGGCGAGCACCGCGATCAGCATCGCGAACACCGCGAGCTGGACGGTCACCGGCAGGGTCGCGGCGATCATCTCCGTCACCGGGGTGCCGGTACGGGTGGAACGGCCGAGGTCGCCGGTGAGGGCGTGCCCCACGAACTTGCCGTACTGCACCGGCAGCGGCTGGTCGAGCCCCAGTTCGGTCCGGGTGGCGGCGAGCGCGGCCGGGTCGGCCTCCTCCCCCGCCATCGCCAGCGCCGGGTCGCCGGGCAGCGCGCGGACGCCGAGGAACACGACCACCGAGGCCAGCACGAGCGTCAGGACCGACTGCCAGAGCCGGTCGAACAGGTAGCGCCCCACGTCAGCTCACCCCCTGGGCCACGAAGGCCGCGCGGCCCAGCCGCACCACCCCGTCGGTGAAGACCTGCACGCCCGCGAGCTGCGCGGAGAACACCGTCAGGTTGCGCGGGCGGTAGGTGTAGACGATCGGGTTGTCGCGCTGCAGCACCTGCGTCGCCGTGCCGTAGAGCGCGGCCCGCGCGGCGGTGTCGGTGGTGCGCGCCGCCCGGGTCATCAGGCCGTCGAACTCCGGCGAGGAGTAGCCGCCGTAGTTGCCCGCGGAGCCGGTGGTGAGGAAGCGCGACGTGTTGCCGTCCGGGTCGATACGGCCCGACCAGCCCAGCAGGAGCGACTCGTAGTCGCCGCGTTTCTGCACGTCGAGCAGCGTCGAGTACTCCACCGGCACGATCCGCAGGTCGAATCCGCCCTCGGCGACGCTGGCCTGCAGCGCCTGGGCGTAGCGGAGCTGGTCCTGGGAGTTGGACACCGACAGGGTCACGCGCACCGGCGTCGGCACGCCCGCCGCGGCGAGCAGCTGTTTCGCTCTCCCCGGGTCGAACGGTGGGCACGCGTTGCTCGCGAGCGAGGCGTAGGGCGTCTGGGGTGGGATCGGCGAGCAGGCCGGGTCGAACCAGCCGTTGAAAACGGTGGATACCAGGGTCTGCCGGTCGATGCTGAGGGCGAACGCCTCCCGCACGCGCGGGTCGCGCCCGAGCGGGGTGTCGAGCGGCTTGGGTGCCTCCCCGGCGCCGTCGACGTTGCCGGTGTTGATCGTGACGGCCATGTAGCCCAGCGACGCCGACTGCAGCACGCGCAGGTTCCGGTCGCGGGAGAGGGCGTCGACGTCCTGCGGGGAGATCGTGTCGGCCACCTGGACGTCGCCGGAGCGCAGGTTGGCCGCGCGCGTCACGGCGTCGGACATGATGCTGTAGCTGATCGCGTCGAGGTGGACGTTCTTCGCGTCGTAGTAGTTCGGGTCGCGCACGACGTCGATGGAGGTCTGCGGCACCCGCTTCGCGAACTTGAAGGGGCCGACACAGACGGGGTTCGTCCCGAAGTCGGCGCCCTCGGACCGCAGCGCCGCCGGCGACATGATCATGCCCGCCCGGTCGGCAAGTGCAGCGGTGATCGGCGCGAACGGGGTCTTGTACCGGATCACGATGTGCCCGGCGTCGGGGGCGTCGATGCTGGTGATCGGGCCCATCTCGCTCTTGCGCTGCGATCCCTTCAGGGTCAGGTGACGCTGCAGGCTGGTGCGCACGGCGGCGGCGTCGAACGGGGTGCCGTCGGCGAAGCGGATGCCCGTCCGCACTCCGAAGGTCACCGTGAGCCCGCCGTCGGAGATCGTGGGGGGGCCGGAGGCCAGCTGCGGGACGATCGCACCGGTGGCGTCGAGGTCGTAGAGCTTCTCGCAGATCGAGCTCATGACATAGCGCGTGTAGAGGGAGCTCGATGTGGTCGGGTCCAGCTTGTCGGGCTCCGCCGAGAGACCCATCACGAGCGTCCCGCCCTCGCGGACGGGGGTGGTCCCGACGGGAGTGCCGACGTCGTCGGCGTGTGGGGCGGGCGCCGCGACCGGCTGGACGGGGACGCACCCCGCCAGCAGCGCGGCCGCCGCGAGGGCGGTCAGGACGTGCCGGATACGACGCATGACGGGACTCCCGGTGGTCGTGCGGGCATGATCAACGGCCGGCGGCATATCCCTGCATGCCGCGTGGATTCGCGCCGGCCGAGACGATGCCGGTCTCCGGATCCCGCGCCACAGCACTGATCCGCCCCTCCGACCACGGCGGGGCGACGGTCACGTCGTGGCCGCGGCGGCGCAGCTCGGTGATCGTCTCCTCCCCGATCCGCGACTCGACGACGACGCTGCCCGGGCTGGTCCCGCGCGGGTAGAACGAGCTCGGGAAGCTGTCGGTGTGCCAGTTGGGGGCGTCGATGGCGCCCTGCAGGTCGAGGCCGCCGCGCACCGGCTCCCGCTGCGCGACGGCCAGGAAGAAGTGCAGGGTCCACTGGTCCTGCTGGTCGCCGCCGGGGGTGCCGAACGCCAGCACGGGCTCGCCGTCGCGCAGGGCCAGCGACGGGCTCAGCGTGGTGCGCGGGCGCCTCCCGGGCGTCAGCGAGTTGGGCAGGCCGTCCTGGAGCCAGGCCATCTGCAGCCGGGTGCCCAGCGGGAAGCCCAGCTCGGGGACCACGGGGTTGGACTGCAACCAGCCCCCGCTGGGCGTCGCGGAGATCATGTTGCCGGAAGCGTCGACGACGTCGATGTGGCAGGTGTCGCCGCGGGTGGCGCCGTCGACGGCGACGGTGGGCTCGCCCGACCCGGCCGTCGCGGGCACGGATCCGGCGTGGGCGGAGGGCAGGCGTGGAGCCCGTCCGTCGGGGCTGCCCGGACGGAGGTCGAACGACGCGGTGTCGGCGACGAGGTCGCGGCGGGCCTTGCTGTAGGCCGGATCGAGCAGCGCGTCGAGCGTGACGTCGGCGCGGTCGCCGTACCAGGCCTCCCGGTCGGCCATGGCGAGCTTGGTGCCCTCGACGAGAGTGTGGACGGAGTCCGGGGTGCCGAGATCCAGGTCGTCGGGCAGCAGGGCGAGCTGCTGGAGGAACACCGGGCCCTGGCTCCACAGGCCCGGCTTCGCCACCGTCCAGCCGTTCCAGGTGAAGGTGGCGGGCGCCTCGTAGGAGGCCTCGAAGCCCGCGATGTCGTCGGCGGTGAGGAAGCCGGCGTGCCGCTCGCCGGAGGTGTCCATCGTGGGCCGGGCGGCTGCCGACACCAGGGCCTCGGCGACGAAGCCCTGGCTCCAGACGCGCCGGGCAGCGTCGATCTCGGCCTCGCGGGACCCGCCGGCCGCTTCGGCGAGCAGCCGCCGCCAGGTGGCTGCCAGCGCGGGGTTGCGCAGCAGCGCGCCCGCCTTCGGGGGCGCGCCGCCGTCCAGGTAGAGCGCGGCCGAGGTGGTCCACTCGGTCTCGAACAGCTCCCGCACCGCCGCGACGGCCCCGCCGATCCGCTCGACGGCCGGGTGCCCGTCGGAGGCGTAGCCGATGGCGTAGCGCAGGACGTCGGACAGGCGTTTCGTGCCGTGGTCGCGCAGCAGCACCAGCCACGCCTCGACCGCCCCGGGCACGGCGGCGGCCAGCGGGCCGGTGCCAGGCACCAGGTCCAGGCCGAGGCCGGTGTAGGACTCCACGCTCGCCCCGGCCGGCGCCGGACCCTGCCCGCACAGCACCTGTACCCGGCCACCCGCGGGTGCCAGGATGATCGGCAGGTCACCGCCGGGGCCGTTGAGGTGCGGCTCGACGACCTGCAGCACGAACCCGGCGGCCACCGCGGCGTCGAACGCGTTGCCGCCGTCCTCGAGCACCGCCATCGCCGTGGACGACGCGAGCCAGTGGGTGGAGGACGCCATGCCGAAGGTGCCCTGCAGGGTCGGCCGCGTCGTGAACATCGGTGGAGTCCACACGGGATCGTCGCGGGAGTCCAAGACATGTGTGACACCACCGTCATAGCTCTGCGCTATGAATGGTCACCATGGAGCGCCGCCAGCTGGAGTACTTCGTGGCCGTCGTGGAGCGCGGCGGCTTCACCGCGGCCGCCCGTGCACTGCACGTGGCGCAGCCGTCGCTCTCGCGCTCGATCGCCAACCTCGAGCGCGAGCTGGGGGTCGAGCTGTTCCACCGGGTCGGGCGGTCCGCGCTGCTCAGCGCAGCGGGCGAGGCGCTCGCCGGCCGCGCCCGGCTGGTGCTGCGCGACATCGACGCCCTGCGCTCCGCGGCCCGCGCGATCGGCGAGGGTGCGGCCGGGCGGGTCGAGGTGGCCGCGACGTCGTCGTCGGGACTGGAGCCCGTCACGCGCATCGTCGCGGAGCTGCGCGAGCACCATCCGGGCGTCACCGTCAGCACGACGTCGGCGCTGTCGGCCGCCGAGGTCGTCGCGATGGTCGCGCAGGGCCGCTGCGAGGCGGGGGTGTGCGGCAGCAGCGAGCGCCCGGCCGCGCCCGGTCTGGTGGCCCACCACCTACGCGACGAGGAGCTCCTGCTCGTGGTCCCGCCCGGCACGCTCGGCGGAAAGGGGCGCACGGTACGCCGCGCCGAGCTGCGCGGCATGCGCTTCGTGGTCCCCGCCCGGACGACGGCGGTGCGGGCGCTGTTCGACCGGCTCGCCGGCACGGTCGGCGACATGACGGTGGTGGCCGAGGTCGGCGACCGGAGCATGGTGCTGCCGATGGTGCTGCGCGGCATCGGAGCCGGCCTGATGCCGGACGGCTGGGCCGACCTCGCCCACCGCGCCGGCGCGGACGTGCACGGTTTCGACCCACCCGAGCTGCTCCCCCAGTGGCTGGTGCACCGAGGCGGCCGCCTGACCGAGGCGGCACGAGCGTTCATCGACACAACACTCGGGCGCTGACCCGGCGCCCGCGAGTCGGGCTCTCCGTGCGCGGGGGTTTCCGGCATCCGGAAGTCACCTTCGCCGCCTGGGGTGCGCCGACACAGGATGGTCGACACCCGACGACGCCCCAACAATCAACGGAAGGGGAAGCGCTCGATGACAACCATTTCGCAGGACCAGTGGTACGTGGCCACTTACGGCCGCGAGATCGGGCCGGAGCTGTTCTCCCGCACCATCTGCAACGAGTCGATCCTGTTCTGGCGCACCGGGTCCGGGCAGGTCACGGCGATGTCCGACCGGTGCGTGCACCGGCGGTTCCCGCTCTCCCAGGCCCCGACGCGACTCGTCGACGACCAGGTGATCTGTGGCTACCACGGCTTCACCTACGGATCCGACGGCGCGTGCGTCGCGGTGCCGGGCCAGACCCGCGTGCCCCGCACCGCACGGCTGCGGTCCTACCCCGTCGTCGAGCAGGACTCGTTCGTCTGGGTCTTCATCGGCGATCCCGACCGCGCCGATGCGGTGCCGATCCCCCGCGCGCCGTGGCTCGACTCCCCGGGCTGGACGGCGGTCTCCGGAATGGAGCCCCTCGCGGCCCGCTTCGGCCTGCTCGTGGACAACCTGCTCGACCTCTCCCACGAGACCTACCTGCACGGCGGCTACATCGGCACCCCGGAGGTGGCCGGCACGCCGATCACCACCGAGGTGGACGACGAGGCCGGCGTCGTGCGCGTCTCGCGGCACATGGCCGACGCCGAGTGCCCGCCGTTCTACTCCCGGTCGACCGGACTGACCGGGCGGATCAGCCGGTGGCAGGACATCGAGTTCACCCCGCCGTGCCTGTACCTGCTGCACAGCCGGATCGCGCCGGTCGGCAGCGTGCCCGACCCCGACGGCACCGATCCGGACGCGTTCCACGTGGAGGTCGTCTACGCGATCACCCCGGAGACCGACACCTCGACGCACGACTTCTGGGCGGTGGCCCGCGATTTCGCGCACGGCGACCAGGAGGTCTCGGACTTCCTCTCCGAGCAGAACCGCACCGTCGTCCTCCAGGACGTCGAGGCGCTCGACGTCCTGGAGCGAGTGATCGCCACCGAGCCGCCCGGCTACCAGGAGCTGTCGATCAACATCGACACCGGCGGGCTGGCCGCGCGCCGGATGCTCGCGCGCCTCACCCAGTCGGCGGTGTCACAGCCCGTGCCGGTGGGGGGCTGACGTGGGGCCGCTGCGCGTCGTGTGGCTGCCCGGCAGCGACCGCCTGCTGGGCCGCTGTCACTGCGGCGCCGAGCACGTGGCCGAGGGGCCGGTCGAGGTGTGGGACTGGCTGCTCGCGCATCCGGTCGGCCACGGCTCTGCCGACGCCGTGCGCACGCCCGAACTGGTGGGTGCGCGATGACGGTGGCCGTGGACACCGACCTCGTTCTCTCCGTGGCCGCGCGCCACGACGTCGCCGACGGGGTGGTGGCGCTGGAGCTGCGCGACCCGTCGGGCGCGGATCTCCCCCCGTGGGAACCGGGCGCCCACATCGACCTGCTGCTGGGCCCCGACCTCGTCCGCCAGTACTCACTGTGCGGCGACCCGGCCGACCGGACGACGTGGCGCGTCGCCGTCCTGCGGGAGCTCGACGGCCGTGGCGGCTCGGCGTTCGTCCACGATGCGCTGGGCGCGTCCGTGCAGGTCCGGGGGCCGCGCAACCACTTCGCACTGGAGCCGGCCGCGCGCTATGTCTTCGTCGCCGGGGGCATCGGGATCACCCCGGTCCTGCCGATGCTGCGCGCCGCCGACGCGGCCGGAGCCGACTGGCGGCTCGTCTACGGCGGGCGCACGGCGGCGTCGATGGCCTTCACCGACGAGCTTCCGGACGGCCGCGTGGAGCTGCGCCCCCAGGACGAGCACGGCCTGCTCGACCTCGACGAGATCCTGTCCGATGTGGATGGAACGACGCTCGTCTACTGCTGCGGCCCGGGCCCGCTCCTCGACGCCGTCGAGGCCCGCTGCCCCGCCGACCGGCTGCGGGTGGAGCGCTTCACCCCCCGCGAGCAGGACGGGCCGACGTCGTCGTTCGAGGTCGAGCTGGCGCAGTCCGGCCGCACCCTGACCGTGCCGGCCGACCGCTCGGTGCTCGACGTGCTGGAGGACGCCGGCGTCGACATCCTCTCGTCGTGCCGTGAAGGCACGTGCGGCACCTGCGAGACCGGGTGCTCGCCGGCGAGGTCGACCACCGCGACGCCCTCCTGACCGACGCCGAGCGCGCGGCGCACGACACGATGTTCGTGTGCGTCTCGCGGGCGGCGTGCCCGAGACTGGTGCTGGAGTTGTAGCGGGAGGTGTCGTGGCGGAGACCGGGCCGGTCATCGGTCGCGCCCTGCGCGTGCTCGGCGCGTTCTCCCCTGCCCACCCGGCGCTGACACTGTCGGACCTCGCCCGTCGCGCCGGGATGCCCGTCTCCACCGTGCACCGGATGGTCGGCGAGCTCGTGGCCTGGGGCGCGCTGGAACGCGACGACGAGGGCTGCTACCGCGTCGGGCTGCGGCTGTGGGAGATCGCGTCGCTGGCCCCGCGCGGCATGGCGCTGCGCGAGCGCGCCCTGCCGTTCCTCGAGGACCTCTCGCAGGTGACGCGGGAGAACGTGCAGCTCGCGGTGCGCGAGGGCACCGAGGTGGTGTTCGTCGAGCGGATCGCGGGCAGCGGCGCCGTTCCCGTGCTCACCCGGGTGGGCGGCCGGTTCGCGCTCACCGCTACCGGTGTGGGGCTCGTGCTGCTCGCCCACGCCCCGGCCGAGTTGCAGGAGGACGTGCTGGCCGCGCCCGTCGAGCGCTTCACCGACCACACCGTCACCGATCCGAAGGTGCTGCGCGGCATGCTCGCCGACGTCCGGACCAGCGGATTCTCCATCAGCGACCGCCAGGTCACCGCCGACTCGCTGTCGGTGGCCGCCCCGGTGCACGACGCGCGCGGGATCGTGGTGGCCGCCGTGTCGCTGGTGGTGCACCACGGCAGCACGTCACCGCACATGCTGGCGCCGCTGGTGCGCACGAGCGCCCGTGCGATCTCGAGAGCTCTGGCCGGTCTGTCAGGGTAGCCTGACGGCATGGGTGACACCTGGAAGGACGGTCGCCGGGCCTGGGAGCGGCTCGACGGCTGGGACGACGGCTCCCCCGCGCGCAGCGGAGAGGCGGCACTGCGCGCACTGGCCGACATCGGCACGGTCCGGCGCCTGCTCGACCAGGCGGAGCTGGGGGCGGTGAAGGTCGCTCGCGCCGACAGGAAGTCGTGGGCCGAGATCGCGACGAGGCTCGGGGTGACCCGGCAGTCGGCGTGGGAGCGGTGGCGCGACCTCGACGAGCCGGAACAGTCAGGCTCCGAGGACGTGCCCGGCACGGAGCTCGATCTCGCGGCGAGCGCACTGACCGGGCGGGCCGCCCGCAGGCGGGCCAAGCTCCGGAAGTACCCGACCGTGGTTCCCGACGTCGTCGGGATGTCCTGGGAGGCGGCTCGCCACATGCTGCAGGCGAAGGGCCTCGTCGCCACTGCTATCGACCCGGACGGAGTACCTCTGCTGGGCTCGGAGCAACTGAGGGACCTGGAGCCCGGGGGGCCGGCGGACGGCCCCGAGGGCGTCGTCACCGACCAGAGCCCGGAGTCCGGCGCGGTGGTCGAGACCGGAGACACGGTGACGTTGTGGATCGGCCGCGGCGGCGGGTCGGCGGGCGTGCGCGAGCCGCGCCGACCGCGGCCGACACCGCTGACGGAGAAGGAGTCCCGGCCCGAGCCGAGCGAGGCCGTCGGCTGACAGGGCTGGTGCACCGCCGCCCGAGTGGCTTAATCTGTTTTCAATTAGTGGTCGGCGGCGAGGAGCGACGGTGCCCGGAACGCAGTTCGATGCCCTGGTGGTCGGGGCCGGAGCCGGTGGCCTGTTCGCCGCCGCCCGCCTCGCCCACGGCGGCTACCGCACGCTGGTGGTCGAGCGCCTCGACAAGGTCGGCGGCCGCGCGTCCACCACCGAGATCGACGGCTTCAAGGTCAACGACGGCGCCATCGTCATCGAGGTCGGCGGGATCACCGAGGAGACGTTCGCCGAGGTCGGCGCCGAGTTCGACGTCCGCTCCCCCGCGGTGCCGGTGCTCTACCGCGTGGGTAGCAAGAACCTCGACGTCACCCGCGGCGGCTGGGGGATGCTGCTCTCCACGCTCACCCGCCAGGGCGCCAAGCTCGTCAGCGGCATCGGCGCCGCCCGCAAGGACGACGACGCACTGCCCGGCGAGGAGCTGTCCACGGCGGACTGGGTCGGGAAGTACTCCAAGTCCGCAGCGGTGCAGGGCGTCTTCCGCAACATGTGCGCGTCGGTGTTCGCGGTGGGTTCCGAGGAGCTGCCCGCCCGGGTGTTCCTGACGTACTTCACACGGAAGTCGGCGTTCAAGCGCTTCGGTTTCTGCCCCGGCGGCACGATCGGCATCTGGGAGAGCCTCGCCGCCACCGTCACCGCGCGGGGTGGCGAGATCTGGCTGTCGTCGCAGGTCGACGCCCTGCACGTCACCGACGGCCGGGTCAGTGGCGCCACCGTCACCCGTAACGGCGACACCGTCGACATCACCTGCGACGTCGCGGTCTCCGACGTCGGGCCGGCCGCCACCGTCGGGCTGGTCGGGGCCGACAACCTGCCCGCGGACTATCGCGAGCAGGTGCGGATCAAGGACCGGCCCTGCTCGATGCTCGCCCTGAACTTCGCCAGCCGCGACCGCCTGGTCGACGTGCCCGGCATGCTGCTGTTCTCGATCACCGAACGCCTCTGCTACGTCGCGAACTTCACCGACACCTGCCCCGAGATGGCCCCTCCCGGCTGGAACCTCTACGTCGCCGCGTCGGTGCCCAAGCCGGCCGTCGGGGACTTCGACGAGGCCGCCGAGATCGAGTTGCTCCGCGCCGATCTGCGCGCCCAGATCCCCGGCTTCGACGACGCGCGCGAGCTCTCGGTGGCCGTCATGCGCGACGGCTGGCCGCCCCAGCGCGCCGTCGCGGGCCAAGACATGCCGCACACCACGCCGATCGCGAACCTGTGGAACGTCGGGGACGGGGTGAAGGAGTACGCCAACGGCGGCACCACGGCGTGCGCGGAAACCGCGAAGCTGGTGGTGGAACAGATCCTCCTCGATCACCCCATCGGCGCGGGAGTCTGAATGCGGCGCGACCTCTACACCGACGACCACGAGCAGTACCGCGACACCGTCCGGGCGTTCCTCGCCCGCGAGGTGGAGCCGCACTTCCTGCAGTGGGAGCAGGACCGTGTCATCGACAAGGCGGTCTTCCGCACGGCCGCGGCCCAGGGCGTCTACGCGCTCGCGGTGCCCGAGTCCTATGGCGGCGCGGGCGAGACCGACTACCGCTACCGCATGGTCGTCAACGAGGAGTGCGCGCGCATCGGCGCCACGTCGTTCAACATGACGCTCGGCCTGCAGGACGACCTCGTGCTGTCCTACCTGCTCGACCTCACCACCGACGAGCAGAAGAAGCGCTGGCTGGAGGCGTTCACCCGCGGCGAGCTGCTCGGCGCGCTGGCGATGACCGAGCCCGGCACCGGCAGCGACCTGCAGGGCATCCGCACCAACGCCCACCGCGATGACACCGGGGACTGGATCCTCAACGGCGCCAAGACGTTCATCAGCAGCGCCACCACGGCCGACTTCGTGATCGTGGCCGTGCGTACCGATCCCGACGCCGGGTCGCGCGGGTTCAGCCTCCTCGTCGTCGAGTCGGACACGCCGGGGTTCACCCGGGGCCGCAAGCTCGACAAGGTCGGCCTGCACGCCCAGGACACCGGCGAGTTGTACTTCGACAACGCCCGCATCCCCGCCGAGAACCTGATCGGCGTCGAGGGCCGGGGCATGCAGCACCTCATGAGCCACCTGCCGCAGGAACGCCTGGGCATCGTGGCCTCGGCCTACTGCGTGGCGCGGCAGGTCTACGAGCTGACGGCCCGCTACTGCTTCGAGCGCACGGCGTTCGACAAGCCGATCGGCGACTTCCAGCACTCCCGATTCGTGCTCGCGGAGATGGAGACGGAGCTCGACGTGGCCGAGGCCTACGTCGACCGCCAGGTGCTGGCGTTCAACGCCGGCGAGCTCTCGGCGACCGACGCGGCCAAGGGCAAGTGGTACCTCTCCGAGCTGCAGAAACGCATCACCGACCAGTGCGTGCAGCTGCACGGCGGTTACGGCTACATGATGGAGTACCCGGTGGCGCGGGCCTTCGTGGACGGCCGCATCCAGACGATCTACGGCGGCACCACGGAGATCATGAAGGAACTGATCGGCCGCGACATCGCCCACCGCTCCCGCAGCTAGGGGCGGCTCGTCGGAGGTGCGAGGCCCGCCGATCACCGACGGTCTGGCCGTCTCGGAGAACGTCGCGGTCGAACGGCACACCATGGGTCTCGGCGACCGGCCGAACAGCAATGACGTGCCGTTCAGCCGCCCATCCTCCCGAGACGGCCTTGGTGGCACCGCCGTGGCGTGCAGCGCAGCGCCGGGGGTCCGCGAGGACTACGGGATCAGCGCGATCTTCCCCGTGACGGCCCGGTCGGCGAACAGCGCCAGCACCTTCTCCGCGTCGGCCAGCGGGAAGGTCTGGGGCTGGGGTGGGTGCAGTTCGCCGCGGCCGATCCGGCCGAGCACGTCGGCCAGCAGACCCACGGCGGCACGGGGATCGCCACGGCCCCAGTCGCCCCAGTCGACGCCGATCACCGAACGGTTGCGCAGCAGCACGATGTTGGCCGGCAGCCGGGGGATGTCACCCGAGGCGAAGCCGAGGACGCAGAACCGGCCGCCCGCGTTCAGCGCACGCAGGGCCGACTCGGCCGCCGGGCCCCCGACGGGGTCGATCACGACGTCGGCGCCGCCGCCGGTGGCCGCGCGGATCCCGTCCTTGAGGTCCTCGTAGTCGATCGCCGTCTCCGCGCCGGCCGCGAGCGCCGCGTCGCGCTTCTCCTGCGACGACGCGACGGCCAGCACACGGGCGCCGAGACTGTGGGCGACGTCGACGGCGGCCAGGCCGATGCCACCACCGGCGCCGAGCACCACCACCCACTCCCCCGCCGCGATCGTCACCCGCTTGGTCACCGCGAACACGAGCGTCGAGTAGCTCTCGACCGCGGTCACCGCGACCTGCGGGGAGACCCCGTCGGGCAGGGGCACGGCGCCCGCTGCGGGCAGCAGGACGTGCGAGGCGTAGCCGCCCATCCCGAGCATCAGCCCGGCCACCGCGGTGCCGGGCTCCAGGGCCCCGGCGACCACCCGGCCGGCCACCGCCGAGCCCGGCGTGAACGGCAGGGGCGGGCGCACCTGGTAGCGGCCCGCGGCGATCAGGCCGTCGACGAAGCTGACGCCCGCCGCCTCCACCTCGACCAGCACCTCGCCGGGCCCGGGCTCCGGCGTGGGCTCCTCCACCACCGACAGCGGCCCGCCGAACTCGGTGCACACCACACGTCTCAACCCACTACCCCTGCCCCGGCCAACCGGCCGATCTCCGCGCCGGACAATCCCAGCACCTCGGCCAGTACTTCGCCGGTGTCGCGGCCCAGCGACGGCGCCGCACCCGCATCCCCGTGCTCACCGTTCCAGCGCAGCGGTGACCGCGCGGTGATCGCCGACGCGGAGCCGGGCAGCGTCAGGTCGGCCAGGATCGGGTGGCCGCCCGTACGGTGGGCGGCCACCACGTCGGTCATGCCCTGGTAGCGACCCCACAGCACGCGCGCGCCGTCGAGTTCGGTGGAGACCTGCGCCCGGTCCCGCGCGGCGAACCACGGTCGCAGGATCGCGGCGATCGTCTCGCGCAGGCGGTAGCGGTCGGCCTCGCGGGTGAGGTCGGCGTCCATGGCCGCCTCGAGGGCCTCGAAGACCTTGCCGGTGCCGGTCACCGAGCACAGGGCGGCCCACTGCCCCTCGGTCAGCGCCACGACCATCACGCGGTGGCCGTCGCTGCAGGCGAAGTCGACGCCGAAGCTGCCGTACACGTGGTTGCCGTGCCGCGGCCGCTCGACGCCACGCTCCGCGGCCTCGGACAGCCAGCCGAGGTTGGCCACCCCGGCCAGCGCGATGTCGGACAGCGCGATCTCGACGAACGCGCCGCGGCCGGTGCGGTCACGGTCGTGCAGCGCGGCGAGCACGGCGGTGGAGACGCTCAGGCCGGTGACCAGGTCCCACGCGGGCAGGACGTGGTTGACCGGCGCCCCGCCCTCCTCGGTGCCCGTGATGCCGGGCAGCCCGACCTCCGCGTTGACGGTGTAGTCCACCGCCGGACGCCCGTCGGGGTAGCCCTGCACGCGCACGTGGATCAGATCCGCGCGATGGGCCGCGAGGGTGTCGTGGGCCATCCAGCGGCGGCCGACGACGTTGTCGATCAGCACGCCGCGGTCCGGGCCGGGCGCGGTGATCAGCGCCGTGACCAGCTCCTTGCCCTCGTCGCTGCGCATGTCGACGGCCACCGAGCGCTTGCCCTTGTTGAGCGAGGCCCAGTAGAAGCTCTCCCCGTCGGCGGCCACCGGCCAGCGCAGGTGGTCGCTGCCGCCGCCGACCGGGTCGATCCGGATGACGTCGGCGCCGAGCTGCGCGAGCGTCATGCCGCCGGTGGGGCCGGCGACGAAGCTCGCGCACTCGACGACGTGCAGCCCCTCGAGTGGTCTCCCATTGGGTGTTGTCACAGCGCTCACCCTGCCGGATTGACCCCCGGTACGGCGCCGTCGAGGTCCACGATCTCGCTCCAGCGGTCCCCGACCTGGTCGATGCTGGGCACGGACGCGAACGCCACGCCCCTGGTCTGGAACTGCTTGACCCGGTGCACCTGCCCGCCGCCCGCGACGAGCACGCTGCCCGTCTCGGCGCACTCGTCGGTGAGCAGGTACCCCACCACCGGCGCGACGTGGGCGGGCGAGAGCGCGGCCAGCAGCTCCGGCGGCGCGATGTCCTCGGTCATCCGGGTGGCGGCCATCGGGGCGATCGCGTTGGCCAGGATGTTGTACTTGCGCCCCTCGATGGCGAGGGTGTTGATCAGGCCGATCAGTCCGCCCTTGGCTGCGCCGTAGTTGGCCTGGCCGAAGTTGCCGTAGATCCCCGACGTGGAGGTCGCCACCACGACGCGGCCGTGGCCCTGCTCGCGGAAGTGCGGCCACGCGGCATGGACGACGTGGTAGCCGCCGTAGAGGTGCACCTGCGCCACGGCGTCCCAGTCGGCGGTGGTCATCTTGTGGAACGCCCGGTCGCGCAGGATGCCCGCGTTGGCCACGACGCCGTCGATGCGGCCGAACGCGTCCAGGGCCGTCGCCACGATGGCGACGCCGCCCTCCCCGGACGCGACGCTGTCGTAGCTGGCGACGGCCTCCCCGCCGCCGGCGACGATCTCCGCGACGACCGCATCGGCCGCTCCGGACCCGCCACCGCTGCCGTCCCGGGCCCCACCGAGATCGTTGACGACGACCTTCGCCCCCGCCGCCGCCAACACCAGCGCGTACTCGCGGCCGAGCCCGTTGCCGGCCCCGGTGACGACGATGCTCCGACCTTCCACGCCCGCGATGACACTCCCTACTTTCCGGTGAAGTGCGGCGCCCGCCGCTCGATGACGGCGGCGAGGCCCTCCCGAGAATCCGCGGTGCCCGACAGCTCGGACACCGTGCGAGCCTCCTCCGGGAGCTGGGCCTCGACGCGGCTGCCGAGGCCCGACCAGACCAGTCTCTTGGTGGCGCCGAGCGCCTTGGGCGCGCCCGCGGCGAGCGTGCGGGCCAGCGCGAGCGCCTCGTCGTGCAGCGCCTCGTCGGGCACGACGCGCGTGATCAGCCCGATGTCCAGGGCGTCGGCGGCGGTGAGCGTCGGGTTGGTCAGGAAGATCTCCATCGCCTTGCGCACGCCGACGAGCTGCGGGAGCGTCACCGACGAGCCGGCGTCGGGCGCCATTCCCACCCGGACGGCCCCGGACATGAACTTGGCCGACTCGGCCGCGATCACGATGTCCGACGCGCAGACGAGCCCGAACCCGCCGCCGCCCGCGGCGAAGCCGTGCACCGCCGCGATCACCGGCGCCTGGAGTCCGAGCAACCCCTGCACCGAGATCTGCAGCCATGACGTGGCCTCGCGCAGGTAGTCCGGCAGCGCGTCGCCCTTGCTCGCGAACGTGGTGACGTCGCCGCCCGCACAGAAGTGCCGGCCCTCGCCCGAGAGCAGCAGCACGCGCAGGTCCGGCTCGCCGTGTGCCCGCATGATCGCGTCGTAGAGGGCACGCAGGAACGGCACGTCCATGCCGTTGGAGGCCTCGGGGCGGTTGAGGCGCAGGTGGCCGACACCGTCGTCGTCGACGTCGAGCAGTACCTGGCCTGCGTCGATGAGCTTCACGAACTCCCCCGAAATCGTGCGATGCCGGCACCGGCCTGGTGACCGGCGAGGTGCTCCAGGGTGGACTCGGTCTCCATCGCCAGCCCGTCGCGCAGCGAGCCCTGCAGACCGGTGCGGACCAGGTGCTTGATGCGGCCCAGCGCGGCGCGGTCCTTGCTGGCGAGGTTCGCCACCAGCGCCGCGACGGCCTGCTCGAACACCGGCGGTGGCACCGACCGGTAGACGAGGCCCCACGCGGCCGCCTCGGCGCCCGAGAGCCGGTCGCCGGTGAGCAGGTGGCCCAGGGCGCGCTGGGTGCCGACGATGCGCGGCAGCCGCTGCGACCCGCCGCCACCCGGGATCATCCCGAAGTTCGCGTGGTTGTCGGCGAGCACGGCGTCGTCGCGGACTATCGCGACGTCGACGGACTGGACCAGCTCGAACCCGCCTGCCATCGCGACACCCTCGACGACGGCCACGACGGGGACCGGCAGCTCCGCGATGAGCTCGCATGCACCGATGAACGTCTCGAACAGCGGCCGCAGCGCCTCGGGCCCCTGCGCGCGCAGCCGGGCGACCTCGTGGAAGTCGCCGCCGGCGCTGAAGTGCCCGCCTGCGCCACGGATGACGATCACGTCGGCGTACACGGCTGCGTCCGACAGGGCGTTGCGCAGCGCGGAGGCCAGCCCGATGGTGATGGCGTTGCGCGCCTCGGGCCGGTTGAGCGTCACGTGGGCGACGTTGCCCTCGACGCGGGTGAGTACAGGCGCGCCGGGTGCTCCCCGACCGGGGGCGTGGCCGGGACCGGAGCCGTGATCGTGGTCGGCGGGCATCACAAGTCCCTCCATCGGTCCGCCGAGGGATCGAGCAGCTGCCGCAGGTTCCCCTCGGGCAGCCAGACCAGCGTCTCGAGCTCCAGCGCGTCGAGGTAGCGGACGCGTCCGGTCCTCCGGTCCTCCAGCCGCAGCCGCGGACTGTTCGCGGCGCCGTCGACCTCGACTGCGACTTCCGCGAACTCGTTGCCGACCACCATCATCAGATGAGGAACGACATCGTGGGCAGGACGCGGGCGTTGTCCACCAGCGCGACCTTCTTGTAGGACATCTTGAGATCTCCGTCGACCATACGGAGACGGTAGGTGTAGCGCCCCGCCCAGATCTCCTTGCCCCGCTCCCGCGATTCCACGAGCACGAAGTTGGCCTCGACGACCGTGTCCCCCCGCGGGTTGTCGGCGCCGTCCGGTCCGAGCACTTCCACGTTGGACACCACCCGCCGCAGCCGCGACGCCGGGGTCTGGGAGTGCCGCCGCCCGGTGTTGAACTGCTTGACGCGCGTGGCGATCCGGTTGCGGTTGTCGTGCACCACCGACATGCGCGTCATCGGGTCGGCGTCGTCGGAGCCGGCGGGCACCCAGTAGAGGGCGTCGTCGGTCCAGAGCGCCTCCCAGTCGTCGTAGCGGTGCTCGTCGGCCAGCCGCGCCTCGCGGTAGAGGAACTGCTCGATGATGCGTACGTCGGTCACGCCATCTGCTCCCGGTAGTGCGCCCAGAACCCGCGCATCGCCGTCTCGTCGGTGGCGCCACCGACCGTCAGCCCCCGCTCGTCGACGTACTCCCGGTGCGCGCCGCGCCGGACGTCGAGCCATTCGGGCCGCAGCTCGGCCACACCGACCTGGTTGCGCTCGTACATCTCGGTGTCGTCGGCCAGCAGCAGCCCCGCAGGCCCGACCGAGCCGACGCACTGCTGCAGCATCCGCGTGTTCATCTCCGGCGCGCCCTTGAGCTGCACCGCCGTGACGTGCTGGACGGTGAGGTCGTGGGCGAGCGGCTGGATCGTGAACATCTGGATCTCGGCGATGAACAGGTTGGGGAAGATCATCACGTGCGGGGCGCCCTCGACGAGGATCTCCTGCGCCCCTGCTCCATAGGTACGGCGCATCGCCGCGACGTAGTCCGGCATCCGCTCCTCGGTGGTGCCGAACCAGCCCAGCGGCTTCCCGAGGCGCCGGAACTCCGGGCGCAGGTCGTTCTCGCTGTGCCCGTGCCCGAACGCCCTGGTCACGGCCTCGGACTTCTCGCTGTAGAGCGCCCCGATGCCGCTCTCGGCCACGCTGAAGATCGACGCGTGCACGAACTGGGGGTGGTAGCCGTCGGTCTCGTTCTCAGCCAGCAGCTTCCAGTTGGCCCGCGCGCGGTGCTTGAGCCAGCCTGCGCTGATGTCGACCTCACCCTCGGGCGACAGCCGCACCAGCCGGTCGATCTCGCCCGCGGCGTCGCCCAGGTGCTCGGCCAGCGAGATCCCTTCGGGGGCGAAACTGCCGAAGACGAAGCCCTCGTGGACAGCCGTGCGCGGGACCCGGCCCAGTCCGAGGTCGAGCTTCCCGCGGCCGCCGTAGCCCTCGGGGAACGGGTAGCCGAGCAGCTCGCCGGAGTTGCGGTAGGTCCAGCCGTGGTACGGGCAGCGGAACGAGCTGGAGTTGCCCGCCTCGGCCTCGCAGACGAGGTTGCCGCGGTGGGCGCAGCGGTTGAGCAGCAGGTGCACCTCGCCGTCGGCGCTGCGGCTCATGATCACGTCCTGCGGCCCGATGTTCTTGCGCACGTAGTCGCCGGGGTTCGCGATCTCGCTGACGTGGCCGACGTAGACCCAGCTCTGGTACCAGATCTTCGCCAGCTCGTCGGCGAAGATCTCCGGCGAGGTGTAGAGCGAGCCGTGCACGCGGTCGGGCCGGATCAGCTCGTCGTAGCTCGGGGACACGTTGTCTAATATGACATAAAAAATGAGGGAGCGACATGGATCTCGGACACGCGGGCGCACGCGTCGTCGTCACCGGCGGCGCGGCCAACATCGGCCGTGGCATCGCGCGCGGTTTCGCCCGCGAGGGCGCCCGGGTGCTCGTCGTCGACCGTGACGGTGAGCAGGCCGAGACAGTGCGACGCGAACTGCTCGCCGCCGGCGCGCAGGATGCGGAGGAGCTGGTCCTCGACCTCACAGCCGATGGCGCGGGCGCCCGCGTGGCGAGCCGCGCCGTGGAGGCGTGGGGCGGGGTCGACGTGCTCGTCAACAACGCCGGCTGGAGCGAGCCCGGCTGGTTCGCCGAGCAGACCGACCGGGCCCTGTGGCAGAAGACGATCGACGTCAACCTGTTCGCGGCCATCGACTGCACCCAGGCCGTGCTCGGCCCGATGCGCGAGGCCGGGCAGGGCTCCGTCGTGTTCCTGTCCAGCGACTCCGCGTTCGGCGTGGTCCGCCAGGGCATCTACGGCACGACGAAGGCCGGGCTCGTCGCGCTGGCCCGCACGGTCGCGCGCGAGCACGGGCGACACGGCATCCGAGCCAATGTGGTGGCGCCCGGGCTGGTCGTCCCGCCCGAGGGCGAGGAGGTCGGCGCGAGCAGCGTCTGGGCCCGCGAGGACCTCTTCACCCCGGAGCAGCTCGACTCGATCGTGCGCACCCAGCCCCTGCGCCGCCCCACCACCCCCGACGACGTGGCCAACGCCGTGCTGTGGATCTCGTCGGAGACGGCGGCGCGGCAGGTGACCGGGCAGGTGGTGGCCGTCGGCGGTGGATCGTCCATGCCCTGACCGTTGCGACCCCGACCCCCGCCTGTCTATTCTCGGTTAGAAAAGAAGGGCAGGCCTCATGGACTCCGCCGCGGACCTCGCGCAGCACCTCTACAAGGCGCTCGCCACCGGTGACGGCCCCGCCCTCGACGTGCTGCTCGATCCCGCGTTCCGCGGGGTACTGGCCGACGGCATGCCGTTCGGCATCGGCGGTGCGCACGTCGGGGCCGAGGCGATGCGCCGCGACGGCTGGGGCGCCATCGGCCGCCACTTCGCCGCCGTCGCCGAGCCCGAGCGGTTCCTGCCCCTGGAGGACGGCAGGCTGCTGGTCACCGGCCGCTACACCGGGAACGGCCGCCGCGGCGGTGGCCCGGTCGACGCGGGCTTCGCCCACCTGATCACGGTCACCGACGGGCGGATCAGCGCGCTGGAGCAGTACACGGACACGGCGCGGTGGAACCAGGCCGCGAGCCCCTTCACCACCCTGACCTGCACGATCACCGACGGGCTCGCCACCGTCCGGCTCAACCGCCCCGACCACGGCAACGCCATCGACCCCGCGATGACGAAGGACCTCTCCGAGGTGGCCACCCGCCTGCGCGAGGACCCGTCCGTGCGGGCGGTGCTGCTCGCCGGCAACGGGCCGATGTTCACCGCGGGCGGTGACCTCGGCCTGTTCGTCGGACTGGCCGAGGGCGAGCTCCCGCCGCTGCTGCGCCGCATGATCGACGACTACCACCTCGCGCTGGAGCGCTTCACCGAGCTCGACGCGCCCGTGGTGGCCGCCGTGCACGGCGCCGCGGCCGGCGGTGGCATGGGGATGCTGTACGTCGCCGACATCGTGGTCGCCGCCGAGGACACCACGTTCGCGCTGGGCTACGCCGGCATCGGCCTGACCTCCGACGGCGGCAACAGCTGGTTCCTGCCCCGGCTCGTCGGGATGCGCCGGGCCCAGGAGCTGTTCCTGCTCAACCGGCGCTTCACCGCGGCCGAGGCCCTGGAGTGGGGGTTGGTCACGAAGGTCGTACCCGCAGCGGACGTCGACGCCGAGGCGCAGGCGGTCGCCGCGAAGCTGGCCGCCGGCCCGACCCGCGCCTACGGCGGCATGCGGGCGCTGCTGCGGCAGAGCTTCGAGACCGGGCTGCGCGACCAGCTCGCAGCCGAGAAGGACCTGATCGTCGACGCGGCCGCCACGGCCGACGCGCGCGAGGGCATCGCGGCGTTCGCCGCGAAGCGCCGCCCCACCTTTCGAGGAGAACAGTGAACCCCTCTCTCATCGTCGCCGACACCGACGAGCGCGCCGCGCTGCGGGCGTCCGTCGCGAAGCTCGTCGGCAAGTACGGCCACGACTACTTCATGGACAAGGCGAAACGCCACGAGGAGCCCACCGAGCTGTGGAAGGACCTCGGCGCCGCCGGGTTCCTGGGCGTGCACCTGTCCGAGGAGTACGGCGGGGGCGGCGGCACGATGACCGACATGGCCGTCGTCGTGGAGGAGGTCTCCACCCAGGGTTGCCCGCTCCTGATGATGGTCATCTCCCCCGCCATCTGCGGCACCATCATCGACAACCACGGCAGCCACGACCTCAAGCAGCGCTGGCTCCCCGGCATCGCCGACGGCTCGCTGAAGATGGCCTTCGCCATCACCGAGCCCGACGCCGGTTCCAACAGCCACGAGATCACCACGACGGCCCGCCCCGACGGCGACGAGGGCTGGCGCATCTCCGGCACCAAGTACTGGACGAGCGGCATCGACGAGGCCGACGCTGTGCTCGTCGTGACGCGCCAGCCCGAGGCCCTGCCGAACGGCCGCCACCCGCTGTCGCTGTTCGTCGTGCCCACCGACGCGCCGGGCCTGTCGTTCACCCATATCGAGGCCGCGCTGCAGCAGCCCGAGCACCAGTTCACCGTCTTCTTCGACGACGTCCACGTCGGCCCCGAGGCGCTCATCGGCGAGGAGGGCAAGGGCCTGCGCCAGGTGTTCTCCGGCCTCAATCCCGAGCGCATCACCGCGGCCTGCATCAGCAACGGCATCGCCCGCTACGCGCTGGCCAAGGCCACCCGCTACGCCAACGAGCGCCAGGTCTGGAACACCCCCATCGGCGCGCACCAGGGCGTGGCCCACCCGCTGGCCGAGTCCTACATCGGGGTGCAGCTCTCCCGGCTGATGGCCTTCCGCGCTGCCGAGCTCTTCGACGCGGGCGCCGACGCGGCCGAGGCGTCCAACATCGCGAAGTTCGCCGCCGCCGACGCGTCGCTGAAGGCGCTGGACCAGGCCATGCAGACCCACGGCGGCAACGGCCTCGCCCTGGAGTACGGGCTGGCCGACCTGTGGTTCGTCGCCCGGATGCTCAAGACGGCACCCGTCAGCCGTGAGATGGTGCTCAACTTCGTGGCGCAGTCCAGCCTGGGCCTGCCGCGCTCGTACTAGGGAGCCCCATGACGACACCGCGGTCGGAATGGCTGCCCGAGACCGACGTGCCGCTGGTGGAGGGCACCGTCGGCGGCCTGCTGGTCGAGCAGACGGCCCGGCACCCCGACGTGGTCGCACTCGTCGGCACCACCCACGCCGGCGAGGAGCGCCGCTGGACCTACGCCGAGCTGCTGGCCGCGGCCCGCCACACGGCCGGAAGCCTGCTGTCGGTGGCCGAGCCCGGTGACCACGTGGCGCTGTGGGCGCCGAACGTGGCCGAGTGGCCGATCGTGCAGTACGCGGCGGCACTCGCGGGCGTCACCCTCGTGGCCCTCAACCCGGCGCTGCGCCCGGCCGAGCTGGAGTACTGCCTGCGGCTGTCGCAGGCCTCGGTGCTGATCCACGCCGACAGCGCGCGCACCTACGACATGGCCGCGGTGGTCGCCGAGGTGGCCCCGAAGATCCCGGACCTCCTCGAGGTGATCAGCCTGTCGGACGTCGGGCGGCTCTACGGCAGCCCGGTGCAGCCGGAGGAGCTCAGCTCCCCGGAGTCACCCGCGATGATCCAGTTCACCTCGGGCACCACCGGCCACCCCAAGGCCGTGCTCTTGTCGCACCGGTCGCTGGTGAACAACGCGCGGCTGACGATGCTCACGGCCGAGGTCGAGCCCGGCGCGGTGGCCATCGCGCCGCTGCCGAGCTTCCACACCGCGGGCTGCGTGATCTCCCACCTCGGGCCCGCGTTCCTGGGCGGCACCATGGTGCTGATCGAGAAGTTCGACCCCGCGGCGGTCCTGCGGGCCATGACCGAGCACGGCGCTTCCGTGCTGTTCAGCGTGCCCACCGTGCTCGGCGCCGTCCTGCAGGCCGCCCGCGCGTCCGGGGGCCCGGTGCCGCAGCTCGCCACCGTGCTCGTCGGGGCGTCCACCGTGCCGGGCAGCATGATCGAGGCCGTCGAGCAGACGTTCGGCGCGTCCGTGCACAACCTGTACGGGCAGACCGAGCTCTCCCCCGTCCTGTGCCTGACGCGGCGCTCCGACACCCGCGAGGACCTCGTCACCAGCGTCGGCCGACCCTTGCCGCACACCGGCGCGCGCATCGTCGATCCCGTCACCGGCGAGGTACAGCCACTCGGCGTGCGCGGCGAGGTGTGCGCGCGGGGCTACAACCAGATGATCAGCTACTTCGACGACCCGGAGGCCACCGCCACCACCGTCGACGCCGAAGGCTGGCTGCACACCGGCGACCTGGGCTCGATGGACGCCCGCGGCCTCATCACGCTGTCGGGCCGGCTCAAGGAGCTGATCATCCGGGGCGGGGAGAACATCTCGCCGGCGGAGATCGAGATCGCGCTGGCCGCGCACCCCGCCGTCGCCGAGTCGGCCGTGATCGGGCTGTCCGACGAGACGTGGGGTGAGATCGTGGCCGCCGTCGTCACCACGCACGAGCCCGCCGGTCCCGACCTGGAGCAGCAGCTCACCGACCACTGCCTGGCCCGGCTCACGCCGTTCAAGGTTCCGGTGCGGTGGATCTTCCGCGACGAGCTGCCGCACACGGCCTCGGGCAAGGTTCAGAAGTTCATCCTGCGCACAGAACTGGAAGAATCCCCCGTATGAAGTTCGACATGATGAAGGGCCCCTCGTCGTGGGCCCACTCCGCCGGCATCGCGCGCACGGTCGGCGATGCCGGGCTCTCCGGCATGGTCTTCACCGAGACGAGCCAGACGCCGTGGATGTCCCTGGCCGCCGCGGCCATGGCCGCTCCCGAGCTGGAGTTCTCCACCGGCATCGCGGTGGCGTTCCCGCGCAGCCCGATGGTCAGCGCCGCGATCGCCTGGGAGCTGGCCGGCAACACCCGCGGCCGCTTCCGGCTCGGTCTGGGCACGCAGGTCCGGGCGCACGTCGAGCGCCGGTACTCCGCGGAGTTCGAGCACCCCGGCCCGCGGCTGCGCGACTACGTGCTCGCCGTCCGTGCCTGCTTCGACGCCTTCGCCGGCCGCGGCAAGCTCGCACACAAGGGCGAGTTCTACGACCTCTCCCTGCTGCCGGCCGCATGGATGCCACCGGCGCACGAGTTCCCCGACATCAAGATCGACGTCTCCGCGGTGGGCGACTGGATGTGCCGGATGGCCGGCGAGGTGGCCGACGGCATCCACGTGCACCCGCTGCACTCGGTGCACTACCTCACCGAGCGGCTGCGCCCCGCCGTCGCCGAGGGCTGCGCGCGGGCCGGTCGTCAGGTGGAGGACGTCGACCTGATCGTGCCGGTGTTCGTCGTGGCAGGGGACACCGCGGCCGAACGGGAACCGCTGCTGCGACGCGCCAAGGAGCAGATCGCGTTCTACGGCTCCACGAAGAACTACAGCTTCCAGTTCGACGACCTGGGCTTCACCGGCCTGTCCGCCCGCCTCAACGACCTGCTCAAGGCCGGCGACCTCGACGGGATGCGCGACGCGATCACCGACGACATCGTGGAGCAGTTCGCGGTGGTCGGGCGTTGGGACGACGTGCCCGGCATCCTGACCAGCCGCTACGAGGGCGTCGCCGCCCGGCTCGTCACGTACCTGGCCGAGGAGACCATCGACGCCGACCCGAAGGCCGCCGCCCGCTGGGGCGAGATCGCCCGCGCGATCACGCGTACTGCTTCCTGAGCTCCCCCTTGACGAGCTTCCCGGTCTCGGTCCGGGGCAGCGCGTCGACGAACCGCACACTGCGGGGCGCCTTGTAGGAGGCGATCTTCGACTTCACGAAGGCGATGATCTCCTCGCCGAGCTGGTCGCTGGGGGCCACCCCGGTGGCGAGCTGCACGAACGCGGCCACCGACTCCCCCATCTCGGGATCGGGCAGGCCGATCACGGCCACGTCGTGGATGGCCGGGTGCAGCGCGAGGACGTTCTCGGTCTCCTGCGGGTAGATGTTCACCCCGCCGGAGATGATCATGAAGGACTTGCGGTCGGTGAGGAACAGGAAACCGTCCCCGTCGAGGTAGCCGACGTCGCCGAGGCTGGCCCAGTTCGGGTGCTCGGGATGCTGCGCGGCCGCGGTCTTCTCGGGGTCGTTGTGGTAGACGAACGGCACGGTCTCGCGCTCGTAGAACACGGTGCCGACCTCGCCCGCGGCCAGCAGGGCACCGGCGTCGTCGCAGATCCGGACGGTGCCCATGACCGCGCGGCCGACCGATCCCGGCTTCGTCAGCCAGGTCTTGGAATCGATCATCGTCATGCCGTTGCCCTCGGTGCCGGCGTAGTACTCGACGAGGATCGGACCCCACCAGTCGATCATCTTCTGCTTGACCTCGACCGGGCACGGCGCCGCCGCGTGGATGGCCACCTTCAGGCTGCAGACGTCGTAGCGGGCGCGGACCTCGTCGGGCAGCTGCAGCATGCGCACGAACATGGTGGGCACGAACTGCCCGTGGGTCACGGACCGCTCCTGGATCGTGTGCAGGGCCGTCTCGGCGTCGAACCTCCGCATCATGACGACCGTGCCACCGTGGGCCTGGACGGCGCCGCTCCAGCGCAGCGGCGCCGCGTGGTAGATCGGGGCCGGGCTGAGGTAGACGGAGTCGGCGTTCACGCCGAAGAACTGGCCCGCCAGCCCGACGAGCGAGTCGGCCGGGTCGTCGACCTGCGCCCCGGACAGCGTGGGCCGCACACCCTTGGGCCGGCCGGTGGTACCCGACGAATACAGCATCGTGGCGCCGTAGGGCTGGTCGTCGAACGGCACGTCGGACGCCGCGGCCAGCGCGTCGTCGTAGGAGCCGTAGCCGTCGACCGGCCCGTCGAAGGCCAGCTTCAGCCCCGCTCCGGCGCCCTCGACCTGTACGGCGAGCTCCGCCTTGCCCGCGGAGACGATCAGGGCCTTCGCGCCGGAGTCGTCGACGATGTAGCCGACCTCAGCGGGCGCGAGGTGGTGGTTGACCGCGGTGATGTAGAGCCCTGAACGCAGCGCCGCCCAGTAGACCTCGAACGCGTGCAGGTTGTTCTCGGTCAGCAGCGCGACGACATCACCGGGACGCAGGCCCGCGTCGTACAGGACGTGCGCGAGGCGGACGGAGCGCTCCTCCAGCTCGCCGTAGGTGAGCGTCTCACCGGTCTCGACGAGGACGGCGGCGGGCTTGTCGGGGGTCTGCGCAGCGTGGGTTCCGGGAAACATCTGCAGCCTCTCGATGATCGTCACGTTGGCCTGGCCGCCGGTGCGCGCCGACCAGAGACGCCAATTTGAAAACAGACTAAACTCCGGTCGACGTCTGTCAAGGAGGACCCAGTGCCGGACATCAGGTACACCGTCGCCGGCCACATCGAGCTGCACCGACCCGAAGCCCTGAACGCCTGGACCCCGGCGATGGCGCGCGAGCTGCTGGACGCGGTGCGCACGGCGTCGGCCGACGACGCGGTGCGGGTCATCCTCGTGACCGGGGCGGGGCGGGCGTTCTGCGCGGGCGCCGACGTCAAGGACGCCCGTGAGCTCACCCCCGACGGCGTCCCCGACCTCTCCTCGCGGCTGCGGGAGATCTACAACCCGATCATCCTCGCGCTGCGAGCAGCCCCGAAACCGTGCGTCGCCGCCGTGCACGGGGCGTGCGCGGGGTTGGGGGTGTCGCTGGCGCTGGCGTGCGACCTCGTGATCGCCGCCGACGACGCCTACCTGCTGCTGGCGTTCGTTCGGATCGGGGTGATGCCGGACGCGGGCGCCACGGCGTTCCTGGCCGAGCGCGTCGGACTGGCCCGCGCCGCGCAGCTGTGCATGCTCGGGGAGAAGCTGCCTGCGTCCACGGCACTCGACTGGGGGCTGATCAACTCCGTGCACCCGGCCGGGGAGCTGCCCGCCGCGGCCCGCGCGTTGGCCGAGCGCCTCGCGGCCGGGCCCACGGTGGCACTGGCGGGGGCGAAGCGGGCGCTGCACGCTGCGGCGCAACGACATCTGGCCGACCAGCTCGAACTGGAGGCCACCCTGCAGCAGGAGAACGGCGCCACCCACGACTACGCCGAGGGCCGGGCGGCGTTCGTAGAGAAGAGACCGGCCCAGTTCCTGGGTCGCTGACTCATATATCTATGGGATGGCACATAGGATGTGGGGTGTGACCACCGATCTCGCCCCCCCGACCTCCCTGGCCGAGCAGGCGTACACGGCGATCCAGGACCAGTTGATCATGCTCGACATCCCGCCGCTGGCCGCCATCGACGACGTCGCGCTCGTGGCGTCGCTGGGGATCGGACGCACGCCGGTCCGCGAGGCGCTCAAGCGGCTGGAGAGCGACCGGCTGGTGGTCTCCTACCCGCGGCGCGGCACGTTCGCGACCGGTGTGGACATCACCGACCTGGCCCACATCTCCGACATCCGCGTGCAGCTCGAACCCCTGGCCGCGCGGCGGGCGGCGGAAGGTGCTTCCGGGGTGGTGCGCGCGGAGCTCGCCGAACTGGCCGACCGCACCGAGACCCTCGACGTCCGGGGCATGGGGCGCACCGAGCTGATGCGCTGGGACCTGCGCGTGCACCGCACGATCTACCTCGCCTCCGGCAACCCCCACCTCGCCGACACCCTGGTGCGCTACGACAACCTGGCCACCCGCATCTTCTGCCTGTTCCTCGACCGGATGCCCGACTTCGACAAGCACGTCGGCGAGCACGCGGGCCTGCTGCGGGCGGTCGCCGCGGGCGACGCCGCGACGGCCGAACGGCTCTCCCGCGACCACGTCGTCGGGTTCGAGCAGGCCATCCGCGCACTGCTGTAGGCCATGATCACCGTTGCGGGACCCCCCAGCCGGATCCGGCACCGTTCCCGGTCCCCCAGCCGATGATCACGGGCCGGGGCGCCGGCGTGATCATCGACTGGGGACTGCGAGCCGTGGCGCGGACGGCTTTGCGTCCCGAAGTGGTGATCACGGCCGGATGGCGACCCCAGCGGCGCGCCCAGGGCTCTGAGGTGCGGCCGACGTCGATCATGGCGAGTCACCGACATGCGACCAGCGTCCGTGATCGATGGTTCGGGACCCCGACCGCAGCACGACGGAGGGCGTCGGCCCCTTCCGCCCTGGCCATGATCAGCAGACGTGGGGGCGCTGGATGGGCGAAAACCTCCCGCGGACGGCACCGCGTCCCCAACGGTGATCACGGCAGGGCCAGCCCGGGCGGCACCGTGATCATCGGCTCGGGACCGCGAGCCGTGGTCGGCCCTGCCTTGCGTCCCGAAACGATGATCACGGCCGGAAGGCGGTGCCGGGGTGACCGATGACGGACCGGACCGGCCGCGGCCGGCACTCCCCTACTGATCAGCGGCGGATGCGGGCCATCTCGGGGTCCACCAGCACGTCGGGGGCGACAGTGGCCGCAATACTCCGGTCGAAATAGGCGATCTCCACCGGGGTGCCGGGCACCGCCGACACCGGTAGCCAGGCGTAGGCGATCGGGCGGCCCACCGTGTGCCCGAACGCCGCGCTGGTGACGTAGCCCGCGGGCGCGCCGTCGAGGAAGACCGGCTCGTGGCCGAGCACCACGGACGTGCCGTCGTCGACCGTGAGGGTGCGCAACCGGCGCGTCACCGTCTCGTCCGAGATCCCTTCCAGGGCCGCGCTGCCCGCGTACTCCCCCGGCCGCACCGCGAAGCCGAGCCCGGCCTCGTAGGGGTTGTGCTCGGTGGTCATGTCGTGGCCCCACGAGCGGTAGCCCTTCTCCATGCGCAGGCTGTTGAACGCGGCGCGCCCGGCCGCGATCACGCCGAGCGGCTGCCCGGCCGCCCACAGCACGTCCCAGAGCCGTTGCCCGTACTCGGCACTGGTGTAGATCTCCCAGCCCAGCTCGCCGACGTAGGACAGTCGCAGCGCCGTGACCGGTACCCCGCCGATGTGGGCGGAGCGGCCGCGGAAGTACTTGAGGCCCTCGTTCGAGAAGTCGTCGCTGCTCAGCGGCTGGACGAGGTCACGCGCGAGCGGACCCCAGACGCCGATGCAGCAGGTGCCCCCGGTGCTGTCACGGACCTGGACGTCCCCGCCCTGGATGTCACTGCCGGCCAGGCGCTGGAAGTAGTCCAGGTCCAGGTTGCCGTTGGCGCCGACCTGGAACCGGTCGCGCCCGAGGCGGGCGACGGTGAGGTCGCTGCGGATGCCGCCGGCGTCGTCGAGGGCGAGGGTGTAGGTCACCGAGCCCACCGACTTGTCCATCTTCCCGGCCGTGAGCCGGTCGAGCAGGGCGAGCGCGCCCGGGCCGGTGATCGCCAGGCGCTTGAGCGACGTCATGTCGTACATCGCGACGCCCTCGCGGGTGCGCCAGGCCTCGGCGGCGGCGATCGGCGAGTGGAACTTCGCCGACCACGCGTCGCGGGCCGGGGGCCGCCACGCGTCGGGCAGCAGGTCCACCAGCGGCGCGTTGGCCTCGTACCAGTGCGGCCGCTCCCAGCCCGCGGCCTCCAGGAAGACCGCGCCGAGCTCCTGCTGCCGCGCGTGGAACGGGCTGACGCGCAGGTCGCGGGGGGAGAGCTTGGGGTCGAGCGGGTGCAGGATGTCGTAGACCTCGACGAAGTTCTGCTGCGAGGTCTCGCTGATGTAGCCGGGCGCGAGCTGCACCTCCTCGAAGCGGTGCACGTCGCAGCCGTGCAGGTCGGTCTCGCTGCGCCCGTCCACCAGCAGTTGCGCGACGGCGCGGGCGACCCCGGCGGAGTGCGTGACCCACACGGCCTCGGCGATCCAGAACCCGGCCACGTCGGGCGACTCGCCGATCAGCGGGCCGCCGTCGGGGGTGAAGGAGAAGACGCCGTTGAAGCCGACGTCGATCTTCGCGGTGCGCAGCGACGGCAGGAGCACCTGGCTCTGCTCCCAGGCCGGCGCGAAGTCCTCCTCGGTGAACGGGAGCATCGACGGCATGGCCGCGGCGGTGATCTCGCCGTCCTCATCCAGGCCCGACAGGGAGACGGGCATGGGCCGGTGGGAGTACGAGCCGATGCCGAGCCGGTCGGCGTGCTCGCGGTAGTAGAGGTCCTGGTTCTGGTGGCGCAGGATCGGCAGTCGTGCCTCGACTCGCTCGTCGGCACCGCCGGCCAGCTCGGCGACCTGCCCGGTGCGCACGTACTGGTGGGCCAGCGGCAGCAGCGGCACGGCCATCCCGACCATCGCGCCCACCGCGGGACCCCAGAACCCGGCGCACGAGACGACGATGTCGGCGGGGACGTCGCCCTGGTTCGTCTGCACGCCGGTCACCCGGCCGCCTCTCTGCGCGACACCGGTGACGCGCGTCGAGCCCTGGAACACGGCGCCCCGGGCCTCGGCTCGCCGGGCCAGCGCCACGACGGCTCGGGCGGCCTTGGCCAGGCCGTCGGTGGGCGTGTGCAGGCCGCCCAGGATCTGCTCGGGATCGAGCAGCGGGTGCAGCCGCACGCACTCCTCCTGGGAGATCACCTCACCGGTGACCCCCCAGGAGGTGGCCCAGCCCTGGCGTCGGTGCAGGTCGGCGAGCCGCTCCGGCGTCGTGGCCACCTCCAGGCCGCCCACCTGGTTGAAGCACCACGCGCCGTCGACGTCGAGGTCCAGGAACTTCTCGACGGTGTAGCGGGCGAACTCAGCCATCGTCTTCGACGGGTTGGTCTGGAACACCAGCCCCGGCGCGTGCGAGCTGGAGCCGCCGGTGAGTGGCAGCGGGCCCTGGTCGAGGACGGTGACCCGGTCCCAGCCGCGGGCGGTGAGCTCGTCGGCGAGGTTGGTGCCGACGATCCCGGCTCCGATGATGACGACGCGTGGAGTCATGCCGAGTTCTCCGAGTCTGGTGTCGCGGCTGGGGCCGGTGCCGTGATGGTGGCCGGCGAGAGCAACACCGAGTTCTCCGAGTCTGGTGTCGCGGCTGGGACCGGTGCCGTGATGGTGGCCGGCGAGAGCAACACCGAGTTCTCCGAATCCGGGGTCGCGGCTGGGACCGGTGCCGTGATGGTGGCTGGGGGGATCAGGACGAGCTCCGGGGTGAACTCGATGGCCGCGTCGAGCAGCCAGGCGGCGAGGTGGCCGGCGAACGAGGGCCGGACGAGGAGGTGGAAGGAGTCGTCAGCCGCGATCAGCACGACACCGACCTGACCGACGGTGGTCTGCGCGCAGGTGCCGGGCGGGAACACCGAGGAGTGGAGGTCGAGCGAGCAGCCCAGGGCCAGCAGCTCGCGCACCAGCGGCCCGGTCAGCCGCAACTCGGTGCGCTGGGCGGAGACGTCCACGGCTGGTCCACCGGCCCGCAGCTCCACCTCCAGCTCATGCGGGGCGTGCGCGTCGCTGCTCACCAGCCACTCGTCCGGCCCGAGCCAGA
The DNA here is from genome assembly GCA_038231335.1 of Mycobacteriales bacterium. Lineage (GTDB taxonomy): Bacteria > Actinomycetota > Actinomycetes > Mycobacteriales > Pseudonocardiaceae > Pseudonocardia. The sequence goes on from JBBRLM010000015.1 coordinate 111,770, forward strand.
CGATCCGGCCGTGCGGTGTGGCAGCCCAGGTGTTGGGGACCGTCGGGTAGCCGGGGCGTCCGCCTCGGACATCACTGGTGGCGACCAGCGGCTCGGCGCTGATCTCCAGACCGTCAGGCAGGGCGGCGAACGCCTCCGCCCACACCTGCAGCGGGTGAACGGGACTCAGGGTGTCAGCCATCGCGGCGGGTTCCTTCCGGGTCCACGAGCACGGATCCGGCGACCTCGACGGGTACCAGCGTCCCGTCGACCGGCACGTGCACGACGTCGCCGATACGGGCGCGACCCGCCTTCATCAGGGCCAACGCGAACGGCCGGCCGAGCTCGGCGCTGTGGTAGCTGGAGGTGACATGCCCGAGCATCGGCACGGGCGGCGGAGGTAGGACCGCGCCCTCGACGATCTGGGACCCCTCGGGCAGCTTCGTGGTCGCGTCCACCGGGAGCAGCCCGACGAGCTGCTTGCGCAGCGGGTCGAGGTTCGACGGCCGGGCGAACGAGCGCTTCCCGACGAAGTCGACCTTCTTCTTCGACACCGCCCAGGCGAGGCCGAGGTCGTGCGGGGTGACGGTGCCGTCGGTGTCCTGCCCGATGATCGGGTAGCCCTTCTCGGCGCGCAGCACGTGCATCGTCTCGGTGCCGTAGGGCGTGATCCCGAACGGCGCCCCGGCCGCGAGCAGCCGCCGCCAGACGACGTCGGCGTACCAGGAGCTGACGTTGACCTCGAACGCCAGCTCGCCGGAGAAGCTGATCCGCGCCACCCGCACGGGCACTCCGTCCAGCACGGTGTCGCGCCACGCCATGAACGGGAACGCCTCGGCCGAGACGTCGAGGTCCGGGAACACTGCGCCCACCACGTCACGGGAGCGGGGGCCCACCACCGGGAACACCGCCCACTGCTCGGTGACCGACGCGAGGTGCACGCGCAGGTCGGGCCACTCGGTCTGGTGCCACTCCTCCATCCAGTCGAGGATCTTCGCGGCGCCGCCGGTCGTGGTGACCACGAGGAAGCGGTCGTCGGCGATGCGCAGCACGGTGCCGTCGTCGATGACCATGCCATCGGCGCCGCACATCACGCCGTAGCGTGCGCGACCGACGGCCAGGTTGCTGATCATGTTGGTGTACAGGCGATCCAGCAGTACGTCGGCGTCGGGGCCCTGGACGTCGATCTTGCCGAGCGTGGAACCGTCGAGGATGCCGACGCTCGTACGGACGGCCGCGCACTCGCGCAGCACTGAGGCGTCCATCGACTCCCCCGTCCGCGGGTAGTACCGCGGCCGCTTCCACTGGCCGACGTCCTCGAACACCGCCCCGGCCCCGACGTGCCAGGGGTGCAGGGCCGTCGTCCGCTCGGGGTCGAACAGCGTGCCGCGGTCACGTCCGGCCAGCGCCGCGAACGCGACGGGCGTGTACGGCGGGCGGAACGTGGTGGTGCCCAGCGATGCGACGGGCACGCCCAGCAGTTCGGCCGCCACCCCTGTGGCGACGACGCCGGAGGTCTTGCCCTGGTCGTGGGCGGTGCCGATGGTGGTGTAGCGCTTGATGTGCTCCACCGAGCGCATCCCGGCGCCGACGGAGCGGGCGATGTCGGCGACGGTGGCGTCGCGGGCGATGTCGACGAACTGCTTCGCGGGATCGCCCGGGGTGCGCCAGAGCACGAGCCGGTTCGGGGCCGGAGGCCCCACCGCCGCGCCGACGACCGTGACGCCGTCGAGCGGCTCCCCCGGCACGAACGCACCGAGGGCGTCGTCGTAGCGGAGGTCGCCGCGGCCGTGGCTGAACAGGTGCGCCGTGGGATTCCAGCCGCCGCTGACGAGAAGCAGGTCGCACGGGAGGCGCTCGCCGTCGGAGAGGACGGCGTGGGTGACGCGCTCGACGCCCTCGCTCCCGACGACCATGGTGCCCGCCCTGACCTCGACGCCGGGGATCGCCGGGGCGGTCTCCCGGGCGTCGAGCAGGGTCACCGCCGCGCCTGCGGCGGCGAGGTCTGCCGCGGCCTCGTAGGCGGCGTCGTCGCTGGTGAAGACCACGATCCGCTGCCCGGCGAGCACGCCGTAGCGGTGGAGCATCTCGCGGGCGGCGCCGGCGAGCATGATCCCCGGGCGGTCGTTGTCCTCGAACACGATCGGCCGCTCGTGGGCGCCGGTCGCGACGACCACGTGCTTCGCGCGGATCCGGTGGACGCGCTGGCGGGACTGGTGGGGGGTGCCGTTGCGGCGTTCCAGCGCGAGCACGAAACCGTCGTCGTAGAGGCCGAAGGCGGTGGTGCGCTGGAGATGCAGGATGCCCGGGACCAGGGTCTCGTCGCCGGTGGGCCGGGAGCCCCCGGGCTCGGAGCGGTCGTCGACCAGCACCACGCGCAGCCCGCGATCGGCGGCTTCCCGCGCGGCATCGAGCCCCGCGGGTCCGGCCCCGACCACCAGCACGTCGCAGTGGGCATGACGGCGGTCGTAGCGGGCGGTGTCGGGCACGTCGGCCAGGCGGCCGCGGCCGGGGATCCCCCGCGCGACGAGCCCGTCCGTCAGCTCGATCGTGGTGGCCAGCAGCATCGGCTCCGGGAACGGCTCCTCGACCTGCACGAGGCCGGCCGGGTCGTCGCTCCACGCCGCGACGATGCCGCGCGGGCGGCCGAGGTTGACGCTCGTCCCGGTCCGGTGCACGCCGTTGGCCAGCAGAGCGGAGGCGAGGGTGTCGCCGGGATGGCCGGTGTAGCCGACCCCGTCGAAGGTGAAGTGCAGCGTGACGGAGCGGTCGATGCGACCACCGGTGGGGAGCCTCATCGCGCGAACCGGTAGGTCGCCGTGTCGCGGACGGCGGTGAACCAGCGCCGGCAGCCGGCGTTGTGGCTCCACCGCTCGCGGAAGGAGCCCTTGGGGTTGGCGCGGAAGAACACGTAGCGGGCCCAGTCCTCGTCGGACAGTGCCGCGGGCTCGTCGGGGTAGGCGACGCCTGCCTGTCCGCCGTAGTGGAACTCGACCTCCTCGCGGGGGCCGCACCAGGGACACTCGATCAGTTGCATGGGATCTCCCCCCAGTAGATGTGGATCAGTGCGCCACGGCGGCGGCGCCGTGCTCGTCCACGAGCGCGCCGGTGACGAAACGGTCCAGCCCGAACGGGGCGACGTACGGGTGCGGCTCGCCGTTCGCGATCGTGTCGGCCAGGCACCAGCCGACACCCGGCGTCGCCTTGAACCCGCCGGTGCCCCAGCCGCAGTTGAGGTAGACGTTCTCGTAGGGCGTGCGGCCCACGACGGGCGACGCGTCGGGCGTGACGTCGACGATCCCGGCCCATGTGCGCAGCAGGTGCGCGCGGGCGAACACCGGGAACAGCTCCACCGCCGCGGCCATCTGCCGCTCGATGATGTGGAACGCGCCGCGCTGGCCGTAGCCGTTGTAGGAGTCGACACCGGCGCCCATCACCAGCTCGCCCTTGTGCGCCTGCGACACGTAGACATGCACGGCGTTGGACATGACGATCGTCGGGTGCACGGGCTCCAGCAGCTCGGACACCAGCGCCTGCAACGGGTGGCTCTGGATCGGCACTCCGATACCGAGCATGTCGGTCAGGGTGGAGGTGTGCCCGGCGGCGCAGAGGGCGACGGTGCCGCATGAGATGTCGCCGCGCGTGGTGCGGACGCCGGTCACCCGGTCGCCGTCGGTGGTGAACCCGGTGACCTCGCAGTCCTGGATGAGGTCGATCCCGGCCTCGTCGGCGCGCCGCGCCAGCCCCCAGGCCACGTAGTCGTGCTTCGCGATGCCGGCGCGCGGCTGGTAGGTGGCGCCGTGGACGGGGTAGCGGATGTCGGCCGAGACGTTGACGATCGGGCAGATCTTGGCGACCTCGTCCGGACCGAGCCACTCGGCGTCCACGCCGTTGAGCTTGTTGGCCTCCACGCGCCGGACGCTGTCGCGCACGTCCTGCTCGGTGTGGGCGAGGTTGAGCACGCCGCGCTGGCTGAACAGGATCGGGTAGCCGAGGTCGTCCTCGAGCCCCTCCCACAGTTTGAGGGAGTGCTCGTAGATCGCCGAGCTCTCGTCCCAGAGGTAGTTCGAGCGGATCAGCGTCGTGTTGCGGGCCATGTTGCCGCCCGCGAGCCAGCCCTTCTCCAGCACCGCGACGCTGGTGATGCCATGGTTCTTCGCCAGGTAGTGGGCAGTGGCCAGCCCGTGCCCTCCCCCGCCGACGATCACCACGTCGTAGGAGGGTTTCGGGTCCGGCGTCCGCCACAGGAAGGCAGGGTGCTCCGGCGGCTGTTCCACGCGATGACCTCCGACACAACTGATATACCAGTTGTGCAGCAGGCTAGCCGCCGGGCGGGGAGGGGTCAATCGCCGAGCGCCGGCTGTGGCCCGTCGATAACGTCGGCGCCGTGCACGCGGACGAGATGGCCGTCTCCGACGACGTGGTCCGGACGCTGATCGCGACGCAGTTCCCGCAGTGGGGTGGCCTGGCTGTCCGGCGCATCGTGTCCGGCGGCACCGTCAACCGGATCTTCCGGATCGGCGACGGCCTGGCCGCGCGCCTTCCCCTGCGCCCAGCCGATCCCGGCGAGATGCGCGCGACCCTGCGCCGGGAGGCGGACGCGGCGGGCCTTCTCGCGAGGCGCTCCCCCGTGCCGGTTCCGGTCCCCGTCGCCCTCGGCGAACCAGGGCCGGGGTACCCGCTGCCGTGGGCCGTGCAGACATGGGTCCCCGGCGCGACCGCGACCGACGACGGCGGATCGGTCGCCCTCGCCCACGACCTGGCCGCCCTCGTCGCCACCCTCCGCGCGGTCGACACCGGTGGTCGCCGGTTCGCGGGTGAGAACCGCGGCGGTGACCTCCGGACGCACGACAGTTGGGTCGGGACCTGCCTCCGCAACAGCGCGGGCCTGCTCGACGTCCCGACGTTGCGCACGTTGTGGGGCGAGTTCCGCGACCTCCCGCGCCGCGGTCCGGACGTGATGACACACGGCGACCTCGTCCCGGCCAACGTCCTCGTCGCGGACGGCAGGCTTGCCGGCATCATCGACGGCGGAGGCTTCGCACCGGCCGACCCCGCGCTCGACGTGATCGCCGGATGGCACCTGCTCGACCATGGCCCCCGGGCCGTCTTCCGGGCCGACCTGGGCTGCGACGACCTGGAATGGGAGCGCAGCAGGGCATGGGCCTTCGAACAGGCGATGGGGGTCGCCTGGTACTACGCCGAGACCAACCCGCCGATGAGCGCCATGGGGCGGCGGACACTCCAGCGGATCGTCGACGACGCCTGAACTCCTACCCGGCCAGGAACGCCGCGCGGGCCAGGACGCCCACGTCCGTCTGGTCGGTGAACAGGCCGTCGAGGCCCGCCCTCAGGAAAGTCACCCGCTCGTCGATGGCGCGTCCGTAGTCCGGGTCCACCGTGCCGCGCTTGTAGTCCGCGGGCAGGAACGTGTTCTCCGCGCGGAACGTGTAGGGGTGCACGAGCAGGCCGGCGGCGTGGGCGTCGCGCACGAGTGAGGTGGTTCTTGTCGGCCGCCAGCGGGATGACCATGGCCTTGTCCGGGCCGGTGCCCTGCGCGTAGGTCGCCATGCCCTTCAGTCCCGCGGGGTGATCAGCTCGGCCTAGGTGGGCCCCTTGCCGGCCGCGACGGTGTCGTAGGGCGAACCGGTGGACGAGAGCAACTGCACCGCGTTGGTCTTCAGGCCGAGGATGCGCAGCTGCTTGAGGTTGCCCACCTCGAACGACTGCACGAACACCGGCGCGCCCGACTTGTTGAGCTTGTTGCGTTCCAGCACGTCGAGGAGCCGCTGCTCCAGCGGCAGGCCGAGGGTCCGGAAGAACGGGGGGTGCTTGGTCTCGCGCCGTCGAGCTGCTTGGTGGTCTTGCGCGAGCCGAACTCCGGGCGCTGCCCGACGTCGGTGGTGCCACCGATCTCGGGCTCGTGCCGGCACACCAGCACGCCGTCCTTCGTCGCGACGAGGTCGGGCTCGACGAAGTCCGCGCCCATCCACGCGGCCAGCTCGTAGGAGGCCAGTGCGTGCTCCGGGCGGTAGCCCGACGCCCCTCGGTGACCGATCACGAGCGGACGGCGACCGGGAGCGGCGAGTGCTCCGGTTCCGAGGGCTTCGGTTCCGCCGGCGCCGGTGAACGGGGCAGCGGCGGCCAAACCGGCGAGGACCTGACGACGAGTGGGCCCGGGCTCATCGGAGCCGCACCCCGTGGCGGGCGGCCCACGACATCGACAACCCGAGGTGTCCGGAGTGCGAACAGTGTCCGATCAGGTTGGGGCCCGATCAGGTGGGGACCCGCTCAGGCGCCGACGACGAACCGGAACCGGTCGCGCTGCACATGCAGGTCCCACAGGTGTCCGGCGAGGACGTCGGGGTCCTTCCCGTCGTCGCCCGCGATGATCTGCCCGGGGATGATCAGCTGCGACACCTGGATGCCCTCCTCCCCCAGCACCTCGTGCAGCAGCTGCGCGTAGGCGGCCTGGCCGGCGAAGGCGACGGACGTGCCGGTGACATTCCGGCCGGGGGTGACCGCCGAACCGCCGTTGACGAACAGCACCGTCCCGCGCCCCTTCCCCAGGAAGCGCATGCCCGGCAGCACCTGGTGTACCGCGGCGACCGATCCGTAGATCGAGAACTCGACCGGGCCGACCAGGTCGGCGGGCGTCGTCTCCAGCACCGGGCGCATGAAGTCCTTCTGCGGCAACGGGCTGTACTGCAGCACCTCGATCGTGCCGAGCGTCTCGGTCACCCGCTCGAGCGCGGCTGCGAGCGACGCCGGGTCGCGGACGTCGGCGGTGAACCCCTGCGCCCGCACGCCGTCCTTCGCCAGCTCCTCGGCCAGGGCGTCGAGGCGTTCCTGGTTGCGGGAGATCAGGCCGACCGTGAAGCCCTCCGCCCCGAACCGCCGTGCGACGGCCGCTCCGAGTCCCGCTCCTGCCCCGATGATCGCGATGGAAGTCATGAACACGTCAAGGCGGCCCGGCGTTGCGGTGTTCCGATCACCAGTCGCGCAGTGCCGGTATCACGTCGTCGGCGAACAGCCGGGCGCTGCGCTCCCACGCTTCGGCGGCGCGCGGCGGCCCGAAGATCACCGTGTCGGCGCCCGCGTCGCGGAACTCGGCCAGCCGGGCCAGCACCTGGTCGGGCGTGCCGGTGAGGAGGTACTTGTCGGCGAGCGGCTCGAAGTCCTGGTCGTAGGTGGCGCCGACCGCCTCGATCGCGGAACGCCGGGCCCGCGCCGGGTCGGTGTCGACCGCACCCCAACAGAAGATCGCGGTGCGCAGCGGCCCGCGCCCGCGCTCCGCCGCAATCTCCGTGACGTGGGCGACACTCGTGGCGAGCCGCTCCGGCGTGTACATGTACGGCATCCAGACGTCGCCGTGGCGCCCCGCGCGGCGCATGGCCCCGTCCTGGCGGCCGCCGACCCAGACCGGTGGGCCCGGGCGCTGGACAGGCAGCGGGTCGAGCTCCAGGCCGGGAATCTGCGTGAACCGCCCGTCGAACTCGACCTTCCCGCCGGCGAACAGCCTGGCCAGGACGTCGAGGGCCTCGTCGGTGCGCGGTCCGCGCTCGGCGACGGGCACGCCGACGGCCTCGAACTCGGGCGCATACTCCCCGCCGATGCCGACGCCGAGGTCCAGGCGGCCGCGGGAGACCTGGTCGAGCGTGGCGGCGAACTTCGCGGCCAGCACGGCCGGGTAGACCGGCAGGATCGTCAGCGCCGTGAGCAGCCGGATCCGCTCCGTCGCCCCCGCGGCGGCGGCGAGTAGCACGAACGCGTTGGCCGTGGCGCCGTGGAAGAACAGGTGCTCCCCCGACGCGAGGTGGTCGAACCCGGCCGCCTCGGCCCACCGGGCCGTCTCCGCGACGTTCTGCTGGTCGCGGGTGAGGATCAGTCCGGTACGCACGCCAGGGAGGCTAGACCGCGGGCGCCACCGATGCCGCTCAGAACGGTGGTGGGCCGTCGTCGTCGGTGACGGGCACGCGGGGTTCGGTGAGTGGTGGTGGTTCGACGAGATATCGGTGCCCGGTCGGGGTGATCCACACGATGGACCCGTCCGCGTACTGGTGCACGTTCCAGCCCCGCAGCCCTTTCAACCGGTGGTGCGGACGGCATTTCGGG
>JBBRLM010000016.1:0-110445 GCA_038231335.1 Mycobacteriales bacterium
CCGACACGCTCGCCACCACCATGATCACCGGTCACGAAGCGGTGTCCACGGCGACGGTCGTGGACGCCGCTTCACCTTGTCCTCTTGACAAGGAGCACTACATATCAGAGCCTGTCCCGTGGATCTCCAGCCGGCTACGCGCCGCTCGCTCGGCATAGATCCACGGGACAGGCTCTAGTCCTGGGCCTTCCCGCTGGTCAGCCGGGCCAGCAGCAGGGCCACGAGGATGACGATGCCGTTGACGGCCTGGATCTGGTCGGCCTTGACCTGCGCGAGGGTGAGCACGTTCTGGATCAGGCCGAGCAGCACGACGCCGCACAGCGCGCCGAACAGCGAGCCCTTGCCGCCGTCGAGGGAGATGCCGCCGATGACCGCCGCCGCGAACACCGTGAAGATCATGCCGTTGCCCTGCGCCGCGGCCACCGAACCCAGCCGGGCCGAGAGCATGACACCGGCGAGCGCGGCCAGCGCCCCGGCCACCACGAGCGTCAGCCAGATGGTCCGCTCCACCCGGATCCCGGCGGCGCGGGCGGCGTCGGGGTTGCCGCCGACGGCGTAGAGCGAGCGGCCGACACGCGTGTAGCCCAGCACCACGATGCCCACCGCGAACGCGATGACCACGATCCACAGCGAGACCGGGATCGTGGCGAACCGCAGGCTGCCCAGGTCGTCGATGACCGGGATGCGGTTGGCGAGGTCGGAGATCGTGGCCCCGCCGACGATGGCCAGCTGCAGCCCGCGCAGCGCGATGAGCATCGCCAGGGTGACGATGAACGCCGACAGCTTGAACCGGACGATCAGCAGCCCGTTGAACGCGCCGACCATGGCCCCGAACACGATCGCGACCGGCAGCACGGTCCACGTGGGCCACGGTGCGCCGAGCACCGACGTGTCGCCGACGACCAGGAAGATCGCCACCGCGGGCGCGATGCCGACCACGGATTCCAGTGACAGGTCGAACTTGCCGACGATCAGCACGAGCGCCTCGGCCAGCACCACCAGCGCCAGCTCGGACTGGTACTTGAGCACCGTGTCCACCAGGTAGGACTGGCTCAGGAACACGTCGGGCTTGATCAGGTAGCCGATCACCAGCAGCGCGATGATCGGCGGGATCAACGCGAGGTCGCGCAGCCGGCCGAGCTTGAGCCGGTTGACGGGTGGGGTCCCCGGCTTCTGTATCGCGGTCTCGGTCATTCGCTGTCCCCCGTCATCGCCACGCCCTCGATCTCCGCCACCAGCTCCGCCTCGCTCCAGCCGCGCCCGTGCTCGGCCACGACCCGCCCGCCCGCCATCACGACGACGCGGTCGCACAGCCGCAGGTCGTCCAGCTCGTCGGACACCAGCAGGGCGGCGCGGTCGGCGCGGGTCTCGCCGTCCACCGCGCCCAGCAGCGACTCCTTGGAGCGCACGTCCACGCCCGCGGTGGGCTGCACCAGGACCAGCACCTTCGGGTCGCTGGCCAGCGCGCGTGCCATCACGACCTTCTGCGCGTTGCCGCCCGACAGCTCGCCGACGGGCTGGTCGGGCCCGGACGTGTGCACGTCCAGGTCGGCGATCATCGTGCGGGCCCGTTCGGTGCGCCGGGACGGCAGGACGAGCCCGGCCGGGCCCAGCCGGTCGGCGATGGTCATGGTGGCGTTCTCGGCCACCGACAGGCCCGCGACGAAACCGTCGGCGTTGCGGTCACCGGGCAGGTATCCGATCCCGGCCCGCAGCGCGGCGGGCACGTCGTTGGGCCGGATCCGCCGCCCGTCGGCGTGCACGGTGCCGGTGCGGGGCCGCAGCCCGACCACGGCCTCGGCGAGCTCGCGCTTGCCGCTCGCGGCGGACCCGGCGACGCCGACGATCTCCCCGCGGTGCACCGTGAGATCGACCCCCGCCACGCCGGCCAGCTCCAGGGCGGCTTCGGCGTCCTCGGGAACCTGCGGCCGGTCGGCCCCGACGTCGACGAGCCCGCGCGCCTCGCCGATCATCGCGGCCACCAGCTCGTCGCGGCCCAGCGTGGCGACGTCGGCGTCGAGGACGAAGCGGGCGTCGCGGAACACCGTCACACGCTGGCAGATCTCGTAGATCTCCGGCAGGTGGTGGGAGATGAACAGGAACGTGACGCCCTGATCCCGCAACGTGCGCAGCCGGTCGAACAGCCGGGTGATCGCGCGGCCCTCCAGCTGGGCCGTCGGCTCGTCGAGGATGACGAAACGGGCGCCCAGCGACAGGGCTCCGGCGATCTCCACGAGCTGGCGCTGCTCCACCGAGAGCTCCCGGGCCGGGAGGTCCGGGTCGACGTGCACCACCCACTCCTCCAGCAGCGCGGTCGCCCCGCTGCGCAGCCGCCGCGGCGAGAGCAGTCCGAACCGGCCGCGGGGCTGGCGGTGCAGGAAGAGGTTCTCCGCCACCGACAGCTCCGGCACCACCGAGGGCTTCTGGTAGACGCAGGCCACCTGCCGTCGCCACGCCGCACGGTCACCCGGCGCGGGTGCGGGCCCGCCGCCGAAGCGCACCTCCCCGGCGTCGGGGCGCAACAGCCCGGTGAGCACGCCGACCAGCGTCGACTTGCCCGCGCCGTTGCGGCCCACCAGCGCGTGGGTCTCGCCCGGCTGCACGGTCAGGCGCCCGTCGGCCAGCGCGACAGTGGCGCCGAACCGCTTGGCGACGCCGGTGGCCTCGACGACCGGTGCGGTCGTCATGAGATGGCGTTGCCCCAGAGCGTCTTGTCGTCCACGTTGTCCTTCGTGACGAGCGGGGCGGGAAGCTGGTCCTCGTAGCCGTTGGGGATCTTCACGACCGTGCTGCCATGGTCGGTGGGCCCCTCCTTCGGCGTCGCGCCGGCCAGGGCCTGCTGGGCCCAGTAGATGCCGTACTGCGCGTAGGCGTCGGCGGGCTGGGAGACCGTCGCATCGATCTCCCCGGCGCGGATGGCCGCGAACTCCTGCGGGATGCCGTCGTTGGAGACGATCGTGATGTGCTTGGGGTTGCCCGGCGGAACGATGAGGTTCTTCTGCTTGAGCACCTGCAGCGTGGCGTCCAGGTAGACGCCGCCGGCCTGCATGTAGATCCCGTTGATGTCGGGGTCGGTGGCGAGGCGGGTCTCCAGGGCGGCCTGGGCCTTGCCGCCGTCCCACTCGGTGGGTTCGGCGAAGACGGTGATGCCCGGGAACTTCTGCTTCATGCAGTCGCCGAACGCCTCGGAGCGGTCCCGCCCGTTGATCGACGAGAGCGCGCCCTCGAACTCCACGACCTTGCCCTTGCCGGCGAGCTTGGCGCCGAGGAACTCGCACGCCTTCTGCCCGTAGGCCCGGTTGTCGGCGCGGACCACCATGTAGACGCTCCCGGAGTCGGGACGCGTGTCGACCGTGACCACGGGGATCTTCTTGGCCGCCATCTGGTCGAGGGTGGGGCCGATCGCGCCGGTGTCCTGCGGGGCGATGACGAGCGCGCCGGCGCCCTGCGTGACGAGGCTGTCGGCGTTGCTGATCAACGTTTGCACGTCGTTCTGGGAGTTGGTGGGCCCGACGAGCGTGGCGCCGAGGTCCTTCGCCTTCGTCGGTACGTAGCGGGCGTAGGCGTTCCAGAAGTCGGAGTCGGCACGGGGCAGGTCCACGCCGATCGACATGGAGCCGCCCGCCGCGGGCGCCGCCGCCGAACCGTCCTTGCTGCAGGCGGCCATGCCGACCAGTAGCGTCGTGGCCGCGATCGCGCCGAGGGCACGGCGCACCGGAACGGGAATCATCATCGATCTCCTTGGGGCTGGGCGGACGGCCGTCGCAGAGGTCAACGACACCACTGCCGTCAGGGACGCGACGTGCTGAAACATCGGATGTCTGATGGAGTTATAGCGGTGGTGGACCGAAGTGCGCAAGACTGCTGCGCCGGACATCCGATCTCTAGGGAGGACCGTGATGGGTGACGTGGCCGTGGTGACCGGGGCCGGCACGGGCATAGGCCGCGCGGTGGCCGGGGCCCTGCTCGGCGCGGGTTTCCGTGTGGCGCTCGCGGGTCGCCGTCCCGAGCCTCTCGACGAGACCGCGGCCGGCCACCCGTCGGCGCTCGTGGTGCCCACCGACGTCACCGACGAGGCCTCGGTGGACGCGCTGTTCGCGGCCGTGCACGAGCGGTGGGGCCGCGTCGACCTGCTGTTCAACAACGCCGGCGGCTTCGGTCCGTCCGGGCTCGTCGACGAGATCGACGTCGCGGCGTGGCGGGCCACCGTGGACGTCAACCTGACGGGGTCGTTCCTCTGCGCGCGGGCGGCGTTCGGTGCGATGCGGGCCCAGCGGCCGCAGGGCGGGCGGATCATCAACAACGGTTCGATCTCCGCGCACGTGCCCCGTCCGGGCAGTGCCGCCTACACCGCCACCAAGCACGCGATCACCGGCTTGACGAAGACGCTGTCGCTGGACGGCAGGCCCTTCGGCATCGTCTGCGGGCAGATCGACATCGGCAACGCCGCCACCGAGATGACCGCCGGGATCGCCACCGGCGCCCAGCAGGCCGACGGCAGTGTCCGCCCGGAGCCGACGTTCGACGTCGCCCACGTGGCCGACGCGGTACTGGCGATGGCCCGGCTGCCGCTGGGGGTGACCGTGCCGACGATGACGATCGCCGCGGCCGGGATGCCGTTCGTGGGGCGGGGCTGAGCGGGACAGGCCTGGCTGACCGGAGAGACCTCGCGCCCCCTCCAGCCGAGGTCTCTCCGGCCCGGGCAATAGGTATCCCGGGCAGGCTGCAGCGAACAACTTTCGCCCGTTCCGTGCTCGTGAAATGGACAGGCGGTGCCGCTGGACGGACAGACCCCCCGCCGAAGAGGAGTTCCTCAGCGACGCCTAACGACGTACGGTCAGGGCCTTCCCCCGGACGGGCAGAAGGACGAATGCGTGCAGACCGTGACGACCGGCCAGTTCCAGGTGTCGACCACCGACCCCGACGAGGCCCACTCCTGGCTCAGCTCCGCCTACGCCGACCACTCGGCCCGGCTCTCCGGGCGCTCCGAGGCCTTCCGCTTCACCCACAGCGTGGCGGACTGCGGCCCGTTCAAGGTCGGCGTCTGCCGGCACTCCATGACCCTGCACGGCGAGTGGGAGCCGCTCCACGACCAGTTGCTGTTCAGCCACCTGCTCTCGGGCCGGTTCGTGATCGGATGCAGCCGCTCGGAGATCGCGGCGGGCCCCGGTGACGTGTTCGCCTACGACCCGGACGTCGCGATGGGCGTCGAGTGGTCCGACATCCGCATGGCGCAGGTGCGCATCGACCGGGCGGCGTTCGACCGGGCCGCGGCCGAGCTGGTCGGCGACGACCGTCCCGGTGTGAGCACCGGATTCGACCTGGCGCGGGCGGTCAGCGAGGCCAAGGCGGCGCACTGGCGGCGGTTCATGCAGTACGTGACCAGCGACGTCGCGGTCAGCCCCGTCGCGCAGAACAGCCCGCTCGTCATGGGCCAGGTGTTCCGGACCATCGTCGCCACCGCGCTCGAGACGTACCCCCACACGGCCATCGAGCGGGCGGGCCGGGCCGGGTCCGTGTCGGCCGGTGTGGTGCGCCGGGCGCTGGCGTTCATCGACGAGCACGCCGGGGAGGACGTCGACCTGACGGCGATCGCGGAGGCGGCGGGAGTGGGGCCGCGGGCCCTGCAACGGGCCTTCCGCCGCTCGCTGGACACCACCCCCTTGCACCAGCTGCGGTCGGTCCGGCTGGAGCGGGCGCGGGCGGACCTGCGGGCGGCGGATGCCGGGGACGGCGCCACCGTGGCCACGGTCGCGGCGAGATGGTGCTTCGGCCATCCCGGCCGGTTCGCGTCGGAGTACCGGTCCCGCTTCGGTATCTCGCCGAGCGAGACCCTGCGGAGCTGAAACCTGTCGGTGGGCACCTCTAGTCTCGGAGACCGACGTCACTTCCGAGGGGGAGATATGACCGAGCTCGTCACCGATCTGTCCGAGGCCGAGCTGCAGCAGCAGCTCGAGCAGTACCGGGTGGAGCTCACCGGTTACTGCTACCGCATGCTCGGGTCCGGCTTCGACGCCGAGGACGCGGTGCAGGACACGATGGTCCGGGCGTGGCGCAGCATCGGGAAGTTCGAGGGCCGCTCGTCGCTGCGGTCGTGGCTCTACCGCATCGCCACCAATGTCTGCCTCACGCAGCTCGAGGGGCGCAACCGCCGGGCCCGTCCGATGGATTTCGGTGGCGCCGGCACGCCGGTGGTGGAGTCGCTGGGAGAGCAGCACGGCGAGGCCACCTGGCTGCTACCGGTGCCCGATGCGATGGTCGTGCCGGTCGGCGGCGATCCCGCCGAGGTCGCGGTGGCCAAGGAGAGCATCCGGCTCGCGTTCGTGGCGGCGCTGCAGCACCTGCCTGCCCGGCAGCGGGCCGTGCTGATCCTGCGCGAGGTGCTGCAGTGGAGCGCGGCCGAGACGGCGGCGCTGCTCGAGACCACGGTCGCCTCGGTCAACAGTGCACTGCAGCGGGCCCGCGCAACGCTCGCCGAGCGCGATCTCGACGCGTGCGATGCGGCCGAGGTCGCCGAGGACCAGCAGTCCCTGCTCGACCGCTACGCCCACGCGTTCGAGCGCTACGACATCGAGGCGATGGTCGCGCTGCTGCACGAGGACGTCGTGCTGTCGATGCCGCCGTACGCACTGTGGTTGCAGGGTCCTGTCGACGTCCGCACGTGGTGGCTGGGGCCCGGCGCCGCGTGCGAGGGCTCGCGGATGCTGCCCGTCACGGTCAACGGTGCGCCCGGTTACGGGCAGTACCGCGGCACGCCCGACGGCCGTTTCGAGGCGTGGGCGATCCAGGTCGTCGAGTTCCGCGGCGATCGCATCATCGGTCTCAACTCCTTCCTCGACACCGCCGTTCTGTTCCCGATGTTCGGTTTGCCGCTCACGCTCGACTGATCGGGTACTACTCCGCGCAATCGTCTCGTCACTGCGGTCAGGACCGCTCGTTGGGGCGGCATGGGTCGCAGAGCGTTCGCGTGGATCGGCGGTGCCGCCGTCGTCCTCGCGGCCACCACACTGGCCGCGCTGGTGGTCGCCCCGGCCCAGGCCGCCGACCAGGCGTTGCTGCCCGACCTGCGCCAGGCTCCGATCGGCTGCGCCGCCGGCTACGACGGCGACCCGATGGGCTGCACCGACTGGGACGTCTGCCCCGTCCTCGACGCGTCCGCCCCGAACGGCGCGTGCGTCACGACCGGGCCGATCCAGGCGGTCCGGCTGCGGTTCACGTCGTCGGAGGAGAACGTCGGGGCCGGGCCCCTGTTGCTCTACGGCCACCGCGACAGCACCTCCTCGCCGAAGATGACGGTGCGGCAGGCGTTCCAGAGCGGCGCCCACGGCCCCATTCCACAGTCGTTCGCCGAGGCGCAGCACGCCACGTCGGCCACGACCTACTACGAGCCCGCGGCCATGCACCGGCACTGGCACCTGCTCGGGTTCGACCGGTTCCAGCTGCGCACGCAGACAGGATCCACGGTGGTGGCCGACCGCAAGAACGGCTTCTGCCTGGGGGACCGCTACAACGCCCCCGGATCAGCCGGCCTCAGCGGTGCGCCGAAGGACGGCAGCCCCGAGGGGGACCTGGCCGCGACGCTGGCCGAGAGCACCTGCAAGCGCCGTGAGCCGTCCACTCTCGACGTCACCGAGGGCATCTCGGTCGGCCAGGGCGACAACTACGACTACACGGTGGACTACCAGTGGCTCGACCTCACCAAGGTCGCCTCGGGCACTTACACGGTGGTCAACACGGTGAACCCCGACCGCAGCATCACCGAGTCCGACTACGACAACAACTCGTCGTCGATGGCGGTGTCGGTGCAGTGGCCCGGCGGTGGAGCGGCACCGGGCGTCGTCGTCGCGCCGCCGACCGTCAAGATGCTGCGCAGCTGCCCCGGCTCGGCCACCTGCGCAGCCTGACACCCTGATGATCAGGGCAGGGTGAACCAGATCATCGGGTTCACCGTCGTGCCCCTCGCGCCCTCGATGCCCAGCTCGGCGCGCACCTCGTTGAGGGCCGTGAACGTCTCCGGCGCGTGCCGGCGGGCCGCGGTGAACAGCGGGACGTCGCGCTCGGCCAGCCACGACACCACCTCCTTGCCCTCGGAGAGCATCCGCGCCTCCTTCCCGTGGAAGACGTCGTGGACGCTCACGGGGGTGCCGCTGCGCATCAGCGGGAACAGGTGCGCGAGGTACCAGCGGCCGAAGCGACGGCCGTGGTCGGCGTCGACGAACAGGAAGTCGACGTCGGGCGGCACGAGGTCGAGGGTCTTCTGGACGTCGCCGCGGACGAAGGTCCAGCGTCCGGCGGCCAGTGCCGCGGGGACGTTGCGCAGCACGTTGTCGATCCGGTCGAACGAGTGCAGCATGCCGGTGCCGTTGTCGCGCAGGGCGGACAGGATCCACGTGGTGGACCAGCCGTGGAACGTGCCCAGCTCCATCACCGTGGCGGGCCGCAGTTCCCGCAGGTGGAGGTAGGTGAGCTCGGCCTCGATGTCGTCGAGCTGGGGCGTCATGCGCTCGCGGTTCTCCGCGTGGAACGCGCGCTGCTGCTCGATGACGGCGGCGAGGTCGGAGCTGTACTTGCGGTACAGCGTGGTCGCGAACTCCAGCTGCTCGGTGTTCTGCACGGGCAGAGTGTGTCAATTCGAGCCGGGGAGTCTCCCGCCGGTGGGCCAGAATGCGCCGATGAGGACGATGCGGGTGTTGCGGCTGGTCGTGCACTCCCGGACCCGGGAGCCGGTGCTGTTGCTCGGTGAGGAGGACGGCGACCGCTGCCTGCCGGTGTTCCTGCGCCGCGCCCAGGCCGACGTCATCTCGGTGGGCACGCGCTCCGCGGAGGATCCGCTGCTGCCCCAGGACGTCCTGATCCCGGTGATCACCGGCCTGGGCCACAAGCTCGAACGGGCGGAGCTCACGGCGCTCGTCGAGAGCGTCTACTCCGCGGAGCTGGTGTTCGACGGCGACACCCGCGTGGCGGTGCTGCCCAGCGACGCGCTCGCCATCGCGGTGCGGGAGGGCCTGCCGATCGGGGTGGCCGACGACATCCTCGACGACGTCGGCCAGCCCATCTCGCAGTTCTTCCCCGACGGCACGGACGCGCCGCCGGAGAAGCAGCTCCAGGATTTCAAGGACTTCCTGGAGGACGTGTCACCGGAGGACTTCGGCGCGCCCAGCAGCTGACCTGCGGGCCACCACGGCCCCCACCGCGGCGGCGAGCAGGCACGCCACCGCCCCCATCATCAGCCCGGCGCGGCTGCCGAAGTACTGCACGACGACGCCGGCGATCGGCCCGCCGATGGGCGTGGATCCGAGGAACGCCACGGCCCACAGCGCCATGACGCGCCCGCGCATCTGCGGCGCGGCGGCCAGCTGCAGCGTGCTGTTGCCCGTGGACAGGAACGCGACGCTGAACGCGCCGACCAGCCCCATCCCGACGAGCGCGACCGTGAGGTTCGGGGCCAGGGCGGTGGCCACCATGGCCAGCCCGAACAGCGTGGCCGCCACCACCAGCGCGTTCAGCCCGGTGCGGCCGCGCGCGGCCACGTACAGGCCGCCGACCACGGCCCCGACACCCATCGCGGCGGTCAGGAAGCCGTAGGTCGAGGCGTCGCCGGCGAACGTCTGCTGCGCGAACACCGGCAGCACCACCTGGAACTCGTAGGCCAGGCAGCCGACGAGCGCCATCATCAGCAGCGGAACGGCCAGCTCAGGGGTGCGCCGGACGTAGGCCAGCCCCTCGCGCAGCTGCCCGGGGGCGCGCGGCGTGGGGACCGATCGGCTCAGCCTGCTGACGTCGAGCCGGGCCAGCGAGGCGACGACGGCCACGAAGCTCACCGCGTTGAGCAGGAAGCACAGGCCGATGCCGCCCAGCGCGATCACGATGCCGGCGATGGCCGGGCCGACGGCGCGTGCGACGTTGACGAGCACCGAGTTGAGGCTGACGGCGTTGCGGAGGTCGTCGGGGCCGACCATCTCCAGGATGAACGACTGGCGTGCCGGGTTCTCGAAGCAGTTGTTCATGCCGAGCAGGAACGCCAGGACGTAGACGTGCCACAGCTGGACCGTGCCGGTGATGGTCAGGACGCCGAGCAGCAGCGCGAGCACGCCCATGCCGGACTGCAGCCCGATCATGAGCTTCCGCTTGTCGAAGCGGTCGGCCACGACGCCGGCGTAGGGGCCGAGCACGAGCGTCGGGAGCGTCTGCAGGGCGATGACCACGCCGAGCGCTGTGGCCGAGCCGGTGAGCTGCAGGACCAGCCACGACTGGGCGATCGACTGCATCCAGGTGCCGACGAGCGAGACGGCCTGGCCGGACACGTAGAGGCGGTAGTTGGGGTTGGACAGGGCGGCGAAGGTCTGCCGTCGCAGGGCGGTCAAAGGTGCTGCGGCGCGGGCCGCGAGCGTCGTCATGAATTCTCCGTACTGATCTGTGCGAGTGCTTCGAGAGCGGGCAGGGCGGCGAGGAGTTGGCCGGCCCGGTCGGCCGGCATCGCGGCGAGGCGGTCGGTCAGCAGCCGGGTGCGCTCGTCACGCAGCGTCCGGTGCAGGGCCAGGCCGGCCTCGGTGGTCTCGACGAGCGCCGCGCGCCCGTCGTCGGGGTCGGGGCGGCGCTGGAGCAGCCCGGCGTCCTCGAGCTTGGCGACGATCCGGGAGAGCATCGTGGGGTTGATCCCCTCGAACTCGGCCAGGTCACTGATCCGGACGGGGCCGTGCTTCGCCGTGCTGGCGAGCACCGAGGCCTGCGTTCCCGACAGCGAGCCGCCGCGGGAGTGGCGGTCGAGCTGACGCGAGACGCGGGCCAGCGCGATGCGGAGGCGGGCGACGTCGTCGGCGTCGAAGGTATCCGGCATGCTCGCCTCCCCAACTAGTTGCCTGCTAGCAAGCATATACCTGTCGGGTGGGAAACGCCGACTGGCCGGTTGGCGTGACGACTGCCACTCTGACCGGATGGCGGATGTCGACGAGGGAGCCCGACCGGAGTGCGCCGCGGGCGTGCTGTTCCTCGACGAGGCGGGCGACGTCCTCCTCGTCGAACCGACCTACAAGGCGATGTGGGACATCCCCGGCGGCCGGATGGAGGTCGGCGAGACCCCTCGCGAGGCCCTCACCCGTGAGCTGACGGAGGAGCTGGCACTGGAGGTGCCGATCGGCCGGCTGCTGGTGGTGGACTGGGCTCCGCACGTCCGCGAGGAGCGCGTCCGCTTCGTCTTCGACGGCGGGGTGCTCACCGACGCGCAACTCGACGCCATCGAGCTCCCACCCCACGAACTGGAGTCCTGGGCGTTCGTCTCGCCCGAGGAACTGTTCGTGATGTTGGAGCCCCGGCTCTCCCGGCGCGTGACGGCGGCGCTGGGCGCCCGCGAGGCCGGTGCGACGTGGTACCTGGAGAACGGCGTCCCCGTCGACGCCCCGCTGACCGCGCCCCACGCCACCTGACGGCGGCGATCACCGCTAGAAGCGGCCGCCTCCGCCGCGGCGGCCGCGGGTGTTCGAGCCGCCGAAGCTGCCCGGAGAGCGGCCGCCACCGCCGCCGAAGCCGCCTCCTCCGTAGCCGCCCCGGCCGCCGGAGATGGCCCCGTTGAGGATGCCGCCGAGCACCAGGCTGCCCAGCTCCACGCCGAGGTTGCCGCCGCCGTAGCCCCCGCCCGACGGGCCCGACCAGCGCGAGACGTCGTTCTGGGCGAGTTGGAGCGCCTGCTGGGCCATGGCGTCGGCGGCCTGGGCCTCCCCGATGGCGACGGTCGGGTCGCCACCGCCCTGGGCCACGGCGAGGTGGCGCTGGGCCTCGGCGAGGCGGGTGCGGGCCTCGGAGCCGACGGCGCCGCGGCGGGTGGTGATGAAGTCGTTGGCCGCCGCCACGGCCGACCGCGCCGTGAGCAGCGTCTGCTCCAGGGCGGCGGTGGCGCGCTTCGTGCGGGCCGCCGCGTCGCGGGCCTGGGCGAGGCCGCGGTCGAGCGCGTCGTCGGCCTCGTCGATCAGACGCAGTGCGGTCAGCGGGTCGGGCGGGGTGGCCTGCTGGGCCTGCGTGGCGGAGACCAGCGCCGACTCGGCGCGGGCAACGAGCCCGGCGAGGTCGTCGGAAGCGGGCAGCGTGCGGGCCTCCGCCAGGTCCTGCTCGGTCTCGGCACGGGCGGCCACGATCTTGTCCGCGGCGGCCACGAGCTCACCCTCCAGCCGTCCGACGCCGTCGAGCAGCGTCTCGGCCTGCGTGATCGCGTCCTCCGCGGCCCGGCCGGACACGACGGCCGCGCTCCGGCCGGCGTTCGGCTCGGTGGGCGTCGGGACGGCCTTGGCGAGCTGGTCGCGGGCGGCCTGCAGCTCGGTGGCGGCGACGCCCAGCAGCTGCTGGGCCTGGTCGTGGTTGCCGGCGACGCCCTCCAGCGCGGAGGCGGCGTAGCGGGCGCGCAGTGCCGCCAGCGCCGCGTCGACCTGCGGCACCCGGGCCGTGACGGCGTCGAGGCGCGTGCCCAGACCGGCCAGGTACTCCGGGGTGGTGGCCTCCAGGTCGCGCAGCTTGTCGAACGCGGCGACCTGGGCGTCGAGGCGTTCGTCGGCGGAGCGGCAGGCGCGGATGATGTCGCCGAGCATCGCCCTCTTCGTGGGTTCGGCTAGCGCTTCCTTCCCGCCCGACCCAGCGTCGTCGTCCAGCTGCTGCTGCAGCGTGAACCCGCGCAGCATGTCCGCGCGCGACTGCTCCAGCGCCGACGCGAAACCGGCCACGGCCGCGTCGCCGAAGTGCGCCTTCGCCGCCGCCAGCTCCTGCTCGGACGTGCGCACGGCGTCGTCGGCGGCGATCAGCGCCTGGCTGCCCTGGTAGGTGAGGTCCTCGGTGGACACGGCGGAGAACTCGTCGGGCGTCACCGGTTCCGCCGGGGCCGGCTCGGCGGGGGCGGCCCGGGACTTCCGGCGCCGCGAGAGCAGGTACGCCCCACCCCCGACGATCACGACCCCGCCGACGACGAGCACCCCCGTGCCCACCCCTCCGCTGCCCCCACTCCCGCCGGAGCGCAGCCCGTTGGCCAGCGCCACGGCGGCCCCGGCCCAGTCGCCCGACGACAGGCGCGGCTCCACGTCGCTGCGGATGATCGTGTCGGTGGTGGACTGCGAGAGCTGGAACCCGTCCGCGATCGACACGCCGTAGGCGTGGTCGTCGGTCGCGACGGCCAGCAGCACGCCCTGGGAGCCCAGCTGCGAGAGCTGGGCGGCCTTGTCGGCCCAGCTCTGGCCGTCGGCGCCGTCGAACGAGCGGACGTAGACGACGAACAGGTCCATGCCCCTGCCGGCGGACCGCATGTCGTTGACGGCCGAGACCACCTCCGCCCGGCCGGCGGCGTCCAGTACGCCGGCCTTGTCGGTGACCCGGTCGGCGAGCCGCGACGGCGGATCGGCCAGCGCGATGCCGGCGCCCGAGAGCAGGAGCGCCACCAGCACGGCGAGGAGCATGGACAACCGGCGCACGACGAACCTCCGCGTAGGGGTGACGCCGTCCATCATGTCGGGCCCGGGCCACCTGCCGCCGATTGGCACTGGGCGTAGCGGTGGGAGGGGACACGATGGGGGTATGCCCGCCGTCGACCTGCGCCCGTTGCCCGTCACCCTCTCCCCGTTGCGGCGGATCCCGCAGCTGGCGGTGGGCCTCGCCCTGTACGGCACGAGCATGGCCCTGCAGATCCGCGCCGGCCTCGGGCTCAACCCGTGGGACGTGCTGCACGAGGGCATCACCGCGCACGCGCCGTGGAGCTTCGGCGTGACGACCGCGATCACGGGCGTGCTCGTGCTGCTGCTGTGGATTCCGCTGCGCCAGCGCCCCGGGATCGGGACGGTGGCGAACGTGCTGGTCATCGCGGTGGCGGTCGACGCCGCGCTCGCGCTGGTGCCCGAGCAGCACGCGATCGCGGCCCGGATCGGGATGATGGCCGGCGGCATCGTGCTCAACGGCGTCGCCACGGCGCTCTACGTCGGCGCCCGCCTGGGGCCGGGCCCGCGCGACGGCCTGATGACCGGGCTGGCCGCCCGGACCGGCTGGTCGATCCGGGCGGTGCGCACGGGCATCGAGGTGGTGGTGCTGGCCGCCGGCTGGCTGCTCGGCGGCACCGTGGGCGTCGGCACCGTGCTCTACGCGGTGGCCATCGGCCCGCTCACGCAGCTGTTCCTGCCGTTACTGGCCGTGCGCGACCGTCAGACGACCTGAGGCTCCAGGTCCTCCAGCTGCCACGGACGGACGACGACGACCAGCACGACGAGCGCGAGGAACAACCCACCCGCCACGACCGTGCCCATCGCGACCGCGTTGTTGCCGAGGATGCCGACCACCGGCGACACGATCGCGCCGACGCCGAACTGCACGGCCCCGAGCAGGGCGGCCGCGGTGCCGGCGGCGTCGCCGTGGCGGGCCAGCGCGAGCGCCGGGGCGTTGGGCAGGGCGAGCCCGACGCTGAACAGGGCCGCCCACATCGGGACGAGGATCCCGACGATGCCGCCCACTCCGGTGGCGGCCAGCGTCAGCAGCACCAGGCCGGACACGGTTCCGCCGATCACGGCGGCGAGCAGCAGTACCCGCGGCTCGAACCTCCGCAGCAGGTAGGCGTTGAGCTGGGTGGCGGCGATCAGCCACACCGCGCCCGCGCCGAAGACCAGCCCGAACTGCTGCTGGTTGAGGCCGTACTCCTCCTGGAACACGAACGAGGAGCCGGCGACGTAGCCGAACAGCCCGGCCATGGCCAGCCCGGCGACGAGGATCAGCCCCACGAACACGCGGTCGTGGAAGAGCCCGCCGTAGGTGCGCAGGGTCTGGCGGACGCCCGCGCTGCGGCGACGCTCCACCGGCAGCGTCTCGCGCAGGGTGCGGGCCGTCAGCGGGATGATGATCAGGCCGTAGACGGCGAGGAACGCGAACACCCCGCGCCACGACGTGACGGTCAGCAGGTAGCCGCCCAGCGTCGGGGCGACGACGGGCGCGACGCCCATCACGAGGATCAGCCGCGACAGCAACGTGGCGGCGGCACGTCCGCTGAACAGGTCCCGGACGACGGCCAGCGCGATCACCGCACCGGCTGCGGCACCCACGCCCTGCAGCACCCGCAGCGCGCCGAGCACGGCCACGTTCGGTGCGATGATGATCGCCGCGGAGGCGAGGACGTGCACGGCCGTGCCGATCAGCAGCGGACGTCGGCGTCCGAGTGCGTCCGAGAGGGGCCCGATCACGAGCTGGCCCAGCGCGAGCCCGACGAGGGTGCCGGTGAGCGTCAGCTGGATCGTGGACGAGGTGGTCATCAGGTCGGCCGTGATCGTGGGCAGGGCCGGCAGGTACATGTCGATCGTCAGCGGGCCGAGGGCGATGAGCCCGCCCAGCACGACGATCAGGGTGAGGCGTTGTCCCCGACTCTGGGGTGCCGAAGATATGTGGCGGGTGAAGGTCTGGACCTTCTCTGGAGTCGCGGTCACCTGTGGGTCAAGGCGCGGTCAACGGTCCGCTGTTCCCGTTCACGATCGGGTGTGATCTGAGCCACTGTCGAGAACGTCCGCGTGGCCGTGCCGCCGGCACCAGCTGACGAGGTACCGGGAGTGCTCGCCGCACCACCGGTACACCGCCTGCGTGGTCATCGGTAGGTGTTCCGCATGCTCGGCACGCTCCCGGATCAGCGGGCCGAGGTACTTCTCCGCGATCTTGATCGCGGTGTTGCGCGAGCATCCGGCCGCCGCGGCGAGCGTGTCGTAGTTGACGGCGCGGCCCGACGCGATGGCCCCCGCCATCCGGCCCGCCGTCTCGCCGCGGCGGCCGGCTCCGAAGTAGGCGTGGATCGACGTGCGGGACGACGGCGCGAAGGCCGGCGTGACCGGTCGCCCGGCCGCGACCTGCCGCAGCACCGGCACGAGACCCTCCACGCCGGTGGCCTTGCGGACGACGCCGGCCACCCCGGGCCGGACGGCGGCCTCGTCGAGGTGGTCGTTCTCGACGCTGTGCCCCTGTGCGGCGAGCAGCACCGGTGCGGGCCGCCCGAGCCCCTCGACGAGGTCGAGGACGTCCAGGCCGTCGAAGGTGTATTCGAGGTCGGGGTCGTTCCACATCAGGTCGGTGAGGACGACGTCGAAGCGGAGGTGCTCGGTGATGGCCGCCCGCACCTGCTGCTCACCGGCCGCCACCGTGACGGTGCCGGGCGTGAACTCCTCGCGGAACCGCGGCGCGACGATCCCGCCGAGCGTCGAGGCGATCAGGACCCGGAGTCCGCTGCCGTCCATACCGGAATCATGTCGACCCGTTGTCGTTCGGGCAAGATCTGGTACATCGGACCCGGTGATCGGACGGGCGTGGGCTCGCCCCGCCGGCGACGGGTACTGCCGCTACCTGAACGACGGGAGCCCTGCTGGTTGGCTGGAGGACGGGGAGGGGGCGCTCCTCGGCGGCGGCGGGACACGGGCACGAAACCTGCCGCCGCCGCGGTCGTCGGTTCGACGGTGCAGGTGGGATCAGTAGCGCCAGCGCAGGTCCACGAGCACGGCGTCGAGCTCACGGTGGGCGGCCGAGGCGGCGTCCGAGCGTCGGACGGCCAGGAACGCCCCGAGCATCTCCGGCCCGAGGGCGTCGGTGATCCGTGGTGACGCGGTGAGCGCGGCCTCCTGGTCCGCCGCGGTGGTGGGGAGCGCGCTGATGTTCTGACGGGCGCGCACGTCGGCGCTCCACGTACCGGGGTCGCTCTGCACCGGCTCGGGCGGCTCGAGCCCGTCGGCGATGCCCGCCCGCCCGGCTGCGAGCACCGCGGCGAGCGCGAGGTAGGGGTTGGCCGAGGCGTCGGACGTCTTGAGCTCGACGTTCGCGTTGCCCGCGCCCAGGAACGCCGAACCCGGCACGTAGCGCAGCGGCGCCTCCCGGTTCTCCACGCCCCAGAACCCGTAGGCGCCGGCGAAGTAGCCGGGCCGCAGCCGGGCCAGTGACCCCTGGCTGGGCGCGGTGACGGCGGCGACCGCGGGCAGGTCGCGCAGCAGCCCCGCGACGTAGGCCGCGCCCTCGTGGCCCGGCCCGCCCGCGAGCAGGTTCTCCGCGCCCCGCCACACCGAGGTGTGGATGTGCCAGCCGTTGCCGGCGACCGTCGTGGCCGGGAGCGGCGCGAACGTCAGCCGCAGCCCGTGCCGCTTCGCCGCGACGCGCAACGTCTGGCGGGCCAGCAGCTGGTTGTCGGCGGCGGTGACGGGGTCGGTGGCCGCGAGCGAGAGCTCCACCTGGGCGGGGCCGTACTCGGCGTGCAGCTGGCCCAGTTCGAGGCCGTTGGCGGCGCAGTCGCGCAGCACGTCGGCGACGAACCCGTCGATCGCGACGAGCGCGTGCGGGCTGTAGGCCGGGCCGGCGTGGGCGGGCGCCGGTGGCTCGGCGCCGTCGTCGAGGTAGACGCCGAACTCCATCTCGTAGCCCACCAGCGCGGTGAGCCCGGCGGCGGCGAGCGCGTCGACCTGCCGTTCCAGCACCGCGCGCTGGTCGTAGGGCCACGGGCCACCGTCGGCGGCGAGCTGGCGGCCCGGCGCCCACGCCAGCGCCGGCTGCCCGGCGAGCGGCACCAGCTTCTCCAGGACGGGCAGCAGCCGGACGTCACCCGAGGGCGTCGCGAGGTCGGCGTGGGCGAAGGTGATGGCATCGGCGCTGTCGAACACCGCGAACAGCGACGTGATCCCGATGCCCACCTCCGCGACGCGCGGCAGTGCCGCCACCGGCACCGTGCGCGACCGCGGGATGCCGTTGTTGTCGGCCCAGCTGATGGTCACCCCGGCCACGCCGGCCGCGGTGAGGTCGGCGGTGATCGCGTGCACGTCCGGGGTCGTCATGGCGACCATCCTGGCCCACTGCTCAGTCGGCGATCCAGGAGCCGTGGAAGCCGGTGGGTACCGGGCGGGGCAGATGCACGGTGGCGACGGGGGCGGCGGCCACGTCGGACGCGTCGAGCACCAGCAGCTGCGACGCGCTGCCGTCGCGCCTGCTCACGATCGCCATGAGCCAGCCGTCGTCCTCGGCGCGGTCCGTAGCCGTCGACGGCACGAACTCCGCCTCGCCGAGCACCACGTCCGTGCCCAGCACGTGCTCGGTGGACGCGCCGGTCACCGTGTCGTACTTGACCACCGCGACGTCGTCACCGGCGTCGGCCCGCGTGTAGAGGTAGCGGTTGCGGCGGCCGGTGAGCCGGTCGTCGAGGGTGGGGAACTCGACGCCACGGTCGTCGATGCGCTCCTCGGTGACGGCGCCGGTGGTGGGGTCGAGCGTCCAGCGGTGCAGCTGCGACAGGCCCGTTCCGTCGCCGCCCGGACGGCCGGTGGCGCCCTGACCGGCCACCGATCCCCACATCGCGATCGCATCGGAGGGGCCGTGGCGTGGCGCCTCCAGCACGATCCGGCCCGCCGCGTCCTCGTGCGCGTTGCCGACGTGGAAGACGTAGCACGGGTCGACGTCGAACCACGTCACGTCGCCGGGCCGGTCCAGCGGCATGACACCGATGCGCGTGCCGTAGGAGTCGTCCCAGCCGAACGGCATGCCGGTGGCGAGCAGCTCCATCTGGAACGTCATGGGCTGGTCGAGGAACAGCGCGTGGTGCTCGGTGATGGCGAAGTCGTGGTTCATCGTGGCGCCCCGTACCGGGATCTCCATGCTGACGTCCAGGTGGCGCGCGGCGGACAGCCGGTGGTAGGTCAGGAACGGCGGCAGGAAGCCGTAGCCGAAGAAGTGCAGGTCGCCGGTGGCCGGATGCTCCTTGGGGTGGGCGGTCATGCCGGTGGTGAGCTTCCCGCCGAAGTCGCACGGGCCGACCGTGTCGAGCTCGGGTGTCAGCTCGTACGGGAACGAGCTCTCCACCAGCGCGTAGATCCGTCCGGCATGGCTCATCACGTGGGTGTTGGCGCTCCCCACGGACAGGTCGAAACGCCCGTCGACGAACCGCTCGCGCCCTTCCAGCTGCCCGGTGCGCACCCAGCGGTTGCGGTACCACTCGGCGCGACCGTCGCTGATCCGGATGCCGTGGATCATCCCGTGGCCCATGAACCAGTGGCCGGGGTCCTCGCCGGGCTTCGGGTTGGGCCCGTTGCGCAGGTAGCGACCCGACAGCTCGGGTGGGAGTGCGCCCGTCACCTCCAGGCCGGCGACGTCGATCTCGTCGGGCACCGGAGCCATGTGACCGGTGAGGTAGTACGGCGTCGTGCTCGGAGCAGCCATGTCCCGAGCGTGCGCGCGGGTGACCGGCCCAGCAACCGCTCTCCGGGTTACGGTGCCGTCATGCTCGTGGAACGGATGCGGCCGCACGCCTCGACGATCTTCGCGGAGATGTCGGCGCTCGCGCTGCGCACCGGCGCGATCAACCTCGGCCAGGGCTTCCCCGACACCGACGGCCCGCCGTCGCTGCTCGCCGACGCGGCGGCCAACATCACCGGCGGGATCAACCAGTACCCGCCCGGCCTCGGCGTCGCCTCCTTGCGCACGGCGGTCGCCGAGCACCAGAAGCGCTTCCACGGCCTGGACGTCGATCCCGAGCACGTCCTGATCACCACCGGCGCCACCGAGGCGATCGCGGGCGCGATCCTCGGGCTGTGCGAGGCGGGCGACGAGGTGGTGCTGTTCGAGCCGTACTACGACTCGTACTCGGCCACGATCGCCCTGGCCGGGGCGGTGCAGAAGCCGGTGGCACTGCGGCCGCCGACGTTCGGCTTCGATCCGGACGAGCTGCGCGCCGCGTTCTCGTCGAGGACGAAGGTGGTGCTGGTCAACACCCCGCACAACCCGACCGGCGCGGTGTTCACGGCCGAGCAGCTCAACCAGATCGGGGAGCTGGCCACCGAGTTCGGGGCCGTCGTCGTGGCCGACGAGGTGTACGAGCACATGATCTTCGACGGCGTGCGGCACGTGCCGATGGCGAGCTTGCCGGGGATGGCCGGGCGGACGCTGACGATCTCCTCGGCGGGCAAGACGTTCTCCGTCACCGGGTGGAAGGTCGGCTGGGTGCACGGGCCGCCCGAGCTGGTGGCGGCCGTCCGCGCCGCGAAGCAGTTCCTCACCTACGTCAGCGGCGCGCCGTTCCAGCCGGCCATCGCCACGGCGCTGGGGCTGCCGGACTCGTTCTACTCGGGGCTCGCGGACTCCCTGCAGGGCAAGCGCGACCTCCTGTCCGACGGCCTGCGCGCCGCCGGGTTCACCGTGTACCCGTCGGCGGGCACGTACTTCGTGGTCACCGACGTCGCGCCGCTCGGGATCACCGACGGGGCCGCGTTCTGCTGGAAGCTGCCCGAGATGGTCGGCGTCGCGGCCGTGCCGGTATCGGTGTTCTGCGCCGATCCCGACCTGGGACGGACGCTCGTGCGCTTCGCGTTCTGCAAGCGCGACGAGGTACTCACCGAGGCCGTGTCACGTCTGGCCGGACTGAAGGAGGCGCTGTGAGGGCGTACGGGTTCACGGCGCTCGGCGGGCCGGAGAACGAGGGCTTCCTCGACGTCCCGGAGCCGGTCGCCGGCCCGGACGACCTGGTCGTGCGGGTCCGCGCCGCGGGGGTGAATCCCGGCGACTGGAAGCTCCGCAACGGGTCCTACGGCACCTCCCCGCCCGCCGTGCTGGGCCGCGAGGTCGCGGGCACCGTCGAGCAGGTGGGGTCCGACGTGAGCGGGGTCGCGATCGGCGACGAGGTGTTCGGCGGGTGCCCGGGCATGGTCGGCGGCTGGGCCGAGCTCGCGGTGGTCACGGCATCGTTCGCCGCGCCCCGCCCCGACGCCGTGACCCCCGAGGACGCCGCGAGCCTGCCGGTGGCCGCCGGCACCGCCTACGACGCGCTGACCTGCCTGGATCTCCCCAAGGGGGCGACGCTGCTGGTCAACGGCGCAGGTGGCGGCGTGGGCGTCGCCATCGTCCAGCTGGCGGTGGCCCGCGGCATCACGGTCGTCGGCACCGCGAGCCCCGGCAAGCACGACCTGATCGCCGGTTTCGGAGCCGCGCCTGTGGCCTACGGCGACCGCGTGCTCGACCGGATCCGCGCGGTCGCTCCCCACGTCGACGCCGTGTTCGACCTGGTCGGCGGCGACGCCCTGCGCACGGTCGCGCCCCTGGTCACCGACCGGTCGAAGGTGGCCTCGGTGGCCGACAAGGCCCTGGCGACGGAGCTCGGCGGCACCGAGGTCGTGCGCGACCGCAGTACCGCCGTGCTCACCGAGCTGGCCCGGCTCGTCGCGGCCGGGGAGCTCGACCCCCACGTCACCGACGTCCGCCCCTTCGCCGAGGCCGCCGCCGCCCTCGCGGCGGTGGAGGAGGGCCACACGAGCGGCAAGGTGGTCCTCCGCCTCCCCTGATCCGCTGATCCGTCTTGGGCGGTTGTCGCGCAGCAGGTCGACGTGGACGCCGTCGAGCAGGTAGCTGCCGTCGGTGGACACGTCGAGCGCGCGGAGTTCCACGGCCACGATCCGGTCGACCTCGGTGACGCCTTCGAGCTCGATCATGGTCCCCTCGGGGATTGCCGCCGTCCCCCGATGGCGGCAATCGAACGGCTCAACGAAGCGTCCGTCGGAGCACTACTGGCTGTCGCGCACTACACCAAGTCGTGATCTTTTGGGAAAGGTGTGCGACAAACGGGTGATGCTCAAGTTGCGCTGAGGCCGCTCTGTAGTCCCGCTCAGCGCCGGTGCGGGCGCATTGTCCGGCGCGTCACAGCTGGAGATCGTCTGGTTCCCACGACAGATCGACTTCCCAGGAGCAGATGATGACTTCAGTTGCCCGTCGCCTCGCGGTCAGAGCGGGGGTGGTGTGCCTTACTGCTGCGGTGGCTTTCGGGTTGGCCCCGGCCGCCGCGAACGCGACCCCGGCCCAGGCGCCGGTACCGTCTGGTGACGCGTTCTACGAGCCGCCCACCCCGCTTCCCGCGGGCAGGCCGGGCGACGTGATCCGCTCCCGTCAGATCAACCCGACGCAGTGGCAGATCATGTACTTGTCCACCAACGCGGGGGGCAAGCCCGACGCCGTCACCGGCACCGTGATCGTCCCCCTTCTCGGCAACCGTTCGGCGATGCCGATCGTCGGGTTCGCCGTGGGTACTCAGGGCCCGGCTTTCCGCTGCGCGGCGTCGAAGGCCCTGCAGAGCGGCATCCTCTACGAGCAGAAGGGCGTGGACGACCTCACCAGGGCGGGCTATGCCGTGGCGATCACGGACTACGAGGGCTACGGCCCCAGCAGCACACCGACCTACATCACCGGTCGCTCCATGGGTCCCGCGGTGCTCGACTCGATCCGTGCCGCGCAGCGGATGAACCTCGGGCTGTCCCCGAAGGCCCAGGTAGCCGTCCAGGGCTACTCGCAGGGCGGTGGCGGCAGCCTGTGGGCCGCTGAGCTGCAGCCCACCTACGCGCCCGAGCTCAACCTGGTCGGGGCCGTCGGTGGCGGCGTGCCCGCCGACCTGAACGCCGTGGCCAAGGGTCTCGACGGGTACATCGGGTTCGGGTTCCTCGCCTTCGCCGCCATCGGACTCGACACCGCGTACCCCGACCTGAAGCTCGACTCGTACCTCAACGACAGCGGCCGCACGACGCTCGGCGCCGCGAGGAAGAACGACTGCCTGGTCGAGATCTCGGCCAAGTACGCGTTCAACACCATCAAGCAGTACACGACCAGCAACCCGCTCTACACGCCCGCGTGGCAGGCCCGGATCGCGGAGAACAAGCTCGGCCAGAACCCGCCGAAGATCCCGGTGTTCCAGTACCACGGCCTCGTCGACGAGATCGTCGGTCTGGGGCAGGCCGACGACCTGCACAAGTCGTACTGCGCGGCCGGCGTGAAGGAGACCTGGAAGACCTACGCCAGCGACCACATCCTCGGCATCTTCGCCGGTATGTCCGACGCGGAGGCGTTCCTCGCCGACCGCTTCGCCGGTAAGCCCGCCACGTCCAACTGCTGACCGCTCCCCGCTCGTGGAACCGCCGCCCGCAGCCTGCGGGCGGCGGTTCTGCGTTCAGGCCCGTTCGAGCCGGACGACCACCCACTTCGACGTCGGCGTGTTGCTCTCCAGCGCCGTCGAGTCGAGCGGGATGAGCGGGTTGGTCTCCGGGTAGTAGGCCGCGACGCAGCCCTTCGGCGTGGAGTACTCGACGAGCCGGAAGCCCTCGGCCCGCCGCGTCACCCCGTCCTCCCACTCGCTGACCAGGTGCACGATCTCCCCGTCGGCGAAGCCCAGCTCGGCGAGGTCGGCGGCGCCGATGAACACGACGCGGCGGCCGTGGTGGATGCCGCGGTAGCGGTCGTCGAGGCCGTAGATCGTGGTGTTGAACTGGTCGTGGCTGCGCATCGTCTGCAGCACGAGGTGTCCCTCGGGCACCTGCACGGCGGCGAGCGGGCTGACCGAGAACACGGCCTTGCCGACCTCGGTCGGGAACGTACGGCTGTCGCGCGGCGGATGCGCCAGCGTGAAGCCGCCCTTGCGGCGGATCTTCTCCGTGTAGTCCTCGCAGCCGGGGACGACCCGGCCGATGCGGTCGCGGATCAGGTCGTAGTCGCCCGCGAACCCACGCCACGGGATGCCGTACCGGTCGCCGAGGGTGGCCGCGGCGATGCCGCACAGGATGCCGACCTCGGAGCGCAGCTGGTCGCTCGCGGGTTCGGTGCGGCCGCGGGAGGCGTGCACGGCCGACATCGAGTCCTCGACCGTCACGCGCTGCGTGCGGCCGCCCGACTCGTCGCGTTCCGTGCGGCCCAGCGTCGGCAGGATCAGCGCCGTGCCGCCGCACACCACGTGCGAGCGGTTGAGCTTGGTGGAGATCTGCACCGTGAGGTCGGCGCGGGACAGCGCGGCTTCGGTGACCTCGGTGTCGGGCATCGCCGCCACGAAGTTGCCGCCCAGTCCGACGAACACCTTCGCCTCGCCGTCGCGCAGCGCCCGGACGGCGCGGACGGCGTCGAATCCGTGCTCGCGGGGTGGTTCGAAGCCGAACTCGTCGCGGACGGCGTCGAGGAAGGAGTCGGGGGAGCGCTCCCAGATGCCCATCGTGCGGTCGCCCTGCACGTTGGAGTGGCCGCGGACGGGGCAGAGCCCCGCGCCGGGTTTGCCGATCATGCCCTGCAGCAGCGCGACGTTGACCATCTCCTTGATGGTCGCGACGGCGTTGCGGTGCTGCGTGATGCCCATCGCCCAGCAGTTCACGATCTTCGTGGCCGACGCGAACATGTCGGCCGTCTTCTCGATCTCCGCCCAGGTGAGGCCGGTGGCGGCGAGTACCTCGTCGCGGTCGATCTCCTTGAGGTGCTCGGCGTAGGCGGTGAAGCCGACCGTGTGCTCGGAGATGAACTCGCGGTCGGCGACGCCACGTCGCAGCAGCAGGTGGCCCAGGGCCTGCCAGAGGGCGAGGTCGCCGTCCGAGCGGATCTGCAGGAAGTGGTCGGCCAGATCGGTGGGCCTGCCGGCCAGTCCGAGCGGCTTCTGCGGGTTCATGAACCCCAGCAGCCCGGCCTCGCGCAGCGGGTTGACCGCGATGATCTTGGCTCCGTTGTGCTTGGCGATCTCCAGCGCCGAGAGCATGCGCGGGTGATTGGTGCCGGGGTTCTGACCGGAGATGATGATCAGGTCGGCCTCGTGGACGTCGTCGAGGGAGACCGAGCCCTTGCCGATGCCGATCGTGTCGGCCAGGCCCACCGAGGTGGACTCGTGGCACATGTTCGAGCAGTCGGGGAGGTTGTTGGTGCCGTAGGCGCGCGCGAAGAGCTGGTAGACGAACGCCGACTCGTTCGACGCCCGGCCCGACGTGTAGAACAGCGCCTCGTCGGGGCTCGCGAGGCCGTTCAGGTGCCCGGCGACCAGCGCGAACGCGTCGTCCCAGCTGATGGGTTCGTAGTGCGTGCCCCCGTCGCGGCGCACCATCGGCTCGGTGAGCCGGCCCTGCTGGCCCATCCAGTACTCGCTGCGCGTGCTCAGGTCGTCGAGGCTGTGCTCGGCGAAGAACTCGGGCCCGATGCGGCGGGTGTCGCCTTCCCAGGCGACGGCCTTGGCGCCGTTCTCGCAGAACTCGGCGGTGTGGCGGTGCTTCGGGTCCGGGTCGGGCCAGGCGCAGCTCATGCAGTCGAAGCCCTCGACCTGGTTGAGCCGCAGCAGGTTGCGGGCCGTCCGTCCGACGCCCATCTGCGTGACGGCCATGCCCAGGCTCTTCGCCACCGCAGGCAGGCCCGCAGCCTTGATCTTGGGCGGCGTGACCTCGAGGTCGGGCTCGACGGGACGAGTGGTCATGTCACCGAGTCTATGGAGGCGATCGGTTCCCCGCTGGGGAGCCGCAGGGCGGCTCAGGAGGCCGGGCAGGACGAGGACGCGCTGCTCGCGCCCCCGACCTGGCCGTTCGGCAGCACGTCCTGTGCCATATGAGTGATGGTGGAGCTCATGGCGGTGCCGTACTGCGCGACCGAGCCGTAGGTGAGGATCACCACGGCGTAGCGGTCGCCCTGCACGTAGCCGGTGGTGTCGTAGGTCGACCCGGGGCCCAGGCCCGTCATCCAGCCCTGCTTGACCGCCCAGTCGTTGCTGGCCGACGGGATCCCGAAGAACTGGTCGGTGCCGTCCGAGCCGTCGCGGGTGGCGTCGGCCATCGCGTGGGACAGCCACGGCCAGACGGTCGGGTCGTCCTTGAGCTTGGCGTAGAGGTGCGCCAGACCGTTCGCGGTGATCTTCGTCTCGCCCCATTGTCCGGTGTCCGCGGGCGGGCTGCCGAGGTCGGAGATCCCGTAGTGCTGGCCGATCGTGGTGACGACGTCGTCACCGCCGACGAGCCCGTACAGCGCGTCGGCGGCGTCGTCGTCCGACTGGGTGATCATGGTGGTCGCGGTCGTCGCGGTGCCGCCGGTCATCTGCCCGGTGAGCAGCAGGTCGGTCGCGATGAACACCTTCACCACGCTCGCCGTGTTGAACGGCGTGTCGGCCTCGCCCGCCGAGTAGTAGGTGCCCGTCCCGGTGTCGAGTACGGCGACCGCCGCCTGCTCCCCCTGCCCGGTCGCCTCGTCCACGGCGGCCTTCAGGTCGGCGTCGACGATGCACGCGTCCGGCCCCGACGGAACGGGCGTCGGGGTGGGGGTCGGCGTCGGCGTGGCCGGCGGAGCGGTCGTGGTGCCCGTGTGCCGTGCCGGGGTGGCGGCGATGTGGGTGGCGGCGATGCGGGTGGCGGCGACCCTGTCGCCGGTGCACGTGCCGACGACACCGACGACGGTCCCGACCGCGAACCCGCTGCGCTGCGCCGGAGTCCTCTGGGTGCCGAACTGGGTGTCGGCGCTGAGCTGGACCACGACGTCGTCGCCCTGGTCCGGCGCGACGGTCCACGCGTCGCCGTCGATCTGCGCGATCCGGCCCCGCACCACGGGCGAGCGGTGTCGTCCCGACCCGGCGGGCGCCGCCGCCGCATTCGACGGGGTCGCGCCGAGTGTCAGCGCGTAGACGGTGCCACCGGCGACGGCCAGGAGCACGACCGACAGCATCACCAGCACGGCCCGGCGCAGGGACGGGCGCTTGCGTCGCGGGCGCGTCGGCGGGCGCTGGGTGCTCACGTTACGGGCTCCTTGGTCCGGGCGCGTCCGGGTCGGACTGGCGGCCGTGGGGTCGGACGGCCCCGACCACGCGCGGCCGTCCTGTTGGAAGAGTGCCCACGGCGGGTCAGCCGCCGGTGCGGGAGGTGTACGGGTCAGGTAAGCGCGCGGTCGAGGGCGCCGGGGGGCTCCACGAGCGCGGCGAGGGTGTCCAGCGACAGGCCGAGGGCGCCCGCCAGCGTCGCCACCGTGAAGAAGGCCGGGGTCGGGATCCGGCCGGTCTCGATCTTGCGGAGTGTCTCGGCCGAGATCCCGGCGCCCGCCGCGACGTCGACCAGGCTGCGGTCGCCGCGCGCGTCGCGCAGCACGGCGCCCAGCCGTTCACCGCGCTCGCGCTCGGACGGGGTCAAGGGGACGCGCACCATTCTCCGGATACTAATACCGTTATAGTTATCGCGTGATTGAGCTGAAGACACCCGGAGAGATCGACGCCGTCGCCGCCGCGGGAGCCGTCGTGGCCACGATCCTGGCGGCCGTGCGGGCGAAGGCCGCGCCCGGTGTGACGCCGCAGGAACTGGACGCGCTGGCCGCCGACATGATCGCCGACGCGGGCGCGGTGTCGAGCTTCCTCGGCTACCGCCCGCACTTCGCCGCCGTCCCGTACCCGGCGGTGACCTGCATCAGCGTCAACGACGCGGTGGTGCACGGCATCCCGGGGCCGGAGCCCCTGGAGCCGGGCGACCTGCTGTCGGTCGACTTCGCGGTCCACCTGGACGGCTGGTGCGCCGACTCGGCGTTCAGCGTGGTGGTCGGCGACGACCCCGATCCCCGCGACCTCGCCCTGATCGACGCCACCGAGCGCTCGCTGGCGGCCGGCATCCGGGCCGCCCGCCCCGGTGCCAGGCTCGGTGACGTGTCCCACGCGATCGCCGCGGTCGCGCGGGCGTCGGGGTTCGGGATGCTGGAGAACCACGGCGGCCACGGCGTCGGCCGCTCGATGCACGAGGACCCGCACGTCGCCAACGAGGGCCGCGCCGGCCGCGGCCTCAAGCTCCGGACGGGCCTGGTGATCGCCCTCGAGCCGATGCTCATCGCCGGCGGCACCGACGCCTACCGCCACGACCCCGACGGCTGGACGCTGCGCACCGCCGACGGCAGCCGCGCCGCCCACGCCGAGCACACCATCGCGGTGACGAAGGACGGCCCCCGCATCCTGACCAGGGCCCGCTGACCCCCCACCCCGCGAGTCGGGCCCTGAGCGCGCGCGAGTCGGGGTCTCCGTGCGCGCCAGTCGCGCCCCCAGCGCGCGAGTTCGCCATCTCGCCGCGCGACTTCGCCGATCGAGCGCGGGCGATCGGGTGTTCCGCGGACGAGGCTGCCCCATTCCGGACCGTCCGCAGCTGCGGACGGGGCTGCGCGGCCCCTCCGATCGGCCCGGTGACCGGCCCGGTCGCCACTGCTAGAACGGCCCCATGGCCGTCACCGCGCTCTACCGCTACCCCGTGAAGTCCATGCTCGGCGAGTCGCTCCGCACCTGCACGATCGACGCCGGCGGGGTGCTGGGCGACCGGGCCTACGCGGTGATCGACGTCGAGACCGGAGCGGTGGCGAGCGCGAAGGTGCCGAAGAGGTGGGCGGCCCTGCTCGACTTCTCCGCCCGCTACGTGGCCGAGCCGGTCGCCGGCGAGCCCGCGCCGCCCGTGGAGATCACCTTCCCCGACGGCTCGGTGCTGCGCAGCGAGGATCCGGGTGTCGACCAGGCCCTCTCGGCGGTGTTCGACCGTCCGGTGCGCCTCGCGTCCGTCCGCCCCGAGGGGAGCGGCTTCGAGGAGCTCTGGCCCGACATCGACGGCCTCGCGCCGCAGGGCCTGATCGACGGCACCCGGGTGCGCGACGAGGACTCCGGCGAGTCGATCAGCCGCTTCGACGTGGCGGGCATGGCGCCGGGCTCGACGGGCTTCTTCGACCTGGCGGTGCTGCACCTCCTTACCGACGCGACGCTGGACCGCTTGCGCGAGCTCGCCCCGGACGCGACCTTCGACGTCCGCCGCTACCGCCCCAACGTCGTTCTCGACGGCGACGACTCGGGCTTCACCGAGAACGGCTGGCCCGGCCGCGGAATCACCCTCGGGCAGGGCCCGCAGCTGAAGGTGTCGATCACCGCGATGCGCTGCGTGATGACGACGCTGGCCCAGGGTGACCTCCCTGTCGACGCCGACACGCTGCGGACGATCGCGAAGCACAACCGCCTGGAGATCCCGGGGATGGGTGTGTGGGCGTGCGCGGGCGTGTACGCCGACGTCACCGCGGGAGGATCGGTGAGCGTGGGCGACGCGTACGTGGTCTCCTGATCACGTGATCCGATCCGGCCTGCCGTGGAGCTGGGGCGCCACCGAGGAGGAGCGGCTCGCCGACTACCCGTGCGCCGCGCTCGTCCCCGAGCCCGCCCACCGCATGGTCCGGGCGGTGGACGTGGCGGCGCCCGCGGCCACGACGTTCCGCTGGCTGTGCCAGCTCACGCAGGCGCCCTACAGCTACGACCTGGTCGACAACTTCGGCCGGCGCAGCCCCCGCACCCTGACCCCCGGCGCCGACGACCTGGCCGTCGGCACGACGTTCGTCATGATCTTCGAGATCGCGTCCTCCACGCCGGGCGTCGAGATCACCGGGGTGGGCCGGCCCGGGCCGACGCGCCGCTTCGGGCCGATGGCCTGCACCTACCGGGTCGTCCCCGTGGGCGACCAGGCGAGCCGGCTGATCGGGCGCCTCGACCTGACCGCCAAGGGGGGCCTTCTCGGCGCACCCGTCGCCTGGGGTGACCTGGTGATGATGCGCAAGCAGCTCTCCACCCTGGCCACCCTGGCTGCCCGTTCGGTGAGCTGACGTGCCGGATCGGCCAACTCGGCGTGTCCGATCGGTCAACTCGCGGGGGGTTTTCGGGCAGGATCGGGCCATGACCGATGTGGGGTTCACCGCCGACACCACCGCCGCCGTCGCCCGTGCCCGCCAGCACGGGATCGGTGACCTGCTGCGCCGCACCGCTGCCCGTTACCCCGACAAGCTCGCCGTGGTCAACGGCGACCTGCGGTTCAGCTACGCCGAGTTCGACGCCGCCGCCAACCGGGCCGCGCACGCCCTGGCCGGGCGTGGGCTGGCCAAGGGCGACCGGCTCGCGCTGCTGTCGCACAACTCCTGGCAGTACGTGGTGCTGACCTTCGCCACCGCCAAGCTGGGCGTGGTGCTGGTGCCGGTCAACTTCATGCTCAACGCCGAGGAGATCGGGTTCATCCTCGGCCACTCCGGCGCCACGGCGATGGTGGTGGAGGACGCGCTCGTCGGCACGGCGGAGAAGGCCCTCGCGGGCCGTGAGATGGCGATCCGCGGCTGCGTCGGCGCCGCGCACGACGGCTGGGAGGACGTCGAGGACTGGTGGACCGTCGGTCCCACCCACGACCCCGAGGTCGCCGTCGCCGACGACGATCCGCTCCGCCTGATGTACACCTCCGGCACCGAGTCACGCCCCAAGGGCGTGTTGCTGTCGTCCCGCTCGCTGATCGCCCAGTACGTCTCCTGCACGATCGACGGCGGCATGGAGACCGACGACATCGAGGTCCACTCCCTGCCGCTGTACCACTGCGCGCAGATGGACTGCTTCTTCTCCGTGGACGTCTACCTCGGCGCCACCAGCGTCATCCTGCCCGGCCCGAATGCGGCCGACCTGCTCGCGACGATCGCGCGGGAGAGGGCCACCAAGCTGTTCTGCCCACCCACGGTGTGGATCTCCCTGCTGCGCCACCCCGACTTCGACGCATGCGACCTGTCGTCGCTGCGCAAGGGCTACTACGGGGCGTCGGCGATGCCGGTGGAGGTGCTGCGCGAGCTCTCGCGCCGGCTGCCCGACGTGCGGTTCTGGAACTTCTACGGGCAGACCGAGATGTCGCCGCTGGCCACGATCCTGCGCCCGCACGAGCAGCTGCCCATGGCCGGTTCCGCCGGGCGGGCGTCGATCAACGTCGAAACGCTCGTGGTCGACGACGAGGACAACCCGGTGCCGGCCGGGGAGATCGGCGAGATCGTGCACCGCAGCCCGCACGCCGCGCTGGGCTACTACAACGACGAGGGCAAGACCGCCGAGGCGTTCCGCGGGGGCTGGTTCCACTCCGGCGACCTGGGCATCCTCACGTCCGACGGCTACCTGTCGGTCGTCGACCGCAAGAAGGACATGATCAAGACCGGTGGGGAGAACGTTGCGAGCCGCGAGGTCGAGGAGGCGCTCTACGAACTCGACGGGGTCGCCGAGGTGGCCGTGTTCGGCATCTCCCACCCGACGTGGATCGAGGCGGTGACGGCGGTGGTGGTACCCAAGGAGGGCGTCACCCTCACCGAGGACGCCGTGCACGCCCACGCCCGGGAGAAGCTCGCCGGGTTCAAGCGGCCCAAGTACGTGGTGTTCGCCGATGCACTGCCGAAGAACCCCAGTGGCAAGATCCTCAAGCGTGACCTCCGGACCCAGCATGGCGACCTGGCCCAGGCCTGACCCCAAGATCGCCGTCACCGGCGTCGTCCTGTTCTGGGGTGACACGCTGGTGGCCGGCTCGCTGGCCCCTGGCTACGACCTGACCACCGACTACGTGTCCAGCCTCGCGGGGCGCGGCTCGGCGGTGGCGCCGGTCGGCATCGTCGCGATCGTCTTCCTCGGTCTCGCGCACCTGCTCGCCGCGGCCACCCTGCGCGGCGCGCTCGCCGTGCCGCTCGCGCTCGCGGGCGTGGCCGGGCTGACCATCGCGTCGTTCCGCACCGGCTGTCCGCTCGGCGCGGCCGGTTGCGGCACCGCGCCGAACACCGTGCATGACCTGCCTGGCACCGTCCACGGCCTCGCCGTCGGCGCCTACGAGATCGCCATCGTGGCCGCGATGCTGCTGTTCGCGTTCGCTCGTCGTCGTGACGAGAAGGTGTTCGCCCTGGTCAGCATCGTGGTGGCCGTGGCGTCCGTGGTGCTGCTGCTGCAGACCGGCGGTGCCGACAACGGGCTCTGGCAGCGCGGCTGGCTGCTGGCGAACACCGGCTGGCTCGTGGCGGTCCTGCTCACCCGCAAGCGCGTCGGTAAGGAGGGTGTGAACACGGGGTCAGCGGGGTTGACCCCTCCACCTGCCTGAGAGATTGTCAGTGTTCGGACTATCTCCGGGAGGGACCGGCATGGACCAGAACCTGCTCAACGACATCTGCTTGGCGCAGCTGACCCTGAGCGCTGTCCACGAGGCGGAGACGATCTCCGTCCTCACCCGCGGTGCCGAGCGCGGCGACTACGCGGACGCGTTCATGTGGGCCGCGCAGAAGCTCGGCGCCAGCACG
This sequence comes from Mycobacteriales bacterium, assembly GCA_038231335.1. Taxonomy (GTDB): domain Bacteria; phylum Actinomycetota; class Actinomycetes; order Mycobacteriales; family Pseudonocardiaceae; genus Pseudonocardia. Next base: position 31,834 of record JBBRLM010000016.1, read on the forward strand.
TTCCACCTCCGGCTCCCGCCGCCCGCGCGGGCGTCGGGGGCGTGGGCCGTCGGCGACTCGGGGCTGGGTGCCAATCCGCTCGCCGTCGAGGCGCTCAAGCGCACCGACATGCTCGTGGACCTCACGTTCCTGCTGTTCAGCAGGGAGCAGTTCGAGATCCAGGACGCCGGTACCCGCATCCTCACCGCCGTCGAGCCCGCCCCGCTGCTGGCCCGGCTGATGCCGACGGTCGACCTGCGCGAGCGCGTCGAGATCGGCGCCGAGCTGCTGGCCAAGGCGGGCACGATGCGGATCACCAGCCCGCACGGCACCGACGTCACCTACCGGCTCGGCGTGTACCCGACGGTCAGTGAGTACGGCTACACCGACCAGCCCGGCCGCTGGGACCACTGGCCCGCGGCGTTCGTGTTCACCGGCGGCGCCGACGACGGCGTGGACGGCACGATCGTGCTCGCCCCCGGTGACGTGCTGCTGCCGTTCAACACCTACGTGCAGACGCCGGTGCACATCACCATCGAGCAGGGCTTCATCCGCGACATCCGCGGCGGCCTCGACGCCGAGCTGCTCGCGTCGTACATCAGGAGCTTCGACGACCCCCGCGGCTACGGCATGAGCCACGTCGGCTGGGGCCTCGACGAGCGCGCGCACTGGCACGGGCTCACGCAGTTCGGCGGCGGCATGGGGATGGAGCTGCGCAGTTTCTACGGCAACGTCATGTTCTCGATCGGCCCGAACAACGAGCTCGGCGGCCCCAACGACACCCCGTGCCACTTCGACATCCCGATGCGTGGCTGCTCGCTCCACCTCGACGACGAGCTGATCGTGGACGCCGGCGAGCTCACGGTGCCGGAGATGCGGCCGGTGCGAGCGCGCTGAGCGCGGTGACGCCCTCGGCGACCAGGTCGGCGTGGCCGGTGTCGAGGCCGTGCGTCACGACGTAGAACGGGCCGACCCGGTGCCAGTCCCTGGCCCTGGCCCGGATCGACGGGGTCACGGGGTAGTCGTCGGCCACCGCAGCGGCGAACGGCGCCGGCGTGCTGTGCAGCGCCCAGGCCAGGTCCTTGGCGGGGTCGCCGGCACGGGTGGCGCCCCAGTCGATGACGCCGCGGACGGCCCCGTCGAGGACCAGGACGTGGCCGGGCCCGAGGTCGCCGTGCACGAGCGTGTCGGCCGGGGCGTCGGCGAGCCGGTCGAGCACGGCGGACGCCGGCGCCCGGGCGGGCCCGGGCAGCAGCGGCAGAACATCCACGGCGAAGCGTGCGAATGCCACCCGGCGCAGGCGCAGGGTCTCGACGGTGTCGGGCACGCCGCGGGCCACGGCCCCGGTCAGCGGGATGGAGTGCAGTGCGCGGAGGAACCCCGCCAGGGCCCGGCCGTGGACGACCGGATCGACGGCGGGATCGATCGGGTCCCCCGGCAGCAGCACGTGCCGCACCACCAGTGGCTGCTCGCCCACCACGACCGGCACCGGGATCGGCAGCGGGAGCCGCGGGGTGAGCCACAGCAGCAGGCGGGTCTGGGTGCGCAGCCGCTGCTCGGTGTCGGGACGGCGGGCGGTGCGCTCGAGCCACCGCCCGTCGATGATCGCGGCGGTGGTGTCCCACCCGCCCTCGATCTCGACCCGCTCCTCCACGACACCGAGACTGCCAGAGGTCTTGGCCCGGGCGCGAGAATGGTGTACATGTTTGTACATGACTGAACAGGTCAGGCACGGCAAGCGTTCGCGGCTGGTCGACGACCTCGCCGAGCGCATCCGCAACGGCGGGTACGCGCACGGCGAACGGCTGCCGGGGGAGAACTCGCTCGCGCAGGGCTACGGCGTGTCCCGCGGAACCGTGCGGGGTGCGCTCTCGGAGCTGCAGCGCCGCAAGCTGATCACCACCGAGACCGGCGTCGGCTCGTTCGTCACGTTCGACCAGGTGCCGCTCGACCCGCAGGTCGGCTGGGCGCGGGCGCTCGCCGACGCCGGCTCGCCCGGCACCGTCGAGCTGCTCGGCATGAGCCGGGACGCCGACCCGGCTCTCGGGCCGCTGATCACCGTCCGGCGGCTGCGACGCGCGGCGGACGGGCAGGCCGTCTCGCTGGAGACCGCGGCCGTGCCCGGCACCGGTGTGCTGGCCGACCTGCCCGAGCGCGGGCTGGTGGACGACTCGCTGACCGCCACCCTGCGGGCCGCGGGCCTGGTGGGCGCGGGCGGCGATCAGTGGATCGCCACCGAGCCCCTCGACGAGGTGGCCGCCGGCCTGCTCGGACGCGGTGTCGGGGAGCTGTTCCTGCGCTCCACCCGCACCACCCGCACGAGGGACGGCCGGCTCGTCGAGCACGTCGTCAGCCTGCTGGATCCGGCACGGTTCCGCTTCCACCTGACCTTCGGCGAGGGAGTGGGATGACCACCCGCGACCGCGCCCTCGGCGCGCTGTCCGGCCTCGCGCTCGGCGACGCGCTGGGTATGCCGACGCAGTCGATGTCCCGGGCCGCCATCGCCGCCCGCTACGGGACGGTCGACCGGCTCCTCGACGGCGCGCCCGACCAGCCGATCGCGCCCGGCCTGCCCGCCGGCACCGTCACCGACGACACCGAGCAGGCCCTGCTCCTCGCGCGCCTGCTGATCGAGGGCGCCGGGCACGTCGACGCGCTGGCGTTCGCCGACGCCCTCGACCGCTGGGAGGCCGACATGGTCCGCCGCGGCTCCGCGGACCTGCTCGGCCCGTCGACGAAGCGGGCCATCCAGCGGTTGCACGCCGGCGAGTCCCCCGACGAGACCGGCCGCGACGGCGCTACCAACGGTGCGGCGATGCGCGTGACGCCGGTGGGGATCGCCGTCCCCGCCTCGGATCCGGACGCGCTGCTCGACGCCGTCGTCGCCGCGAGCCGGGTCACCCACAACACCGGCATCGGCATTGCGGCCGCCGCCGCCGTGGCCGCCGCCGTGTCGGCGGGCGTCGACGGCGCCGACCTGCCCGACGCGCTCGACGAGGCCGAGCGGGCCGCCGCGGCCGGGGCGCGGCGGGGCCACTGGAGCGCCGGCGGGGACATCGCCGCCCGCATCCGCTGGGCACGGGGCTGGGTCCGCGGCATGGACCGCGCGACGCTCGCCGACGCCGTGTCCGATGGGATCGGGACGTCGGTGGCTGCGCAGGAGTCGGTCGTCGCGGCGTTCGCGCTGGCCGAGGCGCTGGGCGACGACCCGCTCCGTGCCCTCACGCTCGCCGCCGGCATCGGCGGGGACACCGACACGGTCGCCGCCATGTGCGGCGCGGTGCTCGGCGCACGGCACGGGGTGGCCGGACTGCCGGCCGACCTGCTCGACACCGTCGTCCGGGTCAACCGGCTCGACCTCGCACCCGTCGTCGACGGGCTGCTGAAGCTCCGCACCGGGAGATGAGCATGGCCACGAGCACCGAGACCAGGACCGCCACCACCGCACTCGAGACCCGCGGCATCGAACCCGTCCCCGAGTCGGAACGAACCGGACGCCCGTCGCAGCTGTTCTGGGTGTGGTTCGCCGCCAACATCAGCATCCTGGGCCTGCCGCTCGGCGCCACGCTGGTGGCGGTCCAGGGCCTCACCGTCTGGCAGGCCGTGATCGTCGCGGCGCTCGGCGCGGTGGGCTCGTTCGCGATCGTCGGCACCGTCTCGATCGCGGGCCGCCGCGGCGGGGCTCCGGGCCTCACGCTGTCGCGCGCGGTGTTCGGGGCGCGCGGCAACATCGGGCCGACCGCGGTCTCGCTGATCTCCCGGCTCGGCTGGGAGACCGTCAACACGACGACGGCGGCGTTCGCGCTGCTCTCGCTGGTGTCGATCCTGGCCGGCACCAGCCCGGTGGCCAAGGAACACCCGGTCCTGACGGTCGTCGCGATCGCGGTGTTCGAGGTGCTCACGGTGCTGGTGTCCGGGCTCGGGCACGCCGTGCTGGTGGCGGTGCAGCGCTGGGCGACGTGGGTGTTCGGCGCGCTGAACATCGTGGTGGGCGGGTTCCTGCTGGCCACGATCGACTGGGCTGCTGTCTCGGCGGCCAGCCCCGCTCCGGTCGGGGCGATGATCGCCGGGGTCGGCGTGATCGCCGCCGGTACGGGCATCGGCTGGGCCAACGCGTCGGCCGACATCTCCCGCTACCAGGCGCCCGCGGTGCGCGCGGGCTCGCTGGTGCTCTCGGCCGCAGCGGGCGCGGGCATCCCGCTCGTCCTGCTCATCTCGCTGGGCAGCATGCTCGCGGCCGGGGATCCGTCGCTGGCCGCCGCGGGCGACCCGGTGGCGGCGATCCGCGCGATGCTGCCCACCTGGATGGCCGTGCCGTACCTGGTGGCGGCGTTCGGCGGGCTGCTGCTGTCCAACCACCTCTCGGTGTACTCCGCGGGGCTCACCACGCTGACGCTGGGCATCCGGGTGCGGCGGGTGTTCGCGGTGGTCGTGGACGTGGTGGTGACGTTCCTCGGCGCGATCTACTTCATCCTGGTCGCCGACGGCTTCTACACCCCGTTCATCGCGTTCATCAGCCTGCTCGCGGTGCCGATCACGGCGTGGGTCGGGGTGTTCGTCGTGGACATGCTGCACCGCCGCTCCTACGACCCGGTCGCACTCATGGACACCGGCCGCACCAGCGCCTACTGGTACCGGGCCGGGCTGGAGCCGCGCGCGCTGACCGCGTGGGCGGTCGCGATCGTGGGCGGCTACCTGTTCACCACCGCCGGCCCGTCGGACGACGCCTGGTTCACCGGCCCGCTCGCCGGTACCTGGTTCGGTGAGAACGGACTCGGCTGGGTGATCACGTTCGTGCTGGCCGCGGGGATCTACGCGGGACTCGGTGGGGCGCGCCGGCCATGAGCGGGCGACTCGTGCACACCGGTCAGGTGATCCTGGACCTCGTGATGCGGGTGCCGGGACTGCCGCCCGTCGGCGGCGACGTCGTGGCGTCCGCGTCGAGCCTGCTGCCCGGCGGCGGCTTCAACGTGATGGCCGCGGCGGCCCGGGCCGGTGCCACCGTCATCTACGCGGGTGGGCACGGCACCGGACCCTATGGCGACGCCGTCCGCGCCGCTCTCGCTGCGGAGGGCATCATCGCGGCGAGCGAGCCGACCCCGGGCGAGGACACCGGCATCTGCGTCGTCCTCGTCGTCGACGACGGCGAGCGCACGTTCGTCACCGGCAGCGGCGCGGAGACCGGGCCACTCGTACCCGTGTCCACCGACGCGCGAGATGTCGTCTACGTCAGCGGGTACAGCCTGCTCGCCGACACGAAGGCCGACGCGCTGCTCGACCAGGTCGAACGTTGGGCGGGCACGGTGCTGGCCGACCCGGGCCCGCTCGTCGCCGAGATCGACGCGGGCCGCTGGGCGCGACTGCTGCGGCGCACCGACGTGCTGAGCACCAACGCCCGCGAGGCCCGGCTGCTCACCGGGGAGGACGATCTCCGTGCGGCGTCGGCGGCGCTGGGCGCACAGCTCCCGGCCGTGATCGTCCGGGACGGCGCCGACGGCTGCCTCCTCGCCCGCGGCGGCCGCACGGAACACGTACCCGCCCACCCCGTCACGGCGGTGGACACCAACGGAGCAGGCGACGCACACTGCGGGGTGCTGGCCGCGGCTCTGCTCACCGGTTCCGACCTGCGTGCGGCCGCCCTCCGGGCCAACGTCGCCGCGGCGCTGGCGGTGACCCGGTCTGGCCCGGCCACGGCGCCGACCGCGGCCGAGATGGACGCTCTACTGGCCGGCTCGTAGTGGTGCCATCCGTATCCGCTCAGGGCGCGGCGAACGTTGACGATTTCGGGCGTGAGCTCGCCACGCCCGAGGTCGATGGTGACGATGCCGTGTTGTCGAACGTGCTCCGACCGCGTCCGGCCCGAGCAGCGCGACGACAACAAGTGCGCCGACCAGCGCCTCATCAGCCGGGTCCGATGGCCTCACTGTCCGGGACCCGTCCCTGATGACCTGTGTGGACGCACCTCTGACCCATCGTGACAGTCGATATGCCTGCCACGACAGAGCCGTCCCGAAGGAGCGAGGCCTTCTTCGAACAGCATGAGCCGGCTGGATCGCTGGCGCGGCCGTCGGCGAGCCGGACACGGTCCCTGTTCAGTCATACCTGACAGCCACCGAACGGCCCGCCGTCTACAGCGGACAGGACGATCCGGTCACTTACCTCACTTGGCGAGACGGTGATCAGTACCTACGTGTCGCGAACGCTTGGAAGTGTCGATTTGAAGTGCGGGGACGGCAATAATGGATATATGCATATTCGACAGCGTCATCAAAACGACTGGCAGCAGGTAGTCAATATCGCCGGAGGAGGTGGCAATTGGGACGACCTGTGTCACGGTCAGGGTTCTTGCGCCGACGGTGATAGTGTCGGCCAACAATAAGAAGGTCATCACGTCAATCCCCACCACTGGAGCGCCGAATTGCAACGCGAGCTGACGTTGTCTGCATCTCGAGGACCTGTTGGTCAAACGTCATACCTTGGACCAACTGGTGGGGATATTCTGCTTGTCGGCCGGCCTGGATGAAGAGGACGTAAGGTATGAGTGGCAATCGACCGGACCCGGTCTCGATGCGGAAACATCGCGAACATGGAAGGCTCGGCCTTTCGGGCGATGGGTATCGAGCCGCCTTGGAAGTCCGGTGTGTCACTGTCCGCGGGGTGCACATCCTGGAGGAAGCCGCGATGGCTGGGGAGGGTGTCAGTGTGGTCATCGACGGTGACGTGATCCGACGCGAACCTGCGCCTGTGGGTTCTACGCTGCCGGTAGGCGGCGGTCCCTCCAGGTGGAGCGTCGTCACTCCTGTCTCCGGCGAGATCCGAGAATTCGGGCCCGATCCCGCCGATTCAGCCGAGTAGGTCGGCCAGTGCAGTTCGGAGCAGGGGCAAGGCTGCCGGGGGATTGTCCCAGAACACCATGTGACCCGCGTCCGGGATCTCGATGAGGTGCGCAGCCGGATTCGCCTCCGCGGCCTCCTTCGCCCCCGCCGCGGTCACGACGGGGCTGTCGGCCCCGTACAGCAGCACCGTCGGGGCGGGCACCGTCGGCCAGGTGTGAAAGAAGTCCTCGGAGTCGAAGCCCGCGTGCGTGGCCGCGATCGCGGTCTCGTCGCAGCTCGACAGCCAGCGGGCCCGCAGCTCCTGCTCCCGCCGCGGCCACCGCGGCCAGGACGCGGCCACCTCGTCGGCGTCGGTGCCCCGCTGCGCCTGCGCGAGCTGGCCGAGGAACGCCTCCAGCGTGGTCGGGTAGGGGCCGCGGCCGGGGCCGCTCATCGGCGGGTCGACGAGCACCGTGCCGCGCAGGTCGCGCCGGGTGGCGGTGACGGCGGCGATCCGCGCCCCCATCGAGTGCCCCAGCAGCAGCGGCGCGTCGAACGCGTCGAGCACCGCGAGGGTGTCGGCGGCGTAGTCGTCGAGCGTGTACGACGGGCCGGTGTCCGACAGCCCGCGCCCCCGCACGTCGACGACGATCGGGCGCACCAGGTCGGTGAGCTCGCGGGCCACGAAGTCCATCGTGATCGCGGGGCTGGTGATGCCCGGCAGCACGACCAGCGGCACACCGTCGCCGCCGTAGTCGAGGACGTGCAGCCGGACGGCGCCGGAGCGGACCCAGCGGCTGGTGGCCGACACGTCGGCGAGATCGGCGAGGGCGTCCTGGCGGACCGAACGGGTCACGGTTTCACTCCGGAGACGTAGGTCAGGGCGTCGTCGAGGTCGATGACGTCGCCGTACTTGGCCTGGACGTCGAACAACGCGGCGTCGTGCGGGCCCGCGGCCCGGTCGCCGACGCACTCGCGCGGCACCAGCACGGGGTAGCCGCTCTGCAGCGCGTCGACGGCGGTGGCGCGCACGCAGCCGCTGGTGGTGGCGCCGCAGACGATCACCGTGTCGGCTTTCATCGACGCGAGCAGCGCGGCCAGGCCGGTGCCGAAGAACGCCGAGGCACCCTTCTTCGTGATCAGGTGGTCGGCGTCGGTGCGGGGCAGCCGCGCGTCGATCTCGACGGCGGGCGAGCCGACGGCCAGCGCCCGCATGCCGGGGGCCTTGTCCAGCCACACCACGGTGTCCAGCTCGGGCGGCGTGAACGCGATCGTCGTGTAGACGACCGGCGCGCCGGCGGCCTCCACCAGTCGCGCGGTGGCCGTCACGACGTCGGTGAGGTCGGCCCCCGTCGGGTAGGCGGGGTCGGTGAAGCCGGCGGTCAGGTCGACCACGACGATCACCGGTCGCTCGCCGCGGCGCACCGGGGCGCCGAAGCCCGCCGCCGCGTAGGTGGCATCGGTGTCCGCCCCGTGGAGGCCGCTCATGTCCTGGTCCTTCGCTGGATCGCGCAGTCGTCGATCGCCTCGACGATGGTCTGGTAGCCCGTGCAGCGGCACAGGTTGGATGCGACGACCTCACGGATCTCCTCCTTCGACGCGTCCGGGCGCTCGGCGAGGTAGCCCTCCGCGAGCATGAGGAACCCGGGCGTGCAGAAACCGCACTGGAGGCCGTGGCGAGCGGAGAAGCACTGCTGCAGGTCGTTCAGCGTGCCGTCGGGCTCCGCCAGGGACTCGACGGTGCGGATGTCGGCGTACTCGGCCTGCACCGCGAACATCAGGCACGCCCGGGCGGGGGCGCCGTCGACCAGCACCGTGCAGGCCCCGCAGATCCCGTGCTCGCAGCCCACGTGCGTGCCGGTGAGGCCGAGGTCGTGGCGCAGCACGTCGACGAGGGTGCGGCGGGGTTCGATCGCGATGTCGTGCCGCTCGCCGTTGACGTGCAGCTCGACCAGCTGGATCTCGGTCACTTCCCCTCCAGGGCGTGGAAGATCGACTCGCGGGCGATCGGGGTGTCGTCGAGCTCGGTGCCGGTGTGGCGCAGCGCGTCGTTGACGGCGTTGAGCACCGCCGCGGGGGCGCCGATGGTGCCGCCCTCACCCGCGCCCTTCGCGCCGCTCTCGGTGAACGCGCACGGGGTCTCGAGGTGCTCGATGCGGACGTCGGGGATCTCGGCGGCCGTCGGCACCTTGTACTCCATGAAGCTCGGCGCGAGCGGCTGCCCGTTCTCGTCGTAGGTGACCTGCTCGAACAGCGCCCCCGCGATGCCCTGGGCGATGCCGCCGCGGCACTGCCCCTCCACGACCTGCGGGTTGATCGCGACGCCGCAGTCCTCCACGCAGACGTAGCGCAGGATCTCGACGCCGCCGGTGCCCGGGTCGAGCTCGACGACCACGCCGTGGGTGGCGTTGGAGAACGTGCCGTCGCCGGGCACGTCGAAGCTGGCGGTGGCGGACAGCCCCGGCTCGACGCCCTTGGGCAGCAGGTGGGCCTTGAGGTAGGCGACGTCGGCGATCTCGACGAACGAGAGCCGGCGGTCTCCCGCCCGCACGCCGCCCTCGCCGTCCAGCTGGCACGCGTCGACGTCGGCGTCGAGCAGGTGCGCGGCGATCTCTTGCAGCGTGTCGCCCAGCTTGACCGCCGCGGCCGCGACGGCGCTGCCGCCGATGGTGATCGAGCGGCTGGCGAACGAGCCGAAGCCGTAGGTGACGCGGTCGGTGTCGCCCTGGTGGATGCGGATCTTCTCGATCGGCACGCCGAGCCGGTCGGCCACGATCTGCGCCATGGTCGTCTCGTGGCTCTGGCCGTGACTCATGGTGCCGGTGGTGACCACGAGCGCGCCGGAGGTGTCCATGCGGACCTCGGAGATGTCGAACCCGGGCACCACGGCCATCTTCCGCTGCGCGAACGCGCCCGAGCCGTAGCCGGTGCGTTCGGAGAAGCAGGAGAACCCGATGCCGATGTTCTCGGCGGCGCGCCGCTCGAACCAGCCCTCGTCGCGCAGCACCTGCTCGCACAGGTCCAAGGACTCCCGGTACGAGCCGGGGTCGTAGGTGATGTTGTTGATCCCGGTGTACGGGAACTGGGTGATCACGTTGCGGCGCCGGACCTCCACGGCGTCCAGACCGAGGGCTCGGGCGGCCTTCTCCATGATCCGTTCCATGACCATGACGTACTGCGGCCGGCTCACCCCGCGGTAGGGGGCGGTAGGGGCCTTGTTCGTGGTGATCGCCCGGCCGCGCACCCGGTAGGAGGGCACCTGGTAGACGCCGGGCATCTCCGCCGACGCCATCAACGGCTCGATGCCGGCCGTGAACGGGTAGCAGGAGTAGGCGCCCATGTCGCAGACCACGTCGGCGTCCAGGGCCAGGATGTGGCCCTCGGCGTCGAATGCGGCACGCACGTCGTAGCGCTGCTCGCGGGCCAGGAACGACGCGGTGAGCGCGTCGCGGCGGTCCTCGATCCACTTGACGGGCCTGCGGAGTGTCAAGGCGGCCGCGGCGGCGGCGATCTCCTCCCGCCCCACCACGCACTTCTGGCCGAAGCCGCCGCCCATGTCCGGCACGATCACCCGCACCTGGCGCTCCTGCAGCCCGGCGCACTGCGCCAGCACCGTGCGGACCATATGCGGGACCTGGGTGCAGGTCTGGACCCTGAGCTGCTCGTCGCGGTCGTCCCAGTCGGCGACGACACCGCGAGTCTCCAGCGGCAGGGCGTTCTGGCGTCCGGTCTTCGTCTGCACGCGCACCACCGTGTGGGCGTCGGCGAACACGTCGTCGATGCCCTCGGTGGCGAACAGCGAGACGTCGACGAGGGTGTTCGCGGGGGCCTCGTCGTGCACGAGCGGCGCGCCGGGGGCGAGCGCGGCGGTGTCGGAGACCACCGGTTCCAGGTCCTCGTACTCGACGACCGCCGCCTCCAGCCCGTCCTCCACGGCGTACGGGTCGCGGGCGATCACGATGGCGATGGGCTCGCCGACGTAGCGGACGCGGTCGCGGGCCAGCACCGGCATGGCGGTGGGCACGAACTCGTTGCGTGGGCGGTCGAGCTGGGCGGTGATGTCGTCGAGGTCCAGGTCATCGGCGGTGAACGCGGCGACGACGCCGGGCACGGCGAGCACCTCGGAGAGGTCGACGGCGGTGATCCGGGCGTGCGCGGTGGTGGCGCGGACGAACTGGGCGTGCAGCATGCCGGGCAGGACGATGTCGTCGACGAAGCGGCCGCGGCCCGCGAGCAGCCGGGGGTCCTCGCGGCGTCGCACGGAGGCGCCGACCCAGCGAAGGGGGTCGCTCATCGCGCGGCCTCCGCTCGCGCTCGGCCGACCAGCGTCGTGACCAACCCGGCGTGGTACCGATCCGATCGTGCGCGGAAATCAGGGTCCTGACCCTGATTTCCGCGCACGACCTGCGGGACGGGGCCGACGCCGCCCAGGACCACGCGGTCGGTGTCCAGGTCCACCGCCGCCGCGACGATCGCGAAGTCGCCGCGACGCTCGGCGTACTCGGTGAGCGCCGCGCGGGGCGCAGGCCGGGGGAACACGATCTCCACCACCATCTCGTCGGGTTCCAGGGCCGTGGTGAAAAGGCCCAGGAAGAAGTCCTCCGCGGCGATGCTCCGCCGCCCGCTCGGCCCCTCCACCTCGATCGACGCCTCCAGCAGCACCGCGAGCAGGCACCACTCGGCGGTGGCGTCGGCGTGGGCGAGGCTGCCGCCGATCGTGCCGCGGGTGCGGATCGGCAGGTGTCCGATCCAACCCATCGCGCGGCTCAGCACGGCGAAGTCTCGGCCCAGCTCGGCTGCCTCCACGGCGTGGTGGGTGGTGAGCGCGCCGATCCGCAGCATGTCGCCGTCGCGGGTGATGTGGTCGAGCCCGGGGACGCGGGCGATGTCGATCAGGTGCTCCGGGCGGGCGAGGCGGAAGTTCATCATCGCGACGAGGCTCTGCCCGCCCGCGATCAGCTTCGCGTCGTCCCCGAGCTCGACGAGGAGTTCCACCGCGCCCGCCACGGAGCGGGCACGGTGGTAGGTGAAGGCGGCCGGTTTCATACCGGGGCGACCACCGGGGCGTCGTCGACGATCCGGTCCAGCTCACGGCCCCGCGTCTCGGGTGCACCGAGGGCCATGAAGACCACGGCGCCGATCACGACGAGCGTCATCAGCCCGAACGTCAGGGGCAGGCCCAGCACCGGCCACAGCACGCTGCCGAACACGAGCGGCACGAACCCGGTGATCGCCCGGCTCGACGACGACGCCCAGCCGAACCCGCTGGCCCGCAGCTCGGTGGGGTAGAGCTCCGAGACGTAGGCGTACATCACCGGGATGACGACGAGTGCGAAGAAGCCGAACACCGCGATCATCATGATCGCCGCCGTGGACGAGCCCAGCACCAGCGAGAACACCACGAGCGACAGCGCGGCGAGCGGCCCGGCGATCCCGATGATCCACTTCCGGCCCACCCGTTCGACGAGCAGCACCGCGGTCAGTACGCCGAGGATGCCCAGCGCGTTCATGACGGTGGTGCTGCCGAACGCGGCCACCTCGCCCATGCCCTGCGACCGCAGGATCGACGGCATCCAGTTCAGCGCCGCGTAGTAGACGACGAGCACCGAGATGAACAGCGCCCACGCCACGCCGGTGATCGTCGGGGAGTAGGCCCACACCATGCGCAGCTGCTCGACGGCGGCTGCGAGCGCCCGCTTGCGGCTCTCCACCGCCGCCGCGAGCGGGATCTCGTACGGCTCGGGAGCCACACCTGTGCGCATCACCATGTCGTCGATGACGGCCCGCGCCTCGGCCTCGCGGCCCATCCGGGTCAGGTAGAGCGGCGACTCCGGCACGCCGCGGCGCACCCAGAACAGCAGCAGCGCGGGCAGCACCATGAGCGCCAGCATCCACCGCCAGTTGCCCGAGACGGGCACGAGCAGGGTCGCGCTCACTCCGGCGAGCGTCGTGCCGACGGGCCACCAGCCGTCCATCGCGGCGAGCACCTTGCCCCGCTGTCTGCGCGGCGAGAACTCGCTGACGATCGCGTAGTCCACCGGGATGCAGCCGCCCAGGCCGACGCCCGCGAGGAAGCGCAGCGCCAGGAAGATCCAGAAGCCCGGAGCCAACGCGGCCAGCACCGAGAACAGCGCGAAGACCACCAGCGTCAGGCTGAACGCGCGCTTGCGGCCCAGCCGGTCGGCGATCGTGCCCCCCGCGAACGCCCCGACGGCCATGCCGATGAGGTTCGCGGTGGCCACGAGCCCGCGCTCGGCGGTGGAGAGGCCGAACTCGGTGCCGATCAGGGGCGTCAGGAAGCCGTTGAGCGAGACGTCCCAGGCGTCGAACATGTATCCGAGCCCGCCGATGACGAAGATCTTTCCCTGTACCCCCCACTTCCAGGGGAGGTCCTGCACGATCTGGTCGCCGGTACGCATGGCGGGCTCCTCAGCGGACGAACGGGTAGGAGAAGGACTCGAGGTCGGGGTCGTTCAGGGGCGTGCCGTTCCACAGCCACTCGTACGACACGTCGGACTCGCCGTTGAAGTCCCGCAGGATCCGGTCGCGTTCCTGCTGCTCAGGGCCGTCGGGTAGGTGGTAGAAGCGCATGTTCTCGAGCGACGCGTCCTGCACCATGCCGGCGTGCTTGGCCCGGCGTCCGACGTAGCGGGCGAGCGCCCCGGCGATGCCGTCGCGCGTCACCGACCCCAGCTCCTCGGCCAGGACGGCCGCGTCCTCCATCGCCTGCGACGCGCCCTGCGCCTGGTAGGGCAGCATCGCGTGGCAGGCGTCGCCGAGCAGGGCGCAGTGCCCGTCCACCCACACCGGGTCGCGGCGGCGGCGGAACAGGGCCCACTTCGACGCGTCGCCCTCGGCCTTGGAGAGCATCGCGGCCACCCGGTCGTCCCAGCCGGGGAACGAGTTCACGAGCTCGTCGGCGGTGGCCGGCGCGCTCCAGGAGACGTCGAGGTCGACCGTGTTGGGGACGATGCCGACGATGTTGAGGTACTCGCCACCGCGGATCATGTAGTGCACGAGGTGCCGGTCCGGGCCGTACCAGATCGTGGAGTGGTACCGGTCGGTCAGGAATCGGGTCGCGGGGTCGGCCGCGATCTTGTCGCCGGGGATGAGGGCGCGGAAACCCATCTCGCCGGAGAAGACGAGCGTGTCGGGCAGCCCCATCGCGTCGCGGACGGCGGAGCGGATGCCGTCCGCTCCCACGAGCACGTCACCGGTGAACCGGCGCCCGTCCGAGGTGATCGCGACGGGGGCGGTGGGGTCACCGCGGTCGATGTCGGCGACCGCGGCATTCGTGTGCACCTCGACGACCGGGCCGGGCCCGTCGGGGTCGAGGCACGCGTCGAGCAGCACCCGGTGCAGGTCGGCGCGGTGGTAGTGCCAGTACGGGGCGCCGTACTCGCGCTTCACCCGCTCCCCGAGGGGCAGCTGGGCGATGATGCTCCCGTCCTGCCAGCGCCGGCGCACCTGGTCGAGCGGCTCGGTGCGGATGGCCTCAAGGGGTCGGCGCAACCCCAGTCCGAGCAGGATCCGGCTGGCGTTCGGCGCGGTCTGGATGCCGGCGCCGACCTCCCCGAGCTGGGCCGCCGCCTCGAGGACGGTGGTCCGCAGTCCGCGACGGCGCAGCGCGAGCGCGGTGGTGAGCCCACCGAGACCGCCACCGGCGATGGTGACCGTGAACGACTGGCTGGCCGGCACTGTTCTCCTCCTCGACGGGTGGGTGAGGAGATAATCCGAACACTGACGATCTGGTTGTGCAAGGGTGCCCGGTGAGGTGTAACCGGGTGGAAACGCTCGACGTCAGTCGTCGACGAGGCTCTCCCAGTGCTCCGACAGGGCCGTGAGCTGCGTCAACAACGCCTTCTGCTCCTCGTTCCCGTATCCCTGCATCAGCAGTCGGTCCAGGTCCCGTGCGCGACGGTCGGCCTCGTGCAGCGTGGTGGAGCCGGCGGCGGTGAGGAACAGCAGCCGCTTGCGGCCGTCCTCGGGCGGGGTCTCGCGGGTGACGAGCCCGCGGTCCTCGAGGCGGCGCACGATGCTCGCCATCGTGGAGCGGTCGAGAGCCACGGCGCGGGCGAGTGAGCCCTGCTCGACGCCCGGATAGGCGTCGACGGCGGTGAGCACGGCGAACTGCGGGCCGGTCAGTACCGGGTCGACGAGCCGCACCCAGGCCGCCGTATAGGCCTGGTGCAGCCGCCGTGCGACGTAGCCGGGCGCCGCGAGCAGTGCCTGCGGGGCCGGGAGCGCGTTGGGGTCGTCCACATCCTGCGTGCTCACCGCGTCATTCGACCATGGTTGGTCAGAGGACCGCTCCGACCGCCGCCCGCAGCGAGGTCACCGGGCGGCCGAGCAACTTCTCCAGGTCGTCGGACGGCTCGCTGAACAGGCCCGACGCGATCAGCTCGTGCACGAATCCCGCAGGTCCGAGGTCGGCGCTGGTCACTGCGCGGTACGCCACCGGCTTCCCGGAGACCTCCGAGAGGACCTGCGCAAGGTACGATACGGTCCACAGTGGACCGCTGATCTCGTAGGTGGCGCCGGCGTGGCCGTCGTCGGTGAGGACGCGGGAGGCGGCGAGGCCCATGTCGCGGATCGTCGCGAAGTTGACGGGCCTGCCCTCGTCGGCGGCCTTCAGCTCGCCCGCGGCGACGGCCTCGGCGAGGCCGGGGTTGACGAGCGCCTCGGCGTAGAACGTGTTGCGCAGCAACGTGTGCGGCAGGCCCGAGTCGCGCAGCAGGTTCTCCGTGACGCCGTGGTCGGCGAGGAAGCCCGGACCGTCCTGGGCGTGCACGGCGCTCGTGTAGACGAGGCGTCCGACGCCGGCGGCCTTCGCGGCGTCGATCACGTTGCCGTGCTGGCGGATCCGGACGCCCGGCGTCACGTCGGAGCCGGAGACGAACAGCAGCACGTCCGTGCCCGCGAACGCGACACGCAGCGACTCCGGGTCGTCGTAGTCGCCCCGGCGGACCTCCACGCCCAGCCCGGCCGCCTTCTCGGGTGTGCGCGCGACGGCGGTGATCTCGTCGGCGGGGATGCGGGTCAGGAGGTCGTCGAGGACGACGCGGCCCAGGTTTCCGGTGACTCCGGTGATGGCGATCATGAAATTGAGGCTAGTCTGAGTGCTAACCATTGGTAAGTACGTACCTTGAGGTTAGTGCCGGAGGCGGATGTGAGCATGCAGGTGGACGGCCTCGGACATCCCATGCGGGGTGACGTGTTCGACAGCAACTGCCCGAGCCGGACGATCCTCGACCACGTCACGAGCAAGTGGGCGGTCCTCGTCCTCGCCGCGCTGCGCACGGGGCCGCTGCGGTTCAGCGCGCTGCGCCGGGTGATCGGCGGGGTCAGCGAGAA
The DNA here is from genome assembly GCA_038231335.1 of Mycobacteriales bacterium. Classification (GTDB taxonomy): domain Bacteria; phylum Actinomycetota; class Actinomycetes; order Mycobacteriales; family Pseudonocardiaceae; genus Pseudonocardia. The sequence continues at coordinate 47,982 of JBBRLM010000016.1, forward strand.
GATGCTCGCCCAGACCCTGCGCACGCTGGAGGCCGACGGCTTCCTCGACCGCGAGGTCGCCCCCACCACCCCGCCCCAGGTGACCTACAGCCTCAGCGCGCTCGGTGCGGAGCTGACGGAGCACCTCACGGGCCTGGTGGAGTGGATCGCCGTCCGTATCCCCGACATCGAGGCCGCCCGCGCCTGACCGGTCCGAACGCTGCGCCACAGGAAGTCCTGTGACGGTCCGAGCGCCGCGGTGGACAACCACACGGCTCCATGAGGCGGATCGGGCAGGCGTGCTTGCGCCACACCGCGAGCGCGTGGCCGGTTGATCACGGGCAGATGGCGGTCGTGGATGGTCCCGGAACCGCCCCCCTGCCCGTGATCAACGCGGGGTGCGCTGGTGATCGCCACACGCCGTACCTGGTGACCCTGCCCGTGACCCTTGTGCGCGGTTCGCGCCGATCACCGCGCGGGGTCGGCCCAGCTGATCGCCGCCGGCCGCACGTCACGGCCTCGCAGGGGCGATACCGCGCGGCCCGCGGTGACCACCCGGCTCAGCCGACCGCCGTCAGGTCCGCGGGGGCCTCCTCGGCGGGGGCCTCGGCTGTGAGCTGCTCGCCGTCCAGGAGGGGGCAGGCGAGCCAGGGCTCCGGGATGCCGAACGCATCCACCAGCTCGCGGGCGTGCGGGCGCAGGGCCCCGCACAGCTCGTTGACGCCGCTGGTCAGGGCCTTGCTGCCGCCGACCGTCAGGTAGCCGTGCTCGATGAACCACGCGCGGCGGTTCTCCAGCACGCTCAGCCCGTGGAGCGAGAGCACGAGCTCCAGCAGACCCTGCACCGAGCTGGGCGCACGGTCGACGGCGTCGGCGAACGCGTCGAACACGATCCGGTCGACGTGGGCGCGTGCCGCCTCCAGCAGGTGGTCCTGGGCGGCGTTGAAGATCGCGAACTGGTCGGCGCCGGGCTTGAGCGCGGCCCGCATCCGGCGGGCCAGGCTGCCCAGCAGGCTCTCCTCGCGGGCGACGAGCAGCCTGCGCTGCTGTGTCCGATCGCGGACGTCGCCGCGGGAGCGCACCGACCGGGCGCCGGTGCGCTCGGCCACCTCGCCGCCGACGAGATCGGCGGCGAAGCGGACCTTGCCGAGGAGGTCGAGCTTCCCGACGCTCCGCGCGTAGTCCGAGAGCAGCGTCTTCGCGACGAGCTGCAGCAGGACGGTGTTGTCGCCCTCGAACGTGGTGAACACATCGGTGTCGGCCTTGAGCTGCGGCAGCAGGTTCTCCGACAGGTAGCCGGCGCCCCCCGCCGCCTCGCGGCAGGCCTGGATGGTGGCCGTGGCGTGCCAGGTACCGAGCGCCTTGATGCCGGCGGCGCGGGTCTCCAGATCGCGCTGGAGCTGCTCGTCCTGCAAGGGAGAGTCGAACTTCTGCAGGTCGTGCATGCGTCCGACCAGATCGTCCTGCGCAAAGTGCAGCGCGTACGTGGTGGCCAGTGCGGGCAGCAGCTTGCGCTGGTGGGCGAGGTAGTCGAGGACGACCACCTCCTCGCCGGTGGCCGGGTCGGAGAACTGGCGCCGGGTGGCGCCGTAGCGGATCGCCAGCGTCAGGGCCTTCTGGGTGGCCGTGCCCGCCCCGCCCGCGACGCTGATCCGGCCGCGCACGAGTGTGCCGAGCATCGTGAAGAAGCGGCGCGTCTCGTTCTCGATCGAGCTGGAGTACGTGCCGTCCTCGGCGACGTCGGCGTAGCGGTTGAGCAGCGCCTCGCGCGGCACGCGGACCCCGTCGAACACCAGACGGCCGTTGTCGACGCCGTTGAGGCCGGCCTTCTCGCCGCAGTCGGTGATCGTGACGCCGGGCAGCGCGTCGCCCGCGTCGGAGCGGATCGGGACGAGGAAGCAGTGCACCCCGTGTGCGGTGCCGTCGGTGATCAGCTGCGCGAACACCGCGGCCATCCGGGCGTCACGGGCGGCGCCGCCGATGTAGTCCTTGCGCGCCCCCGGCTCCGGGGTGTCGATCACGAACTCCTGCGCCGCCGCGTCGTAGGTGGCGGTGGTGCGCAGGTGCTGGACGTCCGAGCCGTGGCCGGTTTCGGTCATCGCGAAGCAGCCCAGCAGCGTGCCGTCCATCGTGTCGCGCAGGTAGCGGTCGTGGTGGCGCGCCGTGCCGAGGTTCTGCAGCGCGCCGCCGAACAGGCCCCACTGCACGCCGGCCTTGACCAGCAGCGACAGGTCCCCCTGCCCGAGCATCTGGAACGCCGTGACGACGCCGCCGACGTCGCCCGCGCCGCCGTAGGCCGGATCGAAACCCTGGTGCGGCCGGCCGGTCTTCGCCAGCTCGGCGACAGCGGCGGCCACCTGCGCGCGGTACTGATCGGTGGGCAGCGACGGATCGAGCCGCACCTGCCCGAGCTGGGAGCGGACGTCGTCGCGCACGGCGCCCCAACGGCCGTCGAGCACGGTCTGCAGTACGGAGCTCATGAAAGTGCCTCCAGAGGAGCGGCCACGACGCCGGAGAGTCCGGACCAGGCCAGATCGGTCAGTTGGGAGGCGAGCAGCTCGCGGGAGACCCCCGCAGGCCGCGTCAGCCAGTTGTCCCCCGCGCCCCGCACCAGGCCCACGATGGCGTGGCCCCAGGTCGTGGCGGCGGTGGCGTCCTTGCCCGAGCGGATCAGCTGGGCGGCGATCACGGCGGCCGCCTGGTCGCCGACGAGCGTGGCCAGATCAGCCACAGGATCCTCCGCCAGCGCCTTGTCGACCAGCGGGCGGTGTACCACGAACCGGTACACCTCGGGGTCGTGCTCGATGAGTCGCAGGTAGGCCTCGATGCCGGCGGCGGCCTTCTCCCGGGGGTGGGTGGCACGGTCCATCGCCGTGCGCACCTGCACGGACAGGATGTCGGCCACCCGTGCGCAGACCGCGAGGTAGAGCTGTGTGCGGTCGGCGAAGTGCCGGTAGACCACGGTCTTGCTGGTGCCCGCCTGCGCTGCGACGTCGTCCATGCCGACGCCGGCGCCGTGGGCGCGGATGGCGAGGACGGCGGCGTCGGTGAGCTCGGTGCGGCGGGCCTCCCGATGGGCGTCCCACCGGCTGGCGCGTTTGTCCCGGACGACGTTCACGTAACTGAGAGTACCGTGTACTCGAAGTATCGACTAGGCGTCGCACGTCACACATCCGGCACCAGTAGTACCGTGTACTTTCGGTATCGCTTACAAGGGGAAGGACCCTCGCATGCCGAAGACAGCTCGCCGGGCCGCCGTGATCGGCGGCAACCGCATCCCGTTCGCCCGCGCGAACGGGGCCTACGCCCAGGCCTCCAACCGCGACATGCTGACCGCCACCCTCGACGGGCTGGTCGCCCGGTTCGGGCTCGCCGGTCTGCGCATCGGCGAGGTGGCCGGGGGTGCCGTGCTCAAGCACAGCCGCGACCGCGACCTCACGCGCGAGTCCGTGCTCGGCTCGCGTCTCGCCCCCACGACGCCGGCCTACGACGTCCAGCAGGCCTGCGGCACCGGGCTGGAGACCGCGATCCTCGTCGCCAACAAGATCGCCCTCGGGCAGATCGAGAGCGGCATCGCGGCCGGCGTCGACACCGCGAGCGACGCCCCCGTCGCCGTCAACGACGACTTCCGCCGCGTCCTCATGGAACTCAACCGCGCGCGGACGCTCGCCGACCGGCTCAAGGCGGTCGCGGGGATCCGGCCCGGGCAGATCGTGCCCGAGATCCCGCAGAACGCCGAGCCGCGCACCGGGCTCTCGATGGGTGAGCACATGGCGCTCACCGCGGTGGCGTGGAACGTCAGCCGCGAGGCGCAGGACGAGCTCGCCGTCGCGAGCCACCACAATCTCGCCGCCGCCTACGACCGCGGCTTCTTCGACGACCTGATCACGCCCTACCTCGGCCTGACGCGCGACGCGAACCTGCGCCCCGAATCCTCGGTGGAGAAGCTGGCGAAACTCAAGCCCGTCTTCGGCAAGGGCAAGGGGGCCACGATGACCGCCGGCAACTCCACCCCGCTCACCGACGGCGCGTCCGCGGTGCTGCTGGGCTCCGACGAGTGGGCCGCCGAGCACAAGCTGCCGGTGCTCGCCCACGTCGTCGACGCCGAGACCGCGGCCGTCGACTTTGTCCACGGTTCGTCGTCCCACCCACCCGACGGCCTGCTCACCGCGCCCGTCTTCGCTGTGCCGCGGTTGCTGGAGCGCAACGGGCTCACGTTGCAGGAGTTCGACTACTACGAGATCCACGAGGCGTTCGCATCGACGGTTCTCGCCACCCTGGCGGCCTGGGAGGACCCGGCGTTCGCCAAGGAGCGCCTCGGCCTGGACGCGCCGCTGGGTTCGATCGACCGCTCGAAGCTGAACGTCAACGGCTCCAGCCTGGCGACGGGCCACCCCTTCGCCGCGACGGGCGGCCGCATCGTGGCCGGCCTGGCGAAGCAACTGCACGAGAAGGGGCCGGGCAGCCGCGGCCTGATCAGCATCTGCGCCGCCGAAGGCCAGGGCGTCGTCGCGATCCTGGAAGCCGCCTGACCGTGCTGACCTGATGATCACGACGCAGAGGGCAGTGCTTCCCACGCGTCCATGACCGCGGTCCGGATTCGTCCGCGCCGCGATCGGGACCACTCGGCAGGCCCCTCACCGTGACCACGTGCTCTGCGCGATCCTCATCACTGGAGAACCGATGTCGAACGACACCTTGCGCGACCTCTCGCAGAACGCCCTCGTCCAGCGCCTCGGCGTGCCCCGGATCCCGGTGCTGCGCCGTCACTCGCCCGGCGCCCCGCTGCTGACCGGGCCCGCACTCGTCGGCGTGATCGGTGCGGGGAAGTGTGCAGAGCCTGTGCGGGCGCTGCTCAAGGACGCCGCCGTAGAGGTCAGCGCGAGCCCGGACGCCGGGGCCGGGGGGAAGGTGGCCGCGGTCGTCCTCGACGCCACCGCCGCCCGCACCCTCGACGACCTCGCCGCCGTGCAGCAGTTCCTCACCCCGGCCGTGAAGCGGCTCGCCCCGGGCGGGCGGCTGCTCGTGCTCTCGCCGGAGTCCGACCCGTCCGATGTGGAGGCGGCCGCCGTCGCCCAGGCCTTCGACGGTCTGATCCGCTCCGCAGGCAAGGAGGTGCGCGCCGGGGCCACCGCGAACCTGCTGGTGGTGAGCCCGGACGCGGCCATCGAGTCGTCGGTGCGGTTCTTCCTCTCCGCCCGGTCCACGTACGTCGACGGGCAGGTCGTGCACGTCGGTCCCGCCACCGTCGCCGACGAGGCCGATGCCGAGCACCCGCTGGCCGGCCGCGTCGCCGTCGTCACCGGGGCCGCCCGCGGCATCGGCGCGGCCATCGCCACCACCCTCGCCCGCGACGGTGCCACCGTCGTGGCCGTCGACATCCCGGCCGCGGGGGAGGCGCTCGCCCGCGTCGCCAACAAGGCCGGGGGCACGGCGCTGCAGCTCGACATCACCGGGGTGGGCGGGGATGGCAGCACTGCCTCCGAGCGGCTGATCGCGCACGTCAAGGAGCGCCACGGCCACGTCGACCTCGTCGTCCACAACGCCGGGATCACCCGCGACAAGCTGCTCGCCAACATGGACGCCGACCGCTGGAACGCTGTCATGGCCGTCAACCTGCGCGCCCAGCTGACGATCAACGCCGCCCTGCTCGACTCCGACGTGCTGTCGGACTCCGGCCGGATCGTCTGCGTCGCCTCCACCAGCGGCATCGCGGGCAACCGCGGCCAGACCAACTACGCGGCCAGCAAGGCCGGCGTGATCGGGATGGTCCGCGCGCTCGCGCCCAAGTTCGCCGAGCGTGGGGCGACGATCAACGCGATCGCGCCCGGGTTCATCGAGACCGAGATGACCGCGAAGATGCCGCTGGGCACCCGCGAGGCCGGGCGCCGCATCAACAGCCTCCGCCAGGGCGGCCTGCCCGTCGACGTCGCCGAGACGGTCGGCTGGCTCGGCCAGGCCGCGAGCGGCGGCGTCACCGGCCAGGTCGTGCGCGTGTGCGGCCAGAGTCTGCTGGGGGCGTAGTGAGCCTCGGAACGCTCTACGCCAAGGCGGCGGTGACATCGGTCGGCCCGCGGGCGCGCACGCTGCCCGACGCGGTGCTGCACCGGTCGGTCTCGGTCGATCGGGAACACCTCGTCGACTACTCCCGCGTCTGCGGGTTCACCTTCGGCGACACTCTGCCGGCCACCTACCCGCACCTGCTCGCGTTCCCGCTGCAGGTGCAGCTGATGGCCGGCCGGTCGTTCCCGCTGCCGCTGCCCGGGCTCGTCCACGTGGCGAACACGATCACCGTGCACCGCCGGATCGACGCGTCCGAGCCGCTGGACGTCCGGGTGCGGGCCGAGCGTTTCGTGGCGCACCCCCAGGGGGCACAGGTGGACCTCGTGGGGGAGATCTCCTCCGGGGGCGAGCGGGTGTGGGACGGCCGCAGCACCTACCTGGCCCGCGGTGCAACGGCCCCCACGAGCCGGCCCACCCCAGCTCTCGAACCGTCCGAGCCGATCGGGGGTTCGGCGACCGCCACCTGGCGCGTCGACGCCGGCACCGGACGGCGCTACGCGCGCGTCAGCGGCGACGTCAACCCGATCCACCTGCACCCGCTCACGGCGAAGGCGTTCGGGTTCCCGCGTGCCATCGCCCACGGCATGTGGACGGCCGCGCACGCCCTGGCCGCGTTGGAGGGCCGGCTGCCCGACGCGCTGACCTACGAGGTGGAGTTCGGCAGGCCGCTGCTGCTGCCGTCCACCGTCGAGCTGCGCACCCGCGCCGTCGACGACGGTTGGGACCTCGACGTCAGCTCGCGGGGGAAGGCCCACCTCGCCGGGCGATTCGGCGTAGCGTCGGCTGAGTAGCCTGCGGCGTCGCGGGCGCGTCGGGAGGTGCCTCGTGATCGTTCGTGTGCTCGGAGTACTGCTGGTGATCTGGCTGGTCTTCGTCGTCGTCGGATTCGTGGTGAAGTCCCTGCTGTGGCTCGCCATCGTCGGCATCGTGCTGTTCCTCGGCACCGCCGCGTACGGCGCGATCAAGCGGCGCAGCTCCGGCCAGCTGCGCTGATCCGCCATCGGGTGACGCCCCGGCAGCCGATGGCCCGAACGGCCTAAACTTCCTGCTCATGACACGGATCGGGCGAGCCCGACGGCGATCGGTCCTCCGGAGGCCGGCGCAGGTCGCTCTCGTGGCGGCGGTCGTGGTCGCGAACGTCATCGGCGCCGGGGTGGTGCTGGTGCTCGCGGCGTGGGTCGTGCCGGAGGGGCCGGTCGCCGATCCCGTCGGCGTCCGGGTGCTCAACCTGGTGGCGTTCGGCTGCTACCTGCTGGTCGCGGTGCTGGTCGGGGTGCTCTGGGGCAACCGCCGGTTCCGGATGCGGCCGCAGGCGGATGCGGCTGCCCAGCGATTGCAGGAGCGGCGGCTCGTCCTCTACGGGCCACTACGGCTGGTCACGGTCCAGATGGTGCTGTGGGGCATCGCCGTGGTCGTGTTCGTCGGGCTGAACGTCGGGTTCTCGCCGCGGTTGGCGCTGTCGGTCGGCGAGACGGTGCTGCTCGGCGGCATCACCACGTGCGCCAGTTCCTACCTGCTCGCCGAGCGGATCCTGCGCCGCTCGGCCGCCCGCGTGCTGGGCGACGGGTCGCCGCGGCGACGCGCGCTGCCCGGCGTGGTGGTGCGGTCGCTGCTGTTCTGGGCGCTGGGCACGGCCGTGCCGGTCGTCGGCCTGCTGCTGTCGGGCATCTCGGCGCTGGTGTTCGCGGACGTGTCCGTCGCGGAGCTCGCGGTGATCATGCTGTCCATCGGCGGCACCGCACTGGTGATCGGGTTCTTCGTCACCGTCGGGGCGGCCCGCGGGGTGGCCGACCCGGTCAACGCCGTGCACCGCGCCATGGGGAAGGTCGAGCGCGGCGACCTCGACACCACCGTGGAGGTCTACGACGGCACCGAGCTCGGTCAGCTGCAGGCGGGGTTCAACACGATGGTCGCCGGCCTCCGGGAGCGGGAACGCCTCCGGGACCTGTTCGGGCGGCACGTCGGACGCGACGTCGCGCAGGCCGCGGCGGCCGCCGGCGAGATCCGCCTCGGTGGCGAGGTGCGCCGGGTCGCCGTGCTGTTCGTCGACCTCGTGGGTTCCACCACGCTCGCCGTCCAGCGCCCGCCCGACGAGGTGGTGGCGCTGCTCAACCGTTTCTTCGCGGTGGTCGTCGAGGTCGTGGAGCAGAACCACGGGTGGATCAACAAGTTCGAGGGCGACGCCGCGCTCGCCGTGTTCGGTGCGCCGGTCGGCATCGCGGATCCGGCCGGTTCGGCGCTCGCCGCCGCCCGCCTCCTGGGCGAACGGCTGGCCGCCGAGCTCCCGGACACCGACGTCGGGATCGGCGTCTCCGCCGGTGACGCGGTGGCCGGCAACGTCGGTGACCTGCAGCGCTTCGAGTACACGGTGATCGGCGACCCCGTCAACGAGGCCGCCCGCGTCACCGAGCTGGCCAAGGAGGTGCCGGGCCGGGTACTGGCGTCGTTCGCGACCGTGGACCTGGCCGCGGGCTCCGAGGCCCGTCGCTGGGAGGAGGGCGCGACGACGGTCCTGCGCGGGCGCCCGGAGCCGACGAGGCTGGCGGTCCCCCGCCGGTCAGCACCCGACGTCCGGAAACCGCGCGAGATCGTCGGTCAGGCTGGCTAGCGTTCCGCCGGTGACGACTGCCGCTCCCTCCCGCCTCCGCTGGACCGCCCTTGCCGCCGTCGCGGTCACCGTTCTCGCGTGGGCGTCGGCCTTCGTGGCCATCCGGTTCGTCGGCGCCTCCTACGCGCCGGGGTCGCTCGCGCTCGGCCGGCTGCTGGTCGGTTCGGTGGCGTTGGGCGTCACGCTGCTGCTGGGCCGCCGGTGGGTGGCCCCGACCGGCCGCGAGTGGGCGCTGATCGTGCTGTGCGGGCTGGCCTGGTTCGCGATCTACAACGTGGCGCTCAACGCCGCCGAGCAACGTGTCGACGCGGGCACCACCGCGATGCTCGTCAACGTCGGGCCGATCCTCATCGCACTGTTCGCCGGGCTGCTGCTCGGTGAGGGGTTCCCGCGGTGGCTGGTGGTCGGGGCGCTGATCGCGTTCGGCGGGGCGGTGCTGGTGGGCGCGGCCACCTCGAACGGCGACGCCTCTGATCTGCTCGGGGTGCTGCTGTGCCTCGCCGCCGCGGTCACCTACGCGATCGGGGTGCTCGCGCAGAAGCCGGTGCTGCGGCGACTGCCGGCCGTGCAGGTCACGTGGATGGCGTGCACGATCGGCGCGGTCGCGTGCCTGCCGTTCGCACCCGGGCTCGTCGACGACGTCGGCGCGGCACCCGCGTCGGCCACGGGCTGGCTCGTCTACCTCGGGGTGGTGCCCACCGCGCTGGCGTTCAGCACATGGGCCTACGCGCTCGCGCGGATGGACGCGGGCCGGCTCGGCGTGAGTACCTACATCGTCCCGCCCATCACGATCGCGCTCGGCGCCGTGCTGCTGGGCGAGGTGCCGCCGGTGCTGGCGATCGCGGGCGGCGCGATCTGCCTGGTCGGCGTGGCGATATCCCGCCTCAGACCCGGTAGTCCTCGTCCCGGACGTCGGTGATCAGCATGTGGCCGGGCGCGTGCGCGATCGCCAGCGGCGGGCGCGATTCCACCACCGCGGCCTGCGGCGTCACCCCGCAGGCCCAGAACACCGGCACGTCGCCGGGCTCCGCAGCCACCGCGTCGCCGTAGTCGGGGTCGTCGAGGTCGGTGATGCCCAGCTCGCGGGGGTCGCCCACGTGGACGGGTGCGCCGTGCACGGCGGGGTAGCGCGACGTCACCGCCACGGCGGTCGCGACCAGCGCCTCGGGCACCATCCGCATCGAGACGACGAGCGGCCCTGACACGGACCCGGCCGGGCGGCACCGGCGCGAGGTGCGGAACATCGGCACGTTGACGCCCTGCTCGACGTGTCGCACCGGCACCCCGGCTTCGGCGAGTGCCCCCTCGAACGTGAAGCTGCAGCCGATGAGGAAGCCGACGAGGTCCTCGCGCCAGTGCTCGCGGACGTCCGGTGTCTCGTCCAGGAGCTCGCCGTCGACGTAGACGCGGTAGAGCGGCACGTCGGTGCGGATGTCGCCGCCGGCGAGTGGCCCGGACACGGCACCGGGGTCGAGCACGTCGAGGACGGGGCAGGGCTTCGGGTTGCGCTGGGCGAACAGCAGGAAGTCCCAGGCCAGGTCGCGGGGGACGGCGATGAGGTTGGCCTGGGTGTAGCCGTCGCACCATCCGGCGGTGGGCGTGACCAGACCGTCGCGGAAGCGGGCGCGGGCGTCGGCGGGATTCATGGTTGCTCCCTGGAGAAGGTGAAGCGCACCTGTTGGCCGGAGCGTACCTGCGCGGCCCGGTCGACGTCGGCGTCGAGGACGACGGCCACGACGGGGTAGCCGCCGGTGACCGGGTGGTCGGCGAGGAACAGCACGGGCTCGCCGCCGGGCGGCACCTGGATCGCGCCGCGGACCATGCCCTCGCTGGGCAGCTCGCCGCGGTCGAGCCTTCGAAGGGGCTCGCCCTCCAGCCGCATGCCGACGCGGTCGCTGCGGCTCGACGCGGTCCAGGTGGTGCGGGCGAGGGCGGCGGCGTCCTTCATCCAGTCGGCACGGGGGCCGGGCACGGCGCGCAGCGTCACGACACCCGCCGGCGGCCCGGCGACCGGTGCCACGTCGATGATCGGGAACGTCGACGGCTCCGGCCCCACGGCGAGCAGGTCGCCGGGGCCCAGCGGGGCCGGCCCCACCCCGGAGAGCACGTCGGTGGCGCGCGACCCGAGCACCGGCGGGACGGCGATCCCGCCGCGCACGGCCAGGTAGGTGCGCAGCCCGCTCGGCGGGGCGCCCAGCGTGAGCACCTGCCCGCGGCGCAGGGTGAGCACGGCGTGGTGGCCCATCGGCCGCCCGTCGATGTCCGCCGGGGCGGGAGCGCCGGCGAGCGCGACCGTCAGCGGCCGCCGGGCGCGCACGCTCAGGCCGCCGAACACGGTCTCGACGCCCGCCGCGTCCTCCGGGTTGGCCACGAGCCGGTTGGCCAGCCGGAGCGCGGCGCGGTCCGCGGCGCCCGACCGGCCGACGCCCGATGCGGCGAGCCCGGGCCGTCCCAGGTCCTGGACCAGCGCGGACGCGCCGGTGGTGAGCACCTCCAGATCCCCGCCGGTCGGTTCGGTCGCGATCCGCTCAGGGGGTGGGGAGATCCGAGAGGCCCGCACGAAGCGCACCTCCGCCCCCGGCTGCAGCAACGCGGGCGGCTCGCGTGCCTCGTCCCAGAGGACGGCGTCGGTGCGGCCGATGAGCTGCCAGCCCCCCGGCGATGCCCGCGGGTAGATGCCGCTGAACTCCCCGGCCAGGCCCACCGACCCGGCCGGCACCGTGGTCCGCGGCTCGTCGCGGCGGCCCACGTGCAGGCGCTCGTCCCCGCCCGCGAGGTAGGCGAACCCGGGCGCGAACCCGCCGAACCCCACGCGCCACGGCGTGCCGGCGTGGGCCTCGACGACCCCGTCGGTGCCGAGCCCGGTGAGCCGCCCGACCTCGTCGAGGTCGGGCCCGTCGTAGGTCACGGGGATCTCGACGGTCTCGCCGGTCGAAGGGCCGGACCCGGCCTCGACCGGCAGGTCCAGCACGATCCTCCGCAGGGCGGAGAGGTCTGTGCCGGGAACGGTGGTCAGCAACACCGTCCGGGCGGCCGGAACGACGTCGAGCACTCCCGGCAGCGCAGCCTCGCGCAGGGCCGCGGCCAGGGCCAGCACCTCGGACAGTCCCGCGACCTCGACGAGGACCGCGGCATCACCGACGGCGAGCAACGTCCGGCCGTCAGAAGGCACGGAGCTCCACTCCTGCCGAGGTCAGCCCGTCGCGCACGGCCTGCGCCATCGCGACCGCGCCCGGGGAGTCACCGTGCACGCACACCGACTCGGCGACGGCGCGCACGTCGCTCCCGTCCACGGCCTGCACGACACCGTGGGTGAGCATCCGCAGCACCCGGGCCGTCACGGCGTCGGGGTCGTCGAGGAGCGCGCCGGGCTCGGACCGGGGCACGAGCGTGCCGTCGGGGGTGTAGCCGCGGTCGACGAAGAACTCCGGCACCGCCCGCAGCCCTGCGACCTCCGCGGCACGCAGCAGCTCCGAGCCGGGCAGCCCGAGGACGGGCAGCGCGGGGTCGTAGTCGCGCACGGCGGCCACCACGGCCCGCGCCTGCTCGCGGTGGTGCACCACGGCGTTGTAGAGCGCCCCGTGCGGCTTGACGTAGCGCACCGCCGTACCGGCCACCCGGCACATGCCCTCCAGCGCGCCGAGCTGGTAGACGACGTCGTCGGCGAGCTCGCCCGCGTCCATGTCGACGAACCGGCGGCCGAAGCCCGCGAGGTCGCGGTAGGAGACCTGGGCGCCGACGGTCACCCCGCCCTCCGCCGCCCGGCGGCAGGTGCGGCGGAGCGTCGTCGCGTCACCGGCGTGGAACCCGCAGGCCACGTTCGCCGAGGTCACGAGCCCGAGCATGGCGTCGTCGTCACCGAGGGTCCAGCGGCCGAACGACTCGCCGAGGTCGGAGTTGAGATCGATTCGCGTCACAGCGTCGATGGTCACAGCGTTGATGGTCACAGCGCCGCCAACCCTCCCAGCGACTCGTATCCCAGGTAGAGCGTCAGCAGCCAGGCAAGGACGCCGATGCCGAGCAGCCACTTCGGGTAGGTGTAGCCGCCGAGCAGGTCGCGGCGCCGCCAGGCGACCCACAGCACCACGGTGAACCCGATCGGCAGGATCAGCCCGTTGAACGCGCCGGCGAACACCAGCAGGGTCACCGGGGCGGCGCCGACCAGCACGTAGATGACGGCCGACACCGCGATGAACGCGACCGTGTAGAGGTTGCGCCGCCGCTCCGACGTCCGGCTCGAGGTCAGGAACGTGACGGACGTGTAGGACGCCCCGATCACGGCCGTGATCCCCGCGGCCCACAGGACGACGCCGAACATGCGTAGCCCGATCTGCCCGGCCGCCGCCTCGAACACGCTGGCCGCCGGGTTGGCGGCGGCGAGCTTCGTGCCGCCGGCCACCACTCCGAGTACCGCGAGGAACAGCAGGACCCGCATCACCGCCGTGATGAGGATGCCGACGATCGAGCTGCGCGAGATCGTGCGCACGTGCTCGGGCCCGGTGAGGCCGGATTCCAGCAGCCGATGGGCGCCCGCGTAGGTGATGTAGCCACCGACGGTGCCGCCGATCAGCGTGGTCACCGCCAGGAAGTCGAAGCGCTCGGGCAGCACGGTGTTGCGCAGCGCGTCGCCGACCGGCGGGTTCGACGCGACGACGACGAAGAGGATCAGACCGAACTTCACCACGCCCAGCACGACCACGATGCGGTCCATCGCCACACCGGCCTGCTTGCTCAGGAAGATCCCGATCGCCACGACGGCGGAGATCGCCCCGCCGATCTTCGCGTCGAGGCCGAAGACCGCGTTGAGGCCGAGCCCGGTGCCACCGACGTTGCCGATGTTGAACACCAGCCCCCCGAGTACGACGAGGGCGGCGAGCACGTACCCGGCGCCGGGGAGGACCTTGTTGCCGAGCTCGTGGGCCCGCTGCCCGGAGACCCCGATCACCCGCCACACGTTGAGCTGCACGGCCAGGTCGACGAGGATCGACACCACCACCGCGAAGGCGAAGGCCGCACCGAGCTTCACCGTGAAGGTGGTGGTCTGGGTGATGAAGCCGGGTCCGACCGCGCTCATCGCCATCAGGAACATCGCGCCGAGCACCGTGCCCCGACTGGTCGCGGAGCCGATCGCGGCGGTCGTGCGCTTCGCATCGGTCATGAACGGTGACTGTAAGGATTGTTCAACAATCCAGCAATAGGAAGGCAGGATCCGGGAGCAAACGAAACACGCTGGTCACCTAGGGTGGACCAGTGACGACGGCCGATCCGACCCACGATGCGCTGGTCTCGCTCGGCCGTTCCCGCCGTCTCGTCACCCGCACCTCCACGGCCGACCGGGTCGCGGACGCGGTGCGCGAGGAGGTCGTCGAGGGCCGGCTGCGGCCCGGCGCCCGGCTGCCCGAGCACGAGCTCTGCACGGCGTTGGGCGTCTCCCGCAACACCGTCCGCGAGGCGCTGAGCCAGCTCGTCACCGAGCGGGTGCTGATGCGCGAGCCCAACCGCGGGGTCTTCGTCGCCGAGCCGGACCGGGACGCCGTCCGCGACGTCTACCGCGTCCGGCGCCTCGTCGAGCCCGCCGCGGTGTTGCACGGTGAGGCCTTCGACGACGCCGCGGTGGCCGCCGTTCGGGCTGCGGTCAGCGAGGGGGTCGCGGCGGCCGGCGCCGACGACTGGACGGCGGTGGCCACCGCCAACCAGCACTTCCACCGTGCGCTCGTCGCGATGGCCGACAGCCCCCGGCTCGATCAGCAGATGGCGCTGCTCCTGGCCGAGATGCGCCTGGTGTTCCACCGCATGCCCGGGGTGCGGGAGTTCCACGAGCCGTACCTGTCACGCAACGACGCGATCTGCCGGCTGCTCGAGGCCGCCGACCGGGCCGCCGCGGCGGTGGAGGTCGAGCGCTACCTCCGCGACGCGGAGCAGCAGTTACTCGTCGCCTACGACGCGCTCTGAGCGCAGCCCGGGGCACCAGCCCGACGATGTGACGCTGCGGCTCCGGCGGTTCTGCGGCACGAGGTGTCCGTGCAGGCGCGGGCCGTCCTCGCTCAGCGCCCAGTGCAGGAACTCCTCCTCCCACGGGCTGTTGAGCAGCAGGCGCCGCTGCTCCAGCTCGGTCATGGCAGAGGAGGCCTGCGCGGCCTTGGCGAGAAGTCGACGGAAGGTACCCACCTAGCCATTCTGCTCGCCGGCTGCGCACGTTTCGAGGGGGTTACGTGTGTGTTCGTGCACCATCAGCGGGTGACCGACGAGCAGCGAGTGACCCTGGTGACCGGTGGGGCGAGCGGGATCGGGCTGGCGACCGTGCGCCGGCTCGTCGCCGACGGCGGGAAGGTGGTGCTCGCCGACTACAACGCCGACGCCGGTGTGGCGGCGGCCGAGCCGTTCGGGGACGGCGTCCGTTTCGTGCGCACCGATGTGGCGCAGGAGGCGGACGTCGAAGCGGCGGTGGCGGCCGCCGTCGAGGCGTTCGGGCGGATCGACTGCGTCGTCAACAACGCCGGCGTCGGTGGCGCGTTCGGCCGGATCACCGACATCGACGTCGACGACTGGGACTACACGTTCGCCGTGCTCGTGCGCGGGGTGTTCCTCGGGACGAAGCACGGCGCGCGGGCGATGCAGGCGGCGGGCCGGGGCGGCTCGATCGTCAACATCGGGTCGGTCGCCGGGTCCTCGGCGGGTGCCGGCCCGCAGGCCTACTCCGCAGCGAAGGCCGCCGTGATCAACTTCGGTCGGGGGCCGCTGCCGAGTTGGGGCCCGACCGTATCCGGGTGAACACGGTCAGCCCCGGCCTGATCGTGACTCCGCTGGTGGGGGCGGGTGAGGCCACCGCCGCAGCGGTGATGGCGCAGGCTCAGCCGTGGCCCGACCTCGGCCGCCCCGAGGACGTCGCCGAGGTGATCGCGTTCCTCGCCTCCGACGCCGCGCGGTTCGTCACGGGCGAGGAGATCACGGTGGACGGCGGCCTGACCGCCGCCGGCCCCCGCATGCACGAGGCCTACGGCGGCGACCCCGGCCGCCGCGGCCTGTCCGGGGTGAATCGAGGAACGACGGGCGAGCCCCCGACGGTGCGGCGCAACTCGGAGTGAACCCGTCCTCGAGACCCGTGTGCTCCGCGCAGGTCGCCGAACCTCGGCGTGGAGGATGCAGGGTCGGCGAGGAGCCCGTCCCGGGCGCGGTGGCCCAGCCAGTGGCCGGCGATGATCACCAGCTCGGGACCGGCAGCCGTGCCACGGGCGGTTCCCTTGTACGGACCCCTGTACCTCCCGTACCGCTGACGCCGATCACGAGTTCACTCAGCCCGTATTCCGCAGTCCCGCCGCGATGCCGTTGATCGTCAGGAGCAGGGCGCGGTGCAGGTCGGCGTCCGGTTCCTCGGACTTCCGTCGCTGGGCCAGCAGCTCCACCTGCAGGTGGTGCAGGGGCTCCAGGTACGACGCGCGCACGGACAGCGTGTTGCGCAGCACCGGGTGCCGGGCGAGCAGCGTCGACGAGCCGGTCAGGCGCAGCACCTCGCGCAGGGTCAGGGCGTGTTCGGCCACGATGTCGTCGAAGATCGGGTGCAGGGAGGGGTCCACCAGCTCGGCGACGTAGATCCCGGCGATCCGCAGGTCGGTCTTGGCCAGCGTCATCTCCACATTGCCCAGCAGGTTCGTGAAGAACGCCCACTCGCGCATCTCGTCGAGCTGGGGTCCGAACCCGGCCTCGCGGGCGGCCTTGAGCCCGCTGCCCAGCCCGTACCAGCCCGGCACCACCATCCGGGTCTGCGTCCACCCGAACACCCACGGGATCGCGCGGAGGTCGTCGAGGGTGGGGGCGCCCTTGCCCGGGCGTTTCGACGGTCGCGAGCCGACGTTCAGCTTCCCCAGCTCGTCCACCGGGGTGGCGGTGCTGAAGAACTCGGGCAACCCGGGCTGCCCGATGAGCCCGCGATAGGCCGTGCGTGCCCCGTCCGAGACGACGTCCATGGCCTCGTCCCAGCGGTCGAGGGTGGCGTCGTCCCAGCGCGAGGACTGGTGGGTGAGGGTGGCCTCCAGCATCGCGGCCAGCATGATCTCGAGGTTGTCGTGGGCCAGCGCGGGCAGCGAGTACTTGTCGGACACCACCTCGCCCTGCTCCGTGACCTTCATGGTCGCGTCCACCGACCCGTACGGCGCCGACGCCACGGCCTCCGCCGACGGGCCGCCACCACGCCCGACCGACCCGCCGCGGCCGTGGAACAGCCGCAGCCGCACGCCGTGCTCGGCGCCGATGTCGCGCAGTTGCCGCTGCGCGCGGTGGATCTCCCACTGCGACGTGGTGATGCCCGCGCCCTTGTTGGAATCGGAGTAGCCGAGCATGACCTCCTGCAGGTCACCGCGGTTGCGCACCTGCTGCCGGTACCCGGGCACCGACAGCAGCGCGTCGAGCAGCGGGCCCGCCTGCGAGAGCTCCTCGACGGTCTCGAACAGCGGCACGAGATCGATCGACGAGCGGGGGTCGCGGTGCAGCTCCACCATGAACGCCTCGCGCGCCAGCACGGTGACGGCGAGCAGGTCGTCCACGCCCTGGCACATCGACACGATGTAGGTCTGCGCCACCTCGCGCCCGAACTCGTGCTGCACCTCGTGGAGCAGGTCGAACGTCTCCAGCACCTCGCGCGCCTCGGCGGGCAGCCCGTAGTGGCGGCGCACCAGCGGGCGGCCGCCGTCGAGCTCGGTGGAGAGCAGTTTCGTGCGCTCCTCCCGTGAGAGCGACGCGTAGGGCACCGGCAGCTCACCCAGCGCGTCGTACACCGCGCCGAGGGCGTCGTGGTGGCGCTGGCTGTGCTCGCGGATGTCCAGCTCGGCGAGGTGCAGGCCGAGCGCGCGGGCGGTGCGGATCGCGCGGGCGAGGGTGCCGTCGGCGATGCGCCCGCCGAGGTGCCCGCGCAGCGAGCGGTCGAGCACCGTGAGGTCGGCCAGGTAGGTGTGGGGGCCGAGGTAGTCCAGGTCCGGCCGGTGCGTGCCGCGCGTCTGGATGCGCGTGCGTGTGTTGGCGAGCTTCGTCTGGATGTAGGAGAGCTTCATCCGGTAGGGCTCGTTGGCGTTGAGCCGGATGAAGCGGTCGTACACGGACGGCAGCGCGCGGCGGTCGCGGGCCAGCGATCCGCGCAGCTCCTCCGACACCCCGATCACCCGCGTGGAGAGCGACAGCTCGCTGATCAGCTCCTCGACGAGTCCCTCGTGGATGCGGATGGCCCGGTCGGAGTAGAGCTCCAGCACCTCGCGCGTGACGGCCGGGGTGACGTTCGGGTTGCCGTCGCGGTCGCCGCCCACCCAGCAGCCCAGCACGAGGGGCCGGGCGTCGTCGGGGAGCGTGAAGCCGGCCTTCCGCACCTCGCGGTCGAACTCGCCGAGCAGGTCGGGCACCGCGGTGCGGCCCAGCTGCTCCATGTACCAGCCGATCGCGCGGGCCTCGTCGGCCACGGTCGGCTTGCCGGGGCGCAGCTCGTCGGTCTGCCACAGCAGGTCGACGAGCGCGGCGAGCGACTCGTCCGGGACGCCGTGGTCCAGCGCGTCGGCCACGCGGCGCAGGATCGCGAGCACGGACTGCCGGGACGACTCGGTGGGATGCGCGGTGAACACGGGCCGGAGTTCCGCGCGGGAGAGGACGTCCTGCACCTCGTCCCTGCTCGGGTTGTCAGAGCCCGCTGACGTGGCGAGCCGCTCCATCAGCCTCCGCAACGGGCCCCGGCCGTCGGGGTGGGTGTCCACCAGCTCGGCGGCCCGGTGGCGCTGCTCGGCGATGTTGGCCAGCTGGAAGTACTGGGAGAACGCCCGGGCCAGCGCGACGGCGGTGCCCGCGTCGAGGCCCGACAGCAGCTGCGTGACCTCACCGTCGTCCGGGTTGCGCGACAGGCGCCGGACCTGCTCGACGAGGTCCAGCAACTGCTGCCCGCCGTGCAGCACGAGCGTCTGGCCGAGCATCGTCGAGAGCCGGCGGATGTCGGCCCGCAGCGCCTGCTGCCCCGACTCGGACGTGACGCCGGCGTGCGCGGCGAGGGAGAGGTCCGGTGTGCTCACTGCGTCCTCCAGCGGTGGGAGAGGCCGCCCGCACCACTGGGAACGACAGAACAGGTCCATCCTGCCCCTTCGGTCACAGCCGGGCCAGGACCGCCAGCAGCTCCTCGTGGACCGGTCCGTTCGTCGCCACCACATCGGTGACGTCGGCCGAGGCCACGCGCCGCCCGGCGAAGTCCGTCAGTCGCCCGCCCGCCTCCTCCAGGATCAGCTGACCTGCGCTGATGTCCCAGGAGGCCATCGTCCGCTCGACGTACGCGGTGAAGTGGCCGGCCGCGATGTGGCTCAGGACCAGCGCCGGTGCGCCGACGAACCGGACCCCGCCCGAGGTGTTCATCAGCACCTCGAACATCGTCGTGAAGGCTCTGATGAGAGCAGGATCCGACGACTGGATCTGGCTGACCACCACCGCACGGTCCACCATCGCGGTGTCGTCCACCTTCAACGGGACCCCGTTGCCGGTGGCGCCGCGCCCGCGCCCGGCCGACCACAGCTCGTCGTGCACCGGGTCGTACACGGCGGCGACCACCACCTCGTCCGTCCCGTGCTCCCGGCACCGGAGCGCCACGGACACGCAGTACCAGGGAATGCCGTGGCGGAAGTTGCTCGTGCCGTCCAGCCCGTCCACGAGCCAGACGTGCCGAGGATCAGAGCCGTGGACGTCGCCCTCCTCGCCGATCACCCCGTGCTCGGGGAACGCCCGGCCGATCTCCGTGATCACCGCGGACTGCGAGGCCGCGTCGGCGGACGTGGTGATGTCGACGCGGGCGTCCTTGAGCGTGACGTCGACGCGGGTGCGGTCGGTGGCGGCGAGCACGGCGCCGCCCGCGCGGGCGGCGGTGACCGCGGCGGGCAGGGCCGCGTCGACGAGCGGGCAGCTCTGCGGCATCGTCGCTCTCAGACGGTGAGATCGCTGAGAGCAGCGATCGTCATCCGGCGCAGCAGGGCCGTGGCGTCGGTGCCGCCGCCCGTGTGCGGGGTGGAGTTGAGCAGGCCGAACGCCCCGTGCGCGGCCACCCGGGCTGCGTCGGTGCTGAGCTCCGGGTGGATGCGCTGCAGCGTGTCCACCCAGATCTCGACGTAGGTGCGCTGCAGCTGCCGCACCTGACGGCGGGCGGCCGTGTGCAGGTTGGCCAGGTCGCGGTCCTGCACGATGATCAGCTCGGGCTCGCGGCGGGCGAAGTCGGCCTGGAAGTCGACCAGCGCGGTGAGTACCTCGCGCGGGTCGTCCGAGGACGCGGCGCGGTCCCGCCCGCCGGCGAGCAGGTGCTCGCTGATGCCCACGAGCATCTCGGCGAGCAACGCCTCCTTGCCGGGGAAGTGTCGGTAGAGGGCGGGCCCGCTGACCCCGACGGCCGCGCCCAGCTCGGCGATGCTCACGCCGTGGAAGCCGTGGCGGGCGAACAGCTGTGCGGCGACCGCAAGGATCTGCTGCCGCCGGCCTGTGCCGACTCCCGTGGTGGCCGCCATCGCCCCAGACTAGAGCGCCCGGTGCGCTCAGCCTGGTCACAGGCCTCGGCGGATACCCTCGACACCGTGGTGAAGTCCCCCCGGTGGTTGCGCACACGCATCGGCGTGCGCGCGGCGTCCGCGCTGTCCGCAGCCGCCGTGGTGGCCATCGCCCTCATCATCGGTGGCGCCGCGCTGGTGTTCTTCGTGAGCAACTCCCTCCGCGAGGGAGTGATCGCCTCCGCCCAGCAGCAGGCCCAGCAGCTCGCCGACCGCGTGCACGCAGCCGACAGCAAGAACGAACCCAACAAGAACGCGTTCTTCGCGGTGGACACGATCTCGCGGTCGGGCAACGACATCGTCCAGGTACTCGTCGACTACACCGAGGACTCGCCCACGCCGGTCGTCACGGTGGAGGGCTACAACAACGCCTCCCGCACCGACCCGATCTCGAACCTGCGCCCCGCCGACGGTCAGGTCATCGTCAACGACAACTTCCTGATCACCCGGCCGAACGGCACCACCGTCACGACCGTGCTGGTGGCGCAGGGCGGCGACACCCTGGGCCTGCCCGTCTACATCTACGTCGCCGAGCCGCTGAACCAGGCACAGAGCGCCGGCGACACGCTCCTGTTCTACCTGCTGGTCGGCGTCCCGATCCTCATCCTGGTCACGGGCATCGCCACCTACGAGTTCGCCGGCCGGGCGCTGCGGCCGGTGGAGGCGATCCGCCGGCAGGTCGCCCGGCTCACCGAGAAGGACCTGGGCAAGCGGGTGCCCGTGCCGCTCGCGCGCGACGAGGTCGGCCGGCTCGCCGAGACGATGAACGAGATGCTCGGCCGGTTGGAGGACGCCCAGGGGGTGCAGCGCCGGTTCGTGGCCGATGCCAGTCACGAGCTGCGCAGCCCGCTCGCCACGATCGCCGCCGGCCTGGAGCTCATGCAGGATCGCTCGTCCACCCGCGAGTCCGACGCGGCCACGGTCGTCGCGCTGCGGGGCGAGACCGAACGCCTCAACCGCCTGGTCGACGCCCTGCTGCTGCTCGCCCGCGCCGACGAGCGCGGCCTGCAGCCCCGCCGCGAGGAGGTCGATCTCGACGACGTGGCCGACGCCGAACGGGTCCGCCCCGGCGACGGCGGGGTGCCCGCGGAGGTGCATGCGGAGCCCGTCCGCGTGATCGGTGACCGCGGGCAGCTCGCGCGCGTGGTCCGCAACCTCGTCGACAACGCGCGGCGGCACGCGTCCACGCGGGTGCTGGTCACGGTGCGGCGCGAGGGCGGCGACGCCGTCGTCGAGGTGTCCGACGACGGCGCGGGCGTGCCGGCGGCCGACCGGGCCCGGGTGTTCGAGCGCTTCGTCCGCCTCGACGACGCCCGCGCCCGCTCCGACGGCGGCTCCGGGCTGGGGCTGGCCATCGTCGCCGAGGTGGTGGCCGCGCACGACGGCTCGGTGGAGATCGACGACGCACCCGGCGGCGGGGCGCTGTTCCGGGTTCGGCTGCCGGCCGTCGCGGCCTCGGAGTACCTGCCGTCGGGCCCGATCCCGCAGGTCTCCGCCGGGCCGTTCCCGCGGCCGGTGGCCCCTCCGGTACGGGACCGCGACGCCCGGCGCGACCCGCCGACCACACCGTGGGGGATGCCGACCGTGCCACCCGGGAACGGGTCCGTCCGAGCCGGTCAGACCGGGTCGGACATCCTGTAGCCCACGCCGCGCAGCGTCTCGATGCTGCGGGTGCCGAACGGGGTGTCGATCTTGCGGCGGAGATAACCGACGTAGACCTCGACGACGTTCACCTCGCCCTCGTAGTGCGCGTCCCACACGGCGCGCAGGATGTCGGTCTTCGTCACCACCTCGCCCGCGCGGCTCATGAGGTGCTCCAGCACGCCGAACTCCCGTGGCGTCAGCGTGATCTCGGTGCCCGCGCGGAAGACGCGGTGCCTCGCCGGGTCGAGCTCGAGGCCGCCGGCCTTCAGCACGGTCGGCCGGGCGTCGCCCGAGCGGCGCAGCAGCGCGCGCAGCCGCGCCAGCAGGACGACGAACGAGAACGGCTTCGTGAGGTAGTCGTCGGCGCCGAGGTCGAACGCGTCCGCCTCGTCGTACTCGCCGTCCTTGGCCGTGAGCATGAGCACCGGAGTCCAGATCTGGGCGGACCGCAGGTGCTGCAGGACCCGGTAGCCCGACAGGCCCGGAAGCATGATGTCGAGGACGACGACGTCGTGGTCGCCGGTGGTGGCCGCGGCGAGGCCGGAGTGGCCGTCGTGCACCACCTGCACGGTGTGCCCGTCGGCGACCAGCCCCTTGCGCACCATCTCCGCGAGTGGAACCTCGTCCTCGACCAGCAGTACACGCACGACGCCACCGTACTGGCGCCGGGAGTTAATGAACGTTAACCTCAGCGGCATGACGGCAACACTGGGCGCGGCCACCCATGAGGTGCTGGTGGCCGATCTGCGCGAGAAGCTGGCCGAGGCTCGCCTCGGTGGCCCGGAACGTTCCCGGGCCCGGCATGTCGAGCGCGGGAAGCTGCTGCCCCGCGATCGCGTGGACCGGCTCGTCGATCCCTCGTCGCCGTTCCTGGAGCTCTCCCCGCTGGCGGCGCACGGGCTCTACGGCGGCGACGCGCCGGGCGCCGGCATCATCACCGGGGTCGGGCGGGTGTCCGGGCGTGAGTGCGTGATCGTGGCGAACGACGCCACCGTCAAGGGCGGCACCTACTACCCGATGACGGTCAAGAAGCACCTGCGCGCGCAGGAGGTGGCGCTGCACAACCGGCTGCCGTGCGTCTACCTCGTCGATTCCGGTGGCGCGTACCTGCCCGCCCAGGACGACGTGTTCCCCGACCGCGAGCACTTCGGGCGGATCTTCTACAACCAGGCCCAGATGTCGGGCAGGGGCATCCCGCAGATCGCCGCGGTGCTCGGCTCGTGCACCGCGGGCGGCGCGTACGTGCCCGCGATGAGCGACGAGGCCGTGATCGTCCGCAACCAGGGCACGATCTTCCTGGGCGGTCCGCCGCTGGAGAAGGCCGCGACCGGTGAGGTCGTCACCGCGGAGGAGCTGGGCGGTGGTGACCTGCACTCGAAGGTCTCCGGGGTCACCGACCACCTCGCCGACGACGACGCGCACGCGCTGTCGATCGTCCGGTCCATCGTCGCGACACTGGGTTCGCGCGCGCCACGGCCCTGGGACGTGCGGCCCACCGAGGAGCCGCTCGCCGATCCGGCCGAGCTCTACGACGTGGTGCCCACCGACTCGCGCACCCCCTACGACGTGCGCGAGGTGATCACCCGGATCGTCGACGGCTCGCGCTTCCACGAGTTCAAGTCCGAGTACGGCACCACGCTGGTCACCGGGTTCGCGCGCATCCACGGGCACCCGGTCGGGATCGTGGCGAACAACGGGATCCTGTTCTCCGAGTCGGCACTCAAGGGCGCGCACTTCATCGAGCTGTGCGACCAGCGCGGCATCCCGCTGGTGTTCCTGCAGAACATCTCCGGGTTCATGGTCGGCCGCGAGTACGAGGCCGGCGGCATCGCGAAGAACGGCGCCAAGATGGTCACCGCCGTGGCGTCCACCCGGGTCCCGAAGTTCACGGTGGTCATCGGCGGCTCGTTCGGCGCCGGCAACTACTCGATGTGCGGCCGCGCGTACTCGCCCCGGTTCCTGTTCATGTGGCCCAACGCCCGGATCTCGGTGATGGGCGGGGAGCAGGCCGCGATGGTGCTCGGTGCGGTCGGGTCGGGTTCCGATCCGGACGCGATCCGGGCCCAGTACGAGCGCCAGGGCCACCCGTACTACTCGACGGCGCGGATCTGGGACGACGGCGTGATCGACCCGAAGGACACCCGCACCGTGCTCGGCCTCGCGCTGAGCACCGCCGCCAACGCGCCACTGGCCGCCCCGGCCTTCGGCGTCTTCCGGATGTGACGACGATGTCCACCCCGATCCACCCCACCGCGGTGATCAAGGCGCTGACGTCGTCAGTGGATCTCGACGGGCCGCGTCCACACCTCGATCACCGCCTAGGGCGGCCTGCCCGCCGCCGCTTCTCGACCGGAGGTCCGCGTGTTTGACACCGTGCTCGTCGCCAATCGCGGGGAGATCGCCGTTCGGGTGCTGCGCACCCTGCGGACGCTCGGGATCCGGTCCGTCGCCGTCTTCTCCGACGCCGATGCCTCCGCGCCGCATGTCGCGCTCGCCGATGTCGCCGTGCGGATCGGGCCCGCCGCGGCCGCCGAGAGCTACCTGTCCATCCCGGCCGTCATCGCCGCCGCCCGGGCCACCGGCGCGCAGGCGATCCACCCGGGGTACGGGTTCCTGAGCGAGAACACCGCGTTCGCCGCCGCCTGCGAGGAGGCGGGCATCGCGTTCGTCGGCCCGCCCGCGTCGGCGATCGAGGCGATGGGCGACAAGATCCGCGCCAAACAGACCGTCGCCAAGGCGGGCGTGCCCGTCGTCCCCGGCTCCGACGGTTCGGGCCTCGACGACGTCGCGCTCGCGCTGGCCGTCGAGCAGGTGGGCTACCCGGTGCTGCTCAAGCCGTCGGCGGGCGGGGGCGGCAAGGGGATGCACGAGGTCCATCGGGCCGAGGACCTCGGACCGGCCATCGCCACCGCCCGTCGCGAGGCCCGCAGCTCGTTCGGCGACGACACCCTGCTCGTCGAACGGCTCGTGCTCACCCCGCGGCACATCGAGATCCAGGTGCTGGCCGACCAGCACGGGAACGTGATCCACCTCGGGGAGCGCGAGTGCTCGCTGCAGCGCCGGCACCAGAAGATCGTGGAGGAGGCGCCGTCGGCCCTCCTGACGGAGGCGCAGCGGGCCGCCATGGGGGCCGCCGCGGTCGAGGCCGCCCGAGCGTGCGGCTACACCAACGCCGGCACGGTCGAGTTCATCGTCGGTGCCGACGACCCCGACCAGTTCTTCTTCATGGAGATGAACACCCGGCTGCAGGTGGAGCACCCGGTCACCGAGATGGTCACCGGTCTCGACCTGGTGGAGCTGCAGCTGCGGGTGGCCGCGGGTGAGCCGCTGCCGATCACCCAGGACGACGTGACGCTGACCGGGCACGCCGTCGAGGTGCGCGTCTACGCCGAGGACCCCTCCGCCGGGTTCCTGCCCACGGGCGGTCGGATCCTCGCGCTGCGCCTGCCCGACGGCGTGCGCGTCGACTCCGGTGTCGCCGAGGGCGGCACCGTCGGCAGCGACTACGACCCGATGCTCGCCAAGGTCATCGCCCACGGCGCCGACCGGGCCGAGGCGATCCGCAGGCTCGACGCCGCCCTGCGCGACACCGTGCTGCTCGGCCTGGGCACCAACATCGGCTTCCTACGTGCCCTGCTCGCCGACGAGGACGTCCGGGCCGCGCGGCTGGACACCGGTCTCGTCGGGCGCCGGGTCGACGACTGGACGTCGGCGGAGCTCCCGGACGACGTCCTCGCGGCGGTCGCCGTGCACGCGCTGCTGGAGCTGGAGCCGACGGGTCCGGTCGTCGACCCGTTCGACGTTCCCGGCGGCTGGCGCGTCGGTGAGCCGGCCTGGAGCACCTGGCAGTTCGTCGTGTCCGGGTACGACGCCGTCGAGGTGTCGGTCCGGGGGCGTGCCTCGGGTGCGGAGTGCACCGTCGGCCCCGGCGGGCCTCCGGTGCTCGTGAGCGGAAATCGCCGTCAGGGCAACGATTTCCGCGCACAGGTGGATGGGGTCGCGCGCACCTACGCCGTCGTCCGGGACGGGGCCACGCTCTGGATCGGGCGCGACGGGAACGCCTGGGCCGTGCGCGAGCAGGGGCCGGAAGAGGCCGCGGTCGAGGCCGGGGCCGGTGGTCCCGTGGTCTCGCCGATGCCCGGCACCGTCACGGTCGTCGAGGTCACCGAGGGCCAGCAGGTCTCCGCCGGGGACCGGCTCGTCGTGGTCGAGGCCATGAAGATGGAACACGTGCTCACTGCGCCCGTCGACGGGGTGGTGCGCCAGCTCCGCGCCAGGGCGGGCTCCACCGTCGCCCGGGACGCCGTTCTGCTGATCGTCGAGGGAGTCGACAATGGATCTTGATCTGAGTGACGAGCACGAGGCGCTGCGGGCCACCGTCGAGGACTTCGCCCGCAAGGAGGTCGCGCCGGTCATCGGGGAGCTCTACGAGCGCGAGGAGTTCCCCTACGAGATCGTCGCGAAGATGGGCGCGATGGGGCTGTTCGGCCTGCCCGTCTCCGAGGAGTACGGCGGCATGGGTGGCGACTACTTCGCGCTGTGCCTCGCGCTGGAGGAGCTCGCCCGCGTCGACTCGTCGGTCGCGATCACCCTCGAGGCCGGCGTCTCGCTGGGGGCCATGCCGATCTACCGGTTCGGCACCGACGAGCAGAAGGCGCGGTGGCTGCCGGCCCTGGCCGCCGGCGAGAAACTCGGTGCGTTCGGGCTCACCGAGGCCGGCGGCGGTTCCGACGCCGGCGCCACCCGCACCACCGCCCGTCTCGACGGCGACGAGTGGGTGATCAACGGCTCCAAGGCGTTCATCACGAACTCCGGCACCGATATCACCAGCGTCGTCACGGTCACGGCGCTGACCGGCGACCGCGAGATCTCGGCGATCATGGTGCCGTCCGGCACGCCGGGTTTCCGCGTCGCGAAGCCGTACTCGAAGGTCGGCTGGTGCGCGAGCGACACCCACGAGCTCTTCTTCGACGACGTGCGCGTGCCCGCGGCCAACCTCGTCGGCGAGCGGGGCCGGGGCTACGCGCAGTTCCTCTCCATCCTCGACGAGGGGCGCGTGGCGATCGCCGCCCTGAGCGTCGGCCTGGCCCAGGGCTGCGTCGACGAGTCGGTGCGCTACGCCCACGAGCGCGCGGCGTTCGGCCACAACATCGGCTCCTACCAGGCGATCCAGTTCAAGATCGCGGACATGGAGGCCCGCGCGCACACCGCGCGGCTGAGCTACTACGCCGCCGCGTCGAAGATGCTGAAGGGCGTCCCGTTCAAGAAGGAGGCGGCCATCGCGAAGCTCGTGTCGTCCAACGCGGCGATGGACAACGCCCGCGACGCCACACAGGTCTTCGGCGGCTACGGCTTCATGAACGAGTACCCGGTGGGCCGCTTCTACCGCGACGCGAAGATCCTCGAGATCGGTGAGGGCACGAGCGAGGTGCAGAAGATGCTCATCGCCCGGCAACTCGGCCTGCGGTAGGGCGGCGGGACGTGCTCAACGTGATCGACAACACGAACCGGCTGCTCGCGGCGGAGGTCGCCACGCTCGCGTCGAGGTTCCCGCACGTGGCGTTGATGGTGCCGCCGGCGCAGCTCGCCGCGGGTGTTGGGGCGACGCCGTGCTCGTGGCGTCGGACGAGTCGCTGGGCCTCGGGCGGGCGTTCTCCGGAGATGCCGTGGTGCTCACCGACGACCGGGCTCCGGTCGACCAGTTGCTGTCGTGATCGCCCATCGCGGTACGGTCCGCGGACGAAACGGGGAGGTGGCCGTGGCCGGCTGGGACGATCTGATGTCCTTCGTGCGTGTGCGCTACGAGATCATGCGCCAGCGCGAGCACGAGCTGTGGTTCAACCTGCCGACCACCGGCGAGCGCACGCAGGTCGTGGTGGTCCGCCTGGTCACGGGCGAGGACGGGCACCCCTGGGCGCAGATCACCTCACCGGTGGGCCGCGTCGGCCAGATCGACCTGGTCAAGGTGCTCGAGCTCGCGGCCGAGCCGGTCACCGGCGGCGTCGTCTCGGAGAACGGCCTCGTGCTGTTCCGGCACTCGATCCCGTTGGGCGACACCGAGCTCGACGGCTTCGACCGTTCGTTCAAGCTCGTGGTCGGCGTGGCCGACCGCCTCGAGCTCGAGCTGACGGGCGCCGACGAACACTGAGGGTGGCTAGCCGAACTGCGGGGCCAGGTCGAGTGCCTGATCCACGAGCACGCGCAGCCTGGCCAGAAGCTGGTCGGCCTCGCCCCAGGTCAGGGCGCCCGACCGGACGCCGGACCTGATCTCTTCCGCCACCGTGCGGGCGAACTGGGTGGACCAGTCGGCCCGGGTGTCTCCATCACGCATTGTGAGATCTTGCCCTGTGACGCAGATCACGTCACATCTGGGGTCTCATGAACACCATCTGTCACACGGGTGACATGCGCAGGTCATCCAGGACGCCAGGCCGTGCGGCCACCGACTGCAGGGCCGTGAGGGTCGGGTGCCCCGCCGCGAGCAGCGCGATGTCGGTGCCGGGCGCCGGGCCGTCGTCCGGTTCGGACAGCGACGCGTGGAGCGCCTCGCCGTCGTCGCCCGTGCGGTGCTCCATCCGGATCTGCACCGCGCCGAACGGCGCCAGCTCCGCCTCGCGCAGCTCGCCGAGCTCGGCGACGGGGAGATCCGGCACGTTCAGCGACAGGACGGTGCCGTCCGGACCGGCCAGCAGCATGTCCAGCACTCCGGGCAGCACGTGCCGCACCGATTCCCAGTGCGGCCTCTCCGGGGGCTCCCAGCCCGTGTCCAGGGACACCGCGAGGGCCCGCCATCCGTAGAGCGACGCCGTGAGGGCGGCGCCGACCGTGCCGGAGTGCAGCACCATCCGGCCGACGTTCGCGCCGAGGTTGGCACCCGAGAGCACCACGTCGGGCGCGGGATCGAGCCAGCCCCGGGCCGCTGCGTGCACGATCCAGGCGGGGTGGCCCTCGACGCCGTAGGCGGGAATGCCCGGCAGCTCGGCGATCTCGCGGGGGTGCACGCGGGTGCGGTTGCCCTCGCGCACGGAGACGACCGAGGCCCCCACCCCGCTCGCGTCGACATGCGGTGCGGCCACCACCACGTCGAACCCGGCGTCCCGGGCGCCCGCGGCCAGGGCCCACAGCCCGGGCGAGTCGATGCCGTCATCGTTGGTGATCAGGGCACGCAGCTGACGGGAGGAGGACACGTCTCCACCGTAGGTCTTGCGCAGCCGCCGCCGGTGGGACGACCGTCACGTATGCCGATCGGACGCCTCCCTGTCCGGTTCCCCGGCCGGGTTGGGCACCTCCCGTGCGGACGGGGGTCTGACCGGTCCTAGTCTTCTGAGCGCGCCCGGTGAACGAGGGGGCCCGATGAGGGAGC
Organism: Mycobacteriales bacterium; assembly: GCA_038231335.1. Taxonomy (GTDB): domain Bacteria; phylum Actinomycetota; class Actinomycetes; order Mycobacteriales; family Pseudonocardiaceae; genus Pseudonocardia. The sequence continues at coordinate 77,185 of JBBRLM010000016.1, forward strand.
GGTGTCGCGAGCCGAGCTCCTCATTCGCCGGTTCCGTCAGGCCCGCTCCCCTCGGAGGACCCGTGTTCGCCTCGCCACTGCTCGACGCCCCGCTGATCGCCGGCCCGCTGCCGACCGCGATCTCGGTGCTCGGCGCGTTCGGTGCGGGCTACCTGCTGCTGCGCCGCGACCGCACGTGGTGGGCGCGTCGGCTCTGGATCGCTCTCGCGGTCGGGGCGGGGCTCGCGGGGCTGGCCGAGCTGTTCGTCGTGGTCGCGCGCCCGTTCCCGGACATGCTGCCGCTGCGCATGCTCACCTGGATCGCGGTGGCCGGGGCCGGTGGGGCGCTGGCCTGGGCGCGCCGGGACGAGGTCCGGTGGCGGCGCGTGGTGGCCGTCGTGGCGCTGGTCGCCGTCGTCGCGACCTGCGCGGTCAAGGCCAACGCGTTCTACGGCTATCGCCCGACGCTCGCCACGGCACTGGGCCTCCCGGCCCACAACGAGATCGACTTCGCGACGCTCGCCCGCACCGCGCCACTGGTGGTGGCCCCGCCCGGTGTGCCACTGGCGCGTTTCTGGCACTCCCCGCCCGGCATGCCGCACACCGGCCGGATCAGCCACGTCGACATCCCGGGACGGAGATCCCACTTCCCGTCGCGGGCGGCGTGGCTCTACCTGCCGCCTGCCTACCTCGGCACCCGCCGGGCCCAGCTGCCCGTGCTCGTGCTGGTGCCGGGCCAGCCAGGTGGTCCGGAGGACTGGCTGCTCGCCGGGAAGCTGGCTGATGTCGTCGACGCGTTCGCAGCCGCCCACGACGGCCTCGCGCCGGTGGTCGTGATCCCGGACGCCACCGGCTCGCCGTTCGGCAACCCGTTGTGTGTCGACTCCCGCCTCGGCGCCGCCGAGACCTACCTCGCCGACGACGTGCCCGAGTGGATCGCCGGCCACCTGCAGGTCGCCCCGGGGCCGCCCGCCATCGGCGGGTTCTCCTTCGGCGGCACCTGTGCGCTGCAGCTCGCGGTGCGCAGGCCCGAGGTCTACCCGACGTTCCTCGACATCTCCGGCCAGGCCGAGCCCTCGCTCGGGGACCGCGCGCAGACCGTCGGCGACGCGTTCGGCGGCGACGAGGCCGCGTTCGACCGCGTCGACCCGCTCGAGGAACTGCAGGCCCGGCGGTTCCCCGGCAGCGCCGGGATCCTCGCCGTCGGTCGCGACGACCCCGACTTCCGCCCGCAGGACGAGCAGGTCACGACGGCCCTGCGTGCCGCCGGCATGACCGTCGCGCTCGACGAGCCGCCCGGCGGCCACTCCTGGAGCATGGCGTCCGACGAGCTCGGGCGGGCCCTGCCGTGGATCGCGGCCCGCACCGGCCTGCTCGCCCCCGCCGCCCCGGGGCCGTCGTAGTCTCAGCGATCGTGCACGCACCCATGCCCCCCACGGGCGAGCAGTTCGAGATCGTCTCCGGGGACACCCGGGCCGTCGTCACCGAGGTGGGGGCGGGGCTGCGCTCGCTGACCCGCGCCGGACTCCACTACGTCGAGACCTTCGACGAGGATGCGAGGCCGCCGCGTGGAGCGGGCGCGATCCTCGTCCCGTGGCCCAACCGCACCGCGGGCGGGCTCTGGACGTGGAACGACGCCGAGCAGCAGCTCGCCCTGACCGAGCCGACCGCCGGCAACGCCATCCACGGGCTCCTGCGCCACGTGCTCTACCGGGTCGGGGAGCGCAGCACCGACGCCGTCACGCTGCACGCCGTCGTGCCGACGCAGCCGGGCTGGCCGGTGCCGCTGGACACCAGCGTCCGTTTCGCGGTGGGCGAGTACGGCCTGACCGTCACCCACACCGTGCGCAACGTCGGCACCGAGGCGGTGCCGTTCGGCGTCGGCGCGCACCCCTACCTGCGCGTCGGCGACGCCCCCACCGACGACTGCACGCTCACCCTCGCCGCCACCTCCTCACTGCCGCTGGAGCTCGGCCTGCCCACCGGCGCGGCCGTGCCCGTCGCCGGGGAGTTGGACCTGCGCGGCGGCCGCAAGCTGGCGGGCCTGGAGCTCGACCACGCCTTCGGCGGATCCGTCCCCACCGACGGCGACACGCTCGTGCGACACCGCCTCGAGGCGGACGGGAGCGGCGTGGAGATGTGGGCCGACCCCGCCTTCGGCTGGGTCCAGGTCTTCACCCCCGACGACCACCCCGGCCGCGGCCGCGCGGTGGCCGTCGAGCCGATGACCTGCCCACCCGACGCCCTCAACTCCGGCACCGGCCTGCTCACCGTCGGGCCGGGCGAGGAGTGGTCGGGCAGCTGGGGCCTCCGGCCGTTCTGACCGAGTCGAACCGCCTCCGCGCACGTCTGCAGCGCGCTGTCGTCGCCGGGTGGCATCTCCCGCCTGACACCCCCCGGAACCCCGACGGAAGGCCGTCCGTGCGCCGGAGGCCGATCCCGCGGCTGTCCGGACGTGTCTACCCCCGGACGTCGTGGAGACCGGGCAGGCGCCTCACGGCAGCGTTTCGGGAGCCGAGATACGCCTGCGGATCGAGGCTCGCCTGGCGGAGATCGGCTCAACGCACGAGTAGAGCGTGTGCCGGATCGTCGTCGTCTACCCCGAGGCAGTCGACCAGGTCGCCGAGCTGCCTTCGGACGGGCTGGTGGGGTACCTGTGGGTTGACGCCGACGCCCTGTCAGTTCAGGTGGGCGCGCAGGCCGCGGGCGGCGTTGGTCAGCTTCTCGGCCTGCGCCGACCCGGCCCCGTCGGCGTAGCGCTCCAGCAGCTTCGCGCCGTCCACCCAGCGGGCCTGGTCGCCGAGGGCCTCGGCCAGCTCCAACCGCTCGGGCATCCCCGCGCCCGGTAGGGCGAGCCGCATCCGCAGCACCCACTCCAGGTCAGCAGGGCTGCGCCTGCTGCGGTAGATGCCGCGCAGGTTCTCCAGCATCCGCACGAGGATCGCGCGGGTCGGTGTGGCCGTGAGCAGGTGCGGCCCGAACGGCACGTCCGGGCCGGCCGCCGCCCGGAACCGGGCCTCGCACTCGGCCGCTGTGAGCAGCGCTCCGCCGGCGAAGACGTCCAGATGGGTGTGGGTGCCCACCGCACGCACGAGGAAGTGGCCGGGCATGCCGACGCCCTCCAGCGCGATCCCGGCGCGCCTGCCCACCTCGATCGTGACGACGGCGAGCGTGATCGGGATGCCCAGTCGGCGGCGCAGGACGTGTGGCAGCAGGGAGTTGCGCGGGTCGTAGTAGTCCTTGCCGTTGCCCGCGAACGCCTCCTGGACGAACAATCGGTGCACGAGCCCGTCGAGGGAGGTGACGCCGACGGCGAGGCGGTCGAGCTCGGCGAGCCCCCGCTCGATGTCGCGGCCCCGGCCCGGTTCGGCCGGGGAGGCCGCCCCTGCGGCCAGCGCCAGCGTGGCGCGGTCCAGCGGCGGATCGGGTGCCCCGACCAGCTCGGTGAACCGTGCAACGGCATTCATACCCCCATCGTGCGCGACCCGGTCGTCCACGTCGAGACCACTCAGGGGTAGGCATGTGTCATGAGCACCGTTCACCCCGTCAACCATCAGGTCCGCCTCGCCGCCCGCCCCACCGGCCTCCCCACCCCCGAGGTCTGGGAGCACACCACGGAGCCCGTCGCGGAACCCGCCGACGGCCAGCTCGTCATCCGCGTCACCCACCTCTCGCTCGACCCCGCCATGCGCGGCTGGATGAACGCGGGCCGCAGCTACATCCCGCCGGTGGAGATCGGGGCCGTCATGCGGGCCCTGGCCGCCGGTGAGGTCGTCGCGTCGGCCAACCCCGGTTTCGCCATGGGCGACCGCGTCACCGGCGTGTTCGGCGTGCAGGAGTACCTCACCTCGGACGGCAAGGGCGTGCAGAAGGTTGATCCCGGGCCCGTGCCGATCGAGACCTACCTCGCACTGCTGGGGATGACCGGCATGACCGCCTACTTCGGCCTGTTCGACGTCGGCGCGCTGAAGGACGGCGAGACCGTCGTCGTCTCGGGTGCGGCCGGTGCGGTCGGCAGCGTCGTCGGGCAGCTCGCCAAGATCAAGGGCTGTCGGGTGGTCGGCATCGCGGGCGGCCCGGAGAAGTGCGCCTGGATCGTCGACGAGCTCGGCTTCGACGCCGCGATCGACTACCGCTCCGAGGACGTGGGCAAGGCACTGCGCGCCGCGGTGCCCGACGGCATCGACGTCTACTTCGACAACGTCGGCGGCGAGATCCTCGACGCCGCGCTCGGCCGGCTCCGTCGCGGGGCGCGCGTGGTGATCTGCGGCGCGATCAGCGGCTACAACGCCACCGAGCCGGTGCCCGGGCCCGCGAACTACCTGAGCCTGCTGGTCAACAGCGCCCGCATGGAGGGCTTCGTCGTCTCCACCTACGTCGACCGGTGGGCCGAGGCCGGGGCCGAGATGGCCGGCTGGCTCCGTGAGGGGAAGCTGCACAGCCGCGAGGACGTGGTCCAGGGTTCCGTCGCAGACTTCCCGGAGACCCTGCTCAAGCTCTTCCGCGGCGAGAACACGGGGAAGCTCGTCCTCGCTCTCACCGGCTGATCCGCACCCGCACCACCGTCGTGTCGGCGTCGCTCCACACCTGCAGCACGTCGCACAGCTCCGAGGCCAGCCACAGCCCGCGGCCCCGCGCCCCCTCCGGCGGAGGGAGCGTGAGGCCCGGGAACGGTGCGTCCATCGCGCCGCCGGCGTCGCTGATCTCCGCCACCACGCCGGAGCCGGTCCACAGGCGGAAGCGGCCCGTGCCGGGGCCGTGCTCGACGGTGTTGGACGCCAGTTCGTTCACGGCGAGGACGAGGTCGGCGACGCGGTCGGACGCCAGCCCGGCCCGCCCCGCCAGGTCGGCGACGAGATGCCGCACCGTCGCCAGCCCGTCGGCGCCGAAGGCCCTCTCGGTCGTGGGCGGGCCGAGATCGGGCGGTGGCGGTGGCGGCCAGTCGATCACCGCCTCGCCCGGCGGCCGGTAGGTCCCGCTCGCGACGGTGCCGGTGTCCGTCGTGATCACGGGGTGGGTGGCCTCCATCTCGGCGGAGTCACCCCGGGCGCATGCGCACAGGACGGTCACCGGCAGCCCGGCGATCGCGATGTCCAGGGCGATGTCGAGGCGGGTCCAGTGCCCCGGGTCGTCCACGGTCAGGTCGTGCAGGTGCTGCGTGACCACCAGCGCCCGCCCGCCCGCCTGCTCGGCCCGGCGGCTCGTGCGGGCGAACCGCACCGCGACGGTGAACGCGGGCACGGCGTGCACCTCGGCCGGATCCCGGAACTCGACGTCGTCCGCGACGGCGCCCAGCTCGGCGCGCAACGACGCCTCGGCCTCCCGTCCCAGCACCGCGACCGCGACGTGCCCTGCTGTGACCGTCGCGCGGATCCGCGGGGCCAGAAGCCGGGCCAGGTCGTCGGCCCCGGAGTGCAGCACGGCCTCGTGCTGCGGCGTTCCCCGTAGTGCGGTCGTCATGACACCGTCCCCGATTGCGTGCCGTCCGGACGATACGGCCAGCGTCCGTGTGGAGCAGCGTGGAACGTGCCGGTGGTGTGGCAGGGTGATCGCAGCGGGCCAGACGATCAGGGAGTGGCGAGGATGCGCGTCTTCAACGGAGTGGACGACCTGCGTAGCGCGGTCGGTACCGAGATCGGGGCCAGCGAGTGGGTCACCGTCGAGCAGGGCCAGATCGACACGTTCGCCGACGCCACGGGTGACCACCAGTGGATCCACGTCGACCCGGAGCGCGCGAAGGACGGCCCGTTCACGACCACCATCGCGCACGGGTTCCTCACCCTGTCGCTGCTGCCGGTGCTGATCGCGCAGGTCTACAAGGTCGACGGCGTGAAGATGGGCATCAACTACGGGCTCAACAAGGTGAGGTTCACCTCCCCGCTGCCCGTCGGCAGCAAGGTCCGGGGCAGCATCGAGCTCGTCGACGTCGCGGACGTGGACGGCGGGGTCCAGATCACCAACAAGGTCACCGTGGAGATCGAGGGCTCCGAGCGCCCTGCGCTCGTCGCCGAGTGGCTGACGCGCCAGTACACCTGATCGAAGGAGATCCCCCATGCGTGACGCCGTGATCTGCGAGCCCCTGCGGACGCCGGTGGGTGGCTTCGGCGGCTCGTTGCGGGACGTGCCCGCCCACGAGCTCGCGGCCACGGTGATCCGCGGCCTCCTGGAGCGCACCGGGCTCGCCCCCGACGCCGTGAACGACGTGATCCTCGGCCACTGCTACCCCAGCATGGACGCGCCGGCGATCGGTCGGGTCGCCGCGCTCGACGCGGGCCTGCCGATCACCGTCACCGGCCTGCAGATCGACCGGCGGTGCGGCTCCGGCCTGCAGGCCGTCCTCTACGCGGCGATGCAGGTCCAGTCGGGCGCGTCGGAGGTGGTGCTGGCCGGCGGCGCGGAGTCGATGAGCAACGCGTCGTTCTACTCCACGGCGATGCGCTGGGGCACCAGGGCCGGGCCCGGCGTCATGCTGAACGACTCGCTGGCCCGCGGCCGCGTCACGGCGGGCGGCGTCAACTTCCCGGTGCCCGGCGGCATGATCGAGACCGCGGAGAACGTGCGCCGCGACTACGGCATCCCGCGCGAGGAGCAGGACGAGTACGCGGTGCGCAGCCACCAGCGCGCCGCCGCCGCGCGCGACGCGGGTCGGTTCGCCGACGAGATCGTGCCGGTCACGGTGAAGGGCCGGAAGTCGAACACGATTGTCGATTCCGACGAGCACATCCGCGCCGACTCGACCGTGGAGAAGCTCGCCACGCTGCGCCCGATCCTGGGCAAGAGCGACCCGGACGCCACCGTCACCGCCGGCAACGCCAGCGGCCAGAACGACGGCGCGTCGATCTGCGTGGTCACGCACCCGGCCAGGGCCGAGGAGCTGGGCCTGCGCCCACTCGTCCGCCTCGTCTCGTGGGGCCTGGGCGGGGTGCCGCCGAAGACCATGGGCATCGGACCGGTCCCGGCCACGGCCAAGGCACTCGAGGCCGCCGCGCTGACCCTGGCCGACATCGACCTGATCGAGCTGAACGAGGCCTTCGCGTCCCAGGTGCTGGGCGTGACGCGCGAGTGGAAGCTCACCCCGGAGGACTTCGACCGGGTCAACGTCAACGGGTCGGGCATCTCGCTCGGGCATCCCGTCGGCGCCACCGGGGGCCGGATCCTGGCCACCCTCACCCGTGAGATGGCCCGCCGCGAGGCGCGCTACGGCCTGGAGACCATGTGTATCGGCGGAGGCCAGGGCCTCGCAGCGGTCTTCGAGCGCGTCTAGGGCCTGGTTGGGGGGCTCAGATCACAGCGGTGGGAGTTGCCTGCGTTCCTCCGACCAGACATGCTTGCACGCAGCAACTTGTTGTATGCCGCATGTAATGCGGGCGGATCGTGAGGAGCCTTCAGTTGTCGTCCCAGCTTGAGTCCGACCTGGACGTCGCCGACGCCGTGGGCACGCAGCTCATCCGGCTCATGCGCCTCATCGAGCGGACCCAGGCCCAGTACCAGGCCGACCATGCGGACGCCGTCGAGCGCGCCACCTACCACCTGCTGGTGCACCTGGTGAAGGACGGTCCGCGGCGGGCGGGCGCGCTGGCCGAGGCCGTGCACTCCGACCCGTCCACGATCAGCCGTCAGATCGGGCACCTGGTGAAGCTCGGCTACGTGGAGCGCACCGCCGACCCCGAGGACGGCCGCGCCACACTGCTCGCCGCCACGGACGAGGGGCGCCGGATCTTCGAGCACAACCGCAGGCTGCGCAACGAGTCGATCGCGCGGATGCTCGCGAGCTGGAGCGAGGAGGACCGCGCTGTCCTCTCCGAGCTCCTGGGCCGTTTCACCGACGACTTCGAGTCGTTCAAGGCCGTGGTCGCGGCGCCCACCAACGGGGTCCCCTCGTAGGTCAGTGCCCGGCGTTCTTGGCGCGCAGGCGGCTCGCCTTGATCTCGCGCTCGGCGTCGGCCCGACCCACCCAGGTGGCGCCCTCGACGCTCTTGCCGGGCTCGAGGGTCTTGTAGATCTCGAAGAAGTGCTGGATCTCCGCCCGGTCGAACTCGGCCAGGTGGTGGATGTCGCGTAGGTGTTCCTGGCGGGGGTCGTCGCTGGGCACGCAGAGGACCTTGTCGTCGCCGCCCTTCTCGTCCTTCATCCGGAACATCCCGATGGCGCGGGAGCGGATCAGGCAGCCGGGAAAGGTGGGCTCCTGGACGAGGACCAGCGCGTCGAGCGGGTCGCCGTCCTCGCCGAGGGTGTCGTCGATGAAGCCGTAGTCGGCCGGGTACTGCGTGGCGGTGAACAACGTCCGGTCGAGCCGGATACGGCCGGACTCGTGGTCCACCTCGTACTTGTTGCGGCCGCCCTTGGGGATCTCGATGGTGACGTCGAAGTCCACTGTCACGCTCTCCTGGTGGTCGGTGTGTCGTGTCGGCGTGTCGGCCGGGGGCACGGTCGGACGATCGGGCCCGGAGCCTCGCCCGATAGTCTCGTACACCGCATGACCGGTTGTTGCGCCGGGCGAGCCGGAGGAGATCACGTTGGGTTTCGGGCAGCGGATCGGTGACACGCTGCGCGTGCCCGGTCGCGGACTGCGACGCGCGCTCGTCGTCGTGGTGGTGTTGGTGCTGGCCGGGGCCACCGGCGGAGCCGTGGCGTTGACGGCCCCGGTCCTGCTCGCCCAGGTGCGCCCGGCCGCGGCGCCGGCACTGCCGCCGGTGCCCGCGCGGATGCTCGGTCCGCTGCCGACCACCGCCCAGGCACCCACCGGGGCGGGTCTCACGAAAGTTCTCGGCCCGATGGCCGACGCCATGGCGGGCGAGTTCACCGGCACGGTGCTGGACCCCGACACCGGGAAGGTGCTGTGGCAGCGCGACGCCGCCGCCGCGCTGGCGCCGGGATCCACCACCAAGCTGATCACCCTCGCGGCCGCGCTGCTCACACTCAACCCCACGGGCACGCTGACCACGAAGGTGGTGGTGGGCGCCGCGCCGGGCACGGTGGTGCTCGTCGGTGGCGGCGATCCCACGCTCACCGCCCTGCCCGCCGGAAAGAGCGGCGTCTACCCGAACCCCGCGCGTCTCACCACGCTGGCCACGAGGGTCAAGGCCGCGATGCCCGGCGGGATCACGAAGGTGCTGATCGACACCAGCCGCTACACCGGGCCGACCAGCGCCTCGGGCTGGGACCAGGCCGACATCGCCGCGGGCAACTTCACCCCCATCCAGCCCCTGATGCTCGACGGTGGGCGGATGGACCCCGGTGCGCGGGACGGTGCGCGGGTCGACAACCCCGCCGAGGTCGCGGGGCTCGCGTTCGCGAAGCTGCTCGGGCTCGACCAGAAGACCGTCGACGTGGTGAAGACCACCGCCGACGCCACGCAGCTCGCGTCGGTGTCCTCCGCGCCGATCAGCGACCTCGTCGAGAACACCATCCAGATCTCCGACAACGTCTCCGCGGAGATGCTGGGCCGCGAGACGGCCCTCTCCCGTGGCGGCGACCCGAGCTTCACCGGCGCGGTCAGGGAATCCCTCGCCGCCCTCTCGGCCGCGGGGCTGGACCCCACCGGTGCCGTGATGTCCGACGGCAGCGGCCTGTCCGTCGACGACCGCATCCCGGCCCGTCTGCTCGGCGCGATCCTCTCCGCGGCCGCCGCGCCGTCCCAGGGCCCCGACGACACGGAGTTCCTGCGCCCGATCATCGCCGGGCTGCCGGTGGCCGGCGGCGACGGCACCCTCGACGACCGCTTCACCCCCGACGCCGACTCGGCCGCCGGCCGCGGGGTGGTGCGGGCCAAGACCGGCACCCTCACGAACGTCAGCAGCCTCGCCGGCGTGGTCACCGACGCCGACGGCAGGCTGCTCGTGTTCGCGTTCATGTCCAACGGGGTGCTGCCGTCCAAGGCCCGCCCACGGCTGGACGACATCGCGGCGAAACTGAGTACCTGCGGCTGTCGCTGATCCGCGTAGCGTGGGACGGGTGCCGACCTCGATCATCACCACCGCCAGCACCACCGCCAGCGGTCTCCCGGTCGACTGGGACCTCGCCCGCCGTACGGCCGCCCGCCTGGTCGGTTCCGGCCCGGAGGTGAGCCGGGGTGAGGCCGTGGAGCTGGTGGGGCGGCTGCGCTCCGACGCGGCCGTCGCCGAGGGCCACGTCCGTGAGGTCACCGGGCTGGGGCACGGACTGCCGCTGCTGCCCGCCGACGTCGTCGACCGGCCCGCCTGGTCCGCCGCCGCGTTGGCCGGCATGGCGGCGCTCACGGCCGACGCCCGGCTGCCCGAGATCGGGAAGGCTGCGCGCGCGGTCACGTCGAGGACGGCCGGGCTGCAGATCGGCGGGGTCGTCGCCTACCTGGGTGGCCGCGTGCTGGGCCAGTACGACCCCTTCGGCGGCCCGGACGGCGAGGGGCGCCTGCTGCTGGTGGCCCCGAACGTCCACGCCGCCCAGCAGTCCCTGGACGTCTCGTCGAAGGACTTCGGGCTCTGGGTCTGCCTCCACGAGGCCACCCACCGCCTCCAGTTCACCGCGGTGCCGTGGTTGCGCGACTACTTCTCGGAGCAGGTCGGCAAGCTGCTGTCCGTCGACTCCTCGGAGAAGGCGTCGCTGACGCTGGAGAAGCTCCCCGAGCTGATCCGCACGATCAAGGAGTCCAAGGGCGACTCGCTCGCCGTCGTCGAGCTGCTGCAGGGCCCCGAGCAGCGCCTCGTCCTGGACAAGCTGTTGGCCATGACCACCCTGCTCGAGGGGCACGCCGACCACGTGATGGACGCCGTCGGCCCCGACGTGGTGCCCAGCGTCGCCACCATCCGCGACCGGTTCACCGTCCGCCGGCGCGGCGGCGGCATCGTCGACCGCGTCCTGCGCGCCCTGCTCGGGGTGGACGCCAAGGTCAAGCAGTACGCGGTCGGCGCGGCCTTCACCGACCACGTCGTGCTGGCGGTCGGCATGGACGGCTTCAACAAGGTCTGGGAGAGCCCGGACACGCTTCCCACGCGAGCGGAACTGGGCAACCCGGGCGCCTGGCTGGCCCGGGTCCACCCCTGACGAACCGACGAACGGCACTTTCGTCGCACAGGTTCCGGCGAGCGTGCCGTTCGTCGGATGGGGGAAGGTGCGCCCGCGGCGGCGGGGCCGGGGATGATCGGCCTGTGTCGCACGCCATCGACCTCCGCGGGGCCGTTCCGTGCGGTCGGTCGCGATCACCCGACCTCGCAGACGCCGTGTGCACCTCGCAGGCCCCACAACCTCCGCGCGGACACCACCCGGTCTGCGAGGACGCGGCGTGATCGCCGGAGGCGCCCTCGCCGAGGTGCGGCGGGCTGTCCGGGCGGTGTCGACCAGCTCCGCGCCGGCCCTCGTCGCCTGCTCGGGGGGCGCCGACTCGCTCGCGCTGGCCGCTGCCGCCGTCCGGGAGCTTCCCGACGTCAGCGCCGCCGTCGTCGACCACGGGCTGCAGGCCGGGTCCGCCGAGCGGGCCGCCGCCACCGTCGAGTTGCTGGCGACTCTCGGGATCCCGGCGTCAGTTCTTCCCGTCGACGTGACGGGGAAGGGCGGCATGGAGGCCGCCGCCCGCCATGCGCGATATGCCGCCCTGCGTGCCGCGCTGCCCCACCCGGATTCCGCGGTGTGGCTCGGCCACACCCTCGACGACCAGGCGGAGACGGTGCTGCTGGGGCTGGGCCGCGGCTCGGGGGCCCGGTCGCTGGCCGGCATGCGCACCTGGGACGCGCCGTGGCTGCGCCCGCTGCTCGGGGTGCGCCGTGCGGTGACGCGGGCCGCCTGCGCCGAGCTGGGCCTGCCGGTCTGGGACGACCCGCACAACGACGACCCCAGGTTCACCCGCGTCCGGCTGCGCCACGAGGTGCTGCCGCTGCTGGAGGACGTCCTGTCGGGCGGGGTGGCCGCGGCGCTGGCCCGGACGGCGACCCAGCTGCGCGAGGACGTCGAGGCCCTCGACGCGGTCGCCGCGGTGCTGCTCGAGGGCGCCCGGGACGGCGAGGCGTTGCTCGTCGACCGGCTGGGCGGGGTGGCTCCCGCGCTGCGCCGCCGTGTGCTGCGGCGCTGGTTGGGTGTGAGCGGTCTCACCGACACCCACCTGCGAGCGGCCGACGATCTCGCAGCTCACGGCCCCGATCGGGGCGGAGTCGCCCTGCCTGGTGGGTTGGAGCTGGTCCGTGCGCGTGGCAGGCTCTCGGTGCGCCCGCTCCACTGGCCGCGGGGCAGCTGACGAACTGAGGAGATACTCCGCCGTGTACGACGGTGACATCGCATCGACGCTGGTCACCGAGCAGGCGATCCGCGACAAGACGGTCGAGCTGGCCGAGCAGATCGGCCGCGACTACCCGGAGGGTGGCTCGGACCTGCTCCTGGTGGGAGTCCTCAAGGGTGCGGTGATGTTCATGACCGACCTCGCCCGGGCACTGCCGGTCCCCGTGCAGTTGGAGTTCATGGCCGTGAGCTCCTACGGCTCGTCGACGTCGTCGTCGGGCGTGGTGCGGATCCTCAAGGACCTCGACCGCGACATCGCCGGTCGCCACGTGGTCATCGTGGAGGACATCATCGACTCCGGCCTGACGCTGTCGTGGCTGCTCCGGAACCTGGAGTCGCGCTCACCCGCGTCGCTCGAGGTGTGTGCCCTGCTGCGCAAGCCGGACGCGGTGAAGGTCGAGGTGCCCGTGAAGTACGTGGGCTTCGACATCCCCAACGAGTTCGTGGTCGGCTACGGCCTCGACTACGCCGAGCGCTACCGCGACCTGCCTTTCATCGGAACGCTCGACCCCAAGGTCTACGCGTAGCACCCACCTAGCCCAGCGGCGGGCCGGCCGGAGTGGCCAGCTGCGTCGGGTCGATCCCGGCCGGCGCCGGGGTGAACGGCTCCGTGCCCAGGGCCAGCTCGATGTCGCCCAGGCCGCCGTCGGCGTTGGCGTAGGCGAGCTCCTTCGCGATGTCGCCGACACCGTTGCTGACCGGCAGCGGGGCCAGGTTGAGCGTGGAGAGCTGGCCCACCGCGGCCCCCCGCGCGTCGAGGTAGGCGCTGCCGGAGTCGCCGGGGATGCCCGGGCTCAGCGTGTAGACGACGTGGCTACGGCCCTTGCCGGCGTCGCCTGCGCTGATGCCGACCTTGGGACTGAGCGCGCTGATGCCCAGCCGCAGTGGCGAGTTGCCGTAGGAGAACACCTGCTCGCCCGCGGCCAGACCGTCGGTGTCGATGCCCGTGGGCCCGCCGAAGAACGGGACGCTCGGGTTGACCTCTGCCACGTCCGCGGGGTCGATCTCGACGAGCGCGAGGTCGTTGAAGGCGCAGGTGTCGGGGTCGGACTCGCCGTTGGCCTGCATCGTGACCCACGAGCTGTAGGCGATGTGGCCGGTGACGTCGCGGCCGCCCGCGCCGCGGATGGTGACGGGCACGCCGAGCCCGACGGTGCCGGAGCTGCAGCCGTCGGTCTCGGTCTCCGCGCCCGTGCCGCCGCAGTGGGCGGCCTGGCCGATGAACGTGCGTCTGCCGGCGGTGAACACGAAGTCGGCGGTGCAGGACCCGCCTCCCGCGGTCTCGGTGAGCACACCCGGCCGGATGGCGGCGGACGAGACCGGGGCCCAGGTGGTGGGGGCCGCCTGCGCCGCGGGGGCTGCCGTACGGCTCGTGGCCGCGGTGGCGATCGGGGCGAACAGAGCCGCCGTGAGAACTGCCGTGACCGTGGCCGCCGCTGCGACGAGGCCGCGCGTCCTGAGCACCATTCCGTGTATCTCCCCCGAGCCGAACCCGTACACCGCAACCGTGCAACGAACGCCGCGCCGGAAGGGTTGCGCGCATCATGGCGGGTGCGCCGAGCGGCGGGAACACCGGTCCCCGTCCGATCGTTGAGCCGTCAACGCCCCGGGATCGGGGTGAGAGCGTCGGCGCCGCGACGCAGACCACGCAGGGGCCCGCTATCCTGGCGGACTCGGGGCCGGTCAGCGCGCTGCACCGCGCCCGATAACTCGTCTGGGAGGGTGAAGGCCGCACCGGCCGAAGCTGCATGGACCGCAAGCGCCTGCTCCGAAACCCGCTGATCTGGATCCTCGCTGCGATCCTGGTCTACTTCACCTTCAGCGTCCTGTTCGACGACACCCGCGGCTACAAGCAGGTCGACACGTCCGTCGCGCTCACCCAGATCGACAGCGGCAACGTCAAGTCCGCGCTCGTCGAGGACAGTTCACAGCAACTGCGGCTGACCCTCAACACGCCGGTCGACGGCAGCACCCAGCTCATCACGCAGTACCCCGCCCAGGTGAGCGGCGTCATCGTGCAGAAGCTCGGGGCCGCGTCCAACAAGCCGACGTTCGACACGTCCGTCCAGCACGAGTCGTTCCTGACCCAGATGCTGATCTTCATCGTGCCGCTCGGCATCGTCCTGCTCATCTTGTTCTGGATGATGAACAACGCCCAGGGCGGCGGCAACCGGGTGATGTCCTTCGGCAAGTCGAAGGCCAAGCAGCTCAACAAGGACATGCCGAAGACCACGTTCGGCGACGTCGCGGGGGCCGACGAGGCCGTCGAGGAGCTCTACGAGATCAAGGACTTCCTGCAGAACCCGGGCCGGTACCAGGCCCTGGGCGCAAAGATCCCCAAGGGCGTGCTGCTCTACGGCCCGCCCGGAACGGGCAAGACGCTGCTCGCCCGCGCGGTCGCGGGTGAGGCGGGCGTGCCGTTCTACACGATCTCGGGTTCCGACTTCGTCGAGATGTTCGTCGGCGTCGGTGCGTCCCGCGTGCGCGACCTGTTCGAGCAGGCCAAGCAGAACAGCCCCTGCATCATCTTCGTCGACGAGATCGACGCGGTCGGCCGCCAGCGCGGTGCCGGCCTCGGCGGTGGCCACGACGAGCGGGAGCAGACGCTCAACCAGCTGCTCGTCGAGATGGACGGCTTCGACGCCCGCGGCGGCATCATCCTCATCGCGGCCACCAACCGGCCCGACATCCTCGACCCCGCTCTGCTGCGTCCCGGCCGTTTCGACCGGCAGATCCCCGTCGGCGCGCCCGACATGGCCGGCCGTCGCAAGGTGCTCGAGGTGCACTCCAAGGGCAAGCCGCTGGGCCCCGACGTCGACCTCGCGGGGCTGGCCAAGCGCACCGTCGGCATGTCCGGCGCGGACCTGGCCAACGTCGTCAACGAGGGTGCGCTGCTCACCGCCCGCGAGAACGGCACGCTGATCACCGCGGCCGCGCTCGAGGAGGCCGTCGACCGCGTCGTCGGCGGGCCGCGTCGCAAGGGCAAGATCATCTCGGAGAACGAGCGGAAGATCACGGCCTACCACGAGGGCGGCCACGCGCTCGCCGCGTGGGCCATGCCCGACCTGGAGCCGGTCTACAAGCTCACGATCCTGCCGCGCGGCCGCACCGGTGGCCACGCGCTCGTCGTCCCCGAGGACGACAAGGGCCTCATGACCCGCTCGGAGATGATCGGCCGCCTCGTGTTCGCGATGGGTGGCCGGTCGGCCGAGGAGCTCGTGTTCCACGAGCCCACCACCGGCGCGTCGTCCGACATCGACCAGGCCACCAAGATCGCCCGCGCCATGGTCACCGAGTACGGCATGAGCGCCCGCCTGGGTGCCGTCCGCTACGGCCAGGAGCAGGGCGACCCGTTCCTGGGCCGCTCGATGGGCAACAAGGCCGACTACTCGCTCGAGGTGGCCCACGAGATCGACGAGGAGGTGCGCGCGCTGATCGAGGCTGCGCACACCGAGGCGTGGGAGATCCTCAACACCTACCGCGACGTCCTCGACGACCTGGTGTTCGAGCTCCTCGAGAAGGAGACGCTCACCCGCAAGGACCTCGAGCGCATCTTCGACCGTGTGGAGAAGCGGCCGCGCATCACGGCCTTCAACGACTTCGGCGGGCGCACGCCGTCCGACAAGCCGCCCATCCTGACCCCCGCCGAGCGGGCCAAGGAGCGCGGCGAGCCGTGGCCGCCGCAGATCGAGCCGGTCCGCGAGCCCACGCCGGTCGGGTCCTACCCGGGCGGTGCCAACGGTGTCCCCCAGCCGGGGCCGCCCAACGGTGGATACCCGGCCCCGCAGCCTTACCCGCAGGGTGGCTACCCGCAGCAGGGCACCACGCCGCCGCAGCAGAGCTGGGGCACCCCGGTCCCGCCGCCTCCCGGGCAGCACCCCAACGCGGTGCCGCACAACTACGGCGCTCCGCCGGACTGGCGGCCGGCCACCACCCCGTCCGGGCAGCGGTGGCCGCCCGCCGGGCAGTGGCAGCCGCAGCAGGGCTGGGCGCCGCCCACCCAGCAGCCGGAGAGCGGAAACGGTCACACCCCCGACCACTCCGCGACCCCGCCCAACCTGAGCAAGGACGGCAACGGCTCCACCGAGGACGGTCCGCGCTGAGCGCGACGGTCCCCGGCGGCGGTACGGCGGTTCCCACGACGGCCGGCAACGGCCACCGTGGGGTCGACCACGCGCGGGCGCAGGCAGCGGTGCGGGAACTGCTCATCGCGGTCGGGGAGGACCCCGACCGCGAAGGCCTTCGGGATACCCCGGCCCGGGTCGCCCGTGCCTACGAGGAGATCTTCGCCGGGCTCTACACCGAGCCCGACTCGGTGCTGGAGAAGACGTTCAACGAGCACCACAACGAGCTCGTGCTCATCAAGGACATCCCGATCTTCAGCACGTGCGAGCACCACCTCGTCCCGTTCCACGGGATGGCGCACGTCGGATACATCCCGGGCACGTCAGGGCAGGTCACCGGGCTGTCGAAGATCGCCCGCGTGGTCGACCTCTACGCACGCCGCCCGCAGGTGCAGGAGCGGCTCACCGCGCAGGTCGCCGACGCGATCGTGCGCAAGCTCGAGCCCCGTGGCGTCATCGTGGTGATCGAGGCCGAGCACCTGTGCATGGGCATGCGGGGGGTCCGCAAGCCGGGCTCGCGCACGTTCACCTCCGCGGTGCGCGGGCTGTTCCAGTCCTCGCCGTCGTCGCGGGCCGAGGCTCTCTCGCTGATCCGGGGTTCGTGACGAACGTGGTCTCCCCGTCCCCCCTCCTGCACCTGGGGCGGTGCGCCGTCATGGGCATCCTCAACGTCACGCCCGACTCGTTCTCCGACGGCGGCTGCTTCCTCGACCACGACGACGCCGTGGCCCACGGCGTGGCCATGCACGAGGCGGGCGCCGACCTGGTCGACGTCGGCGGGGAGTCCACCCGGCCCGGTGCCGAGCGCGTGGACGCCGACGTCGAGCAGGAGCGCGTGGTGCCGGTCGTGCGCGACCTGGTGGCGGCGGGCGTCCGGGTCAGCGTCGACACCACCCGGGCCACCGTGGCCGAGGCGGCGATCGGGGCCGGGGCGTCCCTGGTCAACGACGTCTCCGGCGGGTTGGCCGACCCGTCGATGGCCGCGGTCGTCGCGGCGGCGCGCGTGCCGTGGATCCTCATGCACTGGCGGGGCCACAGCTCGCACATGAACGAGCACGCCGGATACGAGGACGTGATCGGCGAGGTGCGGGCCGAGCTCGTGGCCCGGGTCGACGCGGCCGTGCTGGCCGGAGTCGACCCCGCGCTGCTCGTGCTGGACCCCGGGCTGGGGTTCGCCAAGACCGCGTCCCACAACTGGGCGCTGCTGCGCCGCCTCGACGTGCTCATCGCGCTGGGCTTCCCGGTGCTGGTCGGGGCGTCGCGCAAGCGGTTCCTCGGGGCGTTGCTGGCCGACGCCGACGGCACGGTGCGCCCCGCCCGCGACCGCGACGTCGCCACCGCCGCGATCACCGCGATGGTCGCCCACGCCGGCGCGTGGGGCGTGCGGGTGCACGACGTGCCGACGTCGATGGACGCCGTGGCGGTGGCCACGGGCCTGCAGCTGGGAGCGTCGAAGGCCCGCGTGGCGGGGCCGTGGTTGGGGGACCCGCAATGAGGACGGCACAGTGACCGATCGCATCGAGCTCCGCGGCCTCAAGGTCCGTGGCAACCACGGCGTGTTCGACCACGAGCGCCGCGACGGCCAGGACTTCGTCGTCGACGTGACGGTGTGGATGGATCTCGCCCCCGCCGCCGCATCCGACGACCTGGCCGACACGCTGCACTACGGCGAGCTGGCGCAGAACGTGGCGGCGATCGTCGGTGGCAAGCCCCACGACCTCATCGAGACCGTCGCCGCGCTGGTGGCCGAGGACGTCATGACCGACGGCCGGGTGCAGGCCGTCGAGGTGGTGCTGCACAAGCCGCAGGCCCCCATCCCTCTTGTCTTCGCAGACGTCGCGGTCGTTGCCCGGCGCTCGCGCGGGAATCGGTGACCATGCCGTCGCGTGAACGGAGTGCCGACGTTGCAGTGGTCGCCCGCCGCTCCCGCCGAGGCGCGGATGGCCGTGGCCGGACCGTCCCGGCATGACCCGCGAGTCGGGGTTTCCGTGCGCCCGAGTCGCGGGTTCGGTGCGATGACGCGCGCCGTGCTGTCGCTCGGATCCAACCTCGGCGACCGGATGGCGCATCTCCGCGCCGCCGTCGCCGGGTTCGCCGACGTCCTCGTCGCCGCGTCGCCGGTCTACGAGACGGCCCCGTGGGGCGGGGTCGACCAGCCCGACTTCCTCAACGCCGTCCTGGTCGTCGACGACCCCGCCACCGATGCCTGGGGCTGGCTGCGCCGCGGCCGGGCCCTGGAGGACGCGTCGGGCCGGGTGCGGGAGGTCCGCTGGGGCCCGCGCACCCTGGACGTGGACGTGGTCACCGTCGACGAGGTCCGCAGCGGGCACCCGGACCTGCTGCTCCCGCACCCCGGCACCGTCGAGCGGGCCACCGTGCTGCGGCCCTGGCTCGACGTCGACCCCGACGCGGTCCTGCCCGGTCACGGGCCGGTCGCCGGCCTGCTGGCCGCGCTCGGCGCGGACGCGGAGGCCGGGATGCGCCGCCGCGACGACGTGGAGTTGTGTTGACCGGGCCCGCCGTCGTCGCGGCCGGGGAGCACCTGTCATGACGGAGACCCGCCCCCGCGACCTGCTCGTCGTCGCACTCGTCGTCGCGGTCCTAGCCAACCTGCTCGTGCGGCTGTCGTACGAATCGCTGCCGAGGTTCCCGTTGCTCGCCGGGGTGACGCTGGGCGTGCTCGGCGTGGCCGAACTGGTCGGGGGCAACCTGTTGCTGGCGCGGATCCAGCACAAACCGGGCACGCGGCCCGTCGAACCGCTGGTGGCCGCCCGGGCGGTGGTGCTGGCGAAGGCCTCGTCGGTCGGCGGCGCGGTCGTCACCGGCGCGTGGGCGGGGTTGCTGGTCCACGTGCTGCCCCGGGCGTCCACCGTCTCGGCCGCGGCGTCGGACACGGCGTCGGGTCTCGTCGGTCTCGTGTGCGCGCTCGCGCTGGTCGGCGGCGCGCTGTGGCTGGAGCGCTGCTGCCGTGCCCCGGACGACCGGGACCCGCGCCACCCGTAGCCCTGGTTAGGCTCCTGCATCATGGCGCAGCTCACGGGCGGGTGGGGACCGGGGGGCCGGACCATGCTCCTGCCGACGCAGAAACGA
Organism: Mycobacteriales bacterium; assembly: GCA_038231335.1. Classification (GTDB taxonomy): domain Bacteria; phylum Actinomycetota; class Actinomycetes; order Mycobacteriales; family Pseudonocardiaceae; genus Pseudonocardia. The sequence goes on from JBBRLM010000016.1 coordinate 96,624, forward strand.
CAGCGCCAGGGGGTGCTGCTGCCCGTCGTCGGGCTGGTTCTCCTGGGCATGTGCGGGCTGGTGGCGATCGGGCTGCTGGGCAGCAGCATCGGCGTGGGTGGGGTAGTGGTCGGGGCGCTGTGCGCGCTGCTGCCCGTCGGCCCGGTCGTGGCCACGTTCCTCTGGATCGACCGGTGGGAGCCGGAGCCGCCGCGGCTGCTGCTCTTCGCGTTCCTCTGGGGCGCGGGCTTCGCCGCGCTGTCGGCGCTGCTGATCAACTCCAGCGCGTCGCTGGTGGTGGACCAGCTCCTCGGCCGCGGAAGCGGTGACGTGGTGGGCTCGGTCGTGATCGCCCCGCTCGTCGAGGAGGGGCTCAAGGGCGCGTTCCTGGTGCTCATGCTGATCTTCCGGCGCCGCGAGTTCGACGGCATCGTGGACGGCATCGTCTACGCCGGGCTGGTGGCCGCCGGGTTCGCCTTCACCGAGAACATCCTCTACTTCGGCAGCGCCTTCGTCGACGACGCCGGCAACGGGGCGAGCGGCGGGGTGCTGGCGGTGCTGGTCCTGCGCGGGGTGCTCTCGCCGTTCGCGCATCCGCTGTTCACGGCGATGACGGGCATCGGAGCGGGCATCGCGGCCAACAACCGCAACGTCGGGGTCCGCGTGCTGGCGGTGCTGATCGGCTACGCCGGTGCCGTGCTCCTGCACGCGCTCTGGAACTCCTCGGCGTCGCTGTTCGGCGGCACCGGGTTCCAGGGGATCTACGGGTTCGTCATGGTCCCCGTGTTCGCCGGCATGGTGGCGCTGGTGCTCTACCAGCGCCGGCGCGAGCAGCGGGTGATCGCCGACCAGCTGCCCGGCTTCGCGCAGGCGGGCTGGATCGCCCCGAGCGAGATCACGCTGCTGTCCAGCCTGGCCGGGCGGCGCGGGTGGCGGGCGGCGGTGCGGCGCCGGTCGGGGACGCAGGTGGCCAAGGCCGTCAGCGACTACCAGGCGGCGGTCACGGAGCTGGCGTTCCTGCAGTCACGGATGGCCCGCGGTGCGGTCGGCGACACCGGGCTGCTCTGGCGCAAGGAAGCTCTCGACGAGCTGTTCCGCTCACGCATGAAGGCCGTCGGCCATCCCGAGGCGCTGACGGTGGCGCTGCGCCACCACGGCCCGACGCCCGGCGGGTGGACGCCGCCGCCGGCCGGCCCGCCCCCGCGACCGATGCAGGCCCCGGGGCGCGACCAGCCGCCGCAGAGCTGGCCCCCACCCCGGTGAACCGTGTCACGCGGCGTCGCCCCGATGCCGCGGCGAGCCCTAACCTGTGCGGGCGTTGCCGACGAGGGCAGCGATCGTCTGGTACCTGCCCGGCAGGACTGGAACGAGCGAGGAGATCGCATGAGTGCAGGCAGGCCTGCTCGGCTCGCCGTGGGCGTGGTGTCCGCGGGGCGGGTCGGGGCCGTCGTCGGCGCGTCCTGGGCCGCGGCCGGCCATCACGTCGTCGCCACCTCCGGCGTCTCGCGCGATTCCCTCAGGCGCGCCGCCGCCCTCCTCCCGGACGTGCCGCTGCTGCCGCCCGACGAGGTCGTCGCCGGTGCGGATCTCGCTCTGCTCGCCGTCCCGGACGACGTGCTGCCGGGTCTCGTACGCGGCCTCGCCGCCGCGGGCAGCTTCCGCCCGGGCCAGATCGTCGTGCACACCTCGGGTGCCCACGGGATCGCCGTGCTCGCCCCCGCCGGGCCGGGCGTACTGCCGCTGGCCCTGCACCCGGTGATGACGTTCACCGGACGGATCGAGGACGTCGCCCGGCTCGCCGGGGCCTCGGTCGGCGTCACGGCCGCGGAGGGTGACGAGGCCGCCTGGAGCGTGGGCGAGGCGCTCGTCGTCGAGATGGGATCGGACCCCGTCCGCGTGCCCGAGTCGGTGCGGCCGCTCTACCACGCCGCACTCGCTCACGGCGCGAACCACCTGGTCACGCTCGTGCGCGACTGCGTCGACACCCTGGAACGGGCCGGGATCAGCCCCGCCGAGCAGCTCGTCGCGCCGCTGCTGTCGGCCGCGCTCGACAACGCGCTGCGCCACGGCGACCGCGCCCTCACCGGCCCCGTCGCCCGCGGCGACGTCGGCACGGTCCGCACCCACCTGCGCGAGCTCGACAAGGTCGACCCCGATCTCGCGCGGACCTACCGCGTGCTGGCGATGCGAACCGCCCGCAGGGCGGCAGCGGCAGGCCTCCTGTCGGAACAGAGCCACAAAGATGTGCGCGCCATTCTGGAGGAAACGTGATCCCCACGGACGACGAGCGGCACTCTCGTCGCACAGGTTCCGACGAGAGTGCCGTTCGTCGGATGGGGGTGGGGGCGTGACCGCCGCCCGGACCCACGGTGGATTCACCACCGGGGAGCTCACAGTGCACTCCTCGCCTGCCGCCATCGCTCCCGTCACGCGGGCGCTGCGCGCTGCGGGGCGTCGGGTGCTGCTCGTTCCGACCATGGGGGCGCTGCACGAGGGGCACCGCGAGCTGATCCGGCACGCCCGCATGGCGCCGGGCTCCACCGTGATCGTGGTGTCGATCTTCGTGAACCCGCTGCAGTTCGGCCCGACCGAGGACCTCGCCCGCTACCCCCGCCCGCTGGAGGCCGATCTCGAGGCCTGCCGTGAGGAGGGCGTGGAGCTGGTCTTCACCCCGGGCGTAGAGGACATGTACCCCGAGGGTGCCGATACGACGATCGTGCCCGGCCGCCTCGCGGACCAGCTCGAAGGGACGGTCCGGCCCGGCCACTTCGCCGGCGTGCTGACGGTGGTGGCGAAGCTGTTCCACATCGTCGCGCCCGACGTCGCGTTCTTCGGCGAGAAGGACTACCAGCAGCTCATCCTCGTCAAGAAGATGGCGCGCGACCTGGACTTCCCCGTGCAGGTGGTGGGGGTGCCCACCGTCCGCGAACCCGACGGGCTGGCGCTGTCCTCACGCAACGTCTACCTCTCCGAGCCGGACCGGGAGCGGGCCGCCACGCTGCAGCGCGCACTGGTCGCCGGGGCGTCGGTGTCGGTGCGCGGGCCGGAGGCTGTGGTCGCCGCGGCCCGGGCGGCCCTCGCGGAGGAGCCCACGATCGACGTCGAGTACCTGGAGCTGCGCGACCCCGACCTCGGCCCGGTGCCGGCCGAGGGCCCGGCCCGGCTGCTGGTGGCCGCCCGGCTCGGCACCACCCGCCTCATCGACAACGTGCCCGTCCGGCTGTAGAGGAAGCAACGATGCTGCGCACCATGATGACGTCCAAGATCCACCGCGCGACCGTGACGCAGGCCGACCTGCACTACGTCGGCTCGGTCACCGTCGACCGCGACCTGATGGACGCCGCCGACCTCCTCGAGGGCGAGCAGGTGGCCATCGTCGACATCACCAACGGCGCCCGCCTGGAGACCTACGTGATCCCCGGCGCCCGCGGCAGCGGTGTCATCGGCATCAACGGGGCGGCCGCGCACCTCGTGCACCCCGGCGATCTGGTCATCCTCATCGCCTACGGCCAGCTCGACGAGGCCGAGCTCGCCTCCTACGCGCCGCGCGTCGTGTTCGTCGACGAGCGGAACCGGATCGTCGAGCTGGGTTCGGACCCGGCCCACGCCCCTTCCGGGTCCGGGCTCCTGTCCGGCGCGGCCACTGTGATGATCTGAGTACGCGTGCTGCTCTGCGTCGACGTCGGCAACACCCAGATCGCGCTGGGCCTCTACGAGGACACCGCCCCCGATGACCCCCATCCGGAGTTGGTCCGCGACTGGCGGATGCGCACCGACCGGCACATCACCGCCGACGAGCTGGAGGTGGCGTTCGGCGGGCTGCTGGGCCGCTACTCCGCCAAGGTCACGGGCGTGGCCGCGCTCTCGACGGTGCCGAGCCTGCTGCGTGAGCTGAAGCTGCTCATCGACCGCCGCGGCGACCCGGCCGTCGTCGTCGGGCCCGGGGTGCGCACGGGCGTGCCGCTGCTCGTCGACAACCCGCGCGAGGTCGGCGCCGACCGCGTGGTCAACACCCTCGCCGCCCACCGGCTGTTCGACACCGCGTGCATCGTCGTCGACTTCGGGACCTCCACCAACATCGACGTCGTCTCGGCCAAGGGCGAGTTCCTCGGCGGGGCGCTGGCGCCGGGCATCGAGATCTCCATGGACGCACTCGCCAGCCGGGCGGCGGCACTGCGGAGCGTCGAGTTCGTGCGGCCCCGGTCGGTGATCGGCAAGAACACCGTCGAGTGCCTGCAGTCCGGTGTGCTCTACGGCTTCGCCGGTCAGGTCGACGGCCTGGTCAACCGCATCCGCGCCGAGCTCGGGCCGAAGGCCGGGCCCGTCACGGTGCTGGGCACGGGTGGGCTGGCCCCGCTGATGATGGGCGAGTCGGAGACCATCACCGAGTACGTGCCCGATCTGACGTTGCTCGGGCTGCGGCTGGTCTACCTGCGCAATGCCCGCAGTACGTCGGTGACGAGCGGCAACTCGAACTCCCCGGCCGATGTCTCGGGTCGGGCTGCGAGGTAGGCGCGCATCGCGCCGAGCGCGGCGTCGCGGTCGGCCGGGTCGCTGACCAGGGCCCACGAGTGGGTGGAGATCGTGGCGATGAGCCCGTCGATCGTGGTGGGGACGGGGTTCGGGAACGTGGCGTGTTCGCTGGCTGCGAACGGGCCGGTCACGGAGGGTGCGAAGGGGTCGATGGTGGAGCTGTCGGCGACCCCGGGCACGCGGTGCCGGACCGCTCCCGCCCGGTTGTAGCCGGCCACCCATTCCACCGCGTCGTCCTCGCGGTTCCACAGCCCCGCGAGCACCCCGCCCGGCCGGAGCACGCGGGCGATCTCCGGAAGCGCCCGCTCCATGTCGAACCAGTGCACCGCCTGGCCGACGACCACCGCGTCGACCGACGCGTCCGCCATCGGGATGTCCTCGGCGGTGCCCTGCCGGGCGTCGAGGTCGGGAAGGTCGGCGCGCAGCCGGGCGAGCATCTCCGGGTCGGGCTCCACCGCCACCACGTCGTAGGCGCCCAGCGAGGCCGTCAGCTTGCCCGTGCCGGCCGCGAGATCCAGCACGGCCCGGCCCGGGGCGGGGGCGAGGGCCCACTCGATCGCGGCATCGGGATATCCGGGCCGGTGTCGCACGTAGTCGTCGGCCACCGATCCGAAGGATCTCGCGCGTTCGGTCACGTGCTCGACCGTACGGCCGCCGATGAACGGTCGCGACCCTGTTCTACGGGCGCAGCGTTCTACGGGCGCAGCACCCGGAGGACCTCGATCCTGAGCGGCAGGTCGAACGTGCCCGACGAGGTCGCGGGGTGGGCCGCCAGGTAGGCGCGGACCGCCGCGATCGCGGCGTCGCGGTCGGCCGGGTCGGCGACCAACGCCCAGGACTGCGTGCACATCCTGGCGATCAGGCCCTCCGTGGAGGTCGGGACCAGGTGGGGGAACGTCGCCTGTTCGCGCTCGGCGAATCCGGGGAGAGGCATCTCGCGATCGCCGCCCACGTCGGGTGCGCGGACGTGGACCGCCTCGACCCGGTGGTAGCCGGCCACCCACTCGACGGTGCCGTCGTCGCCGTTCCAGAGCCCGGCGAGCACCCCGCCGGGCCTCAACACGCGGGTGATCTCAGGCAGCGCCCTGTCCAGGTCGAACCAGTGCAGCGCCGTCCCGGCGAGCACGGCATCGACGGAGGCGTCCGGCAGCGGGATGTTCTCGGCGGAGCCCTCGAGCGCGTCGACGTCCGGGAGCCGGAGGCGCAGCTGAGCCAGCATCGCCGGATCGGGATCGACCGCGGTGACGCGCACGCCGGGCCGGGCCACGAGCGCCTCGGTCAGTTTCCCGGTGCCCGCGCCGAGATCGAGCACGTCGAGCCCCGGGGCCGGCGCGAGGGCCCAGTCCACGGCGGCCGTCGGGTACCCGGGCCGGTGTTCGGCGTAGTCGGCGGCCACGGCCCCGAACGATCTCGAGCGTTCCGTGAGGCTGACCGAATGCTCCTCGGCCGGTGGGGCGGCCGGGGCGGGAGTCGTGATCCTGGTTCGCCTCGACATGTCCCGACCCTACGGCCGCCGACGAATGGCTTCGACGCCATTACTAATCTCTGTGCGTGAGCACCGATACTCCGCAGCCGCCCGAGTCCGAGCTTCCCGAGCAGATGCGGGTGCGCCTGGCCAAGCGCGCGGACATGCTCGCCGCGGGCGTCGAGCCCTATCCGGTGTCGGTGGAGCGCACCCACAGCCTCCGCGAGGTCCGCGAGGCCCATCCCGACCTCGCCGTGGACGTCGCCACCGGCGAGATGGTCGGCGTCGCCGGGCGCGTGATGTTCCTGCGCAACACGGGCAAGCTGTGCTTCGCCACCCTGCGCGAGGGAGACGGCACCGAACTGCAGGCGATGCTCAGCCTGGCGCTGGTCGGTGAGGACGAGCTCGCCCGCTGGAAGGCCACTGTCGACCTGGGCGACCAGGTGTTCGTGCACGGTGAGGTGATCACGTCGCGGCGCGGTGAGCTGTCGGTGATGGCCGACGCGTGGCAGATGGCGTCGAAGGCGGTCCGGCCGCTGCCCAACACCCACACCGAGCTGTCGGAGGAGACGCGCGTCCGCCAGCGCTACGTCGATCTCATCGTGCGCCCGCAGGCCCGTGAGATGGTGCGCCGCCGTGCCCAGGTCGTGCGGGCCCTGCGTGACGTCCTGCACGAACGCGACTACGTCGAGATCGAGACGCCGATCCTGCAGTTGTTGCACGGCGGGGCCACCGCCCGCCCCTTCGTCACCCGGGGGAATGCGCTCGATGCCGAGTTGTACCTGCGTATTGCGCTCGAGCTCTACCTGAAGCGCGCGGTGGTCGGTGGTGTCGAGCGGGTCTTCGAGATCAACCGGGTGTTCCGGAACGAGGGCATCGACTCCACCCACTCGCCCGAGTTCACGATGATCGAGGCGTACCAGACCTACGCGACCTACGACGACATCGCGGAAGTCACCCGAGCGATGATCCAGGCGGCGGCCCGGTCGGTGTTCGGTTCCACCACCGTGGAACATGTCGACGGATCGGTGCACGATCTCGGCGGGGAGTGGCGTTCGGTCACATTGCACGGCGCCCTGTCCGACACGATCGGAACGGATGTGACGCCGGATACATCGATTGCCGATCTGCGTGAGATCGCCGTGAAGAACGACATCGAGCTCAAGGACGGCCTGACCGCCGGCGAGATCGTGCTCGAGTTGTTCGAGGAACTGGTCGAGCACACCCTCGTGGCCCCGACGTTCGTCCGCGACTATCCCGTCGAGGTCCGGCCGCTCACTCGCCAGCACCGCGACGATCCGCGGCTCGCGGAGGCCTGGGACCTCTACGTGTTCGGCACGGAGCTGGCCACCGGCTACTCCGAGCTGGTGGATCCCGTCGTCCAGCGGGAACGGCTCACCGCCCAGTCGCTGAAGGCGGCGGCCGGTGACCCCGAGGCGATGCAGCTCGACGACGACTTCATTCGGGCCCTCGAGTACGGGATGCCCCCCACGGGCGGGATGGGCATGGGGGTGGACCGCCTGCTCATGACGCTCACCGGCCTCGGAATCCGGGACACCATTCTGTTCCCACTCGTGCGTTCCGAGTAGCTGTCTCGGGTGACGTCGCCGCATCGACTCGACACCGTCGCTGTAATAGTTATATCGTGCAGTTCATGCGGCGTCGCCGCACAACTACTGCGAGAAGAAGTGACGGAGGGCTGCGGCGGTGGCGCAGATCCAGGAGATTCGACTGGTCGATGACCTCGACGGCAACGAGGCCGACGAGACCCTCGAGTTCGGTATTGACGGCAAGACTTACGAGATCGACCTCTCGAAGGACAATGCCGGTAAGCTGCGTGACGCCCTCGCGGAGTTCGTCGCCTCGGCCCGGCGCCTGAGTGGTGGCCGCGGTCGTCGGCCCGCAGCGGCGGCCTCCCCGGCCCGTCGTCCCACGATCGACCGCGAGCAGAACCAGGCCATCCGCGAATGGGCCCGCAAGCGCGGTATGAAGGTTTCCGACCGCGGGCGTATCCCGGCCGAGGTGCTCGAGGCCTACCACCAGGAGAACTAGTAGTTCCCTGTGAATCTGTGAATCGGCGGGGCCCACGCGGTGCGTAGGCCCCGCCGCTGTGGTTAGGGTGGCCTTACCAACACCCGAGGAGCGCTGAGCATGGCCCGCAGGATGACCACTCTCGAGGTCCGTCGCACCGAGCGGCTGACCCCGCACATGATCCGGGTCGTGTTCGGGGGCGACGAGGTCGCCGCGTTCCCGGACACCCCCTACTCCGACCGGTACGTGAAGCTCCAGTTCCCGAAGGCCGGCGTCCGTTACCCGGAGCCGTTCGACATGGAGACGATCCGCGCCGAGCTGTCCCGCGACCAGTGGCCCAGTATCCGGACCTACACGGTGCGCGCCCTCGACCACGCGGCGGGCGAACTGACGATCGACTTCGTCCACCACGGCGACGAGGGGCTCGCCGGGCCGTGGGCCGCCGCCGCCCGTCCGGGTGACGTGCTCCGCCTGATGGGGCCGGGCGGCGCCTACGCCCCCGACCCCGCCGCCGACGCCCACCTGATGGTCGGCGACGAGAGCGCGCTGCCCGCGATCGGCGCGGCCTGCGAGCGCATCGCCCCCGGCGTGCCGGTGGTGGCCGTGATCGAGGTCGCCGACGCGGCCGAGCACCAGGCCCTGGCCGGTGCCGTCGACGTCCGGTGGCTGCACCGCGACCCGTCGAAGCCCGACCAGCTCGTCGACGCCGTGCGGGCGCTGGAGCTGCCGGGAGGCGCCGTCCACGCGTTCGTGCACGGCGAGGCCGGATTCGTGCGCGACGTCCGCAGGCACCTCGTCGACGAGCGCGGCGTGCCCCGGGAGCAGCTGTCGGTATCGGGCTACTGGCGCCGCGGCCGCGACGAGGACGACTGGCAGGCCGACAAGGCGGTCGAGCGCGCGGCCGGAGCGCAGGTGTAAACCACGGGAATCCCACCTCCTCATGACGGGTTGTGCCCTATCAGGCGGCCGTACCACGGGCGACCACACCCCAGAAGCCGATACAGTGGTATCGGGCGTACGCGGCGCAGCGCGCGCCGCCTGTACAGATGGCACAGTCGCGGACGGCCCAGTGCGGCGCAGTACGGCGCAGTAGGCGAGGAGTTCAGATGTTCGAGAGGTTCACCGACCGAGCAAGGCGTGTTGTCGTCCTGGCCCAAGAAGAGGCCCGGATGCTCAACCACAACTACATCGGCACCGAGCACATCCTCCTCGGCCTCATCCACGAGGGCGAGGGAGTGGCCGCCAAGGCCCTGGAGTCCCTCGGGATCGCCCTGGAGGGCGTCCGTCAGCAGGTCGAGGAGATCATCGGCCAGGGTCAGCAGGCGCCGAGCGGGCACATCCCGTTCACGCCGCGGGCCAAGAAGGTCCTGGAGCTCTCGCTGCGAGAGGCGCTCCAGCTCGGCCACAACTACATCGGCACCGAGCACATCCTGCTCGGCCTCATCCGCGAGGGCGAGGGCGTCGCGGCACAGGTGCTGGTCAAGCTGGGGGCGGATCTCAACCGCGTCCGCCAGCAGGTCCTGCAGCTGCTGAGCGGCTACCAGGGCAAGGAGCCCGCCGAAGGCGCCACCGGTGGCCGAGGCGAGGGCACCCCGAGCTCGTCCCTGGTGCTCGACCAGTTCGGCCGCAACCTCACCCAGTCCGCCCGCGAGGGCAAGCTGGACCCGGTCATCGGCCGGGAGAAGGAGATCGAGCGGGTCATGCAGGTCCTCTCCCGGAGGACCAAGAACAACCCCGTCCTGATCGGCGAACCCGGCGTCGGCAAGACCGCCGTCGTCGAGGGACTGGCCCAGGCCATCGTCAAGGGCGAGGTGCCCGAGACGATCAAGGACAAGCAGCTCTACACGCTCGACCTCGGATCCCTGGTCGCCGGTTCCCGCTACCGCGGTGATTTCGAGGAGCGCCTCAAGAAGGTGCTCAAGGAGATCCGCACGCGCGGCGACATCATCCTGTTCATCGACGAGCTCCACACCCTGGTGGGTGCGGGTGCCGCCGAGGGCGCGATCGACGCCGCCAGCATCCTCAAGCCGATGCTGGCCCGTGGCGAGCTGCAGACGATCGGTGCCACCACGCTCGACGAGTACCGCAAGTACGTCGAGAAGGACGCCGCCCTCGAGCGGCGTTTCCAGCCGATCCAGGTCGGCGAGCCGTCGGTGGCGCACACGATCGAGATCCTCAAGGGTCTGCGCGACCGCTACGAGTCGCACCACCGCGTCACGATCACCGACAACGCGCTGGTCGCGGCGGCCACCCTGGCCGACCGCTACATCTCCGACCGGTTCCTGCCCGACAAGGCGATCGACCTCATCGACGAGGCGGGCGCGCGCATGCGCATCCGCCGGATGACCGCGCCGCCGGATCTCCGCGAGTTCGACGAGAAGATCGCCAACGTCCGTCGGGACAAGGAGTCGGCGATCGACGCGCAGGACTTCGAGCGGGCCGCGCACCTGCGCGACACCGAGAAGACCCTGCTCGGCCAGAAGGGCGAGCGCGAGAAGCAGTGGAAGTCCGGTGACCTGGACGTCGTCGCCGAGGTCGACGACGAGCAGATCGCCGAGGTCCTGGCCAACTGGACGGGCATCCCGGTCTTCAAGCTCACCGAGGAGGAGACCACGCGTCTGCTCCGCATGGAGGACGAGCTCCACAAGCGCATCATCGGGCAGGAGGAGGCCGTCAAGTCGGTCTCCAAGGCCATCCGCCGCACGCGGGCCGGCCTGAAGGACCCGAAGCGTCCGTCGGGCTCGTTCATCTTCGCCGGCCCGTCCGGTGTCGGTAAGACCGAGCTCTCGAAGGCGCTGGCGAGCTTCCTGTTCGGCGACGACGACGCGCTCATCCAGATCGACATGGGCGAGTTCCACGACCGCTACACCGCCTCGCGGCTCTTCGGTGCCCCTCCCGGGTACGTGGGCTACGAGGAGGGCGGCCAGCTGACGGAGAAGGTGCGTCGCAAGCCGTTCTCGGTGGTGCTGTTCGACGAGATCGAGAAGGCCCACCAGGAGATCTACAACACGCTCCTGCAGGTCCTCGAGGACGGCCGTCTCACCGACGGCCAGGGGCGCACGGTGGACTTCAAGAACACCGTCATCATCTTCACCTCGAACCTCGGTACCCAGGACATCTCGAAGGCAGTCGGCCTCGGGTTCGCCCAGGGCAACGACGAGGAGTCGAACTACGAGCGGATGAAGAACAAGGTCAACGACGAGCTGAAGAAGCACTTCCGCCCGGAGTTCCTCAACCGCATCGACGACATCGTGGTGTTCCACCAGCTCACCGAGCCGCAGATCATCACGATGGTCGACCTCATGATCACCCGGGTCGAGGGCGCGCTGGCCAACAAGGACATGGCCATCGAGCTCACACCGGCCGCCAAGGGCCTGCTGGCCCGCCGCGGCTTCGACCCGGTGCTGGGAGCGCGGCCGCTGCGCCGCACCATCCAGCGCGAGATCGAGGACCAGCTCTCGGAGAAGATCCTGTTCGGCGAGATCGAGCCGGGTCAGATCGTCATCGTCGACGTCGACGGCATCGAGACCGATGACGCCGACGGTTCCAAGGCCCTGGACGACAAGGCCACGTTCACCTTCCGCGGTGAGCCGAAGCCGGCCCTGGTCCCCGACCTCCCGCCGGTCGACATGGCGAAGTCGGGCGAGGAGTGATCTAGCTCCGCCCGCGTACCACCCGAACGGCCCTCCCGGACACTGGTCCGGGAGGGCCGTTCGTCGTTGACCGATTGGGCCGCATGCCCGATCATCTCCTGACCACCTGGTTGGGGCCGTGCGGTGGATCTCCTGTGTGCACGGGGTCGGCGATGGCCCGTGCGTAGGTGACGGATCCGGACGCTGCCGAGTGGCGCGTGTGGCGCCGCTGGTACGTGTGGCGCCGCTGGATCACGCCACTCTGGTCGATCTGGTGTTCCAGCTGATCGCTCTCCCGTTCGCGGTGCTGTCGCGGATGGTCCGGCTCACCGGCTGGCCGGTGCAGCTGGACCAGGGCCACGAACACATCCGCACCGACTGCGTGAAGGGTTTCCGGCGGGCGGGGGCCCATCGTGACGAGATGGTCGTCGAGGTCCGGGAGGGGCGGGTCATCGGCCGTCCTCCCGCGCAGGCTGCCCCCGCCGCGTGAACGGCTGGGTTCCGGACGTGAGTTCCCCGACGCCCTCGACGAGCATCCGAACTCACCCTTTCGCTGACTCAGAACGCTGCGTCCAGTCGGGCGCGTAACACCGCGTGCCGCGGATCGCGGTCGGGCAGCGCGTGCAGGAGCCGCTCGAGGAGCTCCACGTCGTCGGCTCCGTCGGGTGCCTCCGCGAGCGCCCACATCGCCTCGACGTCGCCGGCCCCGAGTACCGCCTGGCGCAGCGCAGCTCCCAGCAGCTCGCGTTCCTCGCGCACACCGGGGGCCTCGGACCGGGGCAGCAGCGGGCCGCGGTGGGCGCGGGCGGCCTCGAGGACCCGGCCGCCGGCGAGCGCCTCCCGTACGGCCACGAAGTCCGCGTCCACCCGGCACTGCAGACGGTAGGGCTGGGTGCGCAGGACGCCGGCGTCGAGGACGGAGCGCAGCCGGTGCACCTCGGCCCGCACCGTGACGGACTTGCCGGCGTCGCCGTGCAGCGCCGTGGCCAGGCCGTCGGCGGTGAAGCCCTCCGGTCGCAGGGCCAGCAGCGTGAGGATCTCGGCGTGGCGCAGCGAGAGCCGGACGGGTCGTCCGTTGAGGATCGCGATCGGACGCTCAGCCCCCAGGAACGGCAGGGACAGTGCCGGTCGTGGGCGGGCCCCACGGCGTTGCAGGCGCAGCAGCCAGCCCTCGGCCAGCGGTTCGAGCAGGCCGTCGCCGTGCTCGCCGAGCGTCACCCGGTCGCCGGCCGTCGGCAGCTCCACGTGCGAGGGCAGCCAGCCCAGCGGCTGGGCGGCGAGCACCCGCCCGCTCGGGGCGAGCAGGGCGCCGGGCTCGTCGCGCAGCCCGATGAGGTGCGGCAGGTTGCGGGCGAGCAGCCGCTCGTCGCGCATCGCGGCCTGGGCGGCGAGATGGCCCTCGGCCAGCCGCGCCGCCGCGACGACGAGCGCGAGCGTGGTGGGGTGGAACGTCCGCGCCGGACCGGTGATGTCGACGGCGCCGATCACCGCCCCCGTGTCGGGGTCGTGGATCGGGCTGGCCGCGCAGGTCCACTGGTGGTAGGTCCGGACGAGATGCTCGGCCGAGTGGATCTGCACGGGCCGGTCGGCGGCGAGCGCGGTGCCCATCGCGTTGGTGCCGATGCTGTCCTCGGTCCACCGGGTGCCCTCGACGAGCCCGACGCGTTCGGCGGTGCGCAGCACGTCGCGCTGACCCTCGCGCCACAGGATGTGGCCCTGGGCGTCGGTCACGATCATCATGTGCATCGCCTCGTCCGCGATGGACACCAGCGTCTCGCGCAGCATCGGCAGGACGCCGGCCAGCGGGTGTCCGTCGCGCACCCGGGTGATCTCCGCGTGCTCGTAGATCAGCGGCGGGCCGCCGTGCTCGGGGTCCACGCGGGCGGCGAGCGATCGGCGCCAGGACGCCGACACGACCTCGCGGGGGGCCCGGCCCGGGGTGTCCCCGGCCAGCACCGCGTCACGGACGCGGGCGAGCTCGCGCGTCCGCCGCGTCGGATCAGTGACGCTCACAACTACAGAGCATCCGCGCACGTGCGGTGTAAGAGGTCGCGCGGAATGATCACAGCCTGGTCGCGGCCGGGCGTGGCGGACAAGGAGCGGGCACGGACCTGTCGATCATGAAGTTGTCTACGCTTCGTGATCGTTGGAGGCTCCGTGCCCGCCCTTCCATCCTGGCTCA
>JBBRLM010000017.1:0-109480 GCA_038231335.1 Mycobacteriales bacterium
ACTACGACCGCGAGAAGCTCCAGGAGCGCCTCGCGAAGCTGGCCGGCGGCGTGGCCGTCATCAAGGTCGGCGCCGCGACCGAGGTCGAGCTCAAGGAGCGCAAGCACCGCATCGAGGACGCCGTTCGCAACGCGAAGGCCGCCGTCGAAGAGGGCATCGTCGCCGGTGGCGGCGTGGCCCTCATCCAGGCCGGTGCGGGCCTGTTCGAGGGTCTCGGTCTCGACGGTGACGAGGCCACCGGTGCGAACATCGTTCGCGTCGCGCTGGAGGCTCCGCTCAAGCAGATCGCCATCAACGCCGGCCTCGAGGGCGGCGTCGTGGCGGAGAAGGTCCGCGGCCTGCAGGCCGGCTGGGGCCTCAACGCGGCCACCGGCGAGTACGTCGACCTCGTCGAGGCCGGCATCATCGACCCCGCCAAGGTCACGCGCTCGGCGCTGCAGAACGCAGCCTCGATCGCGGCGCTGTTCCTCACCACCGAGGCGGTCATCGCCGACAAGCCCGAGAAGGCCGGTGCCCCCGCGGGTGGCGACGGCGGCATGGGCGGCATGGGCGGCATGGACTTCTGAGTCCCGCCGTCTGATCCACAGCACGTCCCGCAGGGGCGGCACCCACACAGGGTGCCGCCCCTGCGGCGTGCTGGAGAATGACGGGGTGCCTGACGACGAGGAGCGGTTCGTGCTCGCCGCGCCTCGTACCGGATGGGGCAGCAGGTGGCCGGCCGATGGCCACTACGCCCGACCGCCGCTCCAGCTTTTCAGGCTCATCCGGTGTCGCCGTCCCTCTGCACGACCCGGGGTCCATCGGCTTTCGAAGTAGAGGTGGGCCAGTACGACCAGGGCCAGCGAGGCCACCAGGGTTCGGCCGCTGGCGGCGGTGGTGAGCAGGCCGAGCAGAAGCGGGACCACGATGCCGGTGACGATCCGTGAGACGGTCCGCTGGAGGTCGGAGCTGTGGCTGGCGATCCCGGTGAGCACGCCGAGAGCGAAGTAGGCGGCGACGGCGCCGCACAACAGCCAGCGATGCGGGTCCGACAACGGATCGGAGCTGTGCTCGATGACCGAGGAGAGCGACACGGCCACCGTTGCGATGACGCCGGTGACCAGGCAGTGCAGGCCGAGGGCAGCGCGGGAGGGGATACGGCCGGCCCGCAGGTGCGGCAGGCCGGCGTGGCCGAAGACGACGGACAGACCGAACATGCCGGCCAGCAACACGAAGGACGCGATCGCTCCGGCCAGCAGGCCTACGCCGTACTCCGCGTGGCCCGCGGCGTCGATGACCTGCACGACCGACTCACCCAGCACGATGATCACGAAGAGTCCGAGCCGCTCGGAGAGATGGGCCTGGTCGACCGACACCCCGTGCACGGCCGGGCCCACGGCGCCGCGGCGGGCGCCACGCCGGGTGTTCCTGCGCGCGGTGACATGGGCCTGGACCCGCCCGAGGATCTCCTGGCCGGACAGGACGACGATCAGCAGCAGGTCCAGGCCGATCCCCACCGCCCAGAGCACGAGCTTCCACGGCGCGTCAACCCAGATCGACACGAACCAGGGCAGCAGCCCCACCGAGTACTGCACCACCGGGAAGTCCAGCAGGACCGCACCCCGCTGCCAGGACCTGGCCCCGTAGACGCGCGTGGCGATGTAGGCGATCGCGAAGACGGTGAGCGGCGCTCCGTCGTCGCCGTGCTCGAGCACGGCGTGCGCCACGCCCGGCACGGATGCGGCCATCACTCCGAGGCCGAACATCCCGATCATCAGCCGCACCACCCGGGTCCGCCCGCCCGCGACGTTGCCGTAGAGCATGAACGTCGTCCACGACAGCCAGAAGGCCAGGAACAGCAACGCGTAGACGCCGAGCGCCGCGGCGTGCAGCTGCTGCCCGAGCACGTGGGCCAGGGCGGCCACGCCGGCCACGGCCACCAGGTCGAAGAACAGCTCGGCCCAGCTCGCGTGCCGCTCGGTCCGTGTCTCTGGTGACTCGTCGGTGATGCTCACGATCATTCCTCGGGGAGTCGGCGCGGTGTCGGTCGGCGCGGTGTCAGCGGGCGAGCGCCCTGCGGGTGGCGGTGGTGGCCTGCAGGCCGTCGTCGATGAAGGTGATCATCCAGGTGAAGCTCTCCTCGACGGAGGCGTCGATCTGGAACCCGCCGCCCGCCTCCAGCGTCGCGAACCCGTGCAGGATGCTGCGCAGCATCCGCATGGCGTGGATCTCCTGGTCGGGAGCGAGCTGGTACCCGCGCAGCATGGCTGCCCAGGATGCGAGGACCCGCTCGACCGCCGGCACGAGCGGGTCGTCGGGCCCGGACACGCGGGCCGCGTTGCCCGCCGCGTACCGGCCGGGGTGATCCCGTACGTAGCTGCGCATCGCATGCGCACCCGCGACGAGGGCGTCGCTGCCCGCCCGCCCCTGAATGGCATCCCGGATGGCGTCGGCGAGCTCGGTCGTGGCCAGGACGGCGATCCGGTGGGCGAGGTCGGCCTGGCCGGCGACGTGCTTGTAGAGCGAGGGGGTCCGCACCCCGAGGCGTTCGGCGAGCAGGCCCATGCTGAGCCGGTCGAACCCGACCTCGTCGGCCAGGGCCGCGCCGGCCGCGGTGACCGACGCGGGGGCCAGCCCGGCTCTAGGCACGGGCGAACAGGCGAGCCAGGAACGGCAGGGCCAGCGCGACGAGCTCGTCGGGCGTCTGGGCGTGCGGGTAGTGGCCGGCCCCGTCGATGACGGCCAGCTCGCCGAGGCCGTGGGGCAGCTCGGCGATGATCTTCTCGCCCTCGGCGCGCGGGTCGGCCCAGTCGGGGTCGAGGCTGCCTTCGACGACCAGGACGGGGCACTTGACGTGGGCCAGCTGAGCGCCGGCGTCACCCGGGTCGGACTTGCACATCGCCTGCAGAACCTGCATCCGGCCGGGCTCGCCCAGCGTGGCCTCGATCCGTGCCAGCTCGGCGTCCCAGTCGGCGGGCTTGGCCGGGTAGGCCACGTCGAGGTACTTCTTCCAGTTCGACAGGCTGCCCCGGAACATGACCTGGCCCATCTGGCTGTAGCCGGTGCGGAAGCGCTTCACGCGCAGCAGGCCGCCGAGGTCGATCGGCTGCTTGCGGGTGAACGGCGCCAGCTCGATGATGCCGACGACCAGGTCGGGCGCGGTGGCCGCGGCGACGGTGGCGGCGCCGCCACTGATCGAGTGGCCGATGATGACGGCCGGGCCGCCGAGGTGGCGCACGAGGGCGACCAGGTCGCCTGCGATGTCGGTGCGGCTGTAGCCGTCCCAGCCGAGGCTGGACTCGCCGCATCCACGGATGTCGACGTTCGCGACGCGGTAACCGGCCGCGGCCAGGGCGGGGGCGAGGAAGCGGTAGGAGTGCCGGCTGTCGCCGATGCCGTGCGCGAGCAGGACCAGGGGTCCCTCGCCGGTCACGTCGTAGGCGATGGAGTTGACGCCGATGCTGAGTTGTTCGGTCATGGGTCCCCCGGAGGATCGTGGTTAATCGCGTTCCCTCAAAAGCTACTAGCATTAGCCAATGAGGTCAAGACAGTGGGATGGCGTCGAACTCGTGTTCCGCCCGCTGCAGCACGTCGAGATTCGCGGCCGGGGCCGCGCCGGACATCATCGCGAACTGCTGTCGGGAGTGCGACGGCCATCACGCGTGAAGCCGGCGTAGAGGGCCGCTGCCTCCTCCGCCCGGGCGGTGAGGAGGGCGCGTACCGGCTCTGGTGCCAGCACCTCGACGTCCGGCGTCAGGCTCCACAGCACGCCGGCGGCGTGGGCGTCGCCGCCGAACTCCCCCTCGACCTCCAGCCACCCGTCGCGCTCCCCCTCCACCCGGACCACCCGCACCGCCCGTTCGAGGTCGGGCAGCCGGTCGGAGCGCACGCGGAGCCGGACCACCGCGCGCACCACCGAGGCGAGGAATCGGGCGCGGCGCTCCTCCCACATCCGTTCCAGGTCGACGCCGGACGGCCGCTGCGCGGGCTCGTCGAGCTCCTCGACGTCGTGCATCCGGTCCAGCAGGTAGCTGCGCTCGGCGCCGTCGCGGGTCGCCAGCAGGTACCAGCGCGAGTTCGCGCTGACCAGGCCGACCGGGTCGACGGTGCGCCACTGCGGCTCGCCGCCCTTCGCCTCGTACCGGATGCGCAGCCGGTGGCCGGCGAACACCGCGCGCCGGACGCCCGCCATCCGCTCCTCGTCGACGGACGCAGGTGCGGCGCGGTTGCGGAGCCAGCCGTCGGGCCGGACGAGGATGCGCTCGGCGCCGGAGGTCGCGCTGCTGCGCTGGGCGGGCGGCAGGGCGGCCACCACCTTGCGCATCGCCGCGGCCAGTGCGGGCGCCATACCGGCCTCGTTGCCCCGCCCGGCCACCAGCAGGGCGAGGGCCTCGTCGTGCGTGAGGCCCGTCAGGTCGGTGGAGAAGCCGTCCAGCAGCGCGAACCCGCCGGCCCGGCCGCGCTCCGCGTAGACGGGGATGCCCGCGGTGGACAGCGCGTCGATGTCACGCAGCACCGTGCGCGTCGAGACCTCGAGCTCACGGGCCAGTGCGGGCGCCGACATCCGGCCGCGGTGCTGCAGCAGCAGGACGAGGGAGAGCAGGCGGTCGGCGCGCATGTGTCGAGAATGGCAGAGATACATGACACGAGGTGTCGTGATTAGCGAGCAGAGTGCTCCTCATGACCACGATGCAGATCACCGACCCCCGTCCCCTCTACGACAGCGCCCTGACCTGGGTCGCCGGCCTGATCGAGAATGTTGACGGTCTGGACCGCCCCACCCCGTGCACCGAGTTCGACGTGCGCGGGCTGCTCGGCCACATCGTCGCCACCGTCGACCGCATCCGGGTCGCAGGCGAGGACGGCGACGTGAACGCCCAGCCCGTCGTCGTCTCGGGCGTGCCGGACGACGGCTGGCCCGCCGCGTTCGCCACCGCCACGGAGCGGATGCGGGCCGTCTGGGCCGACGACACCCTGCTCGACCGCCCCACCACGGTGCCGTGGGGCACGCTGCCCGGCCGGGCCACCATCTGGGGTTACCTCAACGAGGCGCTCGTCCACGGCTGGGACCTCGCCGTGGCGACCGACCAGGACCCCGAAGCCGACGCGGCGCTGGCCGGGGCCGCGCTGGCCGCCGTGCAGCAGTTCCTCCCGGCCGAGATGCGCGGAGGCGAGATCCCGTTCAACACCGTGGTGGAGCCCGCCCCCGACGCGGGCCCCACCGAGCGGCTGGCGAACTGGTCGGGCCACTGCCGCTAGGACGCCAGGTCGGGGAGGCCCCCCGCACACTCCCGACCACCGCCCGCCAGGACCGGACCGACCCCGCGTACGGCCCGGCCCGACGGCACGCAGGAAACGCTAGGGCGGCCGGATGCGCCGGACATCCGTAGTCCTACGGGACGCGCTGGCCTGCGCCGACGGCGTGCGGCACGATTCCCGCATGGCGACACCCCGACGCGCGCGGGTGGAGGCGGTCGGCGCGAGCGCGTCCGTCACCCCGCTCGAGCTGTTCTTCGATCTCGTGTTCGTGTTCGCACTGACCCAGATCACCGATCTGATGGCGGCGGCCCCCAGCGTCGAGGGCCTGATCCGCGGAACGCTGGTCCTGACCGTCCTGTGGTGGTGCTGGGTCGGCTACTCGTGGCTGTGCAACGTCGTCAAGGCCGACGAGGGTGTGATCCGGCTGGCGATGTTCTTCGCCATGGGCGTGTTGTTCGTCGCGGCCATCACCATCCCGGAGGCGTTCGACGACGGCCCCGGCGGCCTCTTCGGCCCGGCCGTCTTCGCGTTCTGCTACCTCGGTTTCCGCGTCGTGCACGTCGTGATGTTCCTGATCGTCGCGCGTGAGGACCCCGTCCTGCGCCGCCAGATCTACCGGTTCATCCCGTCGATGGTGGTCGGCACCGCTCTACTGCTGCTCGCGTCGCAGACCACCGGCGTCACACAGACCCTGCTCTGGGTCGCCGCGCTGGTGGGCGACTACGTCGGCACGATCCTGTCGGGCACGAACTGGCGGCTGAACTCCGCAGGCCACTTCGCCGAGCGCCACGGCCTGATCGTGCTGGTGGCCCTGGGCGAGTCGATCGTCGCCACGGGCATCGGCATCGCGCAGGTGCCCGTCAGCTGGTCGATCATCGCCGCGGTGCTGCTGGGTCTCGCGATCTCCGGCGCGTTGTGGTGGGCCTACTTCGATGTCACGTCGATGATCACCGAGCGGGCGCTGGCCGCGGCGGAGGGCGTCCGCCAGATCCAGCTGGCGCGCAACGGCTACTCGTTCCTGCACCTGCCGATGGTCATCGGCATCATCATGATGTCGCTGGGCCTGAAGAAGGCCATCGGCTACGTCGCGGGGGTCGACGAGCACACGCTCGCCGACCCGATCTACGGCATCCCGCTCGCCGCGCTGTACGGCGGCGCCGCGCTCTACCTGCTCGCGCACGTCGGGTTCAAGTACCTGATGACGGGCGCCCTCAACCGCGAGCGGATCGCCGTGGTCGTGCTGCTGCTGGTGCTGATCCCGCTGGTGGCGAACCTGCCGGCGCTCGTGACGCTGGCTGTGCTGGCGGCGGTGCTGATGGCCCTGATCGGCTTCGAGACCTACCGCTACGCCGAGCTGCGCCACGAGATCCGCCACGGCGGGCACTGATCATCGGGCCGGAGCACCCTCGGGAGCGAGGATCCAGGCCGCGATGTAGAGCGGGATGCCGATGCCGCCGCCCAGGATCGTCAGCGCGACGAGGCTGATGCGCAGCAGCGCCACGTCGACGTCGAGGGCCTCGGCGAGGCCGCCGCAGACACCGCCGATCATGCGGTCGGTGCGGCTGCGGTAGATGCGGAAGGCGGGGCGGGCGGGGGTGTCAGTCGTGTTGTCCATGACTACGAGACTGCTCCGCGCCCAGCGCCATCGCGTCGGGGTCGGCCCGGAGATCCACCCCGGTTCCACCCCGGCTCCGGCTCAGGGCCGCCGACCTCCACAGCACGAACGCGGTGACCGCCCCGAACCACAGCCAGGTGACCAGCGCTCCCACCGGACCGCCGACGAACAGCCCGGCCAGCAGCGCTGCGGCCCAGCTCAGGGCGGCCAGCACGAGGGATCCGAACATCAGGAGCACCGCGCGCACCGGGGCGCTCCGGAACACCCCCGGGACGAGCACCGGGCCGGCCACGGCCGGCACCAGCGGCACGAGGAACGTGCTCAGCAGGCTCAGCCCCACCGCGACGACGGCGAGCACCGCTACCCGGCCCGGCAGAGCCGGATGCCGCCAGGCCACCTCGCCGCGGGTGAGGATCACGAGGGAACCAGACGGCCACCAGCCTCGCGGCCGCCGACGGCCAGCGACCGGAACTGCGACGAGACCTCGAACGTGCCGAGCAGCAGGGTGTCGTGGTTGCCGTAGACGGCGTACCAGGGCGCGGGCAGCCCCGGCGACGCGACGGACCCACCGATCGCGCGGTCGAGCAGCCCGGGCAGGCGGGGGAAACCGTAGTCGCCGAAGCCGCTGGACCGCAGCTCCGACAGCGCCCGGGTCATCGCGGCGAGCACGTGCACCGTCATCGGGTCCTGCGGGTGGAACGCCGACGCCCACGCCGAGTGGTCAGTCGCGATCATGGGCTCGATCCGGCCGGGCGACAGCGCGTCGATCACGTGCATGTCGGAGAGGTGGCCGAGGTAGAGCAGGGAGCGCCGCGTGCGGGAGCGGCCGGTGCCCGGCGGCCGGCCCAGCACGTCGAGCCGGGGCAGGTACGGCTCGCCCGGGCCCGAGGTCAGGGTCCGGTAGCGGCCCTGGGCCACGCCGCCCTGCAGGATCGTGCGCAACAGCGTGGACGGGGACGGTGGCGAGGAACTGCCTGCGCAACAGGCCGGGCACGGACTCTCCCGTCTACTGTAGATCCCCGATCCGTGGATCACGGTAGACGGAAGAGCCGTGCCGGCGGCTATTTCTGGCTCGAGCTACTTCTGGCTCGAGCTATTTCTGGAAGGGCGCCTTGTAGTCCGCCACCTCGGGTGCGGTGAACAGCGGCGCCACCTCGGTGAGGCCACCCTCGGCCGCCGGGTCCACCTTGGCGATGTAGACACCGCGGGTGGGGGGCGAGCCGGGCGAGCTGTAGTCCAGCTCGGCGACGAGGTCGTCGGTCTTGACCGAGGTCAGCGACTTGAGCGCGGTCTGCACGCCGGCCCGGCTCAGGTCCTTGTTGTCGCACGCCTTCGTCAGCACCGACTGCCACACGAGACCCTCGACGTACCCGACGTCGACGCCCGCGTTCACCGGCGAGCCCGCGTACTTCGCCTTGTACTCCGTGGCGAGCTGGGCCGCCTTCGGCGTCTTCGACGAGAACGGCGGGCTGGACGCGGCCACGTACAGCTTGTCCAGTGATGCCGCGGCCGGGCTCTTGAGCAGTGCCGGGTCGAACGTCGGGTTGTTGCCGATCACCGGCACGTTCAGGCCGAGCGCCTTGTTGGCGGCGAGCGCGGACGCGGTCTGGCCCGGTGTGGTCGTCAGCGCGATGGCCTTGACGCCCGCGCCCTTGAGGCCGGTGACGATGTTGGTCAGGTCGTTGTCCGTCGACGTGGTCTTGGCTGCCTGGACCTTCAGGTTGTGCTTGGTCGCGTAGTACTGGACGCCCCGCAGCCCGTTGCCGCCGTACTCGCCGTCGATGTAGATGGCGCCGATCGTGTCGCCGTCCTTGATCAGCCCCTGCTGCTGCAGATAGGCGAGGCCGTTGATCTGCTCGAGGTCGTAGGTGGTGCCGATCATCATGATGTTCGGGTTGTTGAGGATCTGGCTCGACCAGGACGCCGGCGCGGCCGTCACGTTGTCGTCGATGAGGTTCTGCTTGAGCGCGGCCAGCACCGGGGAGCCCAGCAGCTGCACGATGCCGAGGATCTTCGGCTCCAGCTGCGGGTAGAGCGTCTTGGCCGTGTCGGCCTTGTAGCCGTGGTCGACGATCTCCAGCTTGAGCTGGCGGCCGCAGATCCCGCCCGCGGCGTTGACGTCGTCGGCCCAGAGCTGGTTGCCGGCGTTGATGGCCGCGCCGAGGTTCTTGAACACTCCGCTCGTGTCGCCCATGACGCCGAGCGTGATGGTGGTGTCGGTGACGCCCTTGTCGGTCTTCACGCCGCCCGCGCCGGTGCCACCACCCGCGCCGCTGTCGGCCGTGCTGCCACAGGCCGCGAGCACGAGCGTGCCCGCCAGCAGGCCGGCCAGCGCTGATCTACGCCTCAGGATCATCATTGTTCCTTCCGGGGGGTGAATCGAGAGGTCAGACGTCTGCCGATGGCCGCGGCGCCACCGGGTTCGAACAGGACGACGAGCACCACCGCGGCGCCGTAGACGAAGGCGCTGAGGATCACGGCCGACAGGCCGCCGAACTGCGCGTCGGCGAACCAGCCGAACTGGTTCGCGCCGAGCAGGAAGAACTGCTGCAGCCCGTAGACCACGACCGCGCCGATGACCGCACCCGGCACCGAGCCGAGGCCGCCGATGATCACGATGGCCAGGAACGCGATGGAGACGGTCAGCGAGTAGTTGCCGGTGAACTCGTTCTCGTCGGGTTTGACGAGGTCGAGCCACAGGGCGGTCATCACGCCTGCGAGCCCCGCGAACGCCGAGGAGATCGTGAACGCGCCCGCCTTGACGCGGGCGACGTTCACGCCCATCGCGGTGGCCGCGGCCTCGTTGTCGCGCACCGCCCGCCACGACCGGCCGATGCGGCTGTTGATGGCGCCGCGGGCCAGGAAGTAGGCGCCGAGGGCGAAGACGAGGAACAGGTACCAGAGGCGCTGCTGCTTCTGGATCGGCACGCCGGCGATGGTCGGCGCGGGCGTCGAGTTGGCGAACGCGAACCCGAACAGCTCGAACGTGGGCGGCGGGCGGCCGCTGGACGTGCCGCCGGTGAACAGCTCCAGCGACTGGCCGAGCCACAACCCGAGGAACACCAGCGACAGCGACGCGACGCCCAGGTAGATGCCGCGCAACCGGCCCGCGACGGGGGCGAAGGCCAGCCCGACGAGCCCGCAGATCACCACGGCGCCGATCACGGCGAGCAGCGGCGGCAGGCCGAGCCCGACGAGGTCGGGAGACGCCGAGTCATCCCCCGCCCGCCCCCCCGCCAGCACTGCGTAGCTGACCGCCCCGACGAGCAGGAAGAACGGGTGGGCCAGCGAGAGCTGCCCCGCCTGCCCGACGAGCAGCGTCAGCCCGATGCCGCCGACCGTGCCGATGAGGACGTACTGGGCCACCTTGAGGTACGCCACCTGCGAGCCGGTGAGGATCGGCAGCGCGATCAGGAACACGACGAGGAGCACGGTGGCCACGATCTTGAGCCAGTTGCGCTTCTTCGGAGCTACCGGCCGCGGCTCTGCCCTCGGCGCGACCTCGGTGATCGTGTCAGACACGACTGAGCTCCTTCGTCCCGAACAGCCCGGACGGCCGGATCACCAGCACGATCAGCATCACCAGGAACACCGCGCTCTTGGAGAACTCGAACGAGATGTACTGGGCCGACAGCGCCTCGGTGAGGCCGACGACGATGCCGCCGACCACCGCCCCCGCGGTCGAGTCCAGCCCGCCGAGGATCGCGGCGGGGAACGCGATGAGCGCGATGGCGTGCGTGCCGCGGCCGAGACCGGCGCCGGAGAAGTCCTGGGTGGCCATGAACAGCACCGCCACCCCGGCCAGCGCGCCGGCCACCAGCCACGCCGTGGCCGTCACGCGGGAGCTGCGGATCCCCATCAGGGCCGCGGCCTCCTTGTTCTCCGCCTGCGCGCGCATCGCGACGCCCCAGCTGGAGAACCGGAACGCCAGGAAGAACGCAGTGATCAGCACCGCTCCCACCACGAGCGCGATCGCCTGCGTCCGGAAGATCGTGATGCCGGCGAGCTGGATCGGCTGGGCGTCGTAGGGGTCGCCGATGAACGGGATCGCGGCGCCGACCCTGCGCACGATCTCCTCGGTGATGATCACGTCGAGTCCGATGGTGAGCAGGGCCAGGCTGTTGGGGTCGGCGCGGCGGGCGTTGGCCAGGAACACCCGCTCCACCAGCAGTGCCACCAGCGCGGCGCCGACGATGCCGAGCAGCGCCGCGGGAAGCCAGCCCAGCGTGTCCTTGAGCGCGTAGACGACGTAGCCGCCCACCAGCACCAGCGAGCCGTGCGCGAAGTTGACCACCTCGGTGGCCTTGAAGATGATCACGAAGCCGAGGGCCAGCAGTGCGTAGACCGCGCCCTTGCCCAGGCCGTTGACCAGCAGTTGGACGAACGTACCCATCAGTCCTCCGCTCCCACACCCAGGTACGCCGAGATCACGGCCGGGTCGTTCTGGATCTGCGCCGGGAGCCCGTCGGCGATCAGGCGTCCGAAGTCCAGGACGCTGACCCGGTCGGCGATGCCCATGACGAGCCCCATGTCGTGCTCCACCAGCAGCACCGAGATGCCCAGCGCGTCACGCAGCTCGCGGATGGTCACGGCCATCTCGGCGGTCTCGGTGGCGTCGAGACCGGCCGCGGGCTCGTCGAGCAGCAGCAGGATCGGCTCGCACGCGAGCGCGCGGGCGATGTCGACGCGCTTCGCGACGCCGTAGGGCAGCGCGCTGGCCGGGCTGTCGAGCCGGTCGGCGACGCCGAGGAAGTCGCAGATCTCCTCGACCCGTGCCACGTGTCGCCGTTCGGTCTTCAGACCCAGGCGCAGGCCACCGGAGAGGAAGCCGCCGCGGGTCAGCGAGTGCCGGCCGAGCATGACGTTGTCTCGCACCGTGGAGCCGGGCGAGAGCGCGATGTTCTGGAACGACCGCCCGACGCCCAGCGCCGCGAGCCGGTGCGGTCGCAGGTCGGTGAGCACCTGGTCGCCCAGCCGGACCCGCCCCTCGGTGGGCCGGTACAGGCCGCTGATCACGTTGAAGCAACTGGACTTGCCCGCGCCGTTGGGGCCGATCAGCGCGTGCACCGTGCCGGGGGCGACGGTGAACGAGACGCCGTCGAGGGCGGTGATACCGCCGAAGCGCAGGGTGACGCCGTCGACGACGAGATCGGTGACGCCGTCTCTCAGAGAAGTGGCAGCGGTGCTCATGACGCCTCCGCGGGAATTGCGTCGGCGTTCATCCGACCCACCTCGACAGCGTCCGGCGACCCCGGTGCGATCGCGCGTCGGCCTCCTCCGCGTCGGCCTGTGCCTGGGACTCGGCGTGGCCGCCGAGGTAGAGCCGTTGCACGTCCTCGCTGGCGGCGAGCTCGGCCGCGGGCCCGGAGAGCGCGACCCGGCCCACCTCGAGCACGGCGGCGTGGTCGGCCACCTGCAGCGCCATCGTGGCGTTCTGTTCGACGAGCACCACCGACGTGCCCTGGGCGTGGATCTCCCGGATGATCCGCGCGATGCGCCCGACCATCTGCGGCGCGAGGCCCAGCGACGGCTCGTCGAGCAGCAGCAGCTTCGGGCCCGACATGAGCGCTCGGCCGATCGCGAGCATCTGCTGCTCGCCACCGGAGAGCAGGCCGGCCCGCTGGCCCGCCCGTTCACCCAGCACGGGGAAGAGCTCACCGACCCGCTTGCGGGCGGCTGTGCGCGCCGCCGCGGAGGCGGCACCCAGCCCACCGGCGCGCAGGTTGTCCTCGACCGTCATCCGGGCGAACACCTGCCTGCCCTCCGGGACGGCGACCACACCCCTGCGGACGACCACGGCCGGATCGAGCCGGTCGATGCGGTCGCCGTCGAAGGAGATCTCGCCCTCGGTGATCGCACCCCGGTGCAGGCCCAGCGTGCCCGACACCGCCCGGAGCAGCGTCGACTTGCCCGCCCCGTTGCCACCGAGCACGGCGAGCACCCCGTCGGCGGGCACCTCGACGTCCACGCCCTCGAGCGCGCCGACCGAACGCCCGTAGCGCACCGACAACCCTCGGACACTCAGCACCAAGATCGGGCCCCTTCGCCGCTGGTGACCCACCCTTGGGCCGACCGCGGCACATGGTGTTGCCGATCACAGGGGACAAACACCCCCAAGTGGAGAGGGGCGGCCGAAGTAGATGACGGTCCGTGACCTCTCCGCTCCGCCGACCGGCGCGACGCGGAACCGGGTCGAGTCGGAGTGGGTCGGGTCAGAGGAGGCCGGCCTCGGCCGCCTTGCCGATGGCCTCGACCCGGTTGCGCGCACCCAGCTTGTGCAGTGCCGACTGCAGGTAGGTCTTCACCGTGTTGCGGGCGAGCCCCGTCGTCTCCGCGATCTCGGGGTTGGTGCGGCCCTGGGCCGCCAACCGCAGGACCTCGTACTCGCGGCGGGTCAGCCCGCTGCGTGCCAGAGCTGCGCTGCGCCCGACCTCGCTCTGCAGACCGCCCACCCGCCACCCGGGAACCATCCGGGGATCGGAGACCCGTTCCCCGCGCAGCACCCGGCGCAGCGCCGAGACGAGGTCGGTGGCTGCGGCGTCCTTGAGCAGGGCGCCGTGCGCGCCGGCGTCGAGTGCGGCCTGCACGCCGTGGTGGTCACCGTGCGCGGTGAACACGACGATGCGGGCGGCGGGCACCGACTCCCGCAACCCGACGACGACCTCGGGGGCGAGCATGTCGGGCAGCCTCAGGTCGAGCAGCACCAGGTCGGGCCGCAGTCCGGGGGCCCGCTCCAGCGCGGAACGGCCGCTCTCCGCGGACCCCACCACCGCCAGCGACGGCTCGCCGCGCAGAAGCAGGGCGACGCCGTCGCGCACCACCGGATGGTCGTCGACGACCATCACCCGCGAGGGCGTCACCGCACACCCGGCAGGAACATGCGCAGGGTCGTGCCGCCGTCCTCGTCGTGGACGAGGCTCACCCGGCCACCGAGCCGCGCCGCCTTCTCCACGAGCAGCCGGATGCCCAGGCGCGCACCATCGGAGGTGGCCTCCGCCAGGTCGTCCCCGGCGTGGCGGCCGTCATCGGCGACCGCCACCTGCACCCCGCCGTCGATCTCGCCGAGGCTGACCACCACCGTGGAGGCGTCGGCGTGCTTCTCCGCGTTGAGCAGTCCCTCCCGCACGGCGCTGATCAGCAGCGTCGTGCGCTCGACGTCGAGCGGGCGGACCTCACCGAGCGCCACCAACCGGGCGGTGGTGCCGGTGCGGGCCTCGAAGCTGCGGCAGTGCTCGGCCAGCTCGATCGGCAGGGCCCGCTCCGGGCTGGACTCCGAGAGCGCCAGCAACGCCTCCCGCAGTGCCAGCGACGCCGCCGAGACGTCGGTCTCCAGCCGGCCCAGCCGGATGCGCAGCAGCGGGTTGTCGGGCACCGTGGTGTGCAGGTCGCGCACCTGGGCGCCGATGGAGAACAGCATCGCCCCCACCGAGTCGTGCAGCGACGCCTGCATGCGCTGCCGCTCGGCGGCCACGGCCGTGTACCGGCCCGCCTCGGCGCGCTCGGCCAGGCGGATGGCCTGCGCAGCCTCGGCGGCGATGCGCTGCACCGCGTCCACGGCCGTGTCGCCGAACGCCCCCGGGCCCCGCAACGCGGCGTAGGCGACCGCGATCGGGCGCGCCGCGCCCCCCTCGCCGTCGATGATCGGGACGGCGAGCATCGCGCCGAGCGCCTCGCGCCGGACCGGCAGGTCGAACTGGTGGGTGATGCTCGGCGAGCTGACGTAGTCGGAGACGCGCACGGGCCGGCCCAGCGCCATCACCCGGCCACCGATGCCCTGCCCCGTGGGCACGACGAGGTCCTGCAGCGCATCGGTGCGGTTGCCCGCCAGCCACCGGATGACGGCCTGACCGTCGTCGGAGCGGCCCGGCCGGTCGACGTCGGCGACGAAACCCGCATCGGCACCGGCCGCGTCCCGGATCAGGCGGGCCGCACCGTGCAGGGCGAGGACCCGGTCGAGCACCGACAGCAGCCCGTCGCGCTCGGCCAGCAGCGTGTTGAGCAGATGCTCCTGCTCACTGGCCTGCTCGCGCGCGGCGCGCTCCGTCGATCCCACAGGCGGACGATCGCACGAAACGGACGTTCCGCGACAGTCTCCGTTCAGGCACCCCGTCGCTCCTACTGGCGACGACGCCTGCCCACCGAGTCGGGGGCGGGGGCGGGGACACCCGGCGTCTCGGACGACTCGGCCTCCCGCGGGATCTGGGCGTCCCGCCTGCGGATCATCCGTCCGATCAGGACGCCCACTACCAGAGCCACGACCAGCCAGGCCGCGACTCCGATGACGATCCATCCGAGCGTTGAGATGATGGCTCCCTGTGTCGACGTCGCCACAGTGTCCACCCGTGAGCATTCACCTGCATCTCCAGCCGCCCATCCGTGGAGGGATCACACCTGTTCAGACCATGTCACCCGACCCGCGGTCGCACCCGGCCGAACCATCGACCCGACTGCACGACCGATAGGCCCAGTCCGGACCGGTGTTCCCGTTCCGTGCATGCGCTCCGTAGTCAGCC
This sequence comes from Mycobacteriales bacterium, assembly GCA_038231335.1. Taxonomy (GTDB): domain Bacteria; phylum Actinomycetota; class Actinomycetes; order Mycobacteriales; family Pseudonocardiaceae; genus Pseudonocardia. Next base: position 15,367 of record JBBRLM010000017.1, read on the forward strand.
GACGTCCGGGATCGCGGGTCCGAGGAGGTCGTCGGCGTCGACGATCCGGTAGGCGTAGCCCTGCTCGGCGAGGAAACGCTGCCGGTGCGCGGCGTAGTCGGTGTCCAATGTGTCCCGCGAGACGACGGAGTAGAAGTGCGCCTGCCGACCGTCGCCCTTGGGCCGCAGCAGCCGGCCCAGCCGCTGCGCCTCCTCCTGCCGGGACCCGAACGTGCCCGACACCTGGACGGCGACGCTCGCCTCGGGCAGGTCGATGGAGAAGTTGGCCACCTTGCTGACCACCAGCACCGGGAGGTCGCCCTGGCGGAACTGCTGGAACAGCTCCTCGCGCTCCTTGTTGCGCGTGGAGCCCTGGATGATCGGCGCGTTCAGCGCCTCCCCGAGCTCGTCGAGCTGGTCGAGGTAGGCGCCGATGACGAGCGTCGGCTCGCCCGGGTGCTTCTTCAGGATCGCCTTCACCACGTTGATCTTCGTGTGGGCGGTGGAGGCCATCCTGTAGCGCTCCTCCGCCTCCGCCACCGCATAGCTCAGGCGCTCGGCCTCGGTGAGCGTGACGCGGACCTCGACGCAGTCGGCGGGCGCGATCCAGCCCTGCTGCTCGATGTCGCGCCACGGGGCGTCGTACCGCTTGGGGCCGATGAGGGAGAACACGTCGCCCTCGCGGCCGTCCTCGCGCACCAGCGTGGCGGTGAGCCCGAGGCGGCGCCGCGACTGCAGGTCGGCCGTCATCCGGAAGACCGGCGCGGGCAGCAGGTGCACCTCGTCGTAGATGACCAGGCCCCAGTCGCGGGAGTCGAACAGCTCCAGGTGGCGGTACTCGCCCTTGGTCTTGCGCGTGACCACCTGGTAGGTGGCGATCGTGACCGGGCGGATCTCCTTGCGCTCGCCGGAGTACTCGCCGATCTCGTCCTCGGTGAGACTCGTGCGGGCGACGAGCTCGCGCTTCCACTGCCGCCCGGCGACGGTGTTGGTGACCAGGATCAGCGTGGTGGCCTTGGCCTGCGCCATCGCCGCCGCGCCGACGAGTGTCTTGCCGGCGCCACAGGGAAGCACGACCACACCCGAACCCCCGGCCCAGAAGCCGTCGACGGCCTGGCGCTGGTAGTCGCGCAGGTTCCAGCCGTTCTCGGCCAGCTCGATGGGGTGGGCCTCACCGTCGACGTAGCCCGCGAGGTCCTCGGCGGGCCAGCCGATCTTGAGCAGCGCCTGCTTGAGGTGACCGCGTTCGGACGGGTGCACGATCACGGTGTCGTCGTCGATGCGGGTGCCGAGCAGCGGGGCGATCTTCTTCTGCCGGAGCACCTCCTCCAGCACCGCGCGGTCGAGCGCCACCATGACGAGGCCGTGCACCGGGTGGTTCGACAGCTGCAGGCGGCCGTAGCGGCCCATCGTGTCGACGACGTCGACGAGCAGCGGCTGCGGCACCGCGTACCGGGAGAAGCGCACCAGCGCGTCGACGACCTGCTCGGCGTCGTGACCGGCGGCACGCGCGTTCCACAGCGCGAGCGGCGTGACGCGGTAGGTGTGGACGTGCTCGGGGGCCCGCTCCAGCTCCGCGAACGGCGCGATCGCCATCCGCGCCTCCTGGGCGTCGGCGTGGTCGACCTCGAGCAGCAGCGTCTTGTCGGACTGGACGATCAGGGGACCGTCGGTCATGCGTGTCCTTCTTCCTGCTCTTGTGGCTTCGAACACACGTGCCGGGCGTCGCCGGAGGGGAGCGCGGACGATCATCCGCGGTAATCGTCCAGGCACTGTGAGTACCTCGGAGATGAGAGCGACGTCGCTCCCGGGCTATACTTCCCCGGCCTCGACCGAGAGCGCACGTGTGCCGACACGATCCTATCGGGTCCCCACGGCCACTGCCCGTCCCCAGCGGGCGCGTGTCGTTACCCGATCGCGGCACCCAACGCGGGCCGGGACACCCGACCGGGCCGCTCCCGAACAGAAGGTGCGACGGATCGATCCGATGGTTCCGATGTTGAGGCTCCCCTGTTCCCGGCCATCCACCGCCGCTGGAGCGCAGCTCGTCCTGTCGACTCTCGCGCAGCGCTGCCTCGCCGTGCCAGAGTTCGGCGGATCGTCGCCGGCAATCCTCAGGGGGACGTTGACGTGACCAGCATCGAGACCGGGCCCACCTGGTCCGAGCGGTTGAACCCGCGTAACTGGACTCTGGCCTGGAAGCTGGTGGTCGTCGGCCTCGTGCCGGCCCTGCTGGCCCTCGCCCTCGGAGTGCTGCGCATCTCCGACCAGGCAGGGGCCGCCGCCCAGCTCGGCCAGGGCAGCGCCCTGCTCGGCGTCCAGTCCCAGGTGGGATCGGCGGCCGACGCACTGCGCCAGGAGCGGGACGCAGCCGTCCTCTTCGTCGCGGGCAAGCGGGCGGGCGACCGCAACGCGCTGACCACCGGATTCGGTCAGACCGACTCCGTCACCACGGGATCGCTCGACGCGGCCCGGGGCGCGGGCACGCTCGAACCCGCATCCGCGACGGCGCTCGACCAGGCGACCGCGAAGGTCGGCGGCCTGGCGGCCCTGCGCCGCGACGTCACCGACAACCCGGGTGTCGCCGCACAGCAGGTCAGCGACCGCTACACGCAGATCGTCGGTCAGTTCGACCGGCTGGACGCGGCCCTGCTCGGTCAGGTGAGCACGCCCGGCACGGCGTCCCTGGTCGGCGCGCTGGGCTCCGCCCAGGACGCCAAGGAGCAGCTCGCGCTCCAGCACACCGTCCTCGGGGCCGGGATCCGCGCCGGGCAGCTGCAGCAGCCCGGTGACCCCCAGACCGTGGCCGCCACCAACGCCCGGCTCGCCGCGCTCGCCGCCGACTACCAGGCGTCCCTGTCCAGCGACCAGCTCGCACGCTTCGGCCCGCTGCTGGACCCCAAGGCCGAGACGGCACGGCAGGCGGTCGCCACCGCGATCGTCAACACCCCGCCCGACCGGCCCATCGTCTCGGCCCCGGCCGATCTCGACTCCGCGTACACCACGGAGCTCGCGGCAGCGAACCGCGTGGCCGACCTGATCCGGCAGGATGTCGTCGCGGCCGGCAAGACGGCCGAGGCCAGCGCCAGCAACCTGGCGGGCATCAACTCCGTCGTCCTGATGCTGGGCCTGCTCGTCGGCATCACCATCGCGATCCTGGTGGCCCGGAGCCTCATCCGCTCGCTGCGCGTGCTGCGCACCGCGGCCCTCGACGTCGCGGAGCGCAGGCTCCCGCAGGCCGTCGAGAGCATGCGCGCAGGTGAATCGCCCGACGTCACGGTCGACCCGGTGCCGATCACCAGCCGCGACGAGGTCGGCCAGGTGGCCCGGGCCTTCGACGCGGTTCACGGGCAGGCCGTGCGCCTCGCCGCCGACCAGGCCGCGCTGCAGTCCAACGTCAGCGCGATGTTCGTCAACCTGTCGCGCCGCAGCCAGGCCCTCGTCGAGCGCCAGCTGCAGCTCATCGAGCAGCTGGAGAGCAACGAGCAGGACGCCGACCAGCTGTCCAACCTCTTCCAGCTCGACCACCTCGCCACGCGCATGCGGCGCAACAGCGAGAACCTGCTGGTCCTCGCGGGCACCGACCTCGCCAAGCGCAACATCGCGCCCGTGCCGATGGTCGACGTCCTGCGCGCCGCGGTGTCGGAGGTCGAGCAGTACCAGCGCATCGTCGTGCAGGCCCCGCCCACGGCCGCCATCGTCGGCCGCGCCGGGTCCGACCTCGTCCACCTGCTGGCCGAGCTGCTCGACAACGCCACCAACTTCTCCCCGCCCGACTCGCAGGTGGTCATGAGCACCACCCGCACGTCCGACGGGTCGATCATCGTGGAGATCGCCGACCGCGGTGTCGGCATGATCGACCACGAGCTGAGTGACGCCAACCAGCGCCTCGGCGGCCCGTCCAGCGTCGACGTCTCGGCGTCGCGGCGGATGGGCCTGTTCGTGGTGGGTCGCCTGGGAGCACGACACGGCATCGGGGTGCGGCTCAGCACGTCCGCGGCCGGTGGCCCCGGAGCCGGCCTCACCGCGTCGGTCACGGTTCCCGCCTACCTCATCCCCGCCAGCGAGCCGGCCGGGTCCGGCCGTCCGATCGGGATCCCGCAGCCCGCGGGCGTGCCCGCCCAGGGCGGACGCGGGGGCGACACTCCGCCGCAGCGCGCCAACGGCGCAGGCCGCTCCCTGTCGGCGCTGGTCGCCGGCACCGACGGCCCGGCCAACCCGGCCGGTGTCTTCGACGGCACCGACGGCCCGCTGTTCGGCACGGCAGGCACCAATGGCGGCGGCTCCAACGGGGGCAGCCACAACTCCCTCCCGAGCAGGCGTCCCGGCTCGTCGCTGCGTCCCGAGGGTCCCCCGCCGCCGGAACTCCCCGCATCCGGTTCCTCGGACGACGCGGACGGCACCGATGAGGACGCGGTCGCTGCGAAGCAGGTCGACGACCAGCGGCGCGCCCGCGAGGTCGCCGAGCAGGCCCACCGCGACCAGGAAGCGGCGGCGGAGCGCGAGCGGGTGGCAGCGGAGCAGGCAGCCGAGGACGACACGGGCCCCGAAGCACACGGAAGCAACGGGGCGCGCTCCAACGGAGTGCACCCGCAGGCCTTCATGGCCCCGGCCCCGTTCGCGGGACGCCCGACCGCCGACGCACAGGACGACGAGTCCGACGACGACAACACACCGTCCGACAGTGCCGACGAGCGGTCGATTGCGGCCGACGAGCGGACGTCGGTCGACGGGCAGCGCACCGACCTCCAGCACCGTGGCGACCGGTCGGGCCCTCCCGCTCCTCCGGCCTCCCGCCCGCCGGTGATCTCGCCCCCGACCACCCCGATGCCGGTGGTGCGTCAGGGCAACGCGGCGCCGGCACCCAAGCCGGCACCCGCTCCCAAGCCGGCACCGTCGCCCCAGCCGGCGGCCACCGAGGCACCCAGCCCGGCCCCGCAGGCTCCGGCCCCGCAGGCACCCACGGGCTTCCCCGCCCGTCGCCCGGACGAGCTGTTCGCGCCGAGCGTGCCGAACATCGCCGAGCCCGGACGGGCGGCGGCCGAGGCCCAGGCCGGATTCGAGCGCGGCGAGACCACGCCGATCTTCGAGGAGATCGCCTCGGCGTGGTTCCGGTCCAACCGGCCGGTCCCCGTCAACTGGGAGACCGACGACGGCGAGGCGAAGCCCGAGGCGCAGATGCCGGCTCCGGCCCCGGCGCCGATGGCACCTACGGCACCGCCCCAGCCCCCACGGCCCGACGTCCGGCCGCCGTCGGCCGCCGAGCCGCGCATGCCGCAGCGTCCACCGGCACCTGCACCGGCGCCGCGGCCGGTCGCCCGGCCCACCCCGGCCCCCGTCGAGGCGGTGCGGGTCGAGCCCACCCCGGAGCCCCAGCCCGTCGCCGAGCCCGTCCCGGACCGGACCGGCGCCAGTGCCAGTGCCGGTGCCGGTGCCGCCGGCAACCCCATCGCCGGCGCGGCGGCATTCGCCGGCGCGGCCGACGAGGGCTGGCGAGCGGCGAACGGGATCGAGTCCGACCGCCCCGACGAGCTGACCTCGGCGGGTCTGCCCAAGCGGCGGCCCCGGGCCCGGCTGGTTCCCGGCAGTGCCGGATCCGCAGTGCTCTCTCCTCCTGTCACGGCCTCCCGTAGCGCCGAAACCATCCGCGGACGCCTCGCGAGCTACCAGCAGGGTGTCCGTCAGGGACGCGAGACCATGGCCCGCGGCGAGGCCGGAAGCGCCACAGATGTCGACGACACCAGCACCCATCACGAGGAGAAGTCATGACCGCACCCCAGAACCAGCCGAGTCGCTTCGGCTGGCTGGTCACGAACTTCGCGGAGCGGGTGCCCGGTGTCGCCCACGCGATCGTGGTGTCGGCCGACGGCCTGCTTCTCACCAGCTCCGACCGGCTCCCCCGCGACCGCGCCGACCAGCTTGCCGCCGTCGCGTCGGGGCTGATCAGCCTCACCCAGGGTGCGGCCCGCTGCTTCGACGCCGGCGGCGTGGTGCAGACCGTCGTGGAGATGGACCGCGGCATCGTGCTCCTGATGTCGATCAGTGACGGTTCGTGCCTCTCGGTGCTGGCGTCACCGAGCTGTGACATCGGCCTGATCGGATACGAGATGACGCTGCTGGTCGACCGGGTCGGCCAGCTGCTCACCCCGGAGCTCCGCGCCGAGCTGCAGGGTTCGTTCGGCCCCTGATCCACCCGCTTCACCGCACTGCGACCACCCACGACGGTAAGAGAAGGCAGGTGATGTCCGATGACCTCCGGTCCCGACGACGAGCGCCGGCAACCCTCGGAGCCGACTTTCGCCGACGTGATGAACGGCTTCAGCTTCGACGCCGGACGCTCGCCGCGCCGACGTCGGTGGGGACGCCGCCGTGACGAGGGCGAGCCGACGCCGGTGCCGGAGCAGGCCCGCTCCGAACCGGTCTCCGAACCCGGGTCGGATCCCTCCTCCGGGTCGATCCCGAACAACGAGATGTACGGGTACGGGGCGCCGCAGCCGCGGTCGTCGGTTCCGCACCCACAGACCACCGGCCCCATCGACATGCGCGTCGTCGAGGCCGAGCAGCTCGGCAACGGGGTCGGGGCCTCTGCCGTGCGGCCCTACACGTGGACGCGCGGACGAACCAAGTCCGGGCTGGAGCTGGCGATCGAGACGCTCGTCTCCACCAGCCAGCGGGGCCGGGACCAGATGGGCCTGTTGCAGGTCGAACACCGTGCCGTCGCGGAGCTGTGCGAGCAGACCCGTTCGGTCGCCGAGGTCGCGGCGCTCATGTCGCTGCCGCTCGGCGTCGCCCGGGTCCTGCTCGGCGACATGGCCGGGCTCGGCGTGGTGACCGTGCACCAGACCGCGAGCAGCGCCGGCAACGCGCCGGACCTCGCCCTGATGGAAAGGGTGTTGAGTGGACTCCGTCGGCTCTAGGCCTCATTCGATCGCCACCGCGGCGACGATCTCGGCCAAGATCGTGGTGGCCGGGGGGTTCGGTGTCGGGAAGACGACGTTCGTCGGCTCGGTCTCCGAGATCGTCCCGCTGACCACCGAGGCCGTCATGACCGAGGCCAGCGCGGGGCACGACGACCTGTCGGCCACGCCGAACAAGACCACCACGACGGTGGCCATGGACTTCGGCCGCGTCTCCTTGGACTCCGAGCTGATCCTGTACCTGTTCGGTACGCCCGGGCAGCACCGGTTCTGGTTCATGTGGGACGACCTGGTGCGCGGTGCGATCGGCGCCGTCGTGCTGGTCGACACCCGCCGGCTCGCCGACTCGTTCGTCGCCATCGACTTCTTCGAGGACCGCGGGCTGCCCTACGTCGTGGGGCTCAACTGCTTCGACGGCCTGCTGCAGCACCGGGTGGAGGACGTCCGCGAGGCCATGTCCATCGACCCCGCGGTGCCGATCGTCAGCTGCGACGCCCGCAACCGCGCGTCCACGAAGCAGACGCTCATCGCGCTGGTGGAGCACGCGATGCACCACCGCATGACGGCGGGTGCCCGCTAGCCCCGAGCGGCGGTCATCCTGCCGAAGAACTCGACCATGCCTCGGGGGGCGTCATCGGCGAAACACAGGTCGAGCCCGCGGGCGGACTGCCGGGCCGCGTCGGCGGAGCGCGGGAACATCACCGTCTCGTACGCGCGCAACGCGGCCTCGACGTCGTCTCGGTGCTCGATCAGTGCCAGCGCCAGCTCGCAGCCGTCGAGCATCGCGGCATTCGCGCCCTCGCCGGCGAACGGCGACATCAGGTGGGCGGCGTCGCCGACCAGGGTCACGCCCGGGATGCGCGGCCACGAGTGGCCGGTGGGCAGGGCGTAGATCCGGCGGGCCACGATCTCGTCGTCGCAGTGGCGGATCAGGTCTGTCAGCGTCGGGGTCCAGTCGGCGAACTCCGCCAGCAGGGCGGTGCGGGCGGCGGCCGGGTCCGACCAGTCGACGCCGCGGGTCTCGAGCCAGTCCTCGGCGGCCCGCAGTTGGGCTCCCAGATGCAGGTCGCGGCCTCCGTGCCCGCCGAGGCTCTTGTTGTCCGACAGGGCGAACAGGCTCCCGGTGCCGACCAGGGCGGCCGAGGCGGGCAGCGTGGCCGGCGCGTCGGTGACGTGGAGCTCGATGTAGCTGATCCCCACGTACTCAGGGGAGGCGTTCGAGAGCAGCGGGCGGACCCTCGACCAGGCGCCGTCGGCCCCGATCAGCAGATCGGCGGTCTCGCACGCGCCGTTGGCGAAGGTGAGCTCGAACCGGCCGTCGTCCAGGCGGCGGGCCCGGCTGAGCTTGCGGTCCCAGACGACCCGTCCCGGGTCGAGTGAATCCAGCAAGAGGTCGCGCAGTTCGGTGCGGTCGATCTCGGGTCTTCCCGAGTTGCTCTCGGCCTTCTGGTCGATGAAGATGGTGCCCGCCTTGTCCATTACCCGCATGGCCTCGGCCTGCGGCCGGATGAGCCGGCGGAAATGCTCGTACAGTCCTGCTTCGCGCAGGGCCAGCTGACCCGATTCGACGTGCAGGTCGAGCAGGCCGCCCTGTCTGCGGGCGTCGGGCGTGGCGTCGAGTTCGTGGACGGTGCAGGCGATGTCGTGCTGCGCCAAGATGCGGGCCAGTACCAGCCCGCTGAGGCCGCCGCCGACGACGGCAATGGACGAGTGGGGCATGTCGGCACCTCGGTAGGATCGATAGACGTGTACGACGTATGCGTCTAGAAATGTACACCGTAAACGACTTGAGGAGCGCCGTCGTGGCCGACGAACCGCCACCCGTCATCTGGGCGCGTCTCTCCAGTCAGGGGCGCGGACCGGCGCGGACCCTGAACCACGTGGCCATCACCGCGGTCGCGATCGCCCTGGCCGACGCCGACGGGGTCGACGCGGTCTCGATGCGCAAGATCGCCGGGCGGATGGACCACAGCGCGATGGCGCTCTACCGGCACGTCGGCAGCAAGGACGACCTGACCGAGCTGATGTACGACGCGGTGCTGGGCGAGTTGGACCTGACCGGGATCCCGTCCGGGAACTGGCGCGCCGACGTCTCCCGTCTGGCCCGGGAGATCCGCCGGCTCCACCACGCCCACCCCTGGATCGCCCGGTTCGGGCACCGGCCCACCCTCGGGCCCCACGCCCAGCGGTTCCGCGAAGCCGGTCTGGCCTGCGTGGACGGGCTCGGCCTCGGCATCGACGCGATGATGGACCTGCTGTCCACCGCGCTGGCGTTCACCCGGGGCTTCGTCGAGCAAGAACTCGGAGAGGTGGAAGCGCAGCGGCGCACCGGCCTCGATTTCGCGGGCTACCAGCGCCAGACCGGGCCGTTCATCGCGCAGCTGCTGGACGAGGGCGATCTTCCGTACCTGAAGCGGCTGATCATCGAGGCCGAGGACTTCCCCGACCCGCACGTGGTGTTCGAGCGTCGCCTGGCGATGGTGCTGGACGGGTTGACGGCCAGGGTCGACCGTACGGGCTAGCCCTCCCCCAGCGCGATGCTGGTGATGCGGTGCAGCGCCACGCGATGGATCACCCCGTCGGCCCCGTCACGGCCCTCCACCACCCCGCCGCCGACGCTGATCGGCTCGATCACGCGCTCGCCCTGCCGGCCGTGGCCGTCCACGAACCCGATCCAGACGCTGCGCCGGGAGGCGACGGCCGTGCGGAGCAGGTCGAGGGTGGAGCCGTTGGCGAAGGCGGCCGCGCTGCGGCGCATCCCGGCGAGCGTGTCGCCCGAGCGCATCCGGGCCACGAGCTTCCCGAGCTGGTCGGCGTCGGGCTCCGGCGGGGCGCCCACCCGCTCGCTGCCGCGGAACCGCGGCGCGGTGCGCCGGCCGCGGTCCGAGAGATCGAGCACAGCGCCACCGGTGTCCTCCGCAGCCGGGGTGAACCCGGCCACGCGCAGCCCGTCGAGCAGCTCCGCGAGCGGCAGCGGGCTGACCACCACGGTGGGGGCGATACGGCGGAGCTCCAGGCCGATCGTGTCGGGGTGGGCGAGGACCTCGGCGATCAGCACCTCGTCATCGGAGCGCAGGAACGACGCCGCCACGCCGCCACGCAACCGCCCATGACGGCGCGCGACGTCGTCGACGAGGTAGGTCAGCCCCTGCGGCACCGGCGTGGCCGAACGCTTCGCGAGCAGCTCGTGCAGGTCGGCGGCGCTGCGCCCGGAGTCCAGGGCGCGCCGGACGGTGGCCTCGGTGAAGCGGTACACGGTGGCGCCGCCCGCCGACTCGACCTCGGCCATGAGATCCAGCTCGCGGGCCAGCTCGGGCTCCAGCGGGCCGGGGGCGACGGCGGTGAGGTCGGCCTGCAGCAGCACGTGGTCGACGGGCGCGGGGAGCGTGGCGCGCAGGGCGGCGACGACGCCGTCCTGGTCGTCGAGCAGGGCCCGGCCCGGGGTCGAGATCGCGTCGAGCGCGACGACGCCGAGCGTGGTGGCCTCGCTGAGCGCCCAGCCGACGACCTCGTCACGCAACCGACCCCCGCGGCGCGGAGCCCGCCAGGCCAGCACGTCGGCCAGCGCCGTGACCGAGCCGACGGCCGTGCCCGGGGGGAGCTCGACGAGGCCTCCGAGCACCCGACGACGATCGCGCGGGGCCAGCGGGCGGCGTACGCCGTCGGACAGGGCGTTGATCGGTTTGCCGGCGTCGTCCTTGCGGCCCACCAGCCCGGGCAGCCGCGGGAGGTCGAGCCAGGTGCGCGCGAGCAGCGACCAGCGCAGCTCGGGGCCGCCGACCGCCCAGACGTCGGCCTGAGTGGTGGGCACCCAGTCGGGGCCGATGCCGTCGCTCGGGCCCACCAGGTCGGCCGCCACCGCGATCTCGACGAGCAGCGCCGCGACGTTCTCGTCGACGTCCATCTCCTTGGCGGCGCGGCGGAGCTCCCGCACCCCGACGCCGCCCGAGCGCAGCACCGGGGGCGGCGTGCGGCCCCAGAACGCGATGAGCAGCTCCACCTGCCGCAGCACGCCGAGGGCGGCGCCGCCTGCGGTGCGGTCGACGACGTCGGCACCCCGGTCGCGGACCGCGAGGTCGGGCGAGGTGAGCGTGAGCGGCCCCATCGGCCGCTTCCCGCGCAGGGCGATCCCCACCTGGCGGGGCAGCTCGACGGTCTCGGGGTCGACGCGCAACAGCAGCCCCTTGGCCAGCAGCCGCCCGACCGGGCTCTGCGGCGCGGAGCCGCCCCGGCTGCGGCCGATCGGCGGGCCCGCGGCGAGCGCGTCGAGCACCCGCTGCTCGTCGGGTTCGACGGCGGCGAGCAGCTCGGTCAGCTCCGACGAGCCGGCGGGCCCGGTCGCGAGCCGGCCCAGCCCGCCGGGGAAGCGCGGCACGATCTCCCGCGCGGCCGGCACCAGCGCCAGCTCGCCGTCGGCTCCCCACACCAGCGCACGCTCCCGCAGGCCGCCCAGGGAAGCTCTCAGGGCCGCCGCCGACATGTCGGGGCCCAGCAGCCGCGCCACCTCCGCCCGCGGGACGGGTGCGCTGTCGGCGTCGGCGAGGACGAGGGCCTCCAGCACCGCGAGCGCAACGGTGTTGAGATCGTCACAGGCCCGGTGCACCGAGGCGCGGATCCCGGCGCGCGTGGCGAGCACCGTGAGGTCGGCGGGCGGGGGCACGGCCAGGTCGGGGCGCAGCCGCAGAAGAGTGGCGAGCGTCCCGTCGTCCTGGGCGCGCAGCCAGTCGACCAGCGAGGTGGGCATCGCTTCCCAGCGTAGTCGCCGCCGCGATGGCGACTCCTGGCGCGCCATACGGAATACTCGGGGGTGAGGACTTCCACCCCGCAAGGAGGACATCGTGGCCAAGGCAGCGCCCGAGGGCCGTATCGACCCGACGTGGCCCGACCTGCCCGACGGCGAGCACCCGGTCTCCGAGCTCGCATCTCCGGTGCAGGGCTCGCTCTCGCCGTTCGGCGACCTCGAGTTCCCGCTGGACACGGTGCCCTACGTGCACCCCGTCACGATCATCAACAAATAGGAGCGCCCGGCGCACGGGGGGCTCGATCGGGGAGCGGCGTCCAGGTGGGTGCATCGCAAGGCGAAGGAGCCGGCGATCCCGGTGTTGGATCGGCGGCGAGGACAACGCCGCGAGGCGCCCGCCTGGGCGTCGCGAGCCGAGCCCCTCGGGCGCCGGGCGCTCCAACGCCGGTCGGGCTGCTGCTGGCGGGCGGCGCGGGCCGTCGCATGGGCGGCCCGAAGGCACTCGTCGAGCTGGACGGCGAGCCGCTCGTACGCCGTGCGCTCCGGGTGCTCGGCGACGGCGGTTGCGCGCCGCTCGTCGTCGTCGTCGGCGCCGCTGCGGCCGACGTCCGGGCCGCACTGCCCCCCGGAGTGATCACGGTCGAGGCCCTCGACTGGGCCGAGGGCATGGGTGCATCGCTGCGCGCGGGACTGTCCGCGCTGGCGACGGTGGACGCACCCGCCGCGCTCGTGCACCTGGTCGACCTGCCCGGCGTCACGGCGGCAGCGGTCGCCCGCCTCGGAGCCGACGCAGGCCCGGACGACCTGCGCCGCGCGTCCTACGACGGCCGACCGGCACACCCGGTCCTCATCGGACGGTCACACTGGACGGCCGTGGTCGCCTCGGCGTCCGGCGACGCAGGGGCCCGCGGCTATCTGGCGGGCCACCCGGCGCTCGAACTGGTGGAGTGCGGTGACGTCGCCGATCCCGACGACGTCGACACCCCTGAAGCGCTGGAGAGATTCAGAGCACCCGGTGGGTGAGGGCCTCGATCAGAGAGCGCTGCGAGCCGAGGCCATCACCCGTCGGGCGCTCTCAGAGCGTCAACTTCTGGCCCGGGCTGATGACGTTCGGGTTCCCGGCGAGCGCCGGGTTCTTCGCGACGATGCTCTTCCAGCCACCCGCGACCTTGTTCGCCGAGGCGATCGAGCCCAGGGTGTCGCCGCTCTTGACCACGTAGCTGCCGGTCGTGGCCTTGCTCCCCGCCGCCGGTGCGCTCAGACGGATCGTGTCGGACGGCGCGCTGCGCTGGGTGGCCGACTCGCCGGTGGCGCCGGCATGCTTCGAGCAGACGGGCCATGCGCCCCAACCCTGGCCGGCCAGCACCTTCTCGGCGACGGCGATCTGCTGCTCGCGCGTGGCCTGGTAGGCGGCCGGGGCGTAGGCGGTACCGCCGAAGGCGCGCCACGTGCTGGGGGTGAACTGCAGGCCGCCGTTGAAGCCGTTGCCGCTGTTGATGTCCCATCGGCCACCGCTCTCGCACTGGGCGACCTTGTCCCAGGTGGAGTCGGCGGCGGCGTTCGCGGCCGGGACCATGGTGACCAGCGGCACGCCGACGACGGCGCCGGCCAGGGCGGTGCGGGCGATGACCCGACCGGTGTTGCTGGGGGCGCGATGACGACCGCGGTAGCGAGCCATGGGACATCTCCGGACGCTGCGCGCGGATCCCGCCTGGGGAGTGGCGTTCCGGCGGGCTGGGGACCGCCGGGTGATCCGTTCCTGTCCCACGCTGGGGTTCGTGAGGCAACTGGGGTTCCGGAACCACCGGACAGGGGAGCGCTGCGGTTCCGGGGCCCACTCGGACCTGGGGAGTCCTTGTGGGCCGTGAGGCACGCTACGTCCGGTATCGCGGAGCGCAAATCCGACGCGCCGACGGGGTTGCCTCTCGATCGTGTGGTCCGAACGGCCCAATCGGGCGACATCCGTCCTGTTCACGACGACGAAACATGCCTCCAGGTCCACTGAGGACTGGTTGCGTCACTGTGACGCAGCTCACTCTCAAGGCCCACCCCGTAGGGTCGCGGCGGTGGAACTCACACATGTCGACGCCGCCGGGTCCGCCCGCATGGTCGACGTCACGGACAAGGACGTCTCGGCCCGCACCGCGGTGGCCACCGGCACGCTGCGTACCACCGCGGAGGTGGTCGAACTGCTGCGGCGCGACGGCCTGCCCAAGGGTGACGCACTGGCCACGGCCCGCATCGCCGGGATCATGGCGGCCAAGCGGACCCCGGACCTCATACCCCTCTGCCATCCGATCGCCCTGTCGGGCGTGACGGTCGACCTCGAGACCGACGTCGACCGCGTGCACATCCGGGCCACGGTGCGCACCACCGACCGCACGGGCGTGGAGATGGAGGCGCTCACTGCCGTCGCGGTGGCCGGGCTGGCCCTGCACGACATGATCAAGGCCGTCGACCCCGCCGCGGTGATGGACGGCGTACGGGTCGAGCGCAAGGACGGCGGCAAGACCGGCTCCTGGACGCGTCCGCCCGACGACGCGCTCCCTCCCACGGAGGCGGCATCGACGCAGGACCGAGCGTGAGCGAGCTCGCGAGCGCACCATTGGACACAGCAGCACCAGTGAGCAGGACCGCCCGGGTCGTCACCGCCTCCAACCGCGCCGCCGCCGGCGTCTACGCCGACCGGGGCGGGCCGCTGATCGTCGACTGGCTGCGCGAGCGCGGCTTCGACGTCCCCGATCCGGTCGTGGTGCCCGACGGCGAGCCCGTCGGCGAGGCGTTGCGGGCAGCCGTGGCCGACGGCGTCGACGTCGTGATCACCACCGGGGGCACCGGCATCTCCCCCACCGACGCGACTCCGGAGGCGACCCGGGCGGTGCTGGACTACGAGGTGCCGGGCCTCGCGGACGCGATCCGGGCCGTCGGGGCACCGACGGTGCCGACGGCCGTGTTGTCGCGGGGGCTGGCCGGCGTCGCGGGCCGCACGCTGGTCGTCAACCTCCCCGGATCGACGGGGGGAGTTCGGGACGGACTGTCGGTGCTGGCCGGAGTCCTGGAGCATGCCGTGGACCAGCTACGTGGAGGCGATCACCGATGACGGGTGCAGTGGTTCTCAGGGCCGCGGTCGGCGAGGACGTGCTCGATGTCGCCGAGCACGCCGCGCTCGTGGAGCAGGCCGCGGCCGGTGCCGTCGTGACCTTCGCGGGGGTGGTGCGCGATCACGACGGCGGCCGCTCCGTGCGGGGCCTGGAGTACAGCGCCCACCCGACCGCCGCGACGATCGTGGCCGAGGTGGCCGCCGATGTCGCGGCCCGCGCTCAGGGCGTGCGGGCCGTGGCGGTGAGCCACCGCGTCGGGAAACTCGCGATCGGCGACGTCGCACTCGCGTGCGCGGTGGCCGCCGATCACCGCCGGGAGGCGTTCGCGACCTGCTCGGAACTGGTCGAGGAGATCAAGAGACTGCTTCCGGTCTGGAAACACCAGTCGTTCACCGATGGCGACGACGAGTGGGTCAACAGCGCCTGAACCACCTCTGCGCGGCCGTCACCCCTGGGGAGGCGACCGCCGCGCAGCGGAAGGGGCTCAGAGAGCCAGGACCTGCCCGACGCCGAGCACGTCCGGGTTGCTCAGCACCCCGGTGTTCTTGCTCCAGAGCGCCTGCCAGCCGCCGGCCACGTTGTGGGCCGTGGCGATCGCGCTGAGGGTGTCGCCCGGGGCGACGGTGTAGCTCGCGCCGGTCGGGGCAGCGGCGACCTTCGGGGCGGGCGCGGCCTTCGGAGCCGGCGCGGAGGCGCGCACGACCGTGCTCGGCGAGGCGGCGGATCCGGTGGCACCGGCCTTCTTCGAGCACACCGGCCAGGCGCCCCAGCCCTGCGCCGCCAGAACACGCTCGGCGACGGCGATCTGCTCGGCCTTGCTCGCGTTCGCAGCGGTCCCGGTGCCACCGAAGGCACGCCAGGTGCCCGCGCTGAACTGCAGGCCACCGGAGTAACCGTTACCGGTGTTGATGCTCCAGTTGCCACCGCTCTCGCACTGGGCAACAGCATCCCAGACGGAGACGGGAGCAGCGTTGGCCGTGCCGGCAACGGCGAGCGGGGTACCGACGACAACGGCACCGGCGACGATCAGACGAACGAGACTTCGGCCCGAGGTAAGTGCAGGTCGAGAAGTCATTCTGGGGTTTCTCCTATCGCATCCGTCGGGGAGAACCGGCTCGTCAGCGGGATGGGTATGTCCCGGCGAGCAGTCCTTGGTCCGTGTTCCTCGACCGTGGGGCGGTCGGGGAAATTGCGACCCCGGCCCTGTCCCGTCTTTCCATCTCGACGGACCGGAAACCGCAGGACAGGGCCTGGTGCGACGGTTCCGGATGCATTCTCGGCCGTCCCTGTCGGGGCGACCGGCCGTCGACGCTACGAGGCGGTGCCAGGAAAACGTCAAACTTCTACTGAGTGACCATCGTCACGGTAACGAACGCATTAACTGGACGATACCCAGGTAACCCCAGGTCACGGCCATGAGATCACGGCTTGATCACGGTTTTTCCAATAGAACCAAACTGGAAGTATTACCGAATCCGTCACACCGAATAGTCGACGCTGAGTAACAGGTCGATCACGTCGTGCTGGACGCTCGGACACCCGCAGTGGCTGACCGACCCCCTGGTCAGTCATGCTGGGGTGGTGAACGATCGCCCACCGGCCCCCTCGGACTCGCCGACAGCGCTGGCCGCCGCCCTGCGCACCACCGGCTACCTCGCCGACGACGGGCTCGCCACGGCGACGTTCCTCGCCATGCGCATGAACCGACCGCTGTTCTGCGAAGGCGAACCCGGCACCGGGAAGACCGCACTCGCCCAGGCCCTCGCCGAGATCACCGGGGCGGAGCTGATCCGGCTGCAGTGCCACGACGGCATCGACGCGTCCCAGGCGCTCTACGACTGGGACTTCCCGCGCCAGCTGCTGCACCTGCGCGCGCTGGAGACCGCAGCCGGCGCCGACAAGCTGGACGTCGACGCCGTCGAGTCCTCGCTCTACGACAAGAAGTTCCTGCTGCAGCGCCCGATCCTGCGCGCCCTGCAGACCACCCCGAGCGTGCTGCTCATCGACGAGGTCGACCGCGCCGACGACGAGTTCGAGGCGTTCCTGCTCGAGGTCCTCACCGAGTACGCCGTCACCATCCCCGAGGTCGGCGAGATCCGGGCCACCACGCCGCCGCTGGTCGTACTCACGTCCAACCGCACCCGCGAGGTGCACGACGCCCTCAAGCGCCGCTGCCTCTACCTCTGGCTCGACCACCCGGACCTGGCGCGCGAGATCGAGATCCTGCACTCGAGGCTGCCCGGCATCCCCGAGCGACTGGCCGCCCAGGTGGCGGGGGCCGTCCGGGCCCTTCGTCAGGCCGATCTCCTCAAGCCGCCCGGTGTCGCGGAGACCATCGACTGGGCCCGTGCGCTGCAGCTCGTCGGCGCCCGGCACCTCGACGTCGACAGCGCCGCGGCCACCCTCGGCGCCGTCCTCAAGTACCGCGAGGACGCCGACCGCGTGCGCAAGCAGCTCGACACGCTGCTCGCGTCCTGACTCGCCCATGACCGCGCCCCCTGTAGACGACGATCCCGTCGAGGGCCTCGTCGGCTTCACGGTCGTCCTGCGCAACGCCGGGCTCTCGATCACCACGGACCGGGTCGCCACGTTCCTCGGCGCGCTCGACGCGCTCGACGTCACCAGCCGGATGCAGACCTATTGGGCCGGCCGGCTCACGCTCTGCTCCGACCCCGACGACCTGCCGCGCTACGACCAGGCCTTCGACGCCTGGTTCACCCCGCCGCAGGGCGGCAGCCGCACCCGGGTCACCGACGAGCGCAAGCCCCCGCCGCCGCGGCTGGCCGCGCTGACGCCGTCGGATGCGCAGGCGTCCGACGAGGGCGACGACGACCGCGAGACGCCGCAGGTGCACGCACGGGCCAGCGGCAGCGAGGTGCTCCGCAACCGCGACCTCGCCGAGCTCACCCCGGGCGAGCGCGAGCACCTGCGCCGGCTGCTGGCGCTGCTGCGGCCCGAGCCGCCCACCCGGCCGTCGCGGCGCCTGCATGCGTCGCGGCACGGGGTGGCCGATCCCGGACGCACGCTGCGCGCCGCCCTGCACAACGGCGGCGAGGTGCGCGACCTGCTGCGCCGCGACCACTCGCGCCGTCCCCGCAAGATCGTGCTGCTCGTCGACATCTCCGGGTCGATGGAGCCCTACGCCGACGCGTTGCTGCGGTTCGCGCACGTCGTGGTGCGCAGGTCGCCGAACGCGGTGGAGGCGTTCACGCTCGGCACCCGGCTGACCCGCATCACCCGGGAACTGCGGATGCGCGACGCCGATCGGGCTCTCGCCGCCGCGGGCAAGGCCATCCCCGACTGGTCCGGCGGCACCCGCCTCGGCGAGGTCGTGCAGGCGTTCGTCGACCGGTGGGGACAGCGCGGCGCCGCTCGCCGCGCCGTGGTGGTCGTGTTCTCCGACGGCTGGGAGCGCGGCGAGACCGACCTGCTCGGCGTCCAGATGCAACGGCTGTCGCGGCTCGCCCACAAGGTGGTCTGGGTCAACCCGCACGCGGGCAAGGACGGCTACGCCCCGGTGCAGGGTGGAATAGTGGCTGCTCTCCCGTACTTGGACGAACTGTTGGCCGGGCACAGCCTGGCCACCCTGGAAGAGCTTCTCGAGGTGATCAGGCATGCGTGACGTCATGGACCGGCTCGAGGGCTGGTGGAAGAACGGCGAGACCGCCGCGCTCGCCACCGTCGTCGGCACCTACAGCTCCGCCCCCCGCCAGCCCGGCGCGTCGATGCTCATCGGCCCCGACGGCGAGGCCGTCGGCAGCGTCTCCGGTGGCTGCGTCGAGGGAGCGGTGTACGAGCTCGGGCAGCAGGTGCTGGGCGACGGCCGTCCGGTGTTCCAGCGCTACGGCGTGTCCGACGAGGACGCGTTCACCGTCGGCCTGACCTGCGGCGGCATCATCGACATCTTCGTCGAGAAGGTCGGTCCCGAGACCTACGACCAGCTCGGCTCGGTGGCCCAGGCCATCCGCGACGAGACGCCGGTGGCCGTCGCCACCGTGGTGGGCGGGCCGTCGGAGAGGCTCGGCAGGCGGCTGGTCGTGTGGGCCGACCGCGTCGACGGCGCCACGGGCTCGTCCCGGCTCGACGACGCCGTCCGCGACGACGCCCGCGGCCTGCTCGACGCCGGGCGCAACGCGATCCTGCACTACGGCGTCGACGGCCAGCGTCGCGGCGAGGGCCTCGACGTGTTCGTCGAGTCGTTCGCGCCGCCGCCCCGCATGATCGTGTTCGGGGCCATCGACTTCGCCGCCGCCGTCGCCCGCATGGGCGCCTTCCTCGGCTTCCGCGTCACGGTCTGCGACGCGCGTCCGGTGTTCGCCACCGCCACCCGGTTCCCCGGGGCCAACGAGGTGATCGTCGAGTGGCCGCACCGCTACCTGGCCGCCGAATCCGAGGCAGGCCGCATCGACAAGCGCACCGCGCTCTGCGTACTCACCCACGACCCGAAGTTCGACGTGCCGCTGCTCGAGGTGGCCCTGCGGCTGCCCGAGGTGGGTTACATCGGGGCCATGGGGTCGCGACGCACCCACGACGACCGGCTGGAACGACTTCGCGAACGCGGCGTCACCGATGCCGAGATCGCGCGCATGTCCAGCCCCATCGGTCTGGACCTCGGCGCCCGCACCCCGGAGGAGACGGCCGTGTCGATCGCGGCCGAGATGATCGCCCAGCACTGGGGCGGCGACGGCACCCGCCTCGCACACCGCGAAGGCCCCATCCACGTGAGCTGAGGGTCCCTGCCTGCCCGATGGGACAGGCCAACCTCCCGTCACGCAGCAGGGTCCGGTTACGTCCATCCGTGGCTAGCGTCCGTCTGTGACCTGCCGCAGACGCACCGATCGGACGAGGCGGGCCGTCACGGCGACGGGTCCGCGCACCCTGTTGGGTGCAGCGCGCACCGATCGCACCTGCCCGGTCACCTCCCGCTCTTGTAGCCTGGGTCACGTCGTCGCTCAGGACGTTCGGCGTGCGGCAGCGGACGATGTGGTGCGGGAGGGCAATGTGGTCCTCGTCGATGAAGCTCGCTTGGCCGGAGACTCGGTCCTGCTGGCGCGGCGTAGTCCGGACGATCAACAGCGCACGGTCGGTGGCGACACGGGATCGCTGCGGTTGTCGAAGTTCCACGCCCCGGAGATCGTGTTCGGGCCGAATTCGCTCGCCGAGGCTGCGCACGCTGCGGTCCGGCTCGGCGCGCGTCGCCCCTTCGTCGTCACCGATCCCGGCCTCACCGAGGCGGGCTGGCCGTCGGAACTGCTCGGCCAGCTCCGCGACGCAGGTCTTTCACCCGTGGTCTGGACCGACGTCACGCCCAATCCCAAGGACCACGAGATCGAGGCGGGCCACGAGCGCTATGTCGAGGCCGGTTGCGACGTCGTGCTCGGCATCGGCGGCGGCTCGGTCATCGACGCCGCGAAGGGCATCGCGTTGCTCGCGGCCAACGGCGGGCGCATCCTCGACTACGAGGGCATCGATCGCATCGAGCACCCGATCCCCCCACTGATCATGATGCCGTCCACGTCCGGCACGGGCGCCGACGTCTCGCAGTTCTGCATCGTCACCGACACCGAACGGCACACCAAGATCACGATCATGGGCCGGGCGCTGGTGCCCGACGTCTCGGTGATCGACCCCCGCCTGCTGCTCACCATGCCCGACGCGCTCAACGCGGCCACCGGCCTGGACGCGCTCACCCACGGCATCGAGGCCTACGTCTCGCTCGCCCACGGCCCGCTCACCGACCACCACGCGCTGCAGGCCATCTCGCTGGTCAACGGACACCTCGCTCGCACCATCCACGCCCCGCGCGACACGGGAGCCCGCTCGTTCATGGCGCAGGCCGCACTGGAGGCCGGGCTGGCATTCACCAACGCGATCCTCGGCGCCACCCACGCCATGAGCCACCAGGTCGGTGGCATGCTCGACCTGCCTCACGGCGTCGTGAACGGGGTGCTGCTGCCGCACGTCATCCGCTTCAACGGGGCGGAGCTGCCGGAGCGGTTCGTACCGATCGCCCAGGCGATGGGCGTGTACCGGCCGGGTATGCCCGCGCTGGACGCCGTCGAGGCGGTGGCCGAGGAGGTCCGCACCCTCGGCGACGAGGTCGGCGTGCCGCGCGGCCTCGGCGCACTCGGCGTCACGGCCGAGGACATCCCGCGCCTGTCCGAGCTGACGCTCGGCGACGCGTGCCTCACCACCAACCCCCGGGCCACGTCGGTCGGCGACGTCGAGACGTTGTTCAAAGCCGCCCTGTGACCGCAGCAGCGCAGTGGCCGCGCCGAGGCGGACGGGCGGCCACGAACCGCCCCCGTCCTGACCTGGAGGCGCTCACGGGGCTGCGCTCGGGCAAGCCCCACTACTACCCCGAGTACCGCACCTCGGCCGAGCGGCTGCACCGCGTCATCCTGGCGCTGGAGAAGATCTCCGCCGCGCTGGTGCGCACGATGGAGGGCTCGGAGGCCCTGGTCCGCGCGGTCGTCGAGGCGGCAGCCGACCACCTGTCCGCGGAATGGGTGGTGTTCGCGCTGGTCGACGGCGCGCTGCCGGAGGCCCAGCCGCGGTATCTCGTCCGTGGGCCCGACGGCGCCGAGTGGGCCGACGCCCGCGCCGTGCCGCCCCGCATCTGGCTCCATCTCGACCGCATCCGCGCCGACACCTCCGACGACCACCACGACGACACCGAGGCGCGCCGGCACCTGCACGTCGCGATCAAGCTCGACGGGCACACCGTCGGCGGGTTCGCGGCCTGGACCCCCGAGGAACGCACGATCGACGACACCGACCACTCGGTGCTGCGGATCCTGGCCGGCCAGACGGCCGCCGCGCTGCAGAACTGCGCGCTGCTCGACCACTCCGCCCGGCTGCACGCCCGCACGTCCCTGCAGGCCACGGACCTGCGGATGCGCAACGAGCAGTTGCTGGCCACCCAGGCCGAGCTGGGCGCGGCCCGCCAGCGCGAGGTGCTCGACAACGAGCGTCACCGCATCGCCCGCGAGCTGCACGACAGCGTCACGCAGTACGTACTCTCGGCCGGCATGCACATCGAGCTGGTGCGCACCGAGATCGCCGACCCCCGCCTGCGCGGCCAGCTCGACACCGCCAAGGACCTCACCCGCCGGGCCGTCGAGCAGCTCCGGTCGGCGATCTACGCGCTCAACGACTGCGACGCGCACGGAGCCGACAAGGACCTGCCCTCGATGCTGCGTCAGCTCTCCGGTGTCCACATGCCCGACGAGCTGCGCGTCGAGGTCCGGATCGGGGGCACGCCGGTGGTGCTGCCGTCGGACTGCGAGCAGTCGTTGTTCCGGATCGCGGGCGAGGCCCTGTTCAACACGGCCGTCCACGCGGAGGCCACGAAGGCCGTCGTGCGGCTGGCCTACCAGGGCGAGCAGGTGCGGCTGACGATCTCCGACGACGGCGGCGGCAGCCCCGACGGTGTGCGGCGCAGCCTGCGCGCGGCCACTGTGGCCACCCCGTCGGGGGAGCACCGCGGGCTCGTGAACATGCACGCCAGAGCGCGTGAGCTCGGTGGCACACTGACCTTCCGCCGGGCCCGGCTCGGCGGGCTGCAGGTACAGGTGGACATCCCCGTGCCCGGCCCAGGGAGTTCGAGTCCATGACCGCAGCCACAGCCGCCAGGGCGCGCCCGATGCCCACCCGCATCGTGCTCGTCGACGACCACCTGATCATGCGCCAGGGCCTGCGGGCCGTGCTGGAACGCGAGGACGACCTGCGCGTGGTCGGCGAGGCGGGCACGCCCGCCGACGCCGTCGCCGCCGTCGCCGCGTCGCGACCGCACGTGGTACTGCTGGACCTCAAGCTCACCGCGGGTCCCCAGACCGACGGCCTCGACGTCTGCCGCCGCCTGTGCGCCGCCCACCCCGGGCTGGGGGTGCTGGTGCTCACCACGTTCGCGGAGGACCGGCTCGTCGTCGAGTCGGTGCAGGCCGGGGCCCGCGGTTACGTCGTCAAGGACGTGGACACCACGGAGCTGGTGCGCGCGATCCGGGCCGTCTCGCGTGGGGAGAGCGCGTTCGACGCCCGCAGCGCGTCGGCGATGGTCCGCTCGCTGTCGGGCGGGGTGCCCGAGCGGGAACGGCTCACCGAACGCGAGCTCGACGTGCTGCGGTTGCTGGCGCGCGGACTGTCGAACCGGGCGATCGGGGCGGAGCTGTTCATCTCCGAGACCACGGTGAAGTTCCACGTCGGCAACCTCATGCGCAAGCTGATGGTGTCGCGGCGGGCCGAGGCGGTGTACGCGGCCACGAAGCTAGGGCTGCTCTAGCAGGTGGAAGGCGCCGCGGACGACGGCCAGGCCCCGTGACGCCACCTCCAGGGTGACGGGTGCCTCGTCGGGGTCGGACACCATTACGCTGACGACCAGCACTTGGCCGGCCGCGGTGCGGGCCAGGTGATTCAGCGTCACGACACCGGGCTCGCTGCCGCCCTTGAACCACGTGGTCGGGAACCGGGACATGTCGAGGTTCAGGCCGCCGTCGTCCAGTGACATGGCACGGTCGATCTCCGGTCCACCCAGCGTGTGCAGCCCCGCGAGAGCGCGGCCGATGTCGGCAGGCGAAGCGAACCACTCGATCCGGTCGATCATGCGGGGGCTGGTCCAGGTCTCGGCCACCTCGGGGACCGGGAGGCGTTCCAGTGCGGCGAGGGCCGCGGTCCGTTCCTGCTCCGACCGCAGGGCCAGGTACTCCTCGGCGAGGACGGGGTAGCGCACGGACCGCAGGCGGAACATGGCCCGGGTGGTGAGGAACGGGATGGTCGCGGCGGGCTGAAGGTGGCCGAACAGTTCGAGCTGACTGTGGACGGCGTCCCGACCGAGGTGGTGGATCAGATGGTCGGTGGCGGTGTTGTCGCTGATCGAGATCATGAGATCGGCGAACTGCGCCAGGGTGAGTTCGGCGCCGGCGGGCCGGTCCTGCAGCCGGCCCGACGGCAGGCTCTTCCACTCGTCCCGGATGGCGAGTGGCTCGTCCCATGACGCACGCCCGTCATGGACAGCCTGGGCGAGCGCGCCGAGGACGTAGAGCTTGAACGCCGACCCGACAGGACGGAGCACGTCGGCGTCGACGCCGTGGACCACGTCGAGCGCCCCGCTCGGGTCGAGCTCCGCGGCCACGAACGACACCCGCGTGCCCAGCGCGGCGATCGGGCCGTCGAGGTGCTCCCAGGTGGGGGGCGGGGCCTGGTCGGGCGTCAGGCGCAACCAGTCCATCAGCCCGGCCGCGTTCACGTGCACGGTGAGGCGGTAGCGCTCAGCGCCGGAGCTCACCGCCGCCTGGAGCAGATCCGGCCGGGAGACGACCGTGCGGTCGACCACGAGCCGGGCGAGACCGCCGAACCCCGAGTTGAAGCCGCCCGGGCCGCCGCAGGCCTCCAGCAGCTCCGGCGTCATGTGCCCGCGGAGCTCCGCCTCGGGCACGGGTGTGCCGGCAGCAGCATTCACGATCCACTCCGCCTGGCCCTGCGCCCCCGTCACCCCCACAACATGCCCGACCTCTACGGTTCCGCGCCATGCGGTTCTACGCGGAACGTCCTGGTCGCCTGTTTCGACAGCTGTTCGCCGACGTCGCCGTCGTGGCCTGGGTGGTGCTCGTCGTGATCATCGCCCGTGCCGCGTACGACCTGGTCCAGCAGCTGCAGGGACCGGCCCGCACGCTCGCCGATGCTGGTGCGGCGATCGGCAACGCGTTCTCCGGAGCCGCCCGGACGGCGAGCGGCGTGCCGTTCGTCGGTGCGGACCTGGCCCGCGCACTCGGCACCGGCAGGGCGGCAGGCGACTCGCTGGCCTCAGCGGGTCGCGAGCAGGTGCAGACCGTCGCGAACGTCGCCCTGGGCTCGGCTGTGGGGATCGTGGTGCTCGCCGCGCTGCCGGTGGTGCTGCTCTGGCTGACCCTGCGGATCCGCTACGCCCGCGCCGCCAGCTCGGCGATCACCGTGCGCACCGCCGACACGGATCTGCTGGCCCTGCGCGCACTGACCCACATGCCGGTGCGCCGGCTGCTGGCCGTCTCCGACGACCCCGCGGCGGCGTGGCGCCGCGACGACCGCGAGGTGGTGCGGGGGCTGGCCGAGCTGGAGCTGCGCTCGCTGGGTCTGCGCCCGCCCCGCACCCTCGTCGAGTGAGTCGCGTTCGGTGGACGCGCCCCGACGTTGCAGAGCGGCCACGGCGCGCCCTCAATGCGGCGTCGAAGATCGCCGCGCTCGCAACGTCAGACCGAGCTGCACATGCACCAAGCTGCGTGAGCGACGATCAGCAGAGCCCGGCGGACCTACGAAACCGTGATCGTCTTCGTGTCGGTGAGCACAGGGCGGCCCGCGCCGTCGGACGGGTCGTCCTCGGAGATGCGCACCTCGTACTCGCCGGGCTCCAGCGTGACGGTGAAGGTGAACGGCGCGAAGACCTGGCCCTCACTCGTGGACGCGACACCCGAGCGGACCACCGCGGCACCACGGCGCACCTCCCAGTGCACGGTGGCCTCGAAGACGGCCGCCTCTCCTGTGACGACGACGTCGCGCTCCGTCGTGGCCCCGTTCATGGGCGCGTCGATCTGCACGAGAGACCGCATCGCGTAGGCGTCGCCGCGGGGCACCGGGGCGGTGACCCCCACGCTCCCGAGCACCCGCTCGGCGGATGCGCCGTTCACCAGCACCCGGACGGGCAGGGTGGAGCCGGCGGCGCCCTGGACCGTGAACACGAGCTGCTGCAGGGCCATCTCCGCAGGCACGGGGCCGGTGGGGGTGCCGGTGGCCTGCGCCGTGAGGTCGACCGTAATCGCGTCGGCACCCACCACCACGGGGGACCGCAGCCCGGTGCCGGCCGGCCAGAAGGAGCGGTAGTCCGGATCGGCGGCCGGGACGTCGAACATCTCCCGGACGGCGTCGCTCGCGGGATCGGCGGTGGTGATCCTGTGGAACTCGCGCTGGAGCCGGGGGCCCGCAGAGGTGAGGGCCACGTAGTAGACCGGGAGGGCCTGCGCCCTGCCCGACGGCTCCGTCGATGTCTCCGGCGACGCAGCGGGCGGGGCGGTGGGCGCTGCAGGGGGCGGCCCCGCCGAGCATCCCGCCAGCACCACGGCGAGCACGGTCACCACCACGGTTCGCCTCATCGCGATCTCCCCTTCCGGGCACATGTCGTGACGACCAGGACGTATCACTCGGATACAGGTTGCCCGCGCATGCCACCCCTACCCGAACGCCGCGCCGGACCCTCCCGGGTGGCACCGTGTGGACCATGCCGCTGTTCTCCTTCGAGGGCCTCGCCCCGACCGTGCACCCCACCGCGTTCATCGCCCCCACCGCCACGCTGGTGGGCGACGTGCGCGTCGAGGCGCACGCGTCGATCTGGTACAACGCCGTGCTCCGCGCCGACTTCGGGCCGATCGTCGTGCGCGAGGGCGCGAACGTGCAGGACGGCAGCGTGCTGCACGGCGGCGACGACCCGATCACCGAGATCGGGCCGGGCGCCACGATCGGCCATCTCTGCGTGGTGCACGGCTGTGTGATCGGGGCGGAGGCCCTGATCGGCAACGGCTCCACCGTGCAGGACGGCGCACGCATCGGAGCCCGCTGCCTGGTGGGGGCGGGCGCCACCGTGGCGCCGGGCACCGTGGTGCCGGACGGACAGCTCGTACTGGGCACCGTGGCCCGGGAGAAGGGCCCGCTCACCGACTCGGCCCGGTGGTGGGTGGAGGGCAACCCCGGCATCTACCGGGAACTGGCGGCTCGTCACCGGGACAGCGTCGCGCAGGTGGCTGACCACTGAGCCCCGATCGCGCCGAGTTGTCCCCATCGTCGAAAGTTGTCCGCAGGAATCCTTGATCATCCCCAGGCGTCGCCCCGGCCGGTCATCCTCGAGACATGATCAGATACATCGCAACCGGGCTGGCCCTGCTGCTGGCGCTCACCACGATCGGCGCGGCCGCACCGCCGCCCGTCGTCGACGGGTTCGCCGTCGGACACGTCCCCGCCGGGGTGGGCCCGCAGGTGAGCACGTTCACCTACCACTGGGAGGACGTCACCTTCCGGTCGCAGGTGTGGGAACGGGGCCCGGACGCCGCGGGCGCCTACGCGGTCGACCTCACGGTCAAGACACTGCGCGGCGAGCGCCTCACCGACATCGCGGCGCTGCGGGCGTTCCTCGCCGGGTACCACGAGCAGGCCCCGTCGACGTGGCGGGAGATCGAGCCGGACCGCGCCTACCTGCGGCCGGGCGCCGTGTTCCGGTTCGTCGAGCCTGGCCTCGCCACCGAGGTGAGCCTCGACCGGACACGGTTCGACGAGGCCGAACTGCTGGCCACCGCAGCCGCGATCACACCGTGTCAGACGTCGGTACCGGGAGAGCTGGCGTGCGCCCAGTAGCGGCGCGGGATCCGGCCCGCACCGTGCGCGGCCCGGCCCGCGTCCACGGCCCACCGCATCGCCTGCGCCATCCGTTCGGGATCACCGGCCCGCGTCACGGCGGTGGCCAGCAGCACGGCGTCGCAGCCCAGTTCCATGGCCAGCGCGGCCTCCGAGGCCGTGCCTATCCCGGCATCGAGCACCACCGGCACGCCGGCGCGGTCCACGATCATCTCGATGTTGTGCGGGTTGCGGATGCCCAGGCCGGTGCCGATCGGCGAGCCCAGCGGCATCACCGCCGCGCACCCCACCTGCTCGAGCTTGAGCGCCAGCACCGGGTCGTCGTTCGTGTAGGGCAGCACGGTGAAGCCGTCGTCCACGAGCTGCTCGGCGGCGTCGAGCAGCTCGATCGGGTCGGGCAGCAACGTGCGCTCGTCGGCCACCACCTCGAGCTTCACCAGGTCGGTCTCGAGCGCCTCGCGGGCCAGGCGCGCGGTCAGCACGGCCTCCGCGGCCGTCCGGCAGCCCGCGGTGTTGGGCAGCACCTCGATGCGCAGCCGTCGCAGCAGGTCCAGCACACCGGTGCCGGTGGCGGCGTCGATCCGCCGCATCGCCACCGTGGTCAGGGCGGTACCCGAGGCCACGAGCGCGCGTTCCAGGATCTCGAGGTTCGACGCCCCGCCGGTGCCCATGATCAGCCGCGACGCGATCTTGCGACCGCCGATCACCAGATCGTCGTTCCCCAGTTCGTCGTTCCCCAGTTCGTCGTTCACGGTCATCCTCCCTGCACGGCGGTGAGCACCTCGACGCGGGCGCCGTCGGAGAGCGTCGTGTCGGCCCAGGTCGCCCGGGGCACCACCTCGCCGTCCACGGCCACGGCCACGCCGGTGGCCGGAGCCCCGAGCACGCCGAGCGCGTCGGCCACCCCGGATCCGTCGGCCAGCTCGTGGCGGGTCCCGTTGATCCACACCTGCACGTGCTACCTCCTGGACGCGAATCTGTGGGGGTCGGCGGTGCGGGCCGCCTCCGGCAGCGGGTCACCGTGCAGCAGGGCGAGCACCGCATCCGCGGTCACCGGGGCCAGCAGCATCCCGTTGCGGCCGTGCCCGGTGGCCGCCAGCAGCCCCTCGGGGCCGAGCGGTCCGATCAGCGGGAGGTTGTCCGGGCTGCCCGGACGCAGGCCGGCCGCGCTCTCCACCAGCGCGTACTCCGCGATGCCCGGCAGCACGCGCTCGGCGTCGCGGAGCAGGTCGCGCACCCCGCCCACGGTCACGTCGGTGTCGAACCCGGTCTCGGCCTGGGTGGCCCCGATCACCAGCCCACCGCCGTCGCGCGGCACCGCGTACACCGGCCGGCCGTCCACGAGCGCTCGCACCGTGCGGCCCGGCGGCGGGAACGCGCCGGCGCGATGGGCGAGCCGCAGGATCTCGCCCTTCACCGGGCGCACCAGCCCGTCGAGGGCGGGATGCAGGTCGGCGGAGTGCGCCCCGGCGCAGACGAGCACCGCGTCGGCAGGCACGTCAGGGCCGTCGGTGCGCACGCCGGTCACCCGCCCGCCGTCGTCGAGTACCGCCTTCGCGGCGGTCTCCACGAACCGGACGCCGGTGCGCTCGCAGGCGGCGCGCAGTGCGGTGAGCAGGAGCCGGTTGTCCACGGCCAGGTCGTCGGGCACCGAGAGCCCGCCGCGCACGTCCGGGCCGAGCGCGGGTTCCAGCCGGCGCAGCTCACGACCCGAGAGCCGCTCCACCGGCCGTCCCAGCCCGGTGAGGTACGTGGCCAGGTTGTCCAGCTCGGCCCGGTCGCCCGCACCGGTGGCGGCCACCACCGTGCCCTCGGTACGCAGCCCGGCCCGGTGGCCGGCCGCCGCGGTGAGGTCCGCGGCGAAGCCGGGCCAGCGCCGCACCGACTCCACGCCGAGGTCGAGCAGGTGCTCCTCGCCCGGCCACGCCTCCGTGACGGGGGCCAGCATGCCGCCGGCCACCCACGAGGCACCGCGGGCGGCCGCGGGGTCCAGCACCGTCACCGCGTGGCCGGCCGCGGCGGCCCGCCATGCACAGGACATGCCGATCACGCCCGCGCCCACCACAACAAGTTCGATCATCTTCGCTCCCTGCGCCGGCATGACCCGGATCAGGTTCGACGGTCAGGACCAGGACGAGGTCCTTTCTCAGCCCAACCGGGCTCCCGTGCGACACCTGCCGGCCACCCTACGCTGGGCCCCATGCCCGGACTCGACGGAACAGCCCTGCGGCAGCGGCTGGACGCCGCCCGCCTCTACCTCTGCACCGGCGCGCGACGTGAGCGCGGCGACCTCGCCGAGTTCGCCGACGCTGCCCTCGCGGGCGGCGTCGACATCGTGCAGCTGCGCGACAAGGGTGCCGACGGCCCTCTCGAAGCGCGCGACGAACTGGCCGCGCTGGAGGTGCTCGCCGAGGCCTGCGCACGGCACGGGGCACTCCTGGCCGTCAACGACCGTGCCGACGTCGCGCTGGCGTCCGGGGCCGACGTCCTGCACCTCGGCCAGGACGACCTCCCGGTCGCCTGGGCCCGCAAGATCGTCGGGGACGAGGTGGTGGTGGGCCGGTCGTCGCACAGCCCCGAGGAGACGTTGGTCGCCGCGGACGAAGCCGGTGTCGACTACTTCTGCGTCGGCCCCTGCTGGCCCACGCCCACCAAGCCCGGTCGCCCGGCACCCGGGCTCGGTCTGGTGCGCGAGGTGGCGGGGCGCGCGCCGTCGCGGCCGTGGTTCGCCATCGGCGGCATCGACGACGCTCGCCTCGGCGAGGTGCTGGCCGCCGGGGCGAGCCGCATCGTGGTGGTCCGCGCCATCACCGAGGCGGAGGACCCGCAGGCCGCGGCTGCCGCACTGCGGGCCCGCCTGGGCTGAGCCGGGCTCAGCCCCGCGTGCCACCCAGCAACCCGCCGAGGCCCGGTGCCGTCGTGGGGGCGCCGGAGCCGGTGGGCGGGGTCCCCGCGTCCGGAGACACCGGGGACGGCACGCCACCACTCCCGTCCGGTCCGGGAACGGCGGTGCTCGACGGCTCGGACGTCGGGTCCGGCGTGGAGGTCGGATCGGTGGATCCGCCGGTCGGGGCAGCCGGGGCGGTGTCGGGTTCCACAGGGGCGCTGCGCTCCCCACCGAGCACCCGTCCGACGGACGTGCCCGAGTCGTTGGAGGTGAGCGTCGATCCCTTGAACCACTCGATCCCGGTCACGGCGAGCAGACCGATCACGAAGACGAGCACCGTGGCGCCCGCCCACATCCACCAGCGGCGACGCACAGGAACGGGCGGCACCGCGGGCTCCACCCGCATCCGGACGGTCTCGTCCCCACCCGTGCGCTGCATCGGCAGCGTCAGCTCGCTGGGCGACGATCCGTCGGCGACGGGCCGGATCCGGGCGACGATCGTGTCCCGGGTGCGGTCGAGGTAGCGCTGGTAGATGGTGGCGGCCACCGTGCTCGCCACGGAGCCGAGGGCAGCACCGGCGACCGTGCCGGCCGCCCCGAAGAACGACCCCAGCACCGCGCTCGTGGCGGCTGCGCCGGCACCGGCCAGCACCTTGTTGATCGTGAGGTCCTTGGCCTTGGGCACCACCGTGACCGTGTCGCCGGGGGCGCCGGTACGCGGCCGGTCCGGAATCGGCGGAACATGCCTGCGGCCGGCCGGAGCGGGTCGGCCGGGGTCGGTACGGGGCGGGCGGGCGGCGGGGTGTTGCGGCATGGCTCCTGAACGCGATCGGTCGACTGCGGGTGTCCAACGACCACAACGTCGAGCTCACCCGGATCGCTCCGGACGATCACCGTTGGTGAGCCCTCTCACCCCGTTCCCCGGACTCGCCACCGGATGGCGCAGGCCCGGGTGCCCGACGGGCAGGGCCGAACGGAGCAACGGCCACGACCCCGCGACGCACACCGCCACGAGCGGCCAGGTCAGCACGACCCGGGTGACGCCGAGCGCGACGACCTGGTCGGCGAGGAACAGCGGTACGAACACGGCCAGCCGCACGACGTACTGCGCCACCCACGCCCACGAGGCTCGCTGGTAGCCGCGCAGCAGGTCCGGATCGCGCCGCCAGGCCGTCTTCTGCCCCAGCGCCGTGCCGACGACGAGCCCGAGCAACGGCCAGCGGATCACGATCGACACCGCCCAGGCCAGGGCGCTCGCGGCGTTCGTGGCGATCTGGAGGAGGAAGAAGTCCACGGCCCGGCCGGTGTAGAGCGCGATCAACGCCCCGACGGCCACGCCGAGCAACCCGAACAGCACCGACCGCGGCCGCCGACCCTGACGGAGCCGGAACGCCGCCACCACCAGCGCCACCAGCACGGCGGCCCCACCGCCCCACCCCACCGGTGACGGCCCGCCGACTGCCTGCGCGACGGTGAACCCGACCACGAACACCACCACCGGCACGGTGGCGTCCACAGCCCCACCGCGGCCGCCGAGCAGGTGACGCAGGGAGTCGGGATCGTCGGTTCGTCGGGCCATGAGGTAAGGGTGCCCTATCGGAACGGATCAATCACCCCGGATGATGCCCCAGCGATCTACACTCGACGTCAGGATGACGGGACTGTGAACGGGAGGGGCGATCGCATGGGCCGGTGGAACACGTTCGTCGCGATCGGTGACAGCTTTACCGAAGGACTGGACGACCTGCGATCCGACGGCACCCCGCGCGGGTGGGCCGACCGGGTGGCCGAACGGCTCGCCGACGGCAACCCCGGATTCCGGTACGCCAACCTCGCCGTGCGCGGCAAGCTCCTGGACCAGATCGTCGACGACCAGCTCTCCGCAGCCGAGCGTCTGCGCCCCGATCTCGTCGCGTTCTGCGCGGGCGGCAACGACATCATCCGGTTCTCCTGCGACACCGACGACCTGGCCCGCCGCTTCGACGCCGCGCTCGGGCGGGTCACGGCCACGGGCGCGCAGGTCGTCGTGTTCACCGGCTTCGACCTCGGCCGCATGCACCCGCTCATCCGCCGCCTGCGCGGACGCGTGGCCTGCTACAACGAGCTGATGCGGGCCAGCGCGGAGCGCCACGGCAGCATCGTCGTGGACCTCTGGGGCATGGCCCCGCTCGCCGATCCCCGCACGTGGGGCAGCGATCGTCTGCACCTCACCGCCGAGGGGCACAAGCGCGTGATGCTGCGCGTGCTGGAGACGCTCGGCGAGCCCGTCGCGGAGGACTGGCGCTCGCCGCTGCCCGACGCCGACCCTGCCCCGTGGCGCGACCGGCAACTCGAGGACCTCCGCTGGATGCGCGAGTGGGTGCTGCCCTTCGTCCGCAACCGCGTCCGCGGCCGTCACACAGGAGAGGGCTTCGCACCGAAACGCCCGGAGCTCCTCCCCCTCTCACCGACGAACGGCACCTTCGTCGCCTAGGTGGCGACGACAGTGCCGCTCGTCGGAATTCAGCGTGCTACGGGTGTGAAGTCCCGTGACCCTATGTAGTCCGGACGTCGCCCGGGGGCTGAGAACGGCTCCACCAGCGTGTTCTCGACGCTGTTGAACACGATGAAGATGTTCGAGCGCGGGTAGGGCGTGATGTTGCTGCCCGAGCCGTGCATGCAGTTGGAGTCGAACAGCGTGGCCGAGCCGGCGGCACCGGTGAACATCTGGATGCCGTGGGCGTCGGCCAGCGTCGTCAGGCTGCCGGGGTCGGGCGTGCCGATCTCCTGCTCGCGCAGCGACTCCTTGTAGTTGTCCGCGGGGGTCTCCCCGACGCACGAGACGAACGTACGGTGCGAACCCGGCATGATCATCAGGCAGCCGTTGTGGGCGAAGTTCTCGGTCAGCGAGACCGAGATGCTCACCGCACGCGGGGACGGCATGCCGTCCTCGGCATGCCAGGTCTCGAAGTCGGAGTGCCAGTAGAAACCACCACCGCCGAAGCCGGGCTTGTAGTTGATCCGCGTCTGGTGGACGTAGACGTCCGAGCCGAGGATCTGACGGGCCCGGCCGGCCACGCGCTCGTCGGCGACCAGCGCCGCGATGGCGTCGCTCAGCCTGTGCACCTCGAAGATCGACCGCACCTGCTGCGAGGTCTTCTCGACGATCGTGCGCTCGTCGGCCTCGACGGTCGGGTCTCCTGCGAGCCGGTCCAGCTCGGCCGAGTACAGCTGCACCTCGTCGGGCGTGAGCAGCTGCGGGACCGTGACGAAGCCGTCGCGCTCGTGGGCGTCGAGCTCCTCGGTGCTCAGGAAACCGGGATCACGGCTCCACGCAGCGGGCTCGGCGCGGTCGATCAGCAGCGGCCGATCGGCGATCCGTGTCGGGTAGCGGTCGGCGGTTCGTGCGGCGGTGTCGATCGTCATTCCTACGATGCCTCCTTCGCTTCCGTGACCAGCGGGTACACCCCGTTCTCGTCGTGCACCTCGCGGCCGGTCACAGGCGGGTTGAACACACACACCGTCGTCATCCGGGTCTTCGGACGCAACTGGTGGCGTTCGTTGCCGGACAGGACGTAGATCGACCCCGGCGCGAGCTGGTAGGTCGTGTCGTTGTCCTTGTCGTACAGCTCGCCCTCACCCTCGGTGATGAAGACGGCCTCGATGTGGTTGGCGTACCAGAAGTCGTTGACCGAGCCCGCGTCGAGCACGGTCTCGTGCACCGAGAACCCGACGCCGTCGCCCGCGAGGACGATGCGCTTGCTGCGCCAGTTCTCGGTCCTGACGTCGCGGTCGGTGTCGGTGATCTCGTCCAGCGTACGAACGATCATGCGGACACTCCCTCCGTGATGGCGCGCACCGACTCCTTCACGATCTCGAGTCCCTCGGTGAGCTCGTCGTCGGTGATCGTCAGTGCGGGCATGACCTTCATGACCTCGTCGGACGGTCCGGAGGTCTCCATCAGCAGTCCCCGCTCGAACGCCGCGACACACGTCTTGGACGCGAGTTCCGGCTGGCTGAACGACAGCCCGCGGGCCAGGCCGCGGCCCTTGGGCGTCAACTCGACGGCCTGCGAGGCCGCTGCGAGCTCGGTGAACACCTTCTCCACGCGCTCGCCCTTGGCGATGGTGGAGCGCTCGAGGCTGTCGTCGGACCAGAACTCGCGCAGTGCCGCCGTGGCCGTGACGAACGCGGGGTTGTTGCCGCGGAACGTGCCGTTGTGCTCGCCGGGACCCCACTGGTCGTGCTCGGGCTTCATCAGCGTGAGCGCCATCGGCAGGCCGTAACCGCCGATCGACTTCGACATGCAGACGATGTCGGGCTCGATGCCGGCGATCTCGAACGAGAAGAACGGGCCGGTGCGCCCGACGCCCATCTGCACGTCGTCGACGATGAGCAGGATCTTGTTGCGCTTGCACAGCGCGTCGAGGGCCTGCAGCCACTCGATGCGGGCCGGGTTGATGCCGCCCTCGCCCTGCACGGTCTCGACGATCACGGCCGCCGACGCGTTCAGCCCGCTGCCGGAGTCCTCGAGCAGCTTCTCCAGCCACATGAAGTCGGGCACGGTGCCGTCGAAGTAGTTGTCGTAGGGCATCGGAGTGGCGTGCACGAGCGGGATGCCGGCACCACCGCGCTTCATCGAGTTGCCCGTGACCGACAGCGCACCCAGCGTCATGCCGTGGAACGCGTTGGTGAAGTTGATGATCGCCTCGCGCCCGGTGATCTTGCGCGCGAGCTTCAGCGCCGACTCGACGGAGTTGGTACCCGTCGGGCCGGGGAACTGGACCTTGTAGTCGAGGTTGCGCGGCTTCAGGATCAGGTCGCGGAACGTCTCCAGGAACTCACCCTTGGCCTTCGTGTACATATCGAGGCCGTGGGTGATGCCGTCACGCGTCAGGTAATCGATGAGCGGCTTCTTGAGCGCGGGCGGGTTGTGGCCGTAGTTGAGCGCACCGGCCCCCGCGAAGAAGTCGAGGTAGGAATTGCCGTCGACGTCGGTCAGACGCGACCCGACGGCGGTGTCGAAGACAACAGGCCAGGAACGGCAGTAGCTGCGAACCTGGGATTCCAGGTCATCGAACACGGTCATGTCACCATCATCCTCGGGTAATCGGGCCGATCCGGAAGAGAATCTCGGGCAGGTGCTCGGCCCCGAGCACCTCCGAGCCGAACAGTTCGACGCGCACGACATCGGTGGAGCGCCGCTCGGCGAAGCGGCTGAACAGGGCGATCGAGCTGTCGTTGTCAGGCGTGATCGTGGTTTCCAGGTGATCGACGCCGGGCACGCCGTCGAACAGGGTGTCGAGCATGGCGCCGGCGATGCCGCGCCCGCGGGCCGACCCGTCGACGGCCACCTGCCAGACGACCAGCGTCGACGGCTCGTCGGGCCGCCGGTAGCCGGTGACGAAACCGGCCGGTTCGCCATCGATCCGGGCGATGACGGACGTGGTGGAGAAGTCCCGGAACCAGATCGCGTAGGCGTAGCGCGAGTTGACGTCGAGCACGCCCGTGGCCTTCACGAGCTCGTGGCACGCCCCCGCGTCGCCCGGTGTCGGACGACCGATCACCACCGGGGGGCGGCGCTGGTCGCGGTGTTCGGGCAGAACGGGAGGAGCGGGCATGTCATGAGAAGGTAACAGCGAAGATTCACGCTGACACCTGTTGCCCGGGATGCTTGACACGTTCCGAGCATCTGCACGTGACTGCTATCACAATGACGTTTGGCACGATGAACAATCGGTTACCACGATGTTCACGCAGCTCACCCGCCATTCACGGGCCGATCTGCCGGATCGCCGGAGCAGCAGATCGAGGGCAGATCACGGATTCGCAACAACGATCACACCAGCGAGGCACGCCGGGCCCGGAGGAACGCGCGCTCGACCTCGTTGCCCGTCAGTTCGATCGCGGCGTCGTAGGCGACCGCGGCCTCGGCGGAGCGGTCGAGGCGCCGCAGCAGGTCCGCGCGCACGGCGTGCCGGAGGTGACCCGCCACCGGAGGCAACGCGTCGACCACGGTGAGCGCCGCCTGCGGCCCGTGGACCTCGGCCACCGCGACGGCCCGGTTCAGCTCCACCACCGGGCTCCGGGTGAGCGCGAGGTGCTGGTCGTAGAGCGCGAGGATCTGCCGCCAGTCCGTGCCCGCCGCGTCCGGCGCGTCGCTGTGGACGGCGTTGATCGCGGCCTGGATCTGGTAGGGCCCGGGCCGCGCGCCACGCAGGCATGCGCGGACGATCGTCTGCCCCTCGTCCACGAGCGCACGGTCCCAGAGGTCCCGGTCCTGGTCGGCCAGGCGCACCAGCGTCCCGTCGCCGGCCGTGCGGGCGCAGCGGCGCGACTCGATCAGCAGCATCAGCGCCAGCAGGCCGAGGACCTCGGGCTCGTCGGGCATCAGCTCGGCGAGCAGCCGCCCGAGCCGGACGGCCTCGGCGCACAGTTCCGCCCGAACCAGCCGGTCGCCCGAGCTCGCCGTGTAGCCCTCGTTGAAGACCAGGTAGACGACGGCGAGCACCGCGGCCAGGCGGTCCGGCAGCTCCGCCTCGGCCGGTACCCGGTACGGGATCCGGGCGTCGCGGATCTTGCCCTTCGCCCGCACGAGCCGTTGCGCCATCGTCGGTTCGGGCACGAGGAAGGCGCGGGCGATCTCCGGTGTGGACAGGCCGCCGAGCAGCCGCAGCGTCAGGGCCACCTGCGCAGCGGGCGCGAGCGCCGGGTGGCAGCACGTGAAGATCAGACGCAGCCGGTCGTCACGCACGGGGCCCTCCTCGACGGGTTCGTCGCGAACATGCAGCAAGGCGGCCTGCGCCTGGCGGTCGTCACGGGAGCCCTCGCGGCGCAGCCGGTCGATCGCCCGGTTGCGGGCGGTGGTGATGATCCAGCCGGCCGGGCTGGGCGGCAGGCCCGCGGACGGCCAGCGCGCCACGGCCTCGACGAACGCCTCCTGCACGGCCTCCTCGGCGAGGTCGATGTCGCCGAGGACCCGCACGAGCACGGCCACCGCCCGCCCGTGCTCGGCCCGGAAGACGCCGGCGACGTCCATCAGCCCGTGCCGCTCACGGGCCGCACCTCGACCGGCAGTGTCAGGGCCATCGCGAACCGGCGGCTCCACATCAGCGCCGCGTCGAGATCGGGGACGTCGATGACCGTGATCCCACCCAGGTGCTCCTTGCCCTCGGTGAACGGGCCGTCGGTGACGAGCACCTCGGCCCCGCCGGGACGCAGCACGGTGGCCGTGCTCGCCGGGAACAGACCGGCGGAGAAGACCCACACCCCGGCCGCC
Source organism: Mycobacteriales bacterium (assembly GCA_038231335.1). Lineage (GTDB taxonomy): Bacteria > Actinomycetota > Actinomycetes > Mycobacteriales > Pseudonocardiaceae > Pseudonocardia. The sequence continues at coordinate 52,622 of JBBRLM010000017.1, forward strand.
TTCGCGTCCTGCGCCACCGCGTCGACGTCGCGCATGATCGGGTCCAGGATCTCGGGCGCCGGGACATCGCCGTCGGGCTGGTAGATGCTGAGCAGGTACTGGCTCATCGAAACATGACCTCTCGGGTACGGGCTGGTCACCTTCCACACGAACGGCTCCCCGCCGGATCGACATCGGACCAGAGAAAGACACCCATGACCCTGCCTGACGCGTTGCTGGACCTGCTCCGGCGGCCGAGCTCGTGCTTCCTCACGACCCTGATGCCCGACGGATCCCCGCAGATCACGCTGACCTGGGTGGACACCGACGGCACGAACATCCTGATCAACACCGTGCGCGGGCACCAGAAGGCGCGCAACATCGAACGGGACCCGCGGGTGGCGGTCGCCGTGTCCGACCCGGCCGCCCCGGCCCGGTACTTCGCCGTGCGGGGGCGCGTCACCGACGTCACCACCGAGGGCGCCGCCGAGCACATCGAGTCGCTCGCGCAGCGCTACCTCGGCACGCCCTACCCGTGGTTCGGCGGGCGCGACCAGGTCCGGCTGCTCCTCACGATCGAGGCACACCGGATCACCGGCATCTGACGCCATTGCCAGGGGACGGGCATTGTGCGATGGTCGTCACAGTTGCGGGCAGGTCCGCGACGATCGATCGTTCCGCTCCGGTCCTCGGCGGCGCCCACGGAATCCCGTGGAGAGCCAGAGGAGTGGGTGGCTGTGCCTGTCGCCGGAAATCTCGAACTGGCCGACGCGAGCAGCCTGCTCACGCTGATGACCACGACCGGCGCAGGTGGTGAGGTGGTCGTCACCGCCACCGGGGACATCGACCTGAGCTCCGCACCGGCGTTCGACGCATGCCTCGCCGACGGGCTGGACCTCCCGGGATGCCGGACCCTGATCGTGGACCTGCGCGGGGTGCCGTTCCTCGGGGCCCGTGGGGGTGGCTCGCTGGGGGAGGTCCGGGAGCAGGCCGACCGGTGTCACAGGCGCCTCGCCGTGGTGGCCGACACGCGCAACGTCCTGCGGGCCCTGGGGTCCACCGCCGCGAGCGGAGTCGCGGTCTTCCCGACCGTATCCGCCGCCCGCGCCGGCGCGGAGGTGCGATCGTGACCGCCGACGTGCTTCTCCCCGCGGAGGCGGCATCATGACCGACGTCCGGCGCCTCCCGACCCCGGTCGCCGAGAACTGGGACTGGCAGATGCGCGGCGCGTGCCGCGACCTCGACAGCGCGGTCTTCTTCCACCCCACCCGCGAACGCGGCCCGTCGCGCCGGGCGCGGGAGCGCCGCGCCAAGGAGATCTGCGCGACCTGCCCGGTCATCGACGAGTGTCGCCGCCACTCGCTTGCCACCCGGGAGCCGTACGGGGTGTGGGGTGGGCTCTCGGAGACCGAGCGCTCGGCCCTCGTGAGCTGGTCGTCGTGACCGTCGCGATCTGCGATCGCTGCGGCGACGTCACGGTCAGCGGCGACCACTGCCGGTGCTTCCAGCCCTACGACCCCGTGGACGTACGCAGGCGACACCGCGCCGCCGTGGCCCGGGCCCGGGTGACCGACGCCTACGCGAAGCTCGGCCGGAAGCCGGGCGTCACCAGGGCCGCTTAGTCGATCAGGCGAGCGCCGCGCCGTACAGGCGCTCCAGCGCGTCCCAGTGCCGCTGCTCGGCCGCGGCGTCGTAGGTGGGGTTGTCGGGCACCGCGAAGCCGTGCGCGGCCGGGTAGAACTCCACGGTGTGCTCCACGTCCGCGCCGGTGAGGGCCTCGTCCAGCAGCGCGGCCTGCTCCGGGGTGAACGAGCCGTCGTTCTCGGCGCCCGCCACGTAGACGGTGGCGCGAACACGGTCGGCGAGCAGGTGCGGGCTGGTCGGGTCGTCCTCCACGGCGATGCGCCCGCCGTGGAACGACGCGGCGGCCGCCACCCGCTCCGGGTGACTGCCCGCCACGATCATCTACGCCCGGCCGCCCATGCAGTACCCCGTGGTGCCCACGCCGTCGCCGGCCACCTCGGGCCGCCCGGCGAGGAAGTCGAGAAACGCGCCGGCGTCGGCCACGATCCTGTCGTTGGTGAGGCTGCCGACCATCTCCCCCAGCCGCTTGCGCTGGTCCGGGTCGGAGAAGACCGTGGCCATGTCGAAGGGTTCGAAACCGCCGTACCGGTAGTAGACGTCGGGCAGCAGCGTGGCGTAGCCGAGGCCAGCGAGCCGGTCGGCCATGCCGAGGAACGTGTCGCGCACCCCGCCCGCGTCGGGAAAGAGGATCACGGCGGGCCAGGGGCCTGCGCCGTCCGGGGTGTGCAGGGTGGCGGCGCATTCGCCGTCGGCAGTGGGAATGGTGACATCGGTGCGTGGCATGTGGGTGGTTCTACTCCGATCGGGAATCACCCGGTCAAACGGGGGGTCGGTGATCCATCCCTCTCCATACTGGGAATTCACCCACCGGCAAAGGAGCCGTTTCATGCCCGGAACGATGCGCGCGTTCGTGATCAAAAAGGTCGGCGAGACCGGTGTGGTGGAGAAGCCCATTCCCGAACCCGGCCCCGAAGAGGCGATCGTCCGGACCACGGCGGCGCTGATCTGCACCTCCGACGTCCACACCGTGAAGGGCGCACTCCCCGTGCCGGACGGGCGCACGCTCGGCCACGAGTCGGTCGGCGTGATCCACAAGCTGGGCTCGGCGGTCACCGGCTTCGAGGAGGGCCAGCGCGTCGCGGTCTGCGCCGTCACCCCCTGCTACCGCTGCAGCTACTGCCAGCGCGGCTTCACGAGCCAGTGCGGCGGCCCGCTCGGCGGCTACAAGTACACCGTCCAGATGGACGGCAACATGGCGGAGTACTTCGTCGTGCCCGCGGCCCAGGCCAACCTGACGCCGATCCCGGACGACCTCACCGACGCGCAGGCCGTCTACACCTGCGACATGCTGACCACGGGTTTCATGGGCGCCGAGCACGCCTACCTGCAGTTCGGCGAGACGGTGGCCATCTTCGCCCAGGGCCCGGTCGGGCTCTGCGCGACGATGGGCGCGAACCTGATGGGTGCCGGCCGCATCATCGCGGTGGAGTCCCGCCCGGAGCGTCAGGCGCTGGCGAAGCGGTTCGGCGCCGACGACATCGTCGACTTCACCCAGGGCGACCCCGTCGAGCAGATCATGGACATGACCGGCGGCGTGGGCGTCGACGCCGCGATCGAGGCATTCGGATTCCCGCAGACGTTCGAGGCCTGTCTGCGCGTCACGAAGGCGGGCGGGCGCGTGTCGAACATCGGCTACCACGGCGAGAACCCGAACCCGCTGCAACTGCCCCTGGACGCGTTCGGGCTCGGCATGAACGACAAGTCCATCCACACCGGGCTGTGCCCGGGTGGCAACGAGCGGATGAACCGGCTCTTCCGCCTGATGACGTCGGGTCGTATCGACCCGACGCCGATGACCACCCACACGTTCGCCTTCGACGACGTTCCGCAGGCGTTCGAGATGATGACGAACAAGGACGACGGGATCATCAAGCCGCTGATCACGTTCGCCTGATCGCCGAACTGCCGGTGCGTCCGGCAGGATGGCCCCGTGATCGACGCGCCGTTGCTGCTGCCCAGCACCGGACCCGACCCTCTGCCGTTCGACATCGCACTCGCCGCCGTCCTCGGGTACGCCCGGGGGCGGCGGCCCATGCGGTTCCGGTCGCCCGACTCACCACAGGGCCGGTGGGTGCAGGTTCCGGCGTTCGGCTGGGCCCGGTTCGACGTGCGCCCGGTGGGACCGCCGGGCGACCTCGACGTCCTGGTCGGCGAGTCCCTGCACGGCCGCCTGGACCGCTCCGGCTGGGTCGACGTCCACGACGCGCTCATGCGTGTCCGCCCGCTCATCGAGGCTGCGGTCGCCCGGGCGGACGGACGGGCGTTCTGGGAGCTGCCCGACGACGAGCTCTCGGTACTCGGCGAGCCCGGCACGGTCGGCGCGGCCCTGCGCGAGATCGGCCGGGCTGCCGGGGTGCATCCCGGGCACGTGCTCGCGGCCCTGCACCACCGCCATCCCGCCCTGGTCCCGCACCTCACGCGCTCCACGCGGCGCGCACTGCTGCCCCACGTCGAGGAGGGGGACAGCGGCGTCGAGGCGGTGATCCGGCGCGAGCTGCGGGCCAACGCCGATGTGCTGGCCGAGCTGGAGTCGGCCGTCGCCGCCCTGGTCGGGGACGCGCGGCCGACCCGGCTACGCCTGCACGACATCCTGCTGTGGCTGGCCACCACCCTGCGGATGACCCACGCGGTCGGGCTGGGTCAGGTGACCGAGCTCAGCGCCGACCGGTGAGCGGAGCTCAGCACCGACCGGTGAGCGGAGCTCAGCGCCGACCGGTGAGCGAACGGGTCGAACGGCGGGCCCGGCGAGTGCCCCGGCTGCTGACGACGGCCCCGACGTGCAGCGCCCCCGCGACGACGACCCCGAAGGTGCGGCCGGCGATCCGCACCGGGTTGAGGGCCTGCGAAGCGGCGTCGATCGGGCGGGCCGCCTGCTCGGTGAAGGTGTGGATGTAGCGGCCCGCGCGCTGCGAGGCGTCCTCGAGCTGGTCACCGACGCCCGCGCCCACCTCGGCGGCCCGGTCGGCCCCCGCGACGAGGGCGTCACCGGCCTCGTCGGCGACCTTCTCCACCCGGGTCCCGGCCCGGCGGCCCGCGGCGGCGACATCGTCGGCCACCTCACGGCCGGTGTCGGCCACGGTGTCGCCGATCTTCCCGGCGGCGTCCTTCGCGGTGCCGGCGGCGTCCTCGGCGGCGGCGCGGCCCTTCTTCCTGCCGTCGGCGGCGGCCGAGACATCGTCGGCGATGTCGGCGACGGCGCCGCGGGCGGTGTCGCCGGCCTCGTCGACAGCGCGCTCGACCGTGCCCGCGCTCTTCTTCGCGGTGCTGCGGGCGTCGGCGGCGGTCGCGTCCGCGGTGTCGGACACCGTCGCGGACGCCTTGCCCGCGGTGGCCTTCGCGCCCTTCGCGGCGGCCGACACGGCGGTCGCGGCGGCCTCGGCCGTGGTGTCCTCGGCCTGGGCGGCGACGGTGCGGGTCTCGCGGACGGCCCCGTCGGAGCCGTGGACGACCACCTGGCCGCCGCCGTCGTTGGAGACGATCTCCAGGGCGCGCTTGATCGCCTCGGCCTGGGTCGGGGCCTTGGCGCTGGCGCGCTTGGCGCCGTCCTTCTCGATCTGCCAGCCGTCCTCGGCGGGCACCACGTGGCGGTCGGACATGGGAGTTCCTCCTGGGGCGGTGGTTCACCGGTCATCGGTTGGACACCCCGGGGTACCCGGTACTCACGGTCCGGGGATCGAGATCCCCGTCACCTCACCCAGAACCCGCCGTGCCTGCACCACGTCGTCCGCAGGCGCATCGGCACCTGGGCGGCCACCAGGCGTCGACGGTAGCGACTTCAGTCGTCGGCGTCGCGCAGTTTCAGGACCGTCCGCACCACGTACTCCACCGCCGACTCGAACGCGCCGCCCCGCAGCTCGTCACGCACGGCCAGGTTCTGCGACGCGAACTGCATCATCCGATCCGGGCCCAGCCTGCGGACCACCAACGCGGCGACCTCCTCGAGGTCGAGCCCGGGATTGTCGAGGCGCGTCAGAGCGAACTCGACGACGAGCTCCTCGGTGGTCACCGTCCCATCATCCCGGGACGATCTGCACACCGACCAGGTGACGGGGGGTACACCACACACCCGGAAGGGACAATAGTGATCTTGTGGGGAACCGTCGACGCACCGACCGCCGCGCCGCGGCGCGTGGCCGCCGTCTGATCCACCCGGCCTGGGACGTGCTGCGCGGGTGGTGCGGCAGCCGCACCTGGGCGGCGATCTTCATGCTGTCGATCACGGCGCTGGCCGCGTTGCTCAACACGGTGTTGCAGATCGGTTCGGCCGCCACCGTCCGGATCTGCCTGGTGGCCGCCATCGCCTGGACGGCCTTCCTGGTCGTGGTCGTGGTGCGCCGGAGGGTCACCAGCGGCCAGATCGTGTTCCTCGTCGCCGCCACGCAGGTGCTGGCCACGATGGCCGGCATCAGCTACGGACCCGGCATCCTGCAGGCCCAGGCCGTGGTCGGCCTCCTCGCGGTCGCACTGGTCAGCTCGATGTTCTTCTCTCCCCGCGGCATCGTGATCAGCGGGGAGGGGTGCATCGGCGGCATCCTCGTCGTCTGCAGCGGGCCGGCGCCGGTGGAGGTGAAGGTCGCGGCCGCGGTGACGACGAGCGCCATCGCGCTCGCCACCGTCGCCACCGTCACGGTGCTGGTCGGTCGGCTGAGCCGGGCCCGCCAGGCCGCGGAGGCCATGGCCGGCGCCGACCAGCTCACCGGACTGCTCAACCGCCGCGGGATGCGGGACGGCGTGGCGACGGTGGTCGAGGGCGCCCGGCGCGAGCGGCACATCGTCGCCTTGGTCTCCGCGGACATCGACCACTTCAAACGCGTGAACGACACCTACGGGCACGCGGTCGGGGACGACGTGCTCGTCGGAGTCGCCCGGGCCATGGGCCGGGTCACCCGGGCCGACGGCATGCTCGTGCGGCTGGGCGGGGAGGAGCTGGCGTGGATCGCCACCTTCCCCCGGCCCGTCGACGCGGACCGCGCGGCGGAGCGCGTCCGGGCCGCGGTGGGGTCGACCGCGACGCCCGGGGTTCCCGAGGTCACCGTGAGCGTCGGCGTCGCCTGCGCCGCGCCCGGCGACCACGTCGACGCGGTGGCGCTGCTGTCCCAGCTGATGGCCGAGGCCGACCGCGCGATGTACGAGGCCAAGCGGGCCGGGCGCAACTGCGTGGTCAGAGCCGGGGCCGCGGCGCCGAACACGATCCCGACGGGCCTCGCCGCCGTCACCGCCCAGGCACTGGCCGGGAAGGTGACCCCCGGGAGTCGCACGATGAGACGGCCGTCACTCGACAGAGGTGGGACCGTCCGCTGATCACCCTGGCAGTGAGGAGCGGGAACCGTCGATGTCGATCCTGACGACCTGGCACCAGGACGCCCTCACCGCCGTCGGCAGATGGAAGTGGCTGCACACCCTCAACGACGGCGTCACCGGTGTCGTCCAGCCGCTCTACGACCGGCACCGCGACAACATCGTCGTCGAGCTCATGCACGGCGGCCGCTGGGCCGGGCACTCGCTGCACGCGGCGCTGAGCGATCTCCCGATCGGCTTCTGGTCGAGTTCACTCGTGCTGGACATGCTCGACAGGGACGGCCCTCCCGACGACGGGCGGTTGGACCCCGCCGCGGCACTGAGCGCGGCCGGGCTGCTGGCCGCAGCGGCCACCGTCGCCACCGGGGTCACCGACTGGACCGTCAGCGACGACGAGGACCGCCGGGTCGGGCTGTTCCACGGCGTGCTGAACCTCGCCGGCTGCGCGCTCCAGGGCGCGTCACTGGCCGCCCGCCTGACGGGCCACCGCAGCACCGCGCGCGCGCTCGGCGCGGCCAGCATGGGCGTCACGGGGGCCGCGGGGTACGTCGGTGGGCACCTCGTGCAGGGCCGCGCCGTCATGGTCAACCGGGTGGCGACGTCGTCGGGACCCAACCGCTGGGTACGCGCGGTGGCCGAGGAGGAGCTGCCCGACGCCGTTCCGGTCGGCGTCGAGGTCGAGGGGCGCCACGTCCTGCTCTACCGAGCGGGCGGTGACCTGCACGCCATCGAGAACGTCTGCAGCCACGCCGGCGGAGTGCTGAGCCGCGGCGAGGTCGACGGCTGCATCGTCGAGTGCCCGCTGCACGGGGCCCGGTTCGACCTGCGCGACGGCCACATCGTCCGCGGCCCCGCCCACACGCCCCAGCCCGTGCTCCCGACGCGGGTCAAGAACGGCTGGATCGAGATCCGGGGCTCACTGCCGAAGCCCCGGCAACGCACCTAGGAGGAACCATGGCATGGGAAGCGGTTGCCGATCTCGACCAGCTCGAGGAGGGCGACATGATGCTCGTCCAGCTGGCGGGCGAGCCCGTCTGTCTCGTCCGGCTCTACGAGGACGAGGTGGCTGCGGTACACAACACCTGCACCCACCAGCAGCAGCCCCTCAACGAGGGCTACCTGCAGGAGGACGACACGCTGATCTGCCCGGCCCACAACTCCTGCTTCGACCTGCGCACCGGCGAGCCGAAGGGGGTGCCTGCCGTCGCCCCGATCCCCGTCTACGCGTGCAAGATCGAGGACGACGCCATCTGGGTGGACATGGACCAGCAGCTCAACGACGCGGCCATCCCCCACAAGCCCTACCACTGACAGGCAGGCCGCCCAGGCCCGCGCTCGTCACCGCCGTGTCCTGGCCAGCGCCCGGTCGGTGGCGATCACCCGGAAGGCCTCCATGAGCGCGATGTCGTCCACCACGCTCGGGTCCACGACCTTGCCGTAGTCGGCGCCCTGGATGAGCCGCTTGATCGGCACCTCCAGCTTCTTGCCCGTCCGCGTGTGCGGGATGCCCCGCACGGCGATCACGTCGTCGGGCACGTGGCGGGGCGAGGCCTGCTCGCGGATCCGTTGCCGGACGGCGGCGACCGTCGGCTCGTCCAGTTCGTGGCCCGGCGCCAGGACCACGAACAGTGGCATCCAGTAGCCGCCGTCGTCCTCCTCGGCCCCGATCACCAGTGCCTCGGTGACCGCGTCCATCGCCTCGACGGCGGCGTAGATGTCGGCCGAGCCCATGCGCACGCCGTTGCGGTTCAGGGTGGAGTCCGACCGGCCGTGCACGCGGAGGCTGCCGTGTTCCGACAGCGTGATCCAGTCGCCGTGGCGCCAGACGCCGGGAAACGTGTCGAAGTAGGCGGCGCGGTAGCGCGCGCCGTCGGGGTCGTTCCAGAAATACAGCGGCATGCTCGGCATCGGCCGGGTCACCACCAGCTCGCCGACCTCGCCCACCAGCGGCTCGCCGGCGTCGCTCCAGGCCTCCAGCGCGACGCCGAGCCCGCGGACCGGGATCTCGCCGGGCCGCACGGACACGCTCGGCGCACCCATCGCGAAGGCGCCGGCGATGTCGGTGCCGCCCGACATCGAGTACAGCGGGACCCCGGGGAACTCGGCGGCCACCCAGTCGTAGGAGCGTTCCGGCAGCGGCGCGCCGGTGCTCCCGATGCTGCGCAACGCCGACAGTCCGGTCGGGTGCACCCCGGCGTCCTGGGACGCGGCGAGGAACCCCGGACTCGTGCCGAACACCGTGACGCCGTGCTCCGCGACGATGCGCCACAGGGTGTCCACCTGCGGGGCGCCGTCGTAGCAGAGGATCGACCCGCCGCAGGTCAGCGCGCCGACCAGGCAGTTCCACACGACCCAGCTGGGTGAGGTGTACCAGGTGTAGCGATCCGCCGGCCCGAGGTCGAGGTGCAATCCCATCATCTTCACGTACTCGACGAGCACCCCACCGTGGGAGTGCACGATGCCCTTGGGCAGCCCGGTCGTACCGGAGGAGAACAGCACCCACAGCGGGTCGGCGAACGCCGTGTCGACGGGCGCGAACGGGGCCGGCTCCGACGTCATCTCCGACCAGGGAATCGCCCCGACGATGCTCGTGCCCAGGCGGGATACGCCGATGACGTTCCGGACCGTGGGCAGCTCGGCCAGCAACTCCCGCACGGCTTCGCGCCGGTCCCGCTCGCGACCGTTGAAGACGTGGCCGTCGGCGGCCACGAGCAGGACGGGTTCGAGCTGCGCGAACCGGTCGGCCGCCGCCCGGGCCGCGTAGTCCTGGCCGACGGCCGACCAGATCGCACCGAGCGAGACGGTGGCGAGGAACGCGACGACCGTCTCCACGACGTTGGGCAGGTAGCCGGCCACGACGTCGCCCTTGTCGACGCCGAGGTCCCGCATCGACGCGGCCAGGGCGGCGGCGTCGGCCCGCAGCTGGGCCCAGCTGATCTCGACGGCCGGCCCGCTCTCCCCCACGCCGACCAGCGCGGTCCCGTCCTCGTCGGAGCGGGGTCGCAGGATGTGGGTGGCCAGGTTGGCGCGGGAGTCGGGGAACCAGACGGCCCCGGGCATGGCCTCGACGGCGAGCGCCCGGCCGGGGGCCACCGGGGTGCCGAGCTCGAAGTGCTCCCAGACCGCGCGCCAGAACCCGTCGAGGTCCTTGACCGACCATTCCCACAGAGCGTCATAGCCCTGAACGCCGGCCTTCGCGGAAAACGCCTCGATCTCAGTCAACGAAGGCCACCGCCCGGCAGGGCGCCGCACTGGTCCGCGGCAGGTTGATCGGGAAGAACCCGACCATGAAGCCTGAGCGCGGCAGCGCCTCCAGGTTCACCAGCTTCTGCACGATGAACGCCTCGCGGTCGCGGATGGCGAAGTGCCCGTCCCAGATCTCGGCCGGGTCGCCGCTCTCCTGGTAGGCCTTGACCATCACCGGCGTCGGGCGGTCCCACGCCAGGGCGTCGGTGCCGAGGACGGTGGCGCCGAGCCCGGTCAGGTAGCGCGTGCCGTCGCCGGTCATCCCCGGGTAGTGGTAGAACTCCGGCTGGTCGTTGGTGTAGCGCTCCTGACCTGTCCGGATGAGCACGGCCTGGCCCTGCTCCACCTCGCACCCGGTGGCCGCGATCGCCTTGCGCAGCGCCGCGATGGAGATGCCCTCGTCGGGCTCCACCCACGGCCGCACGTCCAGCACGAGCCCGGGGCGGAACAGCTCGTCGAGGCCGATGTCGCTCATCGTGCGGGCCGGGCGGCCCTCGATCGTGCGGCCGCTGTGCAGCGGCGCGTCCACGTGCGTGCCGCAGTGGGTGGTCATGTCGGTGACGAGATCGGAGCCGTAGCCCTCGCCGTCAGGCAGGTGCTCGGCCGGGCACCCGTACATCCGCATCATGATCTCCTTCCCCTCGACGGCCGGGGAGAAGTACGTGATGTCCGGGGCGACGATCTTGTCGAACCGGGGGAACTCCTCAGGCACCAACGCCTTGTAGTCGGGATCCATGCTGGCGGTGAGATCGATCAGTCGCATTTCTCTCCTCAGAGGCCGGAGCTCAGGGGATGCCAGGGCAGCGGCTCGGCGATGGTCTGGTCGAGGCGGCCGATCAGCTCGACCTCCAGCTCCATGCGGTCGCCGGGCTTCAGCCAGCCGGGGAACCGCTCGGGCGCCGAGATGTCGTACTCCAGCAGGCAGCCCCAGCCGACGGTCCCGGAGCCGATCACGTCACCGGGCACGAGCTTCGTGCCCCGCGAGACGTAGGAGACGATGTCGGCGAACGACCAGTTGATCGTCGACCAGTTCCCGGCGCTGAACTTCTCCCCGTTGCGCGTGACGGTCATGGCGAGGTCGAACCCCTTGCCGGCCCGGCGGTGCTCGATCTCGTCGCGTGTGACCAGCACCGGGCCGAGCGTCGTCGCCCCGTCCTTGCCCTTGATCATGACGAGCCGTTCGCGCTGCAGGTCGCGGGCACTCCAGTCGCAGAAGATCGTATAGCCGACGATCGACGCCTCGGCTTCGTCGGGGGACATGTTCTCCCCGGCGGTCCCGATCACCGCACCGACCTCCAGCTCGTAGTCGAACTTCTCGCTCTCCGGCGAGATGCGCACGTCGTCGTGGGCACCGATCACCGACTGCGGGTTGCCGAAGTAGAAGATCGGCCACTGCTCGTGGCGCGGCTCCACCTCGGTCGGGCGGCAGTTGCGGATGTGCTCGTGGAAGCACATGGAGTCGCGGATCGACGGCGGCGTGAGCAGCGGGCGGACCTGGACATCCTGCACCGCAACGGTTTCGGCGGGGTCCCACCCGGCCGCCACCTCCAGCTCACCGGACTGCAGGAGACCGAGCAGCGACACCCCCGGCGCGAGGCCGGAGATCATTCCGTCACGCTCGATGCCGACGCGGTCAGGCCCGTCGGTGTGGGCGTAGGTGATCCAGCGCGTCACGGGACGCTCACGGTCAACGGGACCAGCTCCAAGTCGTCGAGACCCAAGGGTTCGAACATCGCGTGATAGGTCGCCTCGTCCCAGGGCCACAGGATGATGCGGTCGCCGCTGCGGTACCAGCTGTCGCAGTCGCCGGCCCAGATCGTGTTCGGCATCGCCTCGTCGATCGCGGCGACGAATTTCTCGGCCGCCGCAGCGGTGGGGGCGGTGGCCACCCCCTGCTCGGCGGTGAGCTCCAGCAGCCGGCAGATGTAGTCGGACTGGTCCACCACGCACACGCACGGCGAGATGTTCGCGACCGGCGCGAACGGGCCGTTGATCACCCAGAAGTTCGGGAAGTCCGGCACCGAGACGCACCGGTAGGCGTACGGACCGTCGGCCCAGGCCTCGTCGATGGTGCGGCCGTGCAGACCGGTGACCGTCATCGGCCGCATGTAGGCGTGGGAGTCGTATCCGGTGGCGTAGACGATCACGTCCAGCTCGTGGTGCACACCGCCGGCGGTGACGACGCCGGTGGGCTCGACGCGGTCGATGCCCCCGAACACCACCTGCACGTCGGGCCGCTGGACGGCGTCGAAGTAGCGGTCGGACTTGGGGATGCGTTTGCATCCCGGTTCGAAGTCGGGTGTCATCCTCGCGCGCAGAGCCTGGTCCCGGATGGTCCACACGTCCTCGCGCAGGGCGTCCTGCGCCGCCACCCGCTCCGGGCCGGGCTGGATCCGCCAGATCCAGGTGCTCCACAGTCGACGGTCGAGTGTCGGGCGGCTGAGCAGCTTCCGCGACGCCCAGCGGCCGATCGCCGGCACCCGGGATCCGACGTGCTTCCCGAGGAGCTTCAACCAGCCCGGCGACGGCGGATTGGTGATCATCTCCACCCACTGCGGCGAGCGGACGAACTGCGTCACCGCTGCGCCCAGCTCGGGCAGCGAGGACGTCAGCTGGATCCCCGACGACCCCGTGCCGATCACGCCGATCCGCTTGCCCGCCACGTCGAGCCCGGAGGGCCAGTTCGACGAGTGGAACGACTCCCCGGTGAAGTCGTCCATGCCCGGAATGGTGGGCAGGGAGGGCTTGTCGAGGAACCCGGTGGCCGAGACGACCGCGTCGGCCGTCTCGACCGTGCCGTCGTGCAGCGTCAGCTCCCAGCGGTCACCGACCCAGGTGGCGTCCACGATCTCGGTGCCGAACCGGATGTGGCGCCGCAGGTCGTGGTCGTGGGATGCCTTGACCAGGTACTCCTGGATCTCCGTGCCCTTCGGGAACGCGTGGCTCCAGTCGTACTTCTTCGCGAACGAGAGCTGGTAGAGCGACACCGGCACGTCGATGTACAGGCCCGGATAGGTGTTCTCCCGCCACGTGCCGCCGACCTCGCCGCCGCGCTCGTAGACGGTGTGCGAGATGCCCCGCCGGGACAGGTCGCGGGTGAACTGCATCCCCGCGATCCCGGCGCCGATCACCGCCACGTGAAGCTTCCTCGCCATGGGGTTCCTTCCTAGTTGATGATCACCGGGTCGCCGGCCAGCGCGAACTGCTGCGCCGCCGCGTCCCACCTGAACGGCTGCATGCCGGTGACCCCACCCGTGGCGGCGTGGTAGTCGATGCCGGAGATGAAGGTGGACGGGTGGAAGTCCTGGTCCTGCGCCGCCTTCATGATCGACAGCCGGGTGAGGCCCTCGGGGGACTTCGCCGCCCTCGTCAGCACGTCCGCGTAGACCTCGCCGATCGACCAGCCGGTCACCGACCAGTTGCTCATCGGATCCTTCAGGCCGCTGGTCTTCGCCGCGGCGAGGTAGTCCTTCACGGCCGGGGTGCCGGCGAACTGCGGCAACGCCGGCAACACCTCGTACTTGAAGACCTGCGCGTTGTCCGCAGCCGCGCCGGCGGGCGCGTAGAGCTTGGTGTCGGCGCAGGTGGTGTCGTAGTAGATCGTCGGCTTCCAGCCGACCCGCCCGATGGCCGTGGTCAGGGCCAGGCACTCCTGGGCGGACGTGGCACCGAACAGGACGTCGGCGCCCGAGGCCTTCAGCGTGGTCGCCGCGGCGTTCGGGTCCGCGACGCTCGCCTCCGCGACCACCTTCACGTTCGTGCCCTGCGCGGACTTCTTGAACGCGTCGGTGTAGATCGACCCGGTCTCGCTGGGGCTCTTGCCGACGGCGACGGTGGCGCCGTTCGGGAACTGACGCTCGATGGCCTTGACGACGGCCTTGGTCTCCAGGTCCGTCTGCGGAAGGTAGAGCGTGGCCCACGGGTACTTCGTCGTGTCGTGGTAGATCGGGCTCGACGAGGTGGCCGCGAGGAACGGCACGCACGCGGCGGCCGCGTCGTCGATCATCGTGGCGACCTGGGCGGTGCCGGTCGTCGAGATGATGTCGGCGCCGTCCTTCTGCACCATCTCGTTGCCCATGGCCTTGGAGACCTCGGGATCGAGCTTCGAGTCGGTGGTGAAGAAGTCGGCCGTGACCCCGTTGGCGCCCCCCGCGGCGTTGAACGCCTTCATCCGTGCGCCGAAGCCGTCGTTGATCAGCGTCCACACGCCCTGGAACGGGCCGGACAGCGGCACGGTCCAGCCGATCTTGACGGCGCCGGTGATGGGCTTGGTGGCGGCGGCGGGATCGGTGCAGCCGTCGGTCGTGACCGATCCGGCCGGGCCGGTCGCGGTGTCTCCTGTGTTGGTGATGCCACCGCAGGCCGTGGCCAGGAGGCAGGTGGCAGCGACGGTGGCGGTGAGGGCGAGACGGCGTCTCATGCTCGTTCCCTTCGGGGTGTGGGTGCGTACGGATGGCCGCGCGGCACGAACTCGACACGCGCGCGCCAGCCGGCGTTGAGGCGTCCGACGATGCCCTCGGGCATCACGAACACGATGACGATCAGCAGGAGTCCGAAGAGGACTCCGGCGCCCTGCCCGTTCACGACACCGGCCAGCAGGACGGGGAGGTACACCACCACCGCCGCTCCCACCAGCGGTCCGAGCTGGGTGGCGACACCGCCGAGGATCAGCCCCGACAGCAGCTCGATGGCCTTGAGGATCGTGAACGAGCCGGCCGGTGACAGCGCGCCGACGTACATCGCGAGCATCGACCCGGCGAGCGCGGTGATCCCGCCGGAGAGCGCGAAGGCCACGACCTTCGTCCGCGCGACGTTCACGCCGAAGGACTCCGCGGCGGCCTCGTGGTCCCGCACCGCGCGCATGTCGCGTCCCAGCCGGGAGCGCTGCATCCACCAGACGATCAGCATGCAGACCGCGAGCGCGGTGAGGCTGAGCAGGAACATCCATATCGGGCGCTGCGCCCGGGTGAGGCCGGTCCACTCCGGCGGGAAGAGGTAGCGGACGCTCACCACCAGTCCCGCCGCCCCGCCCGTCAGCCCGGTGGCCGCCTGGAGGATCTCGGGGAACGCGACCGCGAGGGCGAGAGTCACCATGGCGAGGTAGAGCCCGCGGATGCGGATGGTCGGCAGGCCCACGAACGCCCCGACGAGCACCCCCGCCACCACGGCCACCGGAATGGTGATCATCGGCTGGAGGTTCAGCTTCACCACCAGCACCCCGGTGGTGTAGGCCCCGACGCCGAGCAGCGCCGAGTGCCCGACCGAGAGCAGGCCGGTGTAGCCGGTGACGACGTTGAGCCCGACGATGGCCGTGGCGATGATGACGGCGTTGGTCACCCGGCCGAGCTGGTAGTCCGCCAGCCCCGTGGCCAGGACCACGAGCAGTGCGACGACGAGCCAGGACGCGGTGATGAGGACGGTGTGGCGCGGCGAGCCCGCCACGACGAGCAGGCGCCGACGTCCGCGCGGCAGGGTGGCCGGCTCGACGGCAGGGGCGGGGGCGGTCGTCGTCATACGCGCTCCAGCTTCTTCGTGCCGAACAACCCGGTGGGTCGCACGAGCAGGACGATGACGATGATCGTGAGGACCGCCGTCTCGGACAGGTGGTCACCCAGGCCGGGCACGTAGCCGATGATGAAGGCCTCCATCAGCCCGATGGCCAGACCGGCCACCACGGCTCCGACCAGGCTGTCGAGCCCGCCCAGCAGAGCCGCGGCACACGCCGAGATGAAGATCGTCAGCATCGTGAGCAGGCTGAGCTGGGCGGGGGCCAGCGGCGTGATGAGCACGCCGGCGGCGGAACCGATCGCGCCCGCCAGCCCCCAGCTGAAGCTCAACACGCGGCCGACGCGGACCCCGGCCAGCGCCGCGGCCTCGGAGTTGTTGGCGACCGCCCGCATGTGCAGGCCCGTGCGCGTGAAGCGGAACAGGATGATCATGAGCAGCAGCACGACGCCGGTGCCGATCCAGACGGCCGCGGTGTCGCCGTAGATCCGCGCGGACCCCGCGGCGAGGTAGTCGTCGGGGCCGTTGGGGAGCAGGCTCGGCAGCACCTTCGTGTCGCCGCCCCAGATCAGCCCGTCGAGGGAGTTGAAGGCGGTGAACAACCCCAGCAGCACGATCAGCACGGCCATGTCGCTGCGCTTGGCCACCGGCCGGACGCACACGCGCTCGACGACGACGCCGATCACGAAGCCGCAGAGGGTGGCCACGAGCAGGGCCACCCAGATGGGCATCCCGCGGGTCACCACCGACCACGCGACGAACGTGGTGAACAGCGCGATCTCGCCCTGGGCGAAGTTGATGGTGCCGGTGCCCCGGAACACCACCACCAGCGACAGCGCGATGAGCGCGTAGATCGCCCCGTCGGTGGTGCCTGCGATGAGCCGCTCGAGGAGGACGTCCATCTACCTGCACCCGCGGGGAGCGCCGGCGGACCGCGAATCAGTGCCGAGGTAGGCGCTGCGCACCCGGTCGTCGTCGAGGAAGTCGGTGGCCGATCCGGAGGCGACGACGTGCCCGGCCTCCAGGACGTAGGCCGATGTCGCCGCCCGCAGTGCGAGGTCGGCGTTCTGCTCCACGATCAGCATGGAGGTCCCTTCGGTCGCGTTGATGTCGGAGAGCGCCGCGAAGACCCGCTGCACGATGATCGGAGCGAGCCCCAGGCTGGGCTCGTCGAGCAGCACGAGGCGGGGCCGCGCCATGAGGGCCCGCGCGATCGCGAGCATCTGCTGCTCGCCGCCCGACAGCGAGCCGGCCTTCTGGTCGCGGCGCTCGCCGAGGACGGGGAAGAACTCGCACCACTTGGTGACGTCGGCGTCCACGCCGCGGCCGGGCTTGCGGGCCGAGGCGCCCACCAGCAGGTTCTCGGCCACGGTCAGCTCGGTGAGCGTGCCCCGGCCCTGCGGCACGAGGCTCAGCCCGGCGCGGACGTTGTCCTCGGGCCGGGTCCGCAGTGGCCTGCCGTCGAACTCGGCGGTGCCCGTTCGCGCCAGCGCGCCGGTGATCGCCCGTAGCAGGGTGGTCTTTCCGGCACCGTTCGCGCCGAGCACGACGGCGATCTCGCCGTCGGCCACGTCGAGCGAGACCGACCGGATGACGTCCGCGGCGCCGTAGCCGGCGCAGAGATCAGCGATGTGCAGCAAGGTCCGCACCCCCGCCGAGGTAGGCCCTGATGACGGCCGGGTCGTCGCGGACCTGGTCGGCGGGGCCGTCGGCGATCTTCCGGCCCGAGTCGAGGACGACGATCCGCTCGCAGACCGAGAGGATCAGTCCCATGTGGTGCTCGACGAGGAGGACCGAAGGACCGCTTGCGGGCCCGAGCTTCGATGCAGCAGGGGCGCCCCCGCGCGCGACCTCCCGGATCAGCTCGCCGAGCTCGTCCACCTCGGAGTGGGTGAGCCCGCCCGCGGGCTCGTCGAGCAGCAGCAGCCGAGGCCGCGACATCAGCGCACGGGCGAACTCGACGCGCTTGAGCGTGCCGAACGGCAGGCCCTGCGCCGGGTGCCGGGCGTGCCCGACCAGGTCGAAGCGCTCCAGCATCGACCAGACGTCGGCCCGGTCCATCCCGCGCGACCGCGTGGCCCCGACGGCGACGTTGTCGAACACCGACATCTCACCGAAGAGCGCGAGGTTCTGGAACGTCCGGGAGATGCCCCGGCCGGCCAGCTGGTGGCGGCGCATCCGCAGCAGGCTGCGACCGTCGAGCGTGACGTCGCCGCTGGTGGGGGCGTAGAAGCCGGAGATGCAGTTGAGCAACGAGGTCTTGCCGGCGCCGTTGGGGCCGATGAGCCCGCAGATGCCGCCCCCACCCAGGTCGATGCTGACCTCGTTGATCGCGCGTACCCCGCCGAACTCCAGGCTCAGGCGGTCGATTCGCAGCTGCGGTGGGTCAGGACGCTGCGCCATGTCGTGCTCCTTTGCTCGCGACAGGGGCTTACCTAACAGTGTTTGCCTAACGGTGTTCGGTAAAAGTAGCCTAGGCCACACCGGATGTCACGACCTGCTTTTCCGAAGGAGCCCCGATGAGTCCGTCCGTGCAGGAACAGCTCGACGACCTGCGACGCGACGTGCGGGAACTGCGCGACCGAGAGGAGATCCGCGAGGTCCTCGACAGCTACGCGTTCCTGCTCGACGCCGCCCGCTGGCGCGACATTCCCGACGCCGTCTTCACCGCGGACGCGGTGGACCACCACAGCCCGGCCGCCGGCGCCGAGCCGAGCGGACGTGCGGAGATCGCGAAGTTCCTGGACGCCACCATGAGCGGGTTCGCCGGGTCGCACCACATGATGGGCAACTCGTCGATCCGCGTCGACGGCGACACCGCGCACAGCCGCACGTACGCCGCCTGCGCCCACTGGCGGACGGGCGACCCGCAGCCGCTGCCGCCGGACTTCACGATCGCCGTGGCCTACGACGACGAGTGGCGGCGCACGCCCGAGGGCTGGCGGATCTGCGAGCGCTGGGTGCACACCTTCGGTCCCCACGGCCTGCTGGCCGGGAGCCGCTCGGCCGACCTGCCGCGCCTGGGCAGCGACCTCTACGGCTCCCGCGACCGCTGACGGCTACCGGTCGTCCCGGTCCGTCCGGTCGGCGAGCAGATCGACGATGCGCCGCATCCCGCATGCGGTCTGGTCGAGCTTGCCGACCTTGATGCCGAGGTCGGCGAGGTCGGCGAGGTCACGGTCGCCGGCCGCGGCCGGATGCCGGGCGGCTGCGGCATCGGCGGCAACCTGGTCCATGCGCGACTCCAGGGAGGCGATGCGCGCCTCGTGGTCGGGGTTCGGCGTGGGAAGGAAGGTACCGATGCCCGCCGTGGCCGTTCCGGCGAACTCAGGTGGCCGCCGGGGTGAGACGGGGCAGGTCCCGGTCGGGGCTCGCGAGCACCTCGGGATCCGGCGGGCACCACCGCGCCGCGACCAGCGCCTGGGCGCGGGCGAAGTCGCGGGGGCGGTCGACCGCGTCCAGCGCGGCCAGCCGTCCGTCACGCAGGTAGGCGACGCTGAAGTCACCCAGGGCCGGATCGCCGCGCGCCACCTGCTCGTCGGTCGGCGCGGGCAGTCCCACGGTCCGCAGCTCGCGGCCGTACTGGGTCGACCAGAACCGCGGCGGCGCCGGGTCGAGCGGGGGGAGGCCGGCGATGGCCCGCGCCACCGCGGACGCGTGCTGGCCCGCGTTGTGCACCGACTCCACCCGCATCGCCCCGCCGTGCTCCGACCAGGGGTTGGGCTGCCGGGCGCAGTCCCCGATCGCGTAGACGCCGGGCAGCGAGGTGCGGCACTCGGCGTCCACATCGATCCCGCCGGCGTCGCCCCGGGCCCTGGCCGCGACCAGCGCGGCGACGGTGGGGCGCATGCCCACGCCGACGATCACCACGTCGGCCGGCAGCGTCGTGTCGTCGCCCAGCCGCACGCCGGTGGCCCGGCCGTCCCGACCGAGGATCGCCGCGACGCCCGTGCCCGACCGGACGTCGACGCCCTGCCCCCGGTGCAGCGCGGTGAAGAACCCCGACACGACCGAGCCGGTGACCCGGGCCAGCAGTCGTGGCGCCACCTCGACGACGGTGACGGCGACGCCGAGCGTCCGGAGGGCGGCCGCGGCCTCCAGACCGATGTAGCCGCCCCCGATGACGACGGCCCGGCGCGCCCCGGTGAGGTCGGCGCGCAGGGCGGTCAGGTCGCCGTGGTCGCGGAGAGTGTGGACCCCGTGCAGCTCCTCGCCTGGCAGCCCGCACGCCGCGGCGCGACCACCGGCGGCCCAGACCAGGGACCCGTAGCCGACGGTGGAACCCCCTGCGGTGCGGACCGTCCGGCGCTCCGGATCGACGGCCACCACCCGCTCGCCCGTGCGCAGCACCACGGGAGAGCGCTCCCAGTACTCCGCCGAGCGCAGCGGGACCGCCACGGCGGACGTGCCGTAGAGCAGCCGTTTCGTCAGCGGCGGGCGCTCGTAGGGCAGGCACGGTTCGTCGCCGATGAGCGTCACGGTCCCCGGATGGTCGGCCTTCACGAGCGCCACCGCGAGAGCCACCCCGGCGTGCCCGGCGCCGACGATGAGCACCTCGTTCACGACGGACCGCTCGTCGGGGTTGACCTCGGTCATGTCGGGACCCTGAGGCGCAGGCCCCCGACGCTCTCGTCCACGGGCAGCTGGCAGGCCAGGCGACTCGCCTCGGTCGGCGCCTCGACCACCTCCAGCATGTCCTCCTCGTCGGCCCCCCGGGGCGCGTCGTAGCCCTCGGGCGTCGACTCGAGGTAGACGTGGCAGGTGCCGCAGGTCATGTCCCCGCCGCACTCGCCCTCGATGGTCGGGATGTCGTTCTCCACGGCCACCTGCATGAGGTTGGCGTGGCCGGTGGCGTCCAGGACGCGGTCGACACCGTCCACGACGAACGTGACCGTCTTCACCCGCCCCGGCCCTCCTCCGTCGGGCCTTCCATCCCCTTCATCCACCATCAGCGGGCCTCCAGCCGGACCGGGAAGCGGTTGAGGCCGGTCGCGTTGTCGGACACGACCCACTCCGGCTCGCCGCGGGCCTCGATGGTCGGGAAGCGGCGGAACACCTCCGGGAAGAGGATCTCCATCTCCAGCCTCGCCATCGCGCGGCCGATGCAGGAGTGGGTGCCGTGGCCGAAGGACAGGTGCTTGTTGGGCGAGCGGGCGATGTCGAACTCGAAGGGGCGCTCGAAGACCTCCTCGTCACGGTTGGCCGAGGTGATCCAGCCGACCACCCACTCCCCCTTCCTGATCTTCTGACCGCCGATCTCGGTGTCGGCGGTGGCGACCCGCAGCCGGTTCTTCGACGGCGTCGTCCAGCGCAGCACCTCCTCGACCGCGCTCTTCGCGAGCCCGGGAGAGTCGACGAGGCGCCGGGCCTGCTCGGGCCGGTTCATCAGCTCCATCAGCCCGACCGAGACGGCGTTGCGGGTGCCCTCCAGCCCGCCCAGCACGAAACCGACGGCCATGAACCCGGCGTCGCGCTCGGAGAACGGCTCCCCGCCGTCGCTGAGCTGGGCGAAGATCGAGGCGTAGTCCTCGCGCGGCGTGGCCCGGCGGTCGCGGATGAGGCCGGCGCAGTACTGGAACACCTGGTCCATGTAGGCGACCTTGGCCGTCAGCTCGTCGTGCTGGGCCTCGACGTACGCCGCGTCATGGGTGGTGGCGTCCTGCGAGTGCATCATCCGCACGGCCATGTTCTGCAGCGTCGACCAGTCCTCCTCGGCCACGCCCAGCAGCCGGAGGATGACCTTGACGGGGAGCTGGGCGGCGATGTCGGCGACCAGATCGACGTCGTTGCGGGCGGCGGCCTCGTCGAGGATCTCGTTGACGATCTCGGTGAACACCGGCCGCATCGGGGTCACGACCGGCACCGCGAAGTGCTTGTTCATCGGTCGCCGCTTGCGGCCGTGATCGGGTGGGTCGGACAGCAGGATGTGGGAGCCGGTGCCGAACCTGTGGTGCTCCTCCGGCGTGAGCTCGCGTCCCTTGGGCGGCAGGTGCGGGCCCGCCAGATTGCTGAACAGCGTGGCGTCGCTCATGATCGTCAGGCAGTCGGCGTAGCGGGAGAGCGACCAGAAGTTCCGGTCGTGCGTTCCCTCGGTCCAGTGCACCGGGTCCTCGGCGCGCAGGCGCGTGAAGAGGTCGTGGAACTCCATCCCCGCGAAGAAGTCCGGGGTGGTCAGGCTTCTGTCGATGTCCAGCAAGTCGGTCACGCCGACGCTCCGTTCGGTCGCAGGCCGGAACCGACGGGGACACCGGCCGTGACCCCGCCGTCGATCGTGAACTCGGCCCCGGTGCAGTAGGCCGACTCGTCGCTGGCCAGGAACAGCACCAGGTGCGACACCTCCTCGGCCTCGCCGGGACGGCCGAGCGGGATGTCGAGGATGTCCGCGGCCCGGGTGGACGTCATCGGCGTGACGATCATCCCGGGGTGCACGGAGTTGACGCGGATGCCCAGCGAGGCGACCTCCAGCGCCACCGACTTCGCCAGCCCGCGCGTGGCGAACTTGGCCGCCACGTAGGGGTGGATCACCGGCATCCCACGCAGGCCGAAGATCGACGACACGTTGACGATCGAGCCGCCGCGATCCGTCATCGCCCGCACGCCGGCCTGCAGGCCCAGGAACGTGCCCGTCAGGTTGACGTCGATGACGCGTTGCCAGAACGCGAGATCGATGTCGAGCAGCACCTTGTCGCCCCCTCCGACACCCGCGTTGTTGACCAGCACGTCGAGGGGGCCGAACGTCTGCTCGGTCTGCTCGACGGCATCCGCCCAGCTCGCGGGCTCGGTGACGTCGAGCAGCGCGAACGCCGCCGCCGACCCGAGCTCGGCGGCCAGCTCCCGGCCCTCGTCCTTGAGGACGTCGCCGATCACCACCCGGGCCCCCTCGGCCACCAGCCGCCGGGCGTGCGCGGCGCCCATGCCCCGCGCGCCTCCGCTGATCAGGGCCGTCTTGCCGTCTACTCGTCCCACAGGTTCTCCTCGTCGAGTCGTGGTCGTCATCGGAATGCCGCGTGGCCGGTCACGGCCCGCCCGATCACGAGTTGGTGCACCTCGGACGTGCCCTCGTACGTGAGGACGGACTCGAGGTTGGCGGCGTGGCGCATGATCGGGTACTCGGCGGTGATGCCGGCGGCGCCGAGGATCGTGCGGCTCTCCCGGACGATGGCGAGCGCCTCCCGCACGCTGTTCAGCTTCCCGACGCTGACCTGGTCGGACGTCAGCCGCCCCTCGTCCTTCAGGCGGCCCAGGTGCAGGGCGAGCAGCACGCCCTTGCCCAGTTCGAGCGTCATGTCGGCGAACTTGGCCTGGGTGAGCTGGTAGGCCGCGCGCGGCTTGGCGAAGATCTCGCGGTCCTGCGCGTAGGCGATGGCGCACTCGAGGCTGTCGCGGGCCGCGCCCATCGCGCCGAACACGATCCCGAACCGGGCCTCGTTGAGGCAGGACAGCGGCCCGGACAGGCCCGCCGCCCCGGGCAGCACCGCGGCGGCGGGCAACCGCACGTCGTCGAGCACGAGCTCGGAGGTCATCGAGGCGCGCAGCGACATCTTGCGGGTGATGGCCGGAGCGGAGAACCCGGGAGTGCCGGCGGGCACCACGAAACCCCGGATGCCGTCGTCGGTGCGCGCCCAGACGACGGCGACGTCCGCGACGCTGCCGTTCGTGATCCACATCTTGGTGCCCGACAGGACCCAGTCGGTGCCGTCGCGCTTGGCGACGGTGCGCATGCCGGCCGGGTCGGAGCCGAAGTCGGGCTCGGTCAGGCCGAAGCAGCCGATCGCCTCGCCCTCGGCCATCGCCGGGAGCCAGTGGTCCTTCTGCTCGTCGCTGCCGAAGGCGTGGACGGCGTGCATGGCGAGCGAGCCCTGCACCGAGACGAGCGAGCGCAGCCCCGAGTCGCCGGCCTCCAGCTCCAGGCAGGCCAGCCCGTACGCGGTGGCGGTCGTGCCCGCGCAGCCGTAGCCCTGCAGGTGCATGCCGAGGACGCCGAGCCGTCCGAGCTCCCGCGCCAGTTCGCGCACCGGCAGTTGCCCGGTCTCGAACCACTCCGCGACGTCCGGGCGGATCCGGTCGGCGACGAAGCGCCGGACGGTGTCGCGGATCGCGAGGTCCTCGGGCGACACGAGCTGGTCGAGCGCGAAGAGTTCGAGCGGGGTCACGGGCCATCCTTCCTAACGACGTTCGGTTATTGAAGCACACGGGAGCTCTGTGCTCCACTGATCCGAACGTCGTTAGTTTCCAGGAGGGCACCATGACTGTCCGACTCGACGGCAGAGCCGTCGTGATCACCGGCTCGGGCCGGGGCATCGGCGCGGCGTGCGCCGTGCACGCCGCGTCGCTGGGCGCGTGGGTGGTGGTGAACGACCTCGCCGGCGCCGAAGGCGTTGCGGCGGACATCCGGGCCGCCGGCGGTGTCGCGGTCGCCCATCCCGCCGACGTGTCCGTCCGCGCTGACGCCGCGGGCCTCGTCGGGCGCTGCCTCGACGAATTCGGCCGAATCGACGGCCTGGTCAACAACGCCGCGCTGATGAGCCTGGGCCGGCTGGAGGGCCACGACGCCGACCACCTGCGCCGCCTGCTCGACGTCAACGTCGTCGGCGGGTTCAACTGCGCCGCCGAGGCGGTCGCCGCGATGTACGCGCAGGGCTCCGGCTCGATCGTCAACGTCACGTCGGGAGCCCACGTGGGCATGGCCGAGATGGGCGGCTACGCGGCGACGAAGGGCGCGGTCGCCTCGATGACCTACACGTGGGCCATCGACGCCGCCGCCCGCGGGGTGCGGGTCAACGCGCTGTCCCCGCTGGCTGCGGGCGCGATGGTCGCGCAGTCGGCGGCATACATGGGCCATCCGATCGAGGCACCCGAGCCCGCGGCGAACGCCCCGGCCGTCTCCTACCTGCTCTCGGATGCCTCCGCGCACGTCACCGGCCAGATCGTGCGGGTCGACGGCCCCCTCCTCGCGCTCATGGCCCACCCCGCCATCCTCGAACCGGTCCTACATCGCGAGTGCTGGACCAGCGACGACGTGGCGCGCGCCTTCGCATCGGCGTTGTCGCCGTCCCCCACCGGCATGGCCTGGGCCGTCCACACACCGTCCGCGGTGAACTCCGGTCACGAGGAGTTCCACTGATGGACCTCGCCGAGCTCGTCGACCGCACCCTGATCACCGACACGCTCCACGCCTACTGCGACCGCGTCGACCGCTCCGACCTCGACGCCCTGCTGGACCTGTTCACCGACGACGCCGAGCTGGACATGGGCCACGGCGCCACAGCCACCGGCCCGGAGCTGCGGCCGTTCGTGATCGAGCGGATCCGGCGCTGGACCACCACCCAGCACCACTGCTCGACGATCACAGTGGCCCGCTACGACGGCGCCACGGCGTCGACGGTCAGCTACCTCTACGTCTTCCACGACGACCCCGGCCGCGACGAGACGCTGCACCTGTGGGGGCGCTACCTCGACGAGCTGGTGAAGGAGCAGGGTTCCTGGCGGATCCGGCGACGCCGGCTGCGGGTGGCGGGCGCCCGCCGCACCGCGTCGTCGCCCCTCCCCGACCGCTTCGAGCCCTTCCCCCGCCAACCCCTCCCCGACGTCTGATCGGTGCGAACCGCACACCGGCGCCCCCGCGAGGGCGGTGGGGTGCGCCCGATCCCGATCACCCCCGGCCCAGGTACCGGCGCCCGTGCGTGGACAACAGTGTTCCCGCCCTGATATCCACTCACGGGTGGTCAGGTGGGGTGGCCCGTGGCGTAGAGCGTCTGCCCCGTCACGAAACCGCTCTCGGGCAGCGAGAAGAACGCCACCGCGGCCGCGATGTCCTCCGGCTGCCCGAGCCGACGGACAGCCACCCGCCCGACCGCCTCCGCCTCGAACTCGTCGTAGGACCGGCTCCGGTCCCGCAGGGCGTTCCGGAACATGTCGGTCACCACCCAGCCCGGCGCCACCACGTTGCTGGTGACGCCGAACGGGCCCAGCTCGAGCGCGACCGTCCGGGCCAGGCCCGCGACGCCCGCCTTGGCCGCCGCGTAGTGGGCCTGGCCGGGGTTGCCCAGCGCGGCAAGCGACGAGACGAACGTGATGCGGCCGTAGCCCGCGTCGCGCATCACGCGCGCCACGGCCTGGGTGACGGTGAACGGGCCGGTGAGGTTGACGCCGACAGAGGTGGCCCAGTCGTCGGCGGCCAGGTCGAGCAAGTCGGAGCTGCGCAGGAGCCGGCCCGCGATGTTGACCAGCACGTCGATGCGCCCGAACCCGTCCCACCACCGCATCCACGGCTGCGGCCACCTGGTCCCGGTCGGTGATGTCGCAGCGCAGCCCCATCCCGCCGTGGGGCAGTTCCTTCGCCACCGCCGCGGCGGCCACCTCGTCGAGGTCGAGCACGGCGACCGCCGCCCCGTCCTCGGCGAGCCGCCGCGCGGTCGCGGACCCGATGCCGCCGGCCCCTCCCGTGACGACCGCGACCCGTCCCTCCTGCCTCATACGATCTCGAAGACGTGGTAGGTGCCGCCGGTGGCCGTGCGCTCGCCGTTGCTCACCGCGATCACGCCGTTGAGCCAGGCGTAGCGCTCGTCACCGGTCTCGAAGCGCGGGGTGGTGTGCAGGGAGAACTCGTCGTAGGTCAGCAACTCGCGGCGCCGGAACCGCTCCATCAGCTCGGGCGAGCCCGCCTGCGCGACACCGGTGTAGGTCATCCCGATGGTCGCGCCGTCGTCGGTGGTGAGGCTGAGGCGGACGTCGATGAGCATCAGCCCGTCGGAGCGCTGGGTCACCCAGTCCGCCCCGCCCGGGTTGACGACGCCGCGCAGCCGCTTGCCCTCGAACGTGCCGCCGTCCACGGGGTAGACGCCACGGAAGCCGGCGGCGGTGGTGCCGAGCGGCTGGGCCCGGTCGTAGCCGACCGTGAAGGTCATGACGAACAGCGGCTCGGAGGTCAGTGTCTCGATCACGGGGTGGCCCTCTCGACGATGGCGCGCATATCCACTGTGGAATTCAAGGTGCCGAACGAGCGGCCCCACTCCCCGCCCAGCCGCGACGCGCAGAACGCGTCGGCGACCGCGGGAGGGCTGTGGCGCACCAACAGCGACGCCTGGAGCGCCAGCGCCATCCGCTCCACGGTGCGCCGGGCGTCGGACTCGGGGATGTCCCGACCCAGCACGGACGCGAGCTCACGGCGGGCGGCGTCGAGATGCCGGTTCTCCCCCGCCGCGGCGTCGATCTCGGCGAGCAGCGCGGGTCCGGTGTCCGGTTCACGGGTCAGCGCCCGCAGCACGTCGAGCGCGACGACGTTGCCCGAACCCTCCCAGATCGACCCCAGCGGCGACTCCCGGAACAGCCGCGGCATCACCGACTCCTCGATGTAACCGTTGCCGCCGAAGCATTCCAGCGCCTCGGCCGCCAGCACCGGCGCGCGCTTGCACACCCAGTACTTGCCGACGGCGACAGCGATCCGCCGGAAGGCGGCTTCGGCAGTGTTCCCGCGGATGGCCCGGTCCGCCGCGCCCGCGACGCGCATGGCCAGCTGCGTGGCGGCCTCGCTCTCCAGCGTCATGTCGGCGAGGACGTTCGCCATGGCGGGCTGGTCGATCAGTGCCTTGCCGAACGCGTGCCGCTGCCGCGTCTGGTGCACGGCGTTGACCAGCGCGGTCCGCATCCCCGACGCCGCCGCGATCGTGACGTCGAGGCGGGTGCCGTTGACCATCTCGATGATGGTGCGGATCCCGCGCCCCTCCTCACCCACCAGCCAGGCCGTGGCCTGGTCGTACTCGAGCTCGGCCGAGGCGTTGGACTTGTTGCCCAGCTTGTCCTTCAGACGCTGCAACGACATCGCGTTGCGCGTGCCGTCGGGCAGGATGCGCGGCAGGAAGAAGCACGACAGCCCACCCGGCGCGTGCGCCAGCACCAGGAACAGATCGCACATCGGGGCCGAGGTGAACCACTTGTGGCCGGTGATCCGGTAGGTGCCGTCGGCGGCGGGCTCGGCGCGCGAGGTGTTGGCGCGGACGTCGGAGCCACCCTGCTTCTCGGTCATCGACATGCCGGCGAGCAGCCCACGTTTCTCGCTCGGCACGGTCGACGTGGGGTCGTAGTCGGTCGACGCGAGGAGTGGTTCGTACTCCGCGGAGAGCGCAGGGGCGTGCCGCAGCGCGGGCACCACGGCGTAGGTCATCTCGATGGGGCAGAGGTGCCCGGCCTCGGCGTGTCCCCACACGAAGTGCTTCGCCGCCCGGGCGACGTGCGCGCCGGGCCGGTCGTCACGCCAGGCGCCGCCGGTCAGGTCGAGCCCGACGGCGACGGTCATCAGCTCGTGCCAGGCCGGGTGGAACTCGACGTCGTCGACGCGGCGGCCGAGCCGGTCGTGGGTGTGCAGCACCGGCGGGTTGCGGTTGGCCTGCCGCGCCCACTCCTGCGCCTGCGCCGACCCGCCCAGCTCACCGGCCGCACGCACGTCCTTCTCCGCCCAGCCCGCCCCCTCCCGGTGCAGGGCTTCCAGCAGCGCCGGGTCGGCGGAGGCGTCGTAGTCGGCCAGCGGTTCGGCCTGGTTGGTGACCTCATGCGTCATGCGAGTACCTCCAGATGCGCGCGGGTGAAACCCCGCGGTCGTTCACCGATCTCGATCTTGCGGGTCCACTCGGCGTCGGCCAGCAGCGCACGCCCTACTCCGACCAGGTCGAAGTCGCCGCGCGCCAGCATCCGGTCGAGCACGTCCAGCCCCGCGGCTCCGGAGTCCTCCACACGGCCGTGCAGCGACGCGACGACGTCGTTGTCCAGCCCGACCGACCCCACCGCCATCGTCGGACGCCCGGACAGTCGACGGGTCCAGGCCGCGAGCGGGAGGTCCGACCCGTCGAACGCGGGATCGGCGAACCGGCGCGTGGAGCAGTCGAAGACGTCCACGTCGACCAGCACGGACAGGAACCGCTCCAGCTCCGCCGGTGTCGTGAACAGGCGAGCGGAGTAGTCCTGCAGCTTCCACTGGGAGAAGCGGAAGAAGATCGGGAACGCAGGCGACGTCCGGCGCCGGCACGCGGACACCACCTCGGCAGCGAAGCGCGTCCGGCCCTCGATGTCACCGCCGTAGCCGTCACGGCGCTCGTTGGTCTCGCTCCAGAGGAACTGGTCGATCAGGTAACCGTGGGCGCCGTGCAGCTCGATGCCGGTGCAGCCCATGGCGAACGCGGCCTCCGCCGCCGCCCCGTAGGCGTCGACGACGGCGGCGATGTCCGCCTGCGATGCCGGGTCGCCGTAGCGCACGCCAGGCGTGTACATCCCCGACGGCGAGACGGCCGGGGTCTGTCCGAGCGTGGAGCGATAGCCGCCGACGTGCCAGAACTGCGGCACGAACGCCGCCCCCGCGGCCTGCACCCGCCCGGCGATCCCCGCCCATGCGTCCAACGCGTCCGCGCTGTGGAAGGCGGGGATCGCCGGGTGGTGCACCGATCCCGGGTGGCCGATCTCCAGCCCCTCGGTGATCAGCAGACCGGCGCCCCCCTCGGCGCGCCGGACGTAGTAGTCGCCGACCTCGGGCGTCGGCACCCCTCCGGGGGAGAACTGCCGGGTCATCGGGGCCATCACCACGCGGTTGCGCAGCCGCATCGATCCGAGCGAGACGGGGTCGAACAGCCTCACGCCTGCGCCTGCAGTTCCGGCGTCTCCGCCGTAGTGAGGTCCCCGATCCACGACAGCACGAGCGCGTTGAACTCGACGGGGCGGTCCTGGTGCAGCCAGTGCCCACCGCCCTCCCAGCTCACGACCCGGCTGCCGGCGTGCGTCAACATCCCGCGCTCCCACTCGGCCATGTCCGGGAGCCGGTGGAACGCCAGCGTCGGGCAGGTGCGCCGGGCGAGATAGGCGTCCGTGCGCGGCTGGCCGGAGATGTCGGTGTCGGAGAAGTACATGTCCTGGAACGACTGCGCGAGCAGGTCGGGCCGCATGCCGAGGCCGCGGCGCCGGTGCCAGGTCCTGAGCCAGGCGGGGGCGAGCGGCTCGGTGGCGGCCTGCAGCTGCGTGGCCAGCTCGTTGCCGGCGTCGTCACCGAACTGCGCGGACATCTCGCGCATCCACTCGACGGCCGCCTCGGGCTGCCCGTACGCCGGCTCCACCGCCACCATCGCCCGCACGAGCTCCGGGTACTCGACGGCCAGCACCGCCGCCACCGACCCACCGAGCGAGTGCCCGACCACGACCACCTGGTCGACGCCGAGCCGTTCCAGCAGGAGGGCGATGTCGGCGGCGTAGCGCTGCGCCGTGTAGTCCGACGCAGGGGCCGAGGAACGTCCGTGGCCGCGCAGGTCCACGGCGATCACGCGGTGCCGTTCCGCGAACGCGTCGAGCTGGAAGACCCAGTCGTGGGAGTCGCACGTCCATCCGTGCACGAGCAGCACGGGCGGCCCGTCCCCGTCGTCGGTGAAGAACATGTCCACGTCGCCGAGCTCGACAACTGGCATCGCAAGGTCCCTTCTCGCCGGTGAGGTTCCGCACGCTACCGAACAATGTTAGGTTCAGAAAGTGCCAGTTGGCGCGTAGTCTCCGGGGGACTCTCGACGAGGAGGTCTGCATGCTCCGCGACCCCGCTGTCCAGGAGCTCCTGGACAGAGCCCACATCGCCGACACCCTGTACGCGTGGTGCGACTACGTCGATCGCACCGACATCGACGCGATCCTCGACCTCTTCACCGAGGACGCCCAGATGGACCTCGGCGGCGGCGCGATCCACCGCGGGCACGCGGAGCTGCGGGAGATGCTGCTCGACCGCTTCGCCCTCTACTCCACCACGAGCTTCCACTGCTCCGCGGTGCGGCTGGTGCGCTACGACGGCGTGACGGCGTCCACCACCACGTACCTCAACGCGTTCCACGACGCCCGCGACTCCGACCGCCGGATGCATCTGTGGGGCCGCTACGAGGACGACCTGGTCAACGACGCGGGCATGTGGAAGTTCCACCGCCGCCGCCTGCGCGTGGCCGGCCTGAGCCACGCCCCGGCGCACGAGGTCCCGAAGCGGTTCAGCAAGGTCGGTCGCGACCCGGTGCCCGAGCAGGCGGTCCGCGAACCGGTACTCGGCGACGTCGTGCACCGACCGGAGCGCTGGGCCCGCGTGCAACGATGAGGTGCCCGGCAAGCGGAGAGAGGCACTGATGGCACGCCCGAAGGAAGCGATCCTGTCCCGGAACCTGATCCGGGACCAGGCGCTGGCCATCATCGACGAGGACGGCCTCGACGGCCTCACCATGCGCAAGCTCGCCACCCGCCTGGGCGTGCAGGCCGCGTCGCTGTACTCGCACTTCCCCAACAAGGAGGCGGTGCTCGGCGCCATCGCCGACCGGCTGGCGAAGCGCATCGACGTGGGCGGCTTCGCCGACAGCTGGCAGGAGGGCCTGCGCACCTGGGCCAACTCGTACTACTCGGCGATGCACTGGCACCCGAAGGCCGCGCCCGTCGTCGCCTCGGGCTCCCTCGACCGCCTCTCCGGAGCCGACGAGGTGCACACCGCCCTGCTCGACCACGGATGGCCGGACCGCGAGGCCACGATGGTCGCCGCGGCCACCCGGTACCTCGTGCTGGGGGCGGCGTCCACGCCTGCCGCCACCGAACCGGACCAGTTCGCCGACACCATCGATCAGGCCAGCTTCACCCTCGCCCTCGACGCCCTCATCCGAGGCTTCGAGCCCGTCCACGCGTCCCTGAGCGCCGTCCGATCGGCGTAGATCACCGCATCCGCTGGTCGGCCGTCACCATCGACTGCCTCGACCCGACGGTCCTGGCGCAGTTCTGGGCAACGCTGCTCGGTGGCGGGACCAGTGAGCCGCTGCCGGGTTGGCGTCGAGTTGCCGGTTCCGGCCGGCGATCACCTTCCAGCCGGTGCCGGAACCGAAGTGCGGCAAGACCCGCATCCATCTCGACCTGGAGGTCGACGACGTCGAGCAGGCCCGCGAGCAGATCGTCGGACTCGGCGGACGATCGCTTGACCAGCGACATGACTACCCCGAGGGCATCGTGGTCGTGATGGCCGATCCGGAGGGCAACGAGTTCTGCATCGTCGAGTTCCGATCCTGAGATCAGTTCCCGAGGGTGAGCATCGCCCCGAAGCTGTCCAGGTCAGCAGCTGTAGATCACCTGGCCGTGGTGCAACAGTGTAGAGGGGCGACTCTCCTGACACCTTGGCCGATGAGCCGCATGTTGAGCCGGGGGTCGGGATCGAACCGACGACCTACCGCTTACAAGGCGGTTGCTCTACCACTGAGCTACACCGGCGGGCCACCACATCCTAAGCGCGTGACCTCTGCCCCACCGTCATGGCCCGGGCCATCCGCTCCAGAGCCGGAGACGCCGCCCGCAGGTGCGTGGCGTCCGGCTCCCCCAGCTCCTCCAACAACCCGGCCAGCACCCCCGCCCACGCCGCCTCCACCCGCTCACGCTCCTGCAGCGCCCGAGCGCTCGACGTCAGCAGGGTGCGGCGCTGGTCGTGGGGATCGGGGGCGCGGTCGAGCAGGCCGCGCTCGACCAGGCTGCGGACGGTGGTGGAGACGTTGCTGGTCTGCAGCTGCAGGCCCCTGGCGACCTCGGACACCGACGAACCCTCGTGTGCCCCGACGTAGTAGAGGACGTCGAACTCCGACGCCGGCAGGGGATCGAGGTCCGCCTGCGCCTCGGCCGCCCGCCGGAGGGTGCGGGAGAGGACGTGCACGGAGGCGGCGATCGAGCGGAGATCGGCGTCGGTCACATTCCTGACCATACCGCTCTCAGTTCATATATAACTTCATAACTATGAAGAGCGCTCCCCTCGGACTCTGGATCTCCGTCCTCGCCCTGCTGACGGCGATCGCGCCGTTGGCGACGGACATGTACCTGCCGGCCTTCCCCGCGATCGCGAACGACCTCGGCACCACCGCGTCCGGCGTGCAGCTCACGCTCACGGCGTTCCTGGTCGGGCTGGCCGTGGGGCAGCTCGTGATCGGACCGCTCTCGGACGGCTGGGGACGGCGGCGTCTGCTCATCGTCGGCACCGCCGTCTGTGCCCTGGCGGGGGTCGCCGTGGCGCTGTCCCCGGGCGTGGAGTTCGCGATCGTGGCCCGGTTCGTGCAGGGCTTCAGCGGCGCGGCGGGAGTCGTGCTGAGCCGCGCCGTGATCGTCGACCGCACCAGCGGCAACCGCACCGCGTCGCTCTTCGCCGTGATGATGGCGATCGGTGGCATCGCGCCCGTCGTCGCACCGCTGATGGGCAGCGGGCTCGTCGGGGTGATCGGCTGGCGGGGTGTGTTCCTCGTGCTGGCCGGGCTCGCCGTGGTGATGCTCGTCGGGGTACTCACCTCCGTGCCCGAGTCGCTGCCGGCGGAACGCAGGCGCACGGGCGGGGTGACGCGCACCGTGCGCGACATCGGGGCGGCGCTGCGCCGGCCTGCCTACGTGGGCTACACCCTCACGTTCGCGCTGGCCTTCACGGCCATGTTCGCCTACATCTCGGGGTCCCCGTTCGTCCTGCAGGACGTACTGCACCTGAGCAGCGGCGGCTACGCGCTCGCGTTCGCCGTGAACGCCGCGGGCCTGGTGTGCGTGAGCATGGTCAGCGCGCGGCTCACCAGCCGCGTCTCGCCACGCCGGCTGGTCATCACCGGTCTCGCGATCATGGTGACGGCGACGGCCGTGCTGCTGGTGGTCGCGCTCACCGGAGCGCCCCGGTGGCCGACGCTCGCCCTGCTGTTCGTCACCGTGGCGGCTCTCGGGCTGGTCATGGGCAATGCGGCCGAGTTGGCCAGCGCCCAGGTCACCGACGTCGCCGGCACAGGGTCCGCGCTGCTGGGGGCGCTGCAGTTCGGTCTCGGTGCGCTCGTGTCGCCGCTGGTCGGGTCCAGCGCGACGACCATGGCGATCGCGATGGTGACAGCGTCGATGCTGGCCGCGGCCGCCCTCGTCCTGACGCAGAGTAGTGCCCCGGCGCCCGTCGAGGCGCTCGCGACCGCCCCCTAACCTTGGGGGCATGACCACGGGCGGCCGCTTCTCCGACCGGCTCCGGACCGTGCTCCGGAAAGAGGCCCGGGCGCTCGTCGAGCCCGGACCGCCGTCGCTGCGCCTGATGGCGCCGATGGGTCCACGGGTCCCGGACAACGCCCGGGTACAGCAGGTGCTCGACCTCTGCATGCGGGTCGGGGAGGTGCTGCTCTCCAGCGGCGAGGGCGCCGACGAGACCACGCAGACGATGCTGAAGCTCGCCGAGGTGAGCGGCCTCCCGAGCGTCGACGTCGACATCACGTTCACCTCGATCACCATCTGCTGCCACCGCGGCATGGCCGCCGCCCCGATGACGTCGATGCGGCTCGTGCGCTACCGCTCCCTGGACCTGACGCGGCTCACCGAGGTGGGCCACATCATCCGACGCGTCGAGCAGGGCCGGCTCGACGTGCAGGGAGCGGCCGTCGCGCTGGAGAACGCGGTCACCGCGCCGCACCCCTACCCGCGCTGGGTCGCGACGGCCGGGTGGGCCGGTCTGGCCGCGGCCATCGCGCTGCTCCTGGGCGCCGCCCCGATCACGGCCGCGGCCGCCTTCGCCGTCACCGGGCTCATCGACCGCACCGGCCGGCTGCTCAGCCGCTGGGGGCTGCCGGCGTTCTTCCAGCAGGTCATCGGCGGCATGCTGGCCACCGGCTCCACCCTCGCCCTCTTCGCGACCGGGGCCTTCCCGCCGGGCACGCGGCCGTCGCTGGTGGTCGCCGCGAGCATCACGGTGCTGCTGTCGGGCCTGTCGGTGGTGGGTACCGTGCAGGACGCCATCTCCAGCTACTACGTGACGTCGGCGGGGCGGGCCGCGGAAATCGTGTTGCTCTCGGCCGGACTCCTGACGGGCGTCGTGCTCGGTCTGAAGATCGGCTTCCAGTTCGGGCTGGCCCTCGAGGTAGCCGGGGAGCTTCCCACCGGGGCCGGACGGTTCGGGCTCGCACTCCTCGCGGCGGCCGCCGCCGCGGCTGCATTTGCTCTTGCCGGGTACGCGCCGGTGCGGTCGCTGGTGGCCGCGGCGGTGGCCGGCGCCGCCGGGTGGGGCGTCTACGGGCTGTTGACGCAGGTGTTCGCCAGCGGGCCCGTCGTGGCAACCGGCACCGCCGCCATCGTGGTCGGCGGGGCCGCCGGCCTGTTCCGGCGCGGCGGCGGGGTGCCCCCACTGGTGATCACACTCGCCGGCATCACGCCGCTGCTGCCCGGCTACACCGCCTACCGCGGCTTCTACCAGCTCGCCGTCGAAGGGGTCTCGGACGGGCTGGTCACGGTCACCGTCGCGCTCGGCATCGGTCTCTCGCTGGCCGCCGGCGTGGCCTTCGGCGACTTCCTCACCCGCCCCCACCGGCGGCCCCCACGCGTTGTCGCGGAGCCCCCACTGGAGAGTGCACCCCAGTAGGCTCCTGCGGTGTGGACGACGACCTGACCGGACCGGACTTCGTGGTGGTGGCGAACCGGCTCCCGGTCGACCTGGAGAAGCTCCCCGACGGCACCGAGCGCTGGAAGGCCAGCCCCGGCGGCCTGGTCACCGCCCTGGAGCCGATGCTGCGCAACCGGGAGGGGGCCTGGGTCGGCTGGCCGGGTATCCCCGACACCGAGGCCGAGCCCTTCGTGGACAACGGCCTCCAGCTGCACCCGGTGTCACTCTCGGCGAAGGACGTCCAGGACTACTACGAGGGCTTCTCCAACGGCACGCTGTGGCCGCTCTACCACGACGTGGTGGCGCCGCCCGCGTTCCACCGCCACTGGTGGCAGGCCTACGTGCGGGTCAACAAGCGCTTCGCCGAGGCCGTGGCGGAGATCGCCGCGCGGGGCGCCGTCGTCTGGATCCAGGACTACCAACTCCAGCTCATGCCGGCCATGCTCCGCGAGCTGCGACCCGACCTGCGCATCGGCTTCTTCCTGCACATCCCGTTCCCGCCCACGGAGCTGTTCCAGCAGCTGCCGTGGCGCAAGGAGATCGTCCAAGGGCTGCTTGGGGCGGATCTCGTCGGCTTCCACACACCCGGCGGCGTCCGCAACTTCCGCTGGCTCGCCGCCCGCTTCACCGAGGCCACCGCCGGGCCTGCACGCACGGAGCTGACCTACGGCGACCGCGTGGTCAAGCTCGGCGCCTTCCCCATCTCGATCGACTCCGGCGCACTCGACGAACTGTCGCGGACCTCCGAGGTGCAGGAGCGGGCCAAGCAGATCCGCGCCGACCTGGGCGATCCCGAGCACGTCATCCTGGGTGTCGACAGGCTCGACTACACCAAGGGCATCAACGTCCGGCTGCGTGCGTTCGAGGAGCTTCTCGAGGAGGGACGCGCCGACGACACGGCGTTCGTCCAGCTCGCCACGCCCAGCCGCGAACGCGTCGAGCACTACCAGAAGATGCGCAACGACATCGAGCAGTCGGTGGGGCGGATCAACGGCGAGTACGCGCGCGTCGGGTTCCCCGTTCTGCACTACCTGCACCAGTCGCTGCCCCGCGACGAGCTGGCCGCGTTCTTCGTCGCCGCCGACGTCATGCTCGTGACGCCCCTTCGCGACGGCATGAACCTCGTCGCGAAGGAGTACGTGGCGTGCCGCAGTGACCTCGGCGGGGTGCTCGTGCTCTCCGAGTTCGCCGGCGCCGCGATCGAGCTCAAGGACGCCGTGCTGGTCAACCCGCACGACACCGACGGCGTCAAGAACGCGCTGCACGCCGCACTGACGATGACGTCGACGGAGGGTCGCAAGCGGATGCGGGCCCTGCGCAGGCAGGTGCTGGCCAACGACGTCGACAAGTGGGCCCGCTCGTTCCTCGACGCGCTGGGGCTCGAGGCGTGACCGAGCTTGCGAGGTCACCATCCAGCACAGCACCGTCGGGCGCGGCCGCGACGAGCCTCAGCGAGGAGGGGGCGTGACCGACCTCGACGGGGCTCTCGCCGAACTTGCTTCGACGAAGAACCTGCTGATCGCCCTCGACTTCGACGGCGTGCTCGCCCCCATCGTCCCGGTGCCGTCGGACGCCCGACCGCTTCCCGGATCGGCCGCTGCGATCACTGCCCTGGCCTCGCTGCCGGACACCACCGTCGCCCTGGTGTCCGGACGTGGGCTGGCCGATCTCGCCGCCGTGTCGGGGTTCGGTGGCCCGGTGCGGTTGGTCGGCAGCCACGGCTTCGAGTTCGACGACGGCGCCACCCCCCTCGACGACGAGCAGCGCGCCCGCCTGGAGGCCCTCACCTCCGAGCTGCACGAGCTGGTGGACGGCGAGCCGGGCGTCACGCTGGAGGGGAAGCCGGCCGGGATGGCGGTGCACGTCCGCAACGCCACAACCGAGGTCGGGGAGCGGGTCATGGCCGCGGTGCGCAGCGGTCCCGCCGCACGTCCGGGCGTCGAGGCCACGCCCGGCAAGGCCGTGCTGGATCTCGCGGTGCTGCAGGTCAGCAAGGGATCCGCCATCGAGACCCTGCGTGAGCGGCTCGGCGCGGACGCGGTGTTCTTCGCCGGCGACGACGTCACCGACGAGACGGCCTTCGCGGTGCTCCGCCCCAGGGATGTGGGAGTGAAGGTCGGCGACGGTCAGACCAGGGCCGCCCACCGTGTGGCCGACCCGGCGGAGATGACGGGGGTCCTCGAGACCCTTCTGGCCGCCCGCACGACACGAGCGACCGCACCTCAGCCAACCTGATCAAGGCGCAGATGCTGCTCGCGGAGATCCACTGACGACATCAGCGCCTTGATCACCGCCGTTGGGCCGCTACCAGCCCGAGAAGAACCTCTGGTCGCCGCGTGGGATGCCGCTGGTTTCGCCGATGATCAGTTCTGTCGGGAGGGTGACCCTCCTCGGGCGGTTGCGGTCGCCGCGTTGCAGCAGCAACTCCCCGGCCACGCGGCCCTTCTCCAGCACGGGCTGGCGTACGGTGGTCAGCCCCGCGCGCTCGGCCTCGGGCACGCCGTCGAAGCCGGTGACGGTGAGCTCGCCGGGTACCGACAGACCCTTGTCCGCGGCGAAGCCCAGCGCGCCGAGCGCCAGGATGTCCGATGTGCAGACCACGGCGGTGACGTCGGGGTGGGCCGCGAGTAGTTCCTGTGCCCCGTCCCGGCCGGCGGCGACGCTGTGCTCGAACCGTTCGATGACGGGCACGTCGGCCCAGTCGACACCCACTTCGGCGAGGCCGTCGCGCAGCCCGCCGAGCCGGTCGCGCTGCACCGGGTAGGTGGCGCCGGCCTGGCGCTCCGGGAGGGCAGGACCGTCGTGGCGTCCGGCGGCCAGGCGCATGCACAGCACCCCGACACGGCGGTGGCCCAGCTCCGTCAGGTGCCGGGCCAGGCCGAGCATGCCGGCGCGGTCGTCGACGCCGACGCGGTCGACGCCCTCGACGTTGTGCGGCTGGTCGCACACCACCGTGGGCACGGGACGCTCGAGCACGGCGAGGAAGTGGGGGTCGTCCTCGCGCACGGAGTAGACGACGAACCCGTCGACGCCGGCCTGGTGCACGGCCGTGACGTCCACGGCCTCGGGGCTGACCGGCACGAGCAGCAGGCCCTGGTTGGCCTGCTCGCACGCGAGCGCGAGACCCTCGAGGAATCCGGTGACGGCCGGGTCGCGGAAGGCATAGGACAGTGCCTCGGTGAGCAGCAGGCCGACGGCCCCGGCCTTGCGGGTGCGCAGGGAGCGGGCCACGGGGTCGGGCCCCGGGTAGCCGAGCCGCCTCGCCGCTTCCAACACCCGCGCGCGCAGGGGGGCGGAAAGCTGGTCGGGACGGTTGTAGGCGTTGGAGACGGTGGTTCTCGATACGCCGAGCTCGGCGGCCAGCGACGCGAGCGTCGCGGGACGGCGCGCGTTCGACAGGCCCGACATCGTCGAACCGTAACGGTTCAGATGCCCTCGGGAAAGTCGGGAGAGTCACCCACCGTGGTGGGACTCCTTCCCGACATCAGGCTACAGTGGAACGGCAATCGTTGTCGTTATCAGGAACGAGCACCCGGAGTCCCGATGAATCTGCGCCGCGCGATCCTCACGCCGGCCCTCGCCGCCATGGCCGCGCTCACGCTCGCCGCGTGCGGGTCGAGCGCCGCCGCCCCTTCCTCCGGTGGCCCGGCGAAGCTGTCGGTCGTCGCCTCCACCGACGTCTACGGCGCCATCGCGCAGGCCGTCGGCGGGGACGCCGTCACCGTCACGTCCATCATCAACAGCCCGGACGCCGACCCGCACGAGTACGAGGCCAAGCCGACCGACGCCGTCGCGGTGAACGAGGCGAAGGTCGTGATCTACAACGGTGCGGGCTACGACGACTTCGCCACCAAGCTGCTGGGCGCCTCGAGCGCCAAGCCGGCCGCCATCGACGTCGCGACCCTGTCGGGGCTGGAGGCCGCCGCGCCCGCGGGCACGCCGTTCAACGAGCACGTCTGGTACAGCCTGCCGACGGTCAAGAAGCTGGCCGGGACGCTCGCCGCCGACCTCACGACGACCGACCCGGCCCAGGCGTCGACGTTCAGCGCCAACGCCGCGGCCTTCGGCCAGAAGATCGACGTCCTCACGGCGAAGCTCGCGGCGATCAAGGCGAAGTACGCAGGACAGAAGGTGGCGATCACCGAGCCCGTGCCGCTGTACCTGGTGCAGGCGGCCGGGCTGGTCGACGCGACGCCCGCGCAGTTCTCCGAGGCCGTCGAGGAGGGCACCGACCCGCCCGCCGCCGTGCTGGCGGCTACCCTTGCAACGTTCCAGGGCGCGGACAAGGTGAAGGTCCTGCTGCCCAACGCACAGACCGAGACCCCCCTCACCAAGCAGGTCGAGCAGGCCGCCAGGGCCGGCGGCGTGCCGGTCGTCCCGGTCACCGAGACGCTGCCGGCCGGCGTCACCGACTACGTGTCCTGGATGACGCAGCAGGTCGACGGCCTCGGCACTGCTCTCGGCGGGGTATGACGGATGGAGGGCGGCACGTGACCACGGTGGCACCACGCGGCGCGCGCGAGGAGACCGCCACCGCGGTGACGCTGCGCGGAGCCTCGCTACGGTTCGGCGAGCGCACCCTGTGGGAGGGGCTGGACCTCGACGTCTCCCCCGGAGAGTTCCTCGCGATCCTCGGGCCGAACGGCTCGGGAAAGACCACGCTGCTCCGCGTGCTGCTCGGGCTGCAGCCGCTGCACTCGGGGAGCGTCCTGGTCGACGGCACCCCACCGGCCCGGGGCAGCCGCGCCATCGGCTACATCCCGCAGCAGAAGGCGCTGCCCGAGGACCTCACGCTCCGCGCGAGCGATCTCGTCGGTCTCGGCCTGGACGGGCACCGGCTCGGGATCGGCCTGCGCCACCGCGCCGAGCGGCGTGAGAAGGTGCGCGCCGCCCTGGAGTCGGTGGGCGCCACCCGCTACGCCTCCGCCCCGGTCGGGCGACTCTCCGGGGGGGAGCAGCAGCGGCTGCGCGTGGCCCAGGCCCTGGTGGGGGATCCGTCCGTGCTGCTGTGTGACGAGCCACTGCTCTCGCTCGACCTCGCCCACCAGCGGGTGGTCACCGAACTGGTCGAGCAACGGCGACGCACGGCCGGCACCGCGGTGCTGTTCGTGACCCACGAGATCAACCCGGTGCTGCCGCTCGTCGACCGCGTCCTCTACCTGGTCAACGGCCGGTTCCGGATCGGCACCCCCGACGAGGTGATGACCTCCGGGGCGCTGTCGGAGCTCTACCGCACCGAGGTCGACGTCCTGCGGGTGCGCAACCGGCTGGTCGTCGTGGGCGCCGAGGCGGCGCACTGATGCTCAAGTCGGCCACCGTCACGGCACCTGTTCCAGCCGTCCCACCGGCCCTGGAGCACTGGGCATGATGGACCTCCTCGACCGCCTCTTCACCCTCGACGGCACCGGGCAACTGCTGGGGCTGCCGTTCGTGCAGAGCGCGCTCGTCGCCGCCGCGCTGCTCGGCCTGGTCGCGGGCGTGCTGGCCCCCCTGATCGTCGCTCGCGGCATGGCGTTCGCCGTGCACGGCACCGCCGAGCTCGCGTTCACCGGTGGGGCCGCGGCCCTGCTGATCGGCGTCAGCGTGAGCGTCGGCGCCGTGGTGGGCGCGGTGTTCGCGGGCCTCGTCTTCGGACTGCTGGGCCTGCGCCAGCGGGAACGCGACTCCGTGATCGGCGTCGTGCTGGCGTTCGGCCTCGGCCTCGGCGTTCTGATGATCTCGCTCTACGACGGACGCGCGGCCAACAAGTTCGGCCTGCTCACCGGCTCGATCGTGTCGGTCGACTCGACGAACCTGTGGGTGCTCACCGCGGTGGTCCTGGTGGTGCTCGCGATCCTCGCCGTGGTCTACCGGCCCCTGTTGTTCGCCAGCACCGACCCTGACGTCGCGCTGGCCCGCGGGGTGCCCACCCGGCTGCTGTCGCCGCTGTTCGCGGTGCTCATCGCGCTGACCACCGCGATCGCCGTGCCCATCGTCGGGGCGGTGATCGTGCTCGCCGTGACCGTGATCCCGGGCGCCGCGGCGGCCCGGGTCACGGCCAACCCCCTGACGGCCACGCTGCTCGCCGTCGCGTTCGCGGAGCTCGCGCTGCTCGGCGGCACCGTGCTGTCACTGGCCCCGGGCCTCCCGATCTCCGGCTACGTCGCCACCATCGCGTTCCTCTGCTACGTCGGCTGTCGGCTGGTGGGCCGGGCCCGGGGCCAGGTCCGCGTCGGCTGACCCTGGGGGGTCGTGCGCGGATATGGTCGTGGGAACAGCGTTATGCGCGCACGGTCGGGTCTCAACCCATACGACGACGGCGAGCGACCTCGGCCAGCACCACGCCGCCCGCAACGGACGCGTTCAGGGACTCGACGGGCCCAGCCATCGGGATCGAGAGCGTGACGTCGCAGGTCTGCTTGACCAGCCGCGAGAGGCCCTTGCCCTCCGAGCCGATCACGATGACGAGCGGGTCGCGGGCCATGTCGAACTCGTCGAGCGACACCGTGCCCTCGGCGTCCAGCCCGGCGATCATGTAGCCGGCCTGGGCGAACTCCTGCAGCGTGCGGGTCAGGTTCGTGGCGCGGGCGACGGGCAGCCGTGCGGCCACCCCCGCCGACGTGCGCCATGCGACGGCCGTCATACCGGCAGCACGCCGCTGCGGCACGACCACGCCATGCCCTCCGAACGCTCCCACCGAGCGCACGACGGCGCCGAGGTTGCGGGGATCGGTGACGCCGTCGAGCGCCACGATGAGGCCGGGCGCGCGCGACTCGGCCGCGATCTCCAGCAGCTCGTCCGGGTGGGCGTAGGCGTACGGCGGCACCGTGAGCGCGAGGCCCTGGTGCAGGGCGCCACCGGCCATCCGGTCGAGCTCGCCGCGCTGGACCTCGAGGATCGAGATGCCGGCGTCGGCCGCAAGCTGCACGGCCTCGGCCACGCGCTCGTCGGCGCCCATGCCGATGGCCACCTGCAGAGCCGTGGCGGGCACGCCCGCCCGCAGGCACTCGACCACCGGGTTGCGGCCGAGCACCGTCTCCGGGGTCTCGCCGTCGCCGGCCTTGCGCCGGTTGCCCGCGACCTTGCCGCGGCCGTGGTTCTCCGCTGCCCGGGCCGCGAGCTTGGCCTTGCGCGCCGCGGGGTGGTACGGGCGCTCCTCCTTGGGCGGCGTGGGCCCCTTGCCCTGCAGCTGCTTGCGCCGCTGGCCGCCGGAACCGACGACCATCCCCTTCTTGGTGCCGTCCTTGCGCATCGCTCCGCGACGCTGGGAATTGCCGGCCATCTCACGTCACTCCATCAGACTTCGGGTCAAGCATTCTTGAGCGACCAGGTGGGTCCGTCGGCGCTGTCCTCCACGGACACGCCGGCGGCGGTGAGGCGGTCGCGCACCTCGTCCGCGGTGGCGAAGTCACGGTTGGCCCGCGCCTCCTGCCGCACCACGAGCAGATCGTCGACGAGTGCGGTGAGCGCACCCGTCGCGGCGTCGCCGGCTCCGTCGCCGACGATCCAGCGGGGGTCGAGCGGGTCGAGACCGAGCA
Organism: Mycobacteriales bacterium; assembly: GCA_038231335.1. Classification (GTDB taxonomy): domain Bacteria; phylum Actinomycetota; class Actinomycetes; order Mycobacteriales; family Pseudonocardiaceae; genus Pseudonocardia. The sequence continues at coordinate 95,213 of JBBRLM010000017.1, forward strand.
CACCGGTCATCGCGCGCACGGACGCCGCCGCCCCGGCCGCCGCCGTCCGGTCACCCGCGTCGAGGGCGGTGTTGCCCTCACGCACGGTGCCGTGGATGGCGGCCAGCGCCCCGGGAGTACCCAGGTCGTCATCCATCGAGGCCGTGAACTCGGCGCACAGTACGCCGGGCTCGGGGGCGCCGACGCGCTCGCGCACCCGGTGCACGAAGGACTCGATGCGCCGGTAGGCCGCCACCGACTCCTGCAGCGCCACGTCGGAGAACTCGATGTTGGACCGGTAGTGCTTGCCGACCAGGTAGTAGCGCATCTCGACGCCGCGCGCCTGCTTCAGCAGCGCGTCGACGGCCAGCGTGTTGCCCAGCGACTTGGACATCTTCTCGCCGCCCATGGTGACCCAGGCGTTGTGCAGCCAGAACCGCGCGAAACCGTCGCCGGCCGCGTGGCTCTGGGCCTGCTCGTTCTCGTGGTGCGGGAAGATCAGGTCGATGCCGCCGCCGTGGATGTCGAACTCCGGCCCGAGGTACGTGGTGGCCATCGCCGAGCACTCGAGGTGCCAGCCGGGGCGCCCGGGCCCCCACGGTGTGGGCCACGACGGCTCGCCGGGCTTGGTGGTCTTCCACAGCGTGAAATCCAGGGGGTCGCGCTTGCCGGTGGCCTCGCCCTCACCCTGGACGGCCTCGTCCACCTTCTGCCCCGACAGCGCGCCGTAGGCGGGGAACGAACGCACCGCGAAGTAGACGTCGCCGCCCGCCGCGTAGGCGTGCCCGGCATCGATGAGCCGCGCCATGAGCTCGACCATCTGCGTGACGTGGCCCGTGGCCCGCGGCTCGATCGACGGCGGCAGGCAGCCCAGCACGTCGTACGCGGCCTGGAACGCCCGCTCGTGGGTGGCGGCCCACTCCCACCACGGACGGCCCGCGGCCGCGGCCTTGGTGAGGATCTTGTCGTCGATGTCGGTGACGTTGCGGACGAGCGTGACGTCGAGCCCCTGATGGGTGAGCCAGCGGCGCAGCACGTCGTAGTTCAGGCCCGAGCGGACGTGCCCGATGTGGGGCAGACCCTGCACGGTGGCCCCACAGACGTAGATCGACGCAGCCCCGGCCCGCAGCGGGACGAAGTCACGCTGCTTCCTCGTGGCGGTGTCGAACAGTCTGAGGCTCACCCGCCTAGCGTACGGAGTTCCGTTTCGTCCATGACGGGCTGGTCACAACACGTCAGGATCGGGGCATGACGCAGATCCTCGGACTCCAGCCCCGACTCGTCGTCGACGACGCCGACAGGGCCCTCGCCTACTACGTCGCCGCGTTCGGCGGCGAGGTCACCGAGCGCTACACGGTCGACGGCCGGGTGGTGCACTCCGTCGTCGTCGCCGGCCCCGTCCGGTTCGCCGTCAAGGACGCGGGCGACGGCGACGCGGCCCCGGGTGGCAGCGGCACACCCGTGATCATGTCGCTCGACGTGTCGGACGCCGACGCCGTGGCCGAACGCATGGTCGCGGCGGGGGCCACCGTGATCTTCCCGGTGTCCGACCACGACTACGGCGACCGCGGCGGCCGGCTCCGCGACCCCTTCGGCCACCAGTGGATGCTGGCCCAGCACTCGGAGGACCTGACTCCCGACGAGATCCAGTCGCGCCTCGACGCAACCCCCTGAGATCCGCCACACGGTCACCTGTGGCTGTTCACGAGCGACTTCCCACAGCCACAGGTGACCATGTGGCGGGGTGGGCGGTCAGGTAGCGGTGGGGATCAGCAGGGCGGTGGCGATCGCCGCGAGGCCCTCGCCCCGGCCCGTGAGGCCGAGCCCGTCGGTGGTGGTGCCCGACACCGACACCGGCCCGCCCAGCACCTCGGTGAGCACCTGCTGGGCCTCGGCCCGGCGGGTGCCGATCTTGGGGGCGTTGCCGATCACCTGGACGGCGGCGTTGCCCACCGCCCAGCCCTCCGCGCCGATCAGCCGGCGCACCTCCGCGAGGAGCGTCACCCCGCTCGCCCCGGCCCACTCGGGGCGGCCGGTGCCGAACACCGCGCCGAGATCACCGAGCCCGGCGGCCGAGAGCAGCGCGTCACACAGCGCGTGGGCGGCCACGTCGCCGTCGGAGTGCCCGGAGCAGCCGTCGACGCCCTCCCAGCGCAGCCCCGCGACCCAGCACTCGCGGCCCACCTCGACGGGATGCACGTCGGTGCCCACTCCGACTCTCACGGCCCCTCCTCCAGCAGCAGTTCGGCCATCTCCAGATCCCACGGTGTGCGGACGGCGAAGGCCAGCGGATCACCCGGCACGGCATGGGCCCCCGCAGCCACCGGTCCGAAGTGGACGTCCGACGCACGGAACGCATGCGGGGCCTGGACGACCCGCAGGCCGGACCGGTCCGGCGTTGCCCGCAGCAACCCCGCGGCGTCCATCATCTTCACGGTGTCGGTCAGCGGCAGCACCGGCACCACGGCCCGGTGACCGGCCCGGACGGCGTCCAGGACGACGCGGAACAACGCGGGTGGGGTCAGCGGGCGGGCGGCCTCGTGCAGGACGACGATGCGCTCCGCGATCGGATCGTCACCGTTCGTGGCATCAGGTCGTTGACCGGTGTGTGCCCCGACGTGATCCGCTCCGACGTGCTGTGCAGCAACGTCGTGGGCAGTGGACTGCCAGGCTTCCACCGGCAGCCCGGCACAGGCGTGCACGAGCTCGTGCACACGCTCACCGCGCAGCGCGACGCGGTCGACCACTCCCGACGTCAGAACCGCGCGCACGGCCCGGACCACCATCGGCACGCCGCCCACGAGGGTCAGGGCATCCGGGGCACCCGGCGAACGGGAACCGCCGGCCACGACCACCGCGAGGACGTTCACGCGGGGATCGGGACCGGCGGTGCGTGCGTGGAACTTCAGGCAGAGGCCGTGGCGAGAACCTCGTCGAGGAGAACCTCGGCGCGTTCCTCGTCGGTGCCCTCCGCGAGCGCGAGCTCGCTGACGAGGATCTGCCGAGCCTTGGCCAGCATGCGCTTCTCGCCCGCGGACAGGCCGCGGTCCTTCTCACGGCGCCACAGGTCGCGGACGACCTCTGCCACCTTGTTCACGTCACCCGACGCCAACTTCTCGAGGTTCGCCTTGTACCGACGCGACCAGTTGGTGGGCTCCTCGGTGTGGGGGGCGCGAAGCACCTCGAACACCTTGTCGAGACCCTCTTGGCCGACCACGTCGCGAACCCCGACAACCTCGGCGTTCTCGGCGGGAACCTTCACGGTGAGATCGCCCTGGGCTACCTTCAGGACGAGGTACTCGCGTGCCTCGCCCTTGATGGTCCGGGTTTCGATCGCCTCGATCAGTGCGGCACCGTGGTGCGGGTAGACAACGGTCTCTCCGACCTTGAAAACCATGTGTCCTCTGCCCCTTTCGCTTCCACCAGGTTAACACGGCCCGGGGGGACGCCGCCGCCCGGTCCGACCTGTACGCGCAGGTCAGGGGATTGACAACACTTCGGAAACGTGCAGCGAACGGCCGCGTCGGCAGCTCCGTAACCGCCCGACTAGGCTGATCGGGGAGCAGTCGGGTACGGCCCAGCCCTTCTAGGGTTCGTCCAGCCTCTCCCCAGATCGCCCAGCCGCTCAGCAGCATCCGCCCGGAAGGACGCCCACCCGTGAGCCGCAGCCCGCGCACCCGTCGGACCGGAGTCGCCGCCATCGGCGTCGTGATCGGGGCCATCGCCCTCGCCGGGTGCGGCGCAGGTCAGATCACCCAGACCAGCACGCAGGTCTCCGCGGTGAGTGGTGCTCAGGCCAACGTCGGCGCCATCGCGATCCGCGAGGCCCAGTTCGAGTACACGGCCACCCCGACCGCCAGCGTCTACACCCGTGGCGGCAACGCACCGCTCGAGCTGACGATCGTCAACTCCGCCGCCACCGACGACAAGCTCGTCTCCGCGAGCAGCCCGGTGGCCCGTTCGGTACGGATCACCGGCAACGTCACGGTCTCCGGCGGCCGCGTGCTGCTCGTCGAGGGCCAGCCCGCGCCGGTCGTCGCTGCGCCCGTCCAGGGCACCACCCCCACCGCCCCGCCCACCCCGTCGACCCAGCCCGCCTCGGCCGCCCCCACCAGTGCGGCCCTCGCACCGGACGCGGAGCCCACGGGCGCCAACATCGTGCTGATCGGCGTCAACCAGGAGATCCGGCCGGGTCTGAGCTACCCGGTCACCCTGACGTTCCAGAAGGCCGGCGCCGTCACCGTCAGTGTTCCGGTCGGCAACCCGACCGGCCCGCGCAAGGAGTCGGCCGCGGGGTGACCTCCCGGCCGCGCACAGCCAGGGCCACGTTCCGGTGCACGGCCTGCGACCACCGCACCGCGCAGTGGGTCGGCCGCTGCCCGGCCTGCCAGGCCTGGGGCACGCTCGAGCAGGTGGCCGCGGCGGCCGCCCCGCCACGGGCGAAGATCGCCGCCGGCGCTCCGACGAGCCCGGCCCGGCGCATAGCCGAGGTCGAGCTGGACTCGGCCCGGGCCCGGCCCACCGGCGTCTCCGAACTGGACCGGGTCCTCGGTGGCGGCCTCGTACCCGGGTCAGTCGTACTGCTCGCGGGTGAGCCGGGCGTCGGCAAGTCGACGCTGCTCCTGGAGGTGGCGGCGAAGTCCACCGGTCGCGTGCTCTACGTCACAGGCGAGGAGTCGGCCGGGCAGGTCCGGCTGCGCGCCGAGCGCACGGGCGTGGTCAACGACGAGCTGTTCCTCGCGGCGGAGTCCGACCTCGGCTCGATCCTCGGGCACATCGACGAACTGCGCCCCGACCTGCTGGTCGTCGACTCGATCCAGACCATGTCCACCAGCGAGGTCGACGGCACGCCGGGCGGGGTCACCCAGACCCGCGCGGTCACGGTGGCGCTCACCGGGCTGGCCAAGGAGCGCGGGCTGCCGGTCGTCCTCGTGGGACATGTCACCAAGGACGGCAACATCGCCGGCCCGCGCGTGCTGGAGCACCTCGTGGATGTCGTGCTGTCGTTCGAGGGCGACAAGCACTCGACGCTGCGCATGGTGCGCGGGGTGAAGAACCGCTTCGGGCCCGCCGACGAAGTGGGCTGCTTCGAGCTGCGCGACTCCGGCATCGTCGGCATGCCGGATCCGTCCGGGCTGTTCCTGGAGCGTTTCGGCGGCCCACCGGTGCCGGGCACCGCCGTCACCGTGGTGATGGACGGCCGCCGGCCCCTCCCTGCCGAGTTGCAGGCGCTCGTCACCGGCAAGGACATCCCCAGCCCGCGCCGCGCGGTGAGCGGGCTCGACAACGCCCGCGTCGCGATGCTGCTCGCCGTGCTGGAGAAGCGCGGCGGGGTCCGGCTGCACGACGCCGAGGTCTACGCCGCCACCGTCGGCGGGATGCGTGTGGTGGAGCCCGCCGCCGACCTGGCGCTCGCGCTGGCCATCGCGTCCGCCAAGCGCGACGTGGCGCTGCCCGCCGACGTCGTGGTGCTCGGCGAGATCGGGCTCGCCGGCGAGGTGCGCCGGGTCACCGGCCTGGAGCGCAGGCTGGCCGAGGCGGCGCGGCTGGGCTTCACCCAGGCGCTCGTGCCGCCCGACAGCGGCGCGGCACCCGCGGGGATGAAGCTCATCGAGGTGCCCGACGTCGGGTCGGTGCTGAACCGGATCCGGTGAACCGGGCGGGCCACTCGAGCACCAGCGATCCGCCGTCGGGCAGCGCGTGCCAGCGGGCGGCCAGCTCCTCGATCCGGGCCACCACGCGCTCCATCTCCGCCGGGGTGACGACGCCGTCGTGATCGGCGGCGACCGGGCCCGACGCGCGCCCCGTGCGCGCCTGCCACCGTGCCATGCACACCCGGACCGCGGCCTCGGAACGGATCATGTCCGGCCGTCCCTCGGCCGCGATGCGCTGCACGCGGCGCCGTTCGCCGACCGTGCGGTCGGCAGGAGCGGGGACGAACATCCCGCCACCGCCCGCCGCGAGCTGCCCGAACACGCCGAGCGCGAGGCCGAGTTGCTCCTCGACGACGTAGTGCGCGAGATCGTGTGGCATGTGGTCGTCGTAGCCCGGGCCGCCGCGCGGCACCAGCGGCGGACCCTGCTCACGTTCGATCGCCACGACGTAGCGACGAATGCCCGACCTGGTGAACCTGACCTGCATTCCCCGACGTTAATCGGGCGGGCCAGCCGATTTCAGGGCGTGAGCGTGAACAGGGTCGGCGGGCTGATGATGTCGTCGAGCCGCGTCAGCACCCGGTAGTTGCCCGCGGGGACGACCGTGCGGGGCTGGGCACATCCCGGCGTCGAGGTCCGGCCGGCCCACGTCACGGCGAACGCGACGGGCTGGCCCGGCACCAGCGTGCGCAGGTCGGTGCTGGAGGCGTTGGAGCAGTCGTTGCTGGACCACAGCTTCGCGGACTGGTTGCTGTTCCAGACCACGATCTCCTGCTTGGCCGAGTCGAGGTCCCGCACGCAGGGCTGGGAGCTGGTGTTGGTGATCACGAGACGCAGCACCGGCTTGTCCCCGACCCTGTGCTGCGGCCGGTCGATCTCCGATCCGACCGTCAGCATCGCGTTGGTGCAGGGCACCGGGCCGGTCGGGGGGACGGGCACGGGAGTGGCCGCGGGAACCGACTTCCGGGGGGTCTCGTCGGGCCGCAGCTCCTCCGACGTCGTGGCCGGGGTCCCCCCGACCGAGGCGACAGGAGGGGCCGGAGAGGGTGACCCCTCCGCCCCCGGCTTCGACGGTGCTGACGGTTGGGGAGCCGACGGCGAGGACGTCGACTGCGACGGTGGGGCCATCGCGGTCGAGCCGGTCGGGGCCGTCGGACCGGTCGACACCGGGGCCGAGGACGGAGGGGCCTGCTGGGGAGCGCTCAGGACCGCCGTGTCGGCGGTGCGGGTGGCGGTGATGTCGGGCTCGCGGGAACCACCGAGGAGTGCGGCCAACGACCAGATCACGAGCAGGACCGCCACCACCGTCGATGCGACCGCCAGCCAGCGCCGTCTCCAGTAGACGGACGCGGGCAGCGGTCCCACCGGCTCCCACATGTGACACACGGTATCGGATTGACTACTGAAAGTTGCGGATTGGCATCGGCGCGGCGCGCCGCCGTGCACGCGTCTTGCCCCGACCAGTCCAACGCGTCAGACTCATGCTGTGATGCGCATGATGCTGGAGGCCTTCTGGCCGAGCCGTCGCGTCACGCACTTCGACGAGTTCTGTCGCCCGGCCGCGTAGCGCGACCGCACCCCTCCCTGGTCGCCGCGCGGCCACTGCTGTGCCCACCCTTTCCGTCGTGGGCTGATCAGCCCGCGGCACCCTCACCAGGAGAACCCATGTCCGTCACGGACGACCTGCTCGCCAACAACGCCAAGTACGCCGAGTCCTTCCAGGGCCCCCTGCCGCTGCCCCCGGCCAAGCACATCGCCGTCCTCGCCTGCATGGACGCCCGCCTCAACGTCTACGGGATCCTCGGCCTCAACGAGGGCGAGTCGCACGTGATCCGCAACGCCGGCGGCGTCGTCACCGACGACGAGATCCGCTCCCTGGCCATCAGCCAGCGACTGCTCGGCACCAAGGAGATCATCCTCATCCACCACACGGACTGCGGGATGCTGACCTTCACCGACGACGGCTTCAAGAAGTCGATCCAGGACGAGACCGGCATCAAGCCCGAGTGGGCCGCCGAGGCGTTCCCCGACCTGGACGAGGACGTCCGCCAGTCGGTCAACCGCATCAAGGCCAGCCCGTTCATCCCGCACACCGACCAGGTGCGCGGCTTCGTGTTCGACGTGGCCACCGGGAAGCTGAACGAGGTCGTGTAGCGGCTCCGCCGCCCGTGCGCGGATATCGTCGCCCCGGCGCCGATATCCGCGCACGACCCCCGTGGCACGATCGGTCCTCGTGCCACTGCCCGATCTCGTGCTCGACTGGTACGTCCACAACAAGCGCGACCTGCCATGGCGCCGGCCCGACACCACGCCGTGGGGCGTCATGGTCAGCGAGTTCATGCTCCAGCAGACTCCCGTGGCGCGCGTGGAGCCGATCTGGCTCGACTGGATGGAGCGCTGGCCCCGCCCGTCGACGTTCGCCGCGGCGTCGCGCGCCGACGTGCTGCGCGCCTGGGGCAAGCTCGGCTATCCGCGGCGCGTGCTGCGACTGCACGCCGCGGCCGGCATGATCGCCGAGCAGCACGGTGACGTCGTCCCGTCCGACGTGGATGCTCTCGAGGCGCTTCCCGGCGTCGGTTCGTACACCGCCCGGGCCGTCGCCGCGTTCGGGTACGGGCTGCGCTGCCCGGTGGTGGACACCAACGTTCGCCGCGTCGTCGCCCGAGCGGTGCACGGCGCCGGTGACGCCGGCCCGGCCCGTACGAAGACCGACCTCGCCGACGTCGACGCCCTGCTCCCCTCCGACGACGCCACGGCCGCCGCGATCTCGATCGGCCTCATGGAGCTGGGCGCCCTGGTCTGCACGGCGCGGGCGCCGCGCTGCGACGCCTGCCCCGTCCGTGAGATCTGCGCCTGGCAGGCGAACGGCCGCCCCGAGTACACCGGTCCGCGCAATCCCGTGCAGGGCTTCGCCGGCACCGACCGCCAGGTGCGCGGCCGCCTGCTCGACGTCCTGCGCGACGCATCGGAACCCGTCGACCGTGCGGCGCTGGACCGGGCGTGGTCCGACGCGGGCCAGCGGGACAAGTGCCTGCACTCGCTGCTGGTCGACGGCCTGGCCGAACAACTCCCCGACGGACGATTCGCCCTGCCCGCATAGCCACCCCTCCCGACGAGCGGCACTCTCGTCGCATAGGTTCCGACGACAGTGCCGTTCGTCGGGAGGGGGCGGGGTTTCGTGGTACAGACCGTGCGGTTCCGGCTTGATTCCGCTGCCTGCTCCGCCATCGCCTCGCTGCGCGTCGGCGCCGACCCCTCCGTGATCGTCGCGGCCGCCACCTCCATCCCGGAGGCCGCCCGCGCCGCCCTTGCCGACGAGTTGCGTGTGCTCGCGCTGCCCTCTCTCTGGCTCGCCACTCTCGGCACCGTGGCCGGGCGGCCCGACGAACTGGTGCTCGCCGCCGTGGTCGACGTGGAGCTGCTCGCCGTGCACGGCGCCGTCCACGACGCGCTGGCCGGGCGGGTCAAGGGGCCGGTGGCCGCCTACCTGCCGGGCGCCTGGCTGCCACACTGCGTGCTCGCCACCGGGCGACCGGCCGAGGCGTTCGCCGCCCTACACCCGGTCGACCCGATCCGCGCCCGCGTCGTCGGCGTGGACGTCGACTGACCGGTTCCGGGTGGCCACGATCCCGACCACCGTTGGGTGAAAACCGCATATCGGGCAGGCCCCAACCTCGGTGATCACGGGCAGATGGTGGCTCGTGGTGATCCACAGACCGCCATCTCGCCGTGATCAGCGCTTCCGGACCTCAGCGAGCAGAGCTTCCACCGCTGAGCGGTAGGCCTGCGGGGCCGCCGCGTGCAGCAGGTGGCCGGTGCCGGGAACCTGCACGTGGCGGGCGTCGGCCAGCCGGCCCGCCATCTCCGCCATCTGCCCCGGCGGGGCGACGCTCTGCTCCGCCTCCAGCAGCAGCACGGGGCAGCGGACGGCGTCGAGGTCGGCCCAGTGGTCCACCACCGCCCACTCCGCCGCGATCTCGACGACGTCGTCGATACGCGAGAGGAGGTGGTAGCCGTCGCCCCTCTCCTCGACGCACTCGGCCATGTAGTCGCCGAACTCGGGCCGGGGGTGCCCGAACGCCTCCCGCACCGCCGCAAGCGACGGGAACGGCTGCGGCAGCGCGCCGAACCAGGCGCGGGCGTCCTCTGTGCTACGACCCCGGAAGTCGACGGCCATGTCCTCGACGACCAGCGCCCGCACCAGGTCGGGACGGCGGGCGGCGAGCACGAGGCCGTGCAGCCCGCCCATCGAGTGGCCGATCACCACGGCCGGGCCGAGCTCGTCGAGGACCTCGGCGGCGTCGGTGGCCATGCGCTGCGTGCTCCAGGGTCCACGGGCCTGCGAGCGCCCGTGGCCACGGGCGTCGAGACCGTGGACGCGTCCGTGCGTGCAGAGCCAGTGCGCCACCGGCTCCCACGTGGCCGCGCAGCCCATCAGGCCGTGCAGCAGCAGGATCGGCGGGCCCTCACCGCCGAGATCCACCACACGCAGTTCGACGCCGTCGCTCGTCCGCACGACGTCTAGCCTAGGAGGCATGGCTGTCGTGAAGATCAATGCGATCGAGGTTCCCGAGGGCGCCGGACCCGAGCTGGAGAAGAGGTTCGCCCACCGGCTGCACGCCGTCGATGGCGAGCCGGGGTTCATCTCGTTCCAGATGCTCCGCCCCGTCTCCGGCGAGACCCGCTACTTCATCGTCACCCACTGGGAGACCGACGAGGACTTCCAGAACTGGATGAAGGGCTCGATGCAGGAGGCCCACTCCGGCGAGCGGGCGCGGCCGGTCGGCACCGGTTCGTCCGTGCTGGAGTTCGAGGTGGTCGACCTGGCGGGAATGTCCTGACCCGGGATCTCCACCGCGCTGCGGAGCTCATCGACGGCGCCGACGCGCTGCTGGTGTGCGCCGGCGCCGGGATGGGCGTCGACTCCGGGCTGCCGGACTTCCGCGGGCCCGAGGGATTCTGGCGCGCCTACCCGCCCTATCGGGCACTGGGCCTGCGGTTCGAGGAGATCGCCGATCCGATGCACTTCGCCTCGGACCCCGAGCTCGCGTGGGGGTTCTACGGCCACCGGCTCGGGCTCTACCGGGCGACGGTGCCGCACGCCGGCTTCGAGGTGCTGCGGAACTGGCCCCTTCCGACGCGCGTCTTCACGTCGAACGTCGACGGGCAGTTCCAGAAGGCCGGGCTGATCGATGTCGCCGAGTGCCACGGCTCCATCCATCACTTGCAGTGCATCCTCGACTGTGGACAACCGGTGTGGACGGCCGATGGCGTCACCGTCGAGGTCGACGAGGCGACGATGCGCGCCGTCTCGCCGCTGCCGTCGTGCCCCGACTGCGGGGCGCTCGCCCGCCCCAACATCCTCATGTTCGGCGACTCGGACTGGATCCCCGACCGCACCGCCGAGCAGATGCGGGCCCATCGGGCGTGGGTGCGCGAGCACCGGGCCGGGCTGGTCGTCGTCGAGATCGGGGCGGGCACGGCGGTTCCCACGGTCCGGCGCGAGGCCGAGCAGGCGAGTGCGACCACCGGTGCCCTGATCAGGATCAACGTCCGCGAGCCCGAGGTCCGGCACGGCCGCGGGGTGGGCATCGCGGCTCCGGCCGCCGCGACGCTCCAGGAGCTGGACGACCGGCTCACCCCTCGCGAGCCGGTTGCCCGCTGACTGTGGTCGTGCGCGGTTATCGCTGCCGGGCACTGATCACCGCGCACGGGCGGCGGAGCCGCGCTCAGGCCGGGATGTCGGAAGCCTTCGGCACCACCACGCCGAACAGGTCCTGGATCGCGGCCAGGCTGGTGGCCTGCAACGCCGCGGCGGACACCTCGGTGCCGTCGACGCCCGGAAGCGAACGGGTGGCGGTCGTGCCCGCCACCACCGACGGGCTGTGCCCGAGGCTGAACGCGCCGCGGGCGGTCGAGTTCACGCACATGTGCGTCATGAACCCGGCCAGGATCAGGTTCGATCCGGGGGCCAGCCGGTCGTTCAGCTCGGTGGCCGTGAACGAGTTCGGGAAGTTCTTGACGATCACCGTCTCGCCGTCGCGAGGAGCGACGCGGTCGACGATCTGGCCGATCTCGCCCTTCACGTCGTACGGAGAACCCTCCCCGGCGTCGTGCATGATGTGGAAGATCGGGATCCCGGCGCTGCGGGCGCGGTCGAGCAGCACCGCGGCCTCGTCGATGGCCGGCTCCACGTTCTCCAACTCCATGATGCCGCGGGTGTAGGTGTTCTGGAGATCGATCATGATCAGGGTGGAGTCGGCGAGGTTCGCCGGCGCCTTGGGCAGGCTCATCAGGTTGCGCAGGGTCTCGGACATCGTCGTCGTCCTTTCGTCGATGAACACGACAGGGCCCGGACCTGGTGGTCCGGGCCCCGCCGTGGCGGATCACACGCCGTTCAGTGCTGCCGACTCCTCGTCGGAGAACAGCCGCGAGCGGATCATGAACCGGACGCCTTCCGGCGACTCGACCGAGAACCCGCTACCGCGACCCTTCACCACGTCGACCGTGAGGTGGGTGTGCTTCCAGTACTCGAACTGCGACTCCGACATGTGGAACCCGATCGGGGCCGGCAGCCCCTCGACGACGAGGTCGCCGAGGTGCACGTCGGACCCACCGAGCTTGAAGTCACCGTCCGGGTAGCACATCGGTGAGCTGCCGTCGCAGCACCCGCCGGACTGGTGGAACATCAGTGGACCGTGGATCCCCGACAACTTGAGCAGGAGATCCGCAGCCGCCGGCGTCATCGCCACGCGACCGGTGGTGCCGGAGTCGGGCACCTCCGGCACGGGCGCCTCGGGCGCGGCGGTCTGCTCACTCATCAGAAACTCTGACACTCAAAAGAACCCCTGGGCGTTCTGCGAGTAGCTGACCAGGAGGTTCTTGGTGTTCTGGTAGTGGTCGAGCATCATCTTGTGGTTCTCGCGACCCACACCCGACTGCTTGTAGCCGCCGAACGCCGCGTGCGCGGGGTAGGCGTGGTAGTTGTTCACCCAGACCCGGCCGGCCTGGATGTCGCGGCCCGCGCGGTACGCGGTGTTGCCGTCGCGCGACCACACAGCGGCACCGAGGCCGTAGAGCGTGTCGTTGGCGATCTTCAGCGCGTCGTCGTAGTCGTTGAAGCGGGTGACCGAGACGACCGGCCCGAAGATCTCCTCCTGGAAGATCCGCATGGCGTTGTTGCCCTCGAAGATCGTCGGCTGCACGTAGTAGCCGCCGGCGAAGTCGCCACCGAGGTCGGCACGCTCGCCGCCGGTCAGCACCTTCGCGCCCTCCTGACGGCCGATGTCGATGTAGGAGAGGATCTTCTCGAGCTGGTCGTTCGACGCCTGTGCACCCATCATGGTGTCGGTGTCGAGCGGGTTGCCCGTCTTGATCTGCTCGGTGCGCTTGACGCACTGCTCCAGGAAGTCGTTGTAGATGCCGCCCTGGATGAGCGCGCGCGACGGGCAGGTGCAGACCTCGCCCTGGTTGAGGGCGAACATCGCGAAGCCCTCGAGGGCCTTGTCGTAGAACGCGTCCTGCTTGGCCGCGACGTCCTCGAAGAAGATGTTGGGGCTCTTGCCGCCGAGCTCCAGGGTGACCGGGATCAGGTTCTCCGACGCGTACTGCATGATCAGCCGGCCGGTGGTGGTCTCACCGGTGAAGGCGATCTTGCGGATGCGCTTGTTCGACGCGAGCGGCTTGCCGGCCTCGACGCCGAAGCCGTTGACGATGTTCAGCACGCCGGCGGGCAGCAGGTCGCCGATGAGCTCGATGAGCACGAGGATCGACGCCGGGGTCTGCTCGGCGGGCTTGAGCACCACGCAGTTGCCGGCCGCGAGGGCGGGGGCCAGCTTCCAGATCGCCATGAGGATCGGGAAGTTCCACGGGATGATCTGTCCGACGACGCCGAGCGGCTCGTGGAAGTGGTAGGCGACCGTGTCGTCGTCGATCTGCGACAGGCTGCCCTCCTGCCCGCGGATCGCACCGGCGAAGTAGCGCAGGTGGTCGATCGCGAGGGGGATGTCGGCGGCGAGCGTCTCGCGACAGGCCTTGCCGTTGTCCCACGCCTCGGCGATGGCGATCAGCTCGAGGTTGGCCTCGATGCGGTCGGCCATCTTGTTGAGGATGATCGAACGCTCGGTGACCGAGGTCTTGCCCCAGGCCGGAGCGGCGGCCCAGGCGGCGTCGAGCGCGAGCTCGATGTCCTCGGAGGTACCACGGGCGACCTCGGTGAACGTCTGGCCGGTGATCGGCGTCGGGTTCTCGAAGTACTGGCCCTTCACGGGAGCGACGAACTCACCACCGATGTAGTTCTCATAGCGGGACTTGAAGGCAACGACACTGCCGGTCGTGCCGGGAGCCGCGTAGATGGCCATTCTGTGGTTCCTTCCACATCATCGGAGACAGGTGATGCGGGACACTAGGAGCGAGGGGGTTGCAGTCACGTTGCACGCACGTGCGGATCTTGCTGCCTCACCCTTCCGCCAGTGCGAATCTGACTCAGGTTTGCCTTAGAGGTCGCGCGGATTGATGTGTTGATCATGGTCGGCGGGCGGGTCGGGTGTCCCAACGATGCGTGGTCCAGGCCAGCCGGATGAGGCGACGCACGGTGATGATGGCGTCGGCCAGGTCGAAGTAGGCGTCGATCACC